>DAINRQ010000005.1:0-16952 GCA_036741775.1 Gemmatimonadaceae bacterium | reverse complement strand
GGCCGTTCCGGCCCACGTCGCCGGCGCGGTGACGAAGGCGCTCGAGAAGGTCCCAGCCGACCGTTTTGACACCGGCTCGGCGTTTGCCAGGGCGCTTGCTGACGAGACGTTCCGATGGCCGCCGGCTCCGGCGAGCGCGCGCGAGGCCGCGAACCGGCGTCGCTTCGCCGCGTCGGCCGTCGTCGCGACCGTGGCCACCGCCGTCGCGGTGTGGGCATTGACGCGACCCGCCGGTTCGCCCGCCACGGCGCCCGTCGTGCGCCTCGCCTTCACCCTTCCCAACGATCAGGTTCTCCCCGTCGGACCATCCCGCTCCGTAATCGAGATCTCCCCCGGCGGAGCACATCTGGTCTACGTCGGTGCGAACGGCACCGAGTCACAGCTCTATGTCCGCAAGCTCGGTGACTTCGAAGTACGCGCGCTCGCCGGGACGCGCGACGCGCGCGAGCCGTTCTTCTCACCTGACGGCAACTGGATAGGGTTTTTCGCGAACGGCAAGCTCAAGAAGATCCGCGTCGATGCCGGCGTGCCGATCGAAATCGCCGACGCCCCCGGAACCTCCTACGGCGGGAGCTGGGGTGACGACGGCACAATCCTGTTCAGCCTCAACGACACGACGCTCTGGCGAGTGGCCGCCGAGGGCGGTACACCAGAGGCGCTGCGCCTAACGATCGCCGCGAGGGAAGGTCAGGCCTCACCGGCGGTGGCGCGCTCGGTGCCCGCACCCGTCAGATGGCCGCGCCACCTCCCCGGCGGGAAGAGCGCCCTCGTAACGGTGGGGTGGACCGATGAGCGAGGCCGACCGAACCAGGCGGGCCTAACGGGGGTCGTCGACCTGCACGCGGGCACCTTCCGCCCCCTCTTCGGCGGGAGCCGAGCGTACTACGTCCCCACCGGTCACATCGTCTTCGATGCGGGCCTCGAAGAGGTCCGGGCCGTCCCATTCAACCTCGACCGGCTCGCGGTCACCGGACCGCCGGCGCCGCTCGTGAACAACGCGCTCCGCCGGGCCGGCTCCGGCACGACCTTCGGCGTCTCGCAGTCCGGCGTTCTCGCGTATGCCGCGGGGGGATTCGAGCGACGGCTCGTCATCGTCGACCGCTATGGACGAGAGACGCCCCTCGCAATATCGGCCCAAGGCTACCGCTTCCCGAGCATATCCCCCGACGGACGGTACATCGCCGTGACCGTCGATCCGCAACCACCCCAGATCTGGATCGTGGATCTGCGGCGCGCGCGCACGACGCCGCTGACGACCGACGGGTACAGCCTCTATGCGAGCTGGTCACGCGACGGGACGCGGCTCGTGTTCAACAGGCTGGAAGTGGATACTCCCGGCGTCTATGAGGCACGTTGGCCCGAGGGCGGCGAGCCCCGGCTCATTCGTGCGAACCGGGACCCCGTCCTCGCTCCGCGGTGGGCGAAAGGCGAGCAGCTGTTCCTGGTGTCGAACTGGGACCTCCTGCTCCTCGATCTCGAGACGGACAGCACGACCGACCTCGCAACCAGCCGCGCGCGTGAGCGCGAGCCGAGCCTGTCCCCCGATGGCAACTGGGTCGCGTTCACGTCCGACGCGACCGGCATCGATGAGGTGTACGTCCTTCCCTACTCAGGAAAATCGGCGCCGATTCCGGTGTCGAATGGTGGCGGGGCGGAACCGCGATGGTCCGCCGACGGCCGCGAGCTGTTCTTTCGAAGCGGGAACACCATCCTGGGCGTCAAGGTCCGGACCCGGCCCACGTTCGAGCTCGCGGCGCCCGTCGAGCAACTGTTCTCGGCAGCGTACGATTTCAGCAACGGCTCGAACTGGGACGTGCTTCCCGATGGACGCTTCGTGATGGTGAAGAGCAGCCCGAATGTCGGTCGCGAGATCCGCTTCGTGCTCAACTGGAGCGGTCTGTTGGGCGCCGACTCGAAGTCGGTCGAGCCGTGAGGGCGGTCGCGCGAGGCGCAGGGCGGACGATCGAGCAGACCACCCCGCGCACTCCGCGCCGCATCACGTCATCTAGATGCGCCGGTCCGTCGGGTCTGGTCCAGGGCGCGATGCCGGGTTTCCGTCAACGCGATCCTTCACATTATCGACCGCATCACCCACGCGGTCGGCCATGCCCGTGGATCGTGCCCGATCCGCCGCGCCGCTCTCACCGCGGCGGCTCCGCGAGAAGAACCGCCGGTCGTCATACTCCGGACTCCCGTAGAACCCGACGTCACGATCGGCCGCCGCACGACTGCGCTCGCCAGCCTCGACGTTCGGCCTGCGCTCTCGAAGCCAGGATTGCAACGAGGTCTCATAATCGCGCGACAGCCGCTCTCGATCATAACGTGGCGCCGAGGCGAGGTCGGTGCCCGACAGATCGACGATGACATCGTCGCTGTCATCATTCAGCCGAGCCTGCCCGATCGGAACGAGGGCATAGTCGCGCCCTGCATCCTTCGCCAGAGCACGGTCGAGCGCTACTTCGACGTAACGAACTCGACGCTCCCCTGTATCGAAGAGCAGATCTTCGACCTTGCCGATCTTCGTTCCATCAGCCGCGCGAACGTCCCAGCCGCGCGGATCCGGTCCACCTTCCGGTAGCTCGAAGTCGTCAAGGTCCTTCGTATGGACGAGGGCGCCACCCGTAGTGGCATCGGTGCGATTGGTGACGCGGTCGCGATCGTGATGTGCCATGTGATTCCTCCTTCGAGCCGAGCGCGTCGGTGCCGAATTGCCTCGACGGGTGGGCCGACCCCGAGCGCGACGTGTGGCCGGGTTCGTCGCAAGCCACGTTCCGCCGAAGGGATCAGACCCGCGGCGGGAGGTGCCACGGGCGGGCAAGCGGACAGGGCTCTACGCCGAATGCGCGCATAGCCGCGCGAAACCGCGCGTCGACCCAGAGCGGGTCGAGCATCGGATGGCAGCCGAACCCGACGCCCGCATACCAGCGACGCCGACCAGACTCCGTCGCCAGCAGGCGCAGGGCCGGCTCGCGATCACCAAAGACCAGGTCCGCGAGCGCGGTGGCGACGCCACCATCGATGCTGCCGCCCTGGCGCCGGAGCTGTGTGCGGACCCGCTCGGCATCCGCCCACCGCCCGCTGGCGGCGTATGCATAGACGAGGATGGCGTGCTGGCCTAACAAGTCGGGGTGTAGCTGCACACCGCGTTCGAGCGTGCGCACCGCGCTGTCTGTTTGTCCGCCGAACGCTTGAGCAACACCGAGCGAGAGAATCGAGAGCGAGAACGTCGAGTCCAGTGCCAGCACACGATGTGCCTCGACCAATGCCTCGGGGAACCGCCGCGCAGCGACGAGCGCCGCCGCGGCCGATGCGCCTGCGGACTTGGCCAGGGGATCGAGCCGCGCCGCCTGCTGCAAATGGAGGACTGCCTCGTCGGTGCGCCCAATCGAATGGAGCAGGAAGCCGAACACGTGGTGTGCAGTGGCGTTGGACGGCTCCAGCGTGAGGGCAATCCGATAGCGCCGCTCCGCCTCGGCGAGACGTAGCTGGGCCTCGAGCGCGAGGGCCAACGCGACCTGCGCGTCGGCCAGCGTCGAGTCGAGGGCTACCGCGCGCTCCGCGCTTGCGGACATCAGAGCGGTCGTCGAGTCGGCCGGGTCGGGGACGTAAACGGGGAGGATCCCGTAGGCGAGCGCGAGCCCTGCATGGGCTCGCGCGAACTCCGGGTCGCGGCGCACGGCCTCTCGGAAATACGCGATGGCGCGCGGCATATTCTCCGCCCCGCGCGCGAGAAAGTGGTACCGCCCCTTCAGGTACAGGTCGTATGCCTCCTGCTCGGTCGTTCCGCGAGTCGCGTCGGCCGTCACCGCGCGCGAGGCGCGGTCACCGAGCGCCGGCGCGAGCGCGGCGACGATGGCTCTCGTGAGCTCATCCTGCACGGCGAAGACGTCGCCCGAGCCACCCTCGAAGATGCTGTCCCGCAACACGGTCCCGTCGCTCGTACTCACGAGCTGCGCCGTTAGGCGCAGCCGATCGCCCGCGCGCCGGACCGTGCCGTTCACAATGGCGTCAACGCCCAGAGCGCGCCCGATCTCCTGCGCTGGCGCGTTCTTCCCCTTGAACGTGTAACTGGACGTGCGCCCAGCGAGCCGCAACCCCGGGATCCGCGCCAGCGCGTGAGCCAGCTCGTCGGTCATCCCGTCGCTGAAGTAATCGTCGGTGGCGACACCACCGGTGTTCTCGAACGGAAGCACGGCGAGCGTTCGTATGGCAACCGGACCGCCGGCGGTGCTCGCGCGCGGGGAGGCCTCCCCGGGTGACCCGCGCCCCGAGCCACCGAACCAGGCGACGTAACCAACGGCGCCAGCGACCAGGAGTAGCGCCGCCGCTACCCCAGCGGTGACGCCGCGCGCGCGCTTCGTCGGGACCTTGGCGGCGGTGTCCGCCGGTACCGGCTCGAGTGTCGGCCCGGAAATACCGTCGAGGGCACGAAGCACCTCCTCGGCGTTCTGTGGCCGATGAGACGGGTGCTTTGCCAGCAAGCGCATCACGAGGGCGACGAGCCGGGGCGCTAAATCACGTCGTCGCTCCTCGAGCGGCACGGGCGACTCAGTGAGGTGTGCGGCGACGAGCGCCTGCGGCGCGCGGCCGCCGAATGGGTGAGTGCCAGCGAGCATCTCGTACGCGACGACGCCTAACGCATACAGATCCGCGCGATGGTCGATGGCCGGGTCGCCGATCGCCTGCTCGGGCGCCATGTACGCGGGCGTGCCGAGCGCCACGCCGGCCGAGGTGAGCCCGGCACTCGACCCGGTACCATCCTGCGTCGCGGCCGCGATCGCCTTGGCGATGCCGAAGTCAGCGACGACCGCGTGCCCGCCCGAGAGAAGCACGTTCTCCGGCTTGAGGTCGCGGTGCATCACGCCTCGACCGTGCGCGTACGCCAGCGCGTCGGCCAGCTCGCGGATGATGCGGGTCCCGTCCGCCACCGGCAGCGCGCCCTCGCGCGCCAGGCGCGCGCGCAGCGTTTCGCCGTCCACGTACGGCATCACGTAATACAGCAGGCCGTTCGCATCACCCGAGTCGTGGACGCCGAGCACGTGGGGGTGTGTCAGCCGAGCCGCGATGCGGATCTCATGGAGGAAGCGCTCGGCACCTGCGACGGCGACGTTCCGGTCGAGAACCTTCACGGCGACGGTCCGATCGTGGCGGAGGTCACGCGCCAGGTAAACCGTGGCCATCCCGCCGCGCCCAAGCTCACGCTCGACGGCGTAGTGGGGCGACAAGGCGCTCCGAAGCGCGTCAGCGAGGTCGGCGCGCTGTGTCGGAGTGCGCGGCGCCTCTCGCCCGGCGAGCTCGGCGAGCATCGGCGCGGCGAAATCGGCCGCGCGTCCGCCGAAAACGGTGTCGAGCCGTGCGGCGCGGTCGCACGCGTCGAGCAGCCGAGACGCGCTCGCGTACAGCGCCGCGTCCGAGCCGCACGCCTGCGACAGATAGGCGGTGCGCTCGGCGGGCGGGCGGTCGAGCGCACCGTCCACGACGCTCTGAATTACCCGCCATCGCTCGGCGGTGGGCGATGACGCTCCGGACGTGGCCTTGGATTGGGCGCGCGCGAAGTCGTTCGGCCCTTCACCCGGCGTCATCGCGCAGCTCCTGATACAACCAGCCACGAGCCTTGACCCAGTCGCGCTCCACGGTGCGCGTGGTGACGCCGAGCGCCTGGGCAGTTTCCTCCGTCGTCAGACCTCCGAAGAACCGACACTCGACGATGCGCGCCTGACGCCCATCGAGGACTGCGAGCCGCTCGAGGGCGTCATCCAGCGCCAGGAGTACCTCGGCGCGCTCTCCGGCGGCGAGACTGGCAGCGTCCGCCGAGTCGATCGCGTCCAGCGAAACGGGACGCGGCTGTGCGCCGCCGCGGCGTACTGCCCGATATCGCCGCGCGTGATCGATGAGCACCCGTCGCATCACGTGCGCTGCCACGGCGAAGAACTGCACTCGGTCTTCCCATCGAGCGCGTGTCTGATCCACCAGTCGGAGATACGCCTCGTGGACCAGCGCCGTCGTCGAGAGCGTGTGCCCTGCCACCTCCAGACCCAGTTGCCGGTGCGCGATACGGGAAAGGTCGGCGTACACGAGGGGGACGAGACGGTCCATGGCGCCCGGCACGCCGTCGCGCACTTCGCCCAGCGCCTCCGTGATCGCATGCTGCGCGGCCGCTTCCATATGTCCTCTCCGCGGCACCGTGGCCTTCCGGATCGCCCGTGGGCGCCGCCGACCGAAAAGGATGTCGGGATTCGCGCGGGTTCTGCGCGTATGCCTGGGCGACGACCGGCTCGGCCGTCGAACCTACTCATGGGTCACAACGCCGGCAATCGGGAACCGCGTCGCGCCGTCCACCCTTCCGATTCAACCCACGCCGGGGAGAAACCGATGCGCGTCTATTCGATACCTGCGATCCTCTCGCTCACACTCGCCTGCGGCCAGGACACTCCGACCGTGGCTAGGCCGATTGCGGCGACTTCCACTTCCCTTGCCGTCGCCAAACCGTTCCCTGACGTCATTCCTCTCCCCACCGGATTTTCGCCAGAAGGGATCGCGTTCGGCAGGGGCTCGACGTTCTACGTCGGCTCGATCTTCACGAGCGCCGTGTTTCGGGGTGACGCGCGCACGGGAGCGGGCTCGTTGATCGTCTCCCCGCAAGCCGGCCGGGAGCACGCTGGCCTCAAGTACCATCGCCGGAACGATTGGCTGATCGTGGCCGGGGGTACGACGGGTCAGGCCTACATCTACGACGCAACCACGGGTGCAGCTCTCGCGACGTACCAGCTTGGCAATCCATCCGAAGGCCCGACGCTCGTGAACGACGTGATGCTCACTCGGGACGGCGCGTACTTCACGGATTCCTACCGGCCAGCGATCTACCGGCTGCGATTTGCGCCGGGTGATGCGCTCGCAACAGGCGGGACGATCGAGGTGATTCCTCTGACCGGTGCGTACCAGCACGAGCCCGGATCACTCGTCGCCGGGAATGCAAACGGGATCGCCGTCACGCCTGACGAACGGCACGTCATCGTCGTGAACACGACAACGGGGAAACTCTACCTCGTAGACACCCGGACCGGTGTGGCAGGCGAGATCGACCTCGGCGGTGGCTCGCTCGTCGGCGGCGATGGAATCCTGCTCGTCGGCAACACACTGTACGTCGTTCAAGGAGGCTTCAATCAGATCGCCGTGGTGCGTTTGAGCGACGGATTCACGCGAGGGGTCATTGATCGGGTGATCTCCGATCCTGCATTCCGGTTCCCGTCGACCGTCGCCGCATTCGGGAGCTCGCTGTACGTCGTGAACGCGCGGTTCGACGCCACGGGCTATCCCGACGTGGAGTTCGAGGTCGTTCGGGTGTCGCGCTGATGATCGACGCGTTGTAGCGCCGTGGTGCTCACTCGGTAGGCGTCTCTGGCCGGGCACGTTCTGCCGGGTGATGCCACGGCGAAGCAATCGACGTAGCCGCGACGTCGGTACGCACGTTCACTCCCGCGTCGACTGGAGCACACGGCCGAGCTCCGTCACGTCGAGCGCGTTGGGAGCCGCTTCGAGCACCCGCGCTAGAAAACCCGTCACGTTCGCCACGGCGAAGGAAATCCCCGACAGATTCCGCTCTACCGGCACGCCGGGAATCGGCCGTGGGTATCCGGACGCGGTGAACCACACGTGCGGATGCCCGGCATCGAACGTCATCCGCAGCTCGTTCCGGTCACAGGAGGCATCGAGCGTGACGCCGGCAACGTCAGGCAGCGAACCGGGGAGCCACGTCACACCGCCCGACTCGCGTGCCGCGACAACGATCGCACCCGCCGCGCAGGCTTCGCCCACGGCTTGGCCGAGCACCGCTGCCCGATTCGGGTTCGACGTGCCGAGGCTGAGGTTGATGAGTCGCGCTCCGTTCGCCGCGGCCCACGAGATCGCCTGCGAAAGCACGTCGGCGCTCGTCGCAAGCGTCCGGTCGAACACCCGCACGGCCACGAGCTCGATCCCGGGCGCCTTCTCGAGAATCGCCGCGGTAACCGCCGTCCCGTGTCCGATGCGATCGACGAAGTCCCCGTCGATGTTCCCATCGGGGTGAATGCGGACGCCCGAGACGGGGGCACCGATGTGTGGGTTGGCCGGATGGATCCCGCTATCGATCACCGCGACCCGCACGCCGGCACCCGTTAGGCCCGCGAACGGCGGATCCTCCAGGGTATACCGCGCGGTGCTCACCCCGCCGGCTGTAACACCCCGAACAGCCCGGCGAACGCGCCTCCACGTGCGACGAGCGTGTCCGCCGGACCTTCCTCGACGATCTGCCCCTTCTCCAGCACCACGACGCGATCCGCCCGGCGCGCGGGCTCGAGGCGGTGCGAGATGACAATCGTCGTCCGTCCACGCATCACGGCCTCGTATCCGGCCATGACCTGCGCCTCCATCGCGGGGTCCACGGCGCCGGTCGCTTCGTCGAGCACGAGCACCGCCGGGTCGGCGAGGAACGCGCGCGCGATCGCCACGCGCTGCCGCTCGCCCGCCGAGAGGGCGCGCCCGCGTTCGCCAACAGGCGTATCGATCCCCTGTGGCAAGCGGTCGAGCAGCTCGCCGAGGCCGGCCGAGCGTGCCGCGGCGATCACGTCCGCAGCGGATGCGTCGGGCCGCGCATACCGGATGTTCTCGGCGACCGTCGTGTTGAAGATGAACGGGTCCTGGTCCACGACGACGACCTGGCGTCGGAGATCCGCCAGCTTCAGGTCGCGGAGGTCGTGACCATCGAGCAGGATCCGGCCGCCCGACGGATCGAGCTGCCTGACGAGTAGATCGGCGATCGTCGACTTTCCGCCCCCGCTCGCGCCAACGATCGCGACCCGCTGGCCGGCAGCGACCGTCAAGTGAACGCCGTCCAGCACCGGCGCACCACGCCCGAACGTGAAGGTGACGCCCTCGAGGTCGATTTCTCCTCGCGCCGACGGAAGGGGTATCGCGTGCTCGGCTTCAGTGACCTCGGGCGGCGTATCGAGAATCTCGTGGACGCGCCTGAGCGATACGCGGGCGGTCGCGACGCTCGCGTACAGCCCCATGAGCCCCTGCACTGGGCCGAGGAGTCGCATCTGGTACGCGACGAACGCGACGAGCGTGCCCATGGTGATCGTGCCGTCGATGACACGCCAACCACCGACGAGAAAGACCAGCCCACTGCCCGCGGCGAGCAGCAGCCCCGGTACGCCTCCCGAAAGGTACGTGAGCCGCCGCATGCGCATCAGCGCGTCCACGAACCCGTCGTTCCTTTCGCGGAATCGCGCTGCTTCCCGCTCCTGCGCGTTATGCGACACGACGAGGCGCATCCCCTGGAGCGCTTCGATCAGGAACGTCCCGATGTCGGCACTCCGGTCGCGCACGCCGGCGATGGAGGTCTCGAGCTTGCGCCGGTACCGGATGAGCGCGAACAGTGACAGCGGCAGCACGGCGAGACTCACCGCGAACAACAGCGGATCGAGGTAGATGAGAATCGCGACCGCGCCGGCGAGGAAGACGACGTTGCCTATCCACGCGAGCGCGATTTCCGCGGCGACGCGCTGAATCTCGCCGATGTCGCTGTTGATGCGCGACGCGATCTGCCCGAGCGGCATTGCGGCGTAGAATCGCGGCGACAGCCGCTGCAGATGCCGGAACAGTGCGAGCCGCATGTCGAAGAGGATATCCGCCGACACGCGCGTGTACCGAAGCCCACTCACGACGTTGAGCGCGAAGCTCGTGAGCGTGAGCCCGGCGAACGCGAGCACGATGCGCACGAGCGCCGCGGAATCGCGTCCGAGGAGCGCGCGGTCGACGAGCGCTCGCACGAGATACGGCAGGAGGAGCGACAGCCCGGTGCTGACCAGCGACAGGGCGAGCACGAGCACGAGTCGCCGCCAGTACGGGGCGACGTACCCGACCAGGCGACGCAGGTCAGCGTCGATCATCACGTCGGGCCCCAGAATCGGGGTCAGATTCGAATAACATCATTCGCGCGCGACCGCGGGAATACGATGTTATTCGAATCTGACCCCGATTCGTGCGGGTTTCACCGCCCGGCATTGGCCTGGCGCGCCGCTGGTGCTGCCGGGATGATGACGAGGCCCGTCATATCGGCCCCGAGATCGACCGTGCGCTGATGACGGAAGGTGTTCGCGTCGTAGACGTCGATCGTGGGGCCGGCCGTGTGGATGTAGAGTTGCCGTCCATTCGTGCTCGGCGTGAGCCCCATGCGCGGACGGCCGCGGAACTCCGTCCGCTGCGCGACCCGCCTGCCGTCGAGGTCGAACGTCCAGAACTCGTACCGGCCAACCTGCTGGCGAAGCCCGTAGGCGCGCCGCCGCCCCGGCGCGAGACGGAAGTTCACCGGTTCGCTGGGACCCAACGTGTAGAAGTCCACGGTGCGCTTCACGAGATCCACTCGCGCGACACCCATGAGCGTGCGACGGTTCACCGGGTCGGTGATCCGGAAGAGTCCCGTGTAGAAGCCGGGCTCCTCGTAGATGTCATTCGGGAAGAAGAAGTTGAGTCGTCCGAGCCCTTCCTCGAACAACGTCCGTGAGTACTCCCACCGATCGACCTGCTTCAGCGAATCGGTGCTGTACACGAGGACGTCGTCCGTCGTGAAGAAGTACATGAGCTCCCCATCGGGGGAGAAGATGATCTGCGCTCCGTCTCGCTCCTCGCCCTTGGGCCACGGGATGGTGTCGGTGACAGTCTTCTTCGCCAGATCGTAGCGGAGCAGCGTCGGCTTCCCGACCTCGAACCGGTCGAGCTTCTTCGTATACGTCTTGACGAGCACCACGGCGAACCGCTCGCGCGGATCGACGTTGATGCCCCACAAGCGCACACGCGTGTTGCCTGACGAGAGAGTGAACTTGTCGACGGCCTTCCGCGTGGCGATGTCGATGACCTCGACGTTCTCGAATTGCGGGTCGAGCACGTAGAAGCGTTTGCGATCCGCGGAGAGAATCATGCTCGTCGGGATCCCGACCGATACGGGGATCGAGTCGACGACCCTGAGGTTCGACTCGTTGACGACGAGGATGGTCTTGTTGTACGTGCCGACGTAGATCGTCCCGTTCCCCCCGCTCTGACCGCCGGACTCCGCTGCGGGCACCAGCATCATCCCAAGAACGACGCAGGGAGCTAAAGAGCGAAAAGCGCGAACTACGCAGGGCCTTGCGCCCCTAACAGGTCTTGCGCCGTTTACGCGGTACGCCGTCATGGAAAGATGAGGTCGATCTTTCGCCAATCCTTCTGGGCCGACGCACACTTCGCCGTCCAGTCGGGCGCGTAGTTGTACAGGTCCGGGACGTGCGCTGGCCAGAAGCACGTGATGTGGCAGTCGAACAGGTCGCGCTCCACCGGCTGGCAGAGCCCCGCCGTTCCACCACTCGAATCGGTTTCCCACCCCGGCGAGAACACGAACGAGCAGCCGAGCGGGATGTGTGGGCCCGTTGGTGTCGGCGGACCGCCGGTGCCTCCCTGCAGCGCGACGACGTCCTGCTCGGTCGTCTCCGCAATGTGCCGGGCCTTGCGATTGATCGGCGTCAGGTGTCGCACGTGGTGCTCTCCAAGTCGTCAGGCATCGAACTGCCGCAGATACTCCGGCTTCCGCTCCGCCAGCGTCCCGTAGACGCGCAGGCAGGTGTCGGTCCAGCGCCGGATCCACTCGCAGTAATGCAGGTTCGGGCGCTCCGTCGAGCCGTACCGCGTGTGCGCCTCGTGATAGCATCCCCCGGCACACAACGGGCGCGCCCAGCAGGTCGAGCAGTCCGTCTTGTTCGCGATGTGATGGCGCGTGAGGAAATCGTCCTGCTTCGTTCTGTCGATCCCCTCGGTGACCGACCCGATGCGATGGCTATCGGACCCCGCGAAGCGGTGACAGAGTGCCACGTCCCCGTCTGTCGCCACGCCCATGAGCCCGAGCCCGGCGCCACACGGATAGGCCTTGCTCATTCCCTTGTGGATCTCCTCGAGCGTGTCACGCACGTTCGAGAATCCGTGGTGCCGCCCGCCCAGCGCGTACTGGAGGAACTCGTGCGCGAGCCGCTGGAACTGGCCGAGCATCGCCTCGAAGCCGTCCTCCTGGATCGCGTAGTCGCGCTGCCACGACGTCGTCACCGGTGCGAACCCGACCTCCCAGAACCCGAGCTCGTCGCGGAGATGGCGGTAAATCCCCTCGACGTCGAGGTTCTGCTTCGTGAGCGTGACGCGAGCGCCCACCGGACGGCGGCGATGGCGCTCGAGCAGCATCCGGATGTTGGGGAGCACCATGTCGTAGCTCCCCATCCCGTTACTGAAGACGCGGAACTTGTCCTGCTGCTCCTTGCCGCCGTCCATCGATACCGTGACACCGACATCGTTCTCGACGATCCAGTCGATGATCTCCTCGCGGAGCAGCGTCGCGTTCGTCGTCAGGCTCGCATCCACCGTCTTGCCTAACGACTCTGCGCGCTCCCGCGCGTACGCGAGGGCGGAGCGGAGCACCTTGAAGTTGAGGAGCGTCTCGCCCCCGAAGAACGTCAGGTGCACGGTGGGCGAATCGCCCGCCTCGGCGAACATGAAATCGACGCTCTGCCGCGCCGTCTCCTCGTTCATGAACCGCGGTTTTCGCGACGCCTCGACGATCTTGTCCTCGCCGTACTCGTAACAGTACGTGCACGACAGATTGCACTTGCTCGTCACGTTGAGTACGAGCGTCGTGAGCGGGATCCGCTTGCGCGGGGGCGATGCCACCGGCGGTTCCACCGGCCGTTCGACGAGCCGCACGGCGCGCACGTTGAGAAGGTCCTCGACCGACGCCCGCACGTCCGCGACCGGAAATCGGTCACTGAGGCCGCGCAGGAGATCGTTAGGCTCCACGTCCTGGTCGCCGAGCGCGTCGAGGACCGCCGTCGATGCGTCATCCAGCTTGAAGACGGCCGCCGACGGCACGAGGTACACATACGGGGCGCCGTCGGCCTCGAACGCGTGGTACTCCCCGCGCCGCAGTAACGTCATGGCTCGCCCTTCCACGGCTCCCACCGCAGGTAGAGAGGAACCGTGACGAGCAGATGCGCGCGCGCCTTGAGCGGCCGCGCGCCATTCCCGTTCTCGTCAGGCTGATACGTCGCGACCACCCACACGTCACCGATGTTGTTCCGGTTCCCGCTGCGCTGCCGGTTCGGACCGTCGAGGTTCGGGGTAAAGAGGCCGCGCTGGTCGATGCGACCGACGAACTTCACGTCGTCGTCGTCGAAGGTCACCCCGTACTCCTCGAGGCCCCAGGCCACGTCCACCGGTCCGATCTCGATGTCGTCCTCGGTATCCGGTTTGGCGTCCGCGCCGTTGTGATAGGCGATTGCTTCGAATTGCTGATACTGCTTGGGGTAGGCGGCGCCACCGACTCGTGCCATCCCCGCGAGCGGCGTCACCTTGATGCGCGCCACCTTGTCGTAGACGATGGCAGCACCCCGCAGCGCCGCGCCGGCGAGAAAGAGGTCGCGTGCGCCCACGGACGCCGCCGAATCGACAGCGACTCGAACGACCAGCGAGTCGGGATCCGCGCGTACGATCTGCTCGACCCGAACGCCGGGCCCGAAGTCCACCGCTTGAGCTTGCGTCTCACGCGGCAGGTTCGCGCCGGTCACCGTCACCTGCTGGTTCCGCGCGCCGGCGCGCAACGCGCGCGGATACACCGAGGCCAGCACCGGACCGGCGGAGAGTCTCCTGAGCGAGACATCCATGCCGAACTCGTCGTAGCCACCCTTGAACCACCGCCCCGACATCTCCTGCCACCCCGGCTCCACGAACATCACCTCGCGCCACGCGCTGTCCGCCGGCGCGCCGGACTCGTTCGAGCGACCGCGCCACTGGAACCCGGTATACACGATCGCGCGCCCTTCACGCGTGACCACCGTCCCGCCCCTGGCGTACTGATAGGTCGCGCGCGTCGTGAACTCATCGTCGGCGGTTGCCGACCTGGTGACCGTGAGCCGGCCCGAGAACGGACCGCGTCCAGGCTCGCTCCCGGCGAGAACCCATTCTCCCTCGATCCGCGGCGGACGCATGGTCGCCGACCACGCCGCCCAGTCCGGCGTGCGCAACGGGAACGCGCGCGCGAGGTGCGTCACCGCGATGTCCATCGGGTGCGGTGCGCCCGCACTGTCCGGCGGCGGCGGACCGCCACGACGGAACGCCTGGAAATCGACCAGCGGGTAATACGCGCGATGCGTCGCCAGCAACAGCTCCCACTCATCCCGCGTGCGCCGCTGCGACATCACTCGCCCTAACGAGTGGCAGGCGCGGCACGTCCGCTCCGTCCGCGCATCGGCGGTATACTGATGGTCGATCATCCGCCGCTCGGCCTCGAACCGAGCCGGCGTGGCTTCGGCAGGCGCGAGGCCCTGGTGATTGGAGAAGTACTTGTTGATCGCGCGCGCGGCGGCCGGATCGAGACGCACGTCCTGCAGCACGACCATGCGCCGGATGGAGCTCTCCCACCCTTCGGGAGTCTTGCGCATGTAGGAGAGGCGTTCCATGTGCCCGGCGGAATCACGCACGTGGCACCCGGCGCAGTTCGCGATGACAGCTTGATCGCGGATCACGAACCCGGGCGTCGTGTCCTTGCGCGCGGGCTCGGCCCGTTGACCCGGCGGCACAGGTCCCGCAGCGGGTGTCGCCTGCGCGGATGCGCCAGTGGTGAGCGCGCACAACAAGACGAGCGATAGGGAGCGACTCATGACCTCTGCCTTGTCGTCGACGACCTCCTTCGCTTCGTCACATCGCGCCGCGAGAAGGTCGAGAGTTATACGGATCGCACCGAACGCCGTCAAGCAAGATCGAGCATCCGCTTCCCCACGAGCACCGACAGTGCGCCGAGGAAGTCTGGGAGCGCGGCCGGCCCGGCGGCTCGCGTGTAGGCGGCGTAGAGTTCGGGGACCTGATCGTGGTCCGGCGCGAGCGCGACGATCTGCACGAGGTCGACGCTGCGGAGGTATCGCACACCATCGCGAAACGCCGGAACGACCAGATGCTCCTCGAGGGTAACGCGATCGGCGCGAACCGTCGGCCGCTCCGCGCGCCGCAGCTGGGCGGATGGCCGCAACGCGATGGACGACCTCTGACGCATGTCGTTGAACGCGGCCACCACGTCCGGATCCTGCCGCAGTGCGGCGACGTCCGGCTCGCCATCGTCCGCCACCTCTGTCCCGGCACGCGTCCGCCAGAAGTCCGTCTCTGCCGGCTGGGCGCCGGCGGCATCGCGCGACAGCTCGGCGAATCTGCGCCGGAGGGCCTCGGCCATCGCCTGCTCGCGTCGCTCGAACAGCTCCACGGCGTGCCCGCGCATCCCCTCGTCCCCGAGCGCGGTGTGAACCACCACCGACGCCAGCCATGCCGACGACAACGCTTTCTTGATCCCGAACGACGACAACGGATCGACGAACGACCCCGCGTCCCCGACGAGGAGCACGCCGTCGTCGCCGAACCGCGCGGAGGAGTAGGACGACGCGTCGCGCGCGAACGGCGGCTTCGTGAGTCGGGCACGCCCGGCCCAGGTCAGCTCGGCGAGCTGCGTCGCCCTGGCCAGCTCGCCCCTATAGATGGTTGCGAGCCCGGCCGACCCGTCCGGCGTTCGCACCGGAGTGAGCGCCGGGTCGACCATGACGGTCACGTATCGACGAGTGGCAGACGCCGGCACCGACCACGCCCATCCGCCATCGTAGCTCTCGACAAGCGTGTGCGTGGGGTCGGGGAGCATCGACCAACCGCCGCGCCGCTCCCACACGCCGACCACAGCGAGCGTCCGCCCCGCCGGGTCGGGGCGCCGCCAGCCTTGACGAGCGATCAGTCCAGCTCGCCCCGTGCAATCGAGAACCCAGCGGCCCCCGATCGACAGCGGCCGCGCGCCAACCTGGTAGTCGACGGCGTGGCTCCCTTCGCCACCCTCGCCGTGCCTAACGCCGCGAACGACGGCGCGGCGAACGACGCGCGCGCCGCGCGCTTCGGCCTCGGCCAGCATGACCCGGTCGAAGACGTCGCGCGCTACCTGCCAGCCCGTGGCCTGACCACCGAATCGCTCGACCCGCGGGTCACGCGTGCCCCACCAGACCGTGTTCCCGGTGGCGCGAACAAAGCCGGCCGCGTCGACCGCGGCGCGAACGCCAATGCGATCGAGCAGCTTGCCCACGCTGGGTGGCAGCGACTCGGCCAGTGCCGGGCGTGCGGGTGTGCGCGCGAGCACCACGACCGTATGGCCCCAGGAGGCAAGCAATCGGGCCGCGGCCGCCCCGGCGGGACCGCCGCCGAGGATGACGGCGTCGACCAACATGGCTCAACCGTCGCGTCGGCGACGTGAGCCGTCAAGCGCCATCGCGTACCCTACAGGACATCTTCGTCATCCGAGCCGCATCGCCCGAGTCCGCGTCTCGACCGGTCCAGGCGTGGAAACGGCAGGAGGGGGATGGACAGGATTAACAGGATGACGAAGATGACTCGGGCGGCAGCGCGGTTGGTTTCGCAATCGGCCTGAGATTGGAGGGGAACGGTTGCCCGGGACGCCACCGTCCATGGGAGCTGTTCCGATCATCTCTAGGTCATTGCGAGAGCCGCTCTCCCTCGCGGAGCGATCCGCGGTGATCCGTCTCATCCGCCCGATCCGTATCCCCTGCCGACCACGCTACTCGGTGAGCGGAGCCCTACGCGGCCATTGCGAGGCCGGCCCGTCGATCCCGAGAGAGGTCGGCCCGTCGATCGCCTAATCGGACCTCGACGGGCACCCATCAGATCCTCCGTGACTGATCACTAGTCGGCGCGTCGCTAGCGTCGCATCGTACGCGCAACGTTGTCCCACCGTCTGAATCCGTTCTCATGGACGCGCTCGCCCAGCTTGGCCCTGCCCTCGCCGACCGTTACGCCATCGAGCGTGAGCTTCACCCATGGCGGCGACTCGGCGCTCGTCGGGTTCGGTCCGTTGACCCGGCCGG
>DAINRQ010000004.1:124817-126107 GCA_036741775.1 Gemmatimonadaceae bacterium | reverse complement strand
CCCTCGCCGTTCGCGCGAAGAAGCCGGTCATCCTGCTCCGGGCGGATGAGGTGACCTCGAAGTTCTTTCGTACGCTCGATGGTGAGAGCGTGCGGGTCGCCATGAGCGCCGGCGAAGCGATCGAGATGCTTCGCGGCCTGCTCATGGCCGGCGCGCGCTCGCTCTGAGCACCACGTGACTAGCGCACCTAACGCGTTCGCCACGCTGCTCGTCGGGCATCGCGAGGTCGTCGCGCTCCTGCCGATGACCGAGTGCATCGGCGCCATGGCGGACGCGCTGGCGTCGCTCGCGCGCGGTGGCGCGGTCCTCCCGCTCCGGCAGGTCGTTCGGCTCCCGGACGGCCGCAACGCCTTCGCGCTGATGCCCGCGGCGCTCGACGCACCGGCGGCCCTGGGCGCGAAGGTCATCACCGTCGTCCCGGGGAACGACACCACGCCGTACGACTCGCATCAGGGCGTCGTCCTGCTATTCGACACCGAGTTCGGCCGTCTACTCGCGATCCTCGACGCGAGTACGATCACCGCGCTACGCACGGCGGCGGTGTCGGCGGTCGCGACGCGGGTGCTCTCGCGTCCGGAGTCACGCGTGCTCGCGCTCCTCGGCGCCGGAGTCCAGGCGGCGACGCACCTCGAGGCGATCCGTGCAGTACGCCCGATCGGCGAAGTCCGTGTGTGGAGCCGCTCGGGCACGCGCGCGGAGCGATTTGCGGAACAGGCCGCCGCGAGCGGGACACGGGTCGTCGTGTCTCCGACCGCCCGCGCGGCGGCCGAAGGCGCGGACATCATCTGCACGGTCACATCATCGCGAGAGCCGGTCCTGTTCGGTGACTGGCTGTCGCCGGGCACGCACGTGAACGCCGTCGGCGCGAGCCTCCCGACCGCGCGCGAGCTCGACACGGCCGCCGTCGTGCGGTCGCGTCTGTTCGTGGACCGACGCGAGTCCGCGCTGAACGAAGCGGGGGACTTCCTCGTGCCGAAGCGCGAGGGCGCTATTGGCAACGACCACATCGTGGCCGAGATCGGTGAGCTGCTCGTCGATGGTTCGGCAGCGCGCGGCCGCCGGTCGGACGCGGAGGTCACGGTGTTCAAGTCGCTCGGGCTCGCGATCGAGGACGTGGCCGCCGCACATCGGATCTACACGCGTGCCGTCGCGACGGGCGCCGGCACCTGGGTGGAGCTCGGCGGCCGCCGCGATGCCCACGCCTGACGACGTCACCATTGCCGACGTCCGGGCCGCGCGCGATCGGCTTGCCGGAATCGTCACCCGCACACCGGTCGTTAGGCTCGAGGT
>DAINRQ010000004.1:70700-124717 GCA_036741775.1 Gemmatimonadaceae bacterium | reverse complement strand
GCCCTTCGGCGGCGGCGGGTTGAGCTGCGGGATCGCGACGGCCGTTCGCGCCGTGCGGCCGGGCGTGAAGGTCATCGCGTGCGAGGTGGCGACCGCCGCACCCCTGTCGGCGGCGCTCGATGCCGGCGCGCCGCGAGAGGTGGATTACACACGCACCTTCGTCGACGGCATCGGTGCCCGCACCGTACTCGCAGAGATGTGGCCCCTCGCACGCCAGTTGCTGGATGGCGCGCTGGTCGTGAGCGTCGATCAGATCGCCGCCGCCGTGCGCCTGCTTGCCGAGCGCGCGCGCGTGGTTGCGGAGGGCGCTGGTGCCGCGCCGCTCGCGGCCGCCATCACGCATCGCCTTCATGGCAACGTGGTATGCATCGTGTCCGGCGGGAACATCGACGCGGCGGTGCTGGCCACGATTCTCGCCGGAGAGGCTCCATCATGAACGTCGGGGAGTGATTCCATGAACGTTCTCGTCATCAACGCGGGCTCCTCGACGCTCAAGTTCCAGCTCGTTCGCACGGATGCCGACCGCATGGCGAACCACACGGACGAGAAACTCGCGCGCGGCGTCATCGAGCGGATCGGCGGCGAGGCGGTGCTCACGCTCCGGACAACGAAGGGTGACGTGGTGCGCGACACCGCCTCGCTGCGTGATCTGCGCGCGGCGGTCGAATACGTCGTCAGCTGGCTCGCGTCGCCCGAGTCCGGACCGGTCATCGGCGCCGTCCGCGAGATCGACGCGGTCGGGCATCGCGTCGTCCACGGCGGCGAGCAGTTCACGCGCTCCGTGCGCATCGACGACACCGTGCTCCGCGAGATCGACGAGATGATCGACCTCGCGCCGCTCCACAACCCGCACAACCTCAAGGGGATCGCGGCCGTGCGCGCGGTCCTCGGCGCGGAGGTGCCGCACGTCGCCGTGTTCGATACCGCGTTTCACCAGACGATCCCCGAGCACGCGTATCTGTACGCGATTCCCTATCAGCTCTACCGCCGTCACAAGGTTCGCCGGTACGGCTTTCATGGGACGTCGCACCGCTACGTCGCGTACCGATGGCGTGAGCTCACGGGCGTTCCGCGTGAACGCACGCGCATCATCACGCTGCACCTTGGCAACGGGTGCTCCGCGTGCGCGATCGCGGGCGGTAACTCGGTGGATACCTCCATGGGGTTCACCCCGCTCGAGGGGCTCGTGATGGGGACGCGCTCGGGAGATCTCGACCCCGCCGTACTCGAGTACCTCGGGGTGAAGGAGGGGTGGTCGCCATCGGACGTGGACAACCTGCTCAACAAGCAATCGGGGCTGCTCGGCCTGTCGGGGCTGACGAACGACATGCGCGAGCTGCTCGCCGAGGCGCAGGAGAACGCGGACCGTCGCGCGCGTCTCGCGATCGAGATCTTCTGCTATCGCGCGCGGAAGTACATCGGCTCGTATCTCGCGGCGCTCGACGGGGCAGACGCGATCGTGTTCGCTGGCGGAATCGGTGAGAACGCGCCTGAGGTCCGCGCGAGGGTGTGCTCGGGGTTGGGATGGATGGGGGTCGAGCTCGACGACGCAGCGAACGCGTCGATGGTCAACGGCGCGGAAGGGCGCATAACGACTGCCGCTTCTCGACTCGCGGTCTGGGTGATTCCCACCGACGAGGAGCTGCTCATCGCGCGTGATACGGTGCGTGTTGTCGCCGGAGCAGAAGGTCGGTATTGAGGTGGGGCTGCGAGCTGGAAGGCGAGCTGGTGGCTGGAAGGCTGCTAGCTGCAGCTCCGAGCTGGAGGGCTATTGACAGCAGCGAGGCTCGGAGCTGGCTGCCGGGCTCGCGGCTGCAGCCAGGTTCAATGTTTCGGCGTTCGATGGCGCGCAGCGTGTCCCGATACCGGACACTCCCGCGGGGCGTGCGACTGGGCGGTGCGCGCCTAACTGCACGCGGACCAATCGCTTCCGGCGATCCGAAAGGTTGGCCTCGTCCGTGCTTTGCCGGGTGGCGTCGGTTCACGCTGCCGCAGTCCTCCTGCCTGACGACAGGCCTTGCCCGCACTGCTCATGGACACGCTACTCGCTGACCTGCGCCTCGCTGCTCGCACGCTTCGTCGGAGCCCGGCGTTCACGCTCGCCGCCATCGCCATTCTCGCGCTCGGCATCGGCGGAACCGCCTCGATCTTCAGCGTGGTCAACGGAGTGCTCCTGCGGCCACTCAGGGTCCCCGATCCCGACCGTCTCATCAGTGTACGAGCCAATCAGCTCGAGCGGGGGTGGGTGGGCAATCCGGTCGCTGGGCCCGATTTCGCTGACGTGCGGACCGAGATATCGGCGTTCGAGAGCGTCGCCGCGATCGCGATGCGCAACGTGGTCCTCACAGGACGCGGGGACCCCGCCGAGGTGAGCGCGGCCATCGTCTCGCGCGACTTCTTCCGTGTGATGCCAGTCTCGCCGCTCGTTGGCCGCCTCTTCGTGCCTGACGAGTTCGCAGGCATGGACTCGCCCGACGTGACCATCCTGGGCGAAGGGCTATGGCGGTCGCGCTTCGGAGGCGACTCGTCGATCGTCGGTAGGCCCGTCATGATCAACGGCACGGCGCGGGTTGTCGTCGGCGTGGTGCCCGCCGCCGCCAGCTGGCCCCGACCAGCCGGGTCGCCGGACTTCTTCTTCGCGCTGCCCGAAGCGTTCTCGCAGATGGAGCGCGGCGCGCAGGCGTTCGAGGTGCTCGCGCGGCTCGCGCCTAACGCGACGCTCGAGACGGCGCGGGCCGAGCTGGCGACACTCTCGGCGCGGCACGCGCGCGACTTCCCGCAAACGAACAAGGGCTGGCTGCTCACTGCGGACCGCCTGCCCGATCTGGTCGTTGGTCCGGTCCGCCGCGCGCTCTTCGTGCTCCTGGGCGCCGTCGGTTTTGTTCTGCTCATCGCGTGCGCGAACGTCGCGAGTCTGCTCGTGGCGCGCGCGACCACCCGCCACCACGAGATCGCCCTTCGCCGCGCGCTCGGCGCATCGGTGGGACGTGTCGTGAGGCATCTCGCCGCCGAGAGCGTGTTGCTCTCGGCGGGCGGGGCGTTGTTCGGGGTTCTGCTCGCGCTGTGGGGTGCGGACTTTCTGCGTAGCTCCGCACGCCATTCCCTGCCGCATACCCAAGCCGTCGCCGTCGACGCGAGGGTCGTCGCCTTCACTGTCGCCGTGGGCGCGCTCACGGCACTCGTCTGCGGCGTGCTCCCCGCGCTGGTGGGTGCGCGCGCACGGCTGCAGGACGTACTCAAGGACGGTACCCGCGTCGCTGCGCCGCGGCGCGGTCGCGCGGGGCGTGGGGCGCTCGTGATCGCGGAGCTGGCGCTCGCCGTTGTGCTGCTCGCGGGAGCGGGACTCATGATGCGGAGCTTCGACCGGCTGCGCGCCATCCCGCTCGGCTTCAACCCCGAAAGCGTCATCGCGGTCGACCTCGACCTCCCATTCGTCAGGTATGGACCCCCGGAATCACGCGAGCGGTTCGTAAAGCAGGTGGAAGCGCGGATTCGCCGACTGCCGGGGGTGACCGCGGTCGGCTCGACCCGTGCACTCCCGCTCGAGAGTGGCGGTCCCGACACGGAGGTCACGATCGATGGCCGCCCAGCCGATCGAGACCACGGCCACGGACCGAACGCGTATGTCACCGCGGTGACTCCCGACTATTTCCGCGCGATGGGAATGACCGTCGTACGCGGACGCGGGCTGCTCACGGCCGATGACCATGCGACCGCCGACCGGGTGGTGGTGATCAACGAAACGATGGCGCGCCGGTTCTGGGGCGACGAGAATCCGATCGGCCACCGCATCACCCTCGGCGACGGGAAGAAGGCCGACGTGGTCGGTGTGCTCCGCGACGTGCGGCAGCGTTTCCTCACGGGCGAGATCGCTCCGCAGATGTTCGTCGCGTGGTCGCAGGCGCCAGAGGTGTCGGTGACCATGGTCGTGCGCACCGCGGTCGACCCGCTGACACTCGTGGACGCGATGCGGCGCGACGTGTGGGCCGTCGACCCGAACCTGCCCGTCGAAGAGTGGACGATGGCGTCGCTCATGTCGGACTCGATCGCCGGGACGCGCTTCCAGACAACGCTTCTCGTGTCGTTCGCCGTCGTGGCGCTCCTCCTCGCCGCGATCGGCGTGTACGCGCTCGTGAGCTACGCGGTCGTGCAGCGCACCCGGGAGATCGGCGTGCGGATGGCGTTAGGCGCGGATCGGCGCGATGTCATCGGCATGGTCCTGCGCCAGGGCACCCGCCTCACGCTCATCGGCGTGGCGATCGGCATCGTGAGCGCGTTGTACCTGACGCGCGTGATGCAGCGCGTGCTCTACGGCGTCGAGGCGTCCGACCTGTTGACGCACGTCGCGGCACCGGCGCTGCTGGCATTCGTCGCGATGGCGGCAACGTACATCCCGGCGCGACGAGCGGCGGCCGTGGATCCACTGGTGGCGCTACGCGGAACGGAGTAGGCGGCGACTGTCGCAGAGGGCTGCGAGCTGGGAGGCCAGCTCGCAGCCCTCACCAGGCGCGACCGTCGTCAGTGCCCCTTCACCACGTGTGGCTGGTACGGCGCCTCCAACTCCGCCACCTCCTCGGCAGTGAGCGTGACGTCCAGCGCACGTATCGCCGCATCGAGATGCTCGGGCTTCGTCGCGCCTATGATCGGCGCGACGACCGCGGGCCGCGATAACAGCCACGCGAGCGACACTTCCGCCGGCGTGATGCCGCGCGCGTCGGCGACTCGACCGACCGCGGCAACCACGTCGGCGTCCTCGGGGGTGTCGTAAAGCTTCGGCGCGATCGTGTCCGTCTCGGCGCGCGTCGTCGACGACGAAGTGGATTGCGATGCAGCGGGTTCCCCTGCGCGAGCGAGCAGACCGCGCGCGAGCGGAGACCACGGGATGACTCCGATCCCCTCCGACAGGCACAGCGGAATCATCTCTCGTTCCTCCTCGCGGTAGACGAGGTTGTAGTGATTCTGCATCGAGACGAACCGTGCCCACCCGTTTCGCTCCGAGGCGCTGAGCGCTTTCATCATCTGCCACGCCGGGCCCGAGCTCGCGCCGATGTAGCGCACCTTGCCCTGGCGCACGAGGTCGTCGAGTGCACGGAGCGTCTCATCGATCGGAGTGTTCGGGTCGAATCGGTGGATTTGATAGAGGTCGATCGTCTCGATGCCGAGCCGGCGAAGACTCGCCTCGCACGCCTGGGTTAGGTGCTTGCGCGACAGGCCACGCATGTTCTGCCCCTCGCTCATCGGCCAGTACGCCTTCGTGGCAATGACGATCTCCTCGAGGTTTGCCATGTCGCGGAGCGCACGCCCCGTGATCTCCTCACTCACGCCGAGTGAGTACATGTCCGCGGTGTCGAAGAAGTTGATCCCGCGGTCGAGCGCCTGACGAAAGAACGGCCGCGCGGCCTGCTCATCGAGCACCCACGGGCGCCATTTCGGGCTGCCGTAACTCATGCATCCGAGGCAGATGCGGGAAACCGACATGCCGGTTGTGCCAAGCCGAGTGTATTGCACGGAGTCTCGAGTCGTTGGTCGTCAGTGATTGTCGTTTGCGGCTGCGAGCGTGATGTCCTGTTCCGGTTCCCGGTTCCCTCCGCCTGCCTTCGGCGGGCGGTTCCCGATTCCCGATCCCGCGACTCATATTGCGAATCACCGATGTACTCCACCTGCATCTTCTGCCACGCTCCGCTCGAAGCGAACGATGCCGTCGAGCATTTCCCGGTGGGACGGCGGCTCGCGTTCGACCCGGCGCGCGGCCGGTTGTGGGTCGTGTGCCGACGATGCCGGCAGTGGAACCTGACGCCCACGGAGGAACGATGGGAGGCCATCGAGGAATGCGAGCGCCTCTTTCGCGAGACGCGGCTCCGGGTGTCGACCGATCAGATCGGCCTCGCACGTCTCCGCTCCGGCGTCGAGCTCGTGCGCATCGGGCGCCCTGAGCGGCCCGAGTTCGCCGCCTGGCGGTACGGCGACCAGCTTGGCCGGCGACGCCGCGACGCCATCATCAAGGTCGGCATCGGCCTTGGCGCGTTAGGCGCGCTCGTCGCCGGCGGCGCGGCCGCGGGCATCGGTATCGGCGGGTTCGGATGGCTCATCGGGCAGATGGGCGAGCGCATCGTCAAGGGGTCGCCGGACCGCGTCGTCGCCCGGTTACCCGTCGCCGAGGTAGGCGACGTCACGGTGCGAGGCAAACATTTGGCGCACCTTCGCCTCGTACAGGCAGGGGAGGACCGGTGGCAGCTCGGACTCCCGCACCGCAAACAGATCGTCACGGTCGAGGGTGACCCGGCAATTCGCGCTCTAGGCAAACTCCTGCCACAATTGAACCGGTTCGGAGGCTCTCGGGATCGCGTCAGCGAGGCCGTATCGTTGATCGAACGCCAGGCCGATCCAATGCGCTTTTTCGACGTCGCCGCGCGTGAAGCGATGCGTCGTGAGAAGCCGAAGATCTCGTCGCTGCCGGAATCCATGCGCCTCGCGCTCGAGATGGCGGCGCACGAGGACAGCGAGCGGCGCGCGCTGGAGGGCGAGCTCGCGCTGCTCGAGCAGGCATGGAAGGAGGCGGAGGAAGTTGCGGCGATCGCCGACAACATGTTCCTCCCGGCGTTCGTCGAGGACTGGATCAAGAAGCATAGAAGGGGATAGGAGCAGCGGAACCAGGACCAAGGCCTTGATCGACCGACACAAGCGGGTGCGGACGAAGCGCGGATACCTGAGGGCAGCGAGCACGGCGCTCGCTGCGCTTGCGCTGGCGTGCACTGGCGCCGTCGATGCACCGCCACCCATTCCCGTCGCCGACACCGGGGTCGACTCCTTGCCGACGCTGCCGCCGTCCGTCGTCGATGCGCCCATCACGTACGACCTCTCGCCCGCCATCGCGACGCTGGAGGCATCGGTGCCACAGCGCTTCGGTGACATCAACGACCGCCGGCGCCTGGCATCCAACCGCCGCATGCACGCGGCTTTCGCCGCCGAGCGTGAGGCGTTCAAGGTGCGGTTCGATGGGAACACCATTCGGGTCAGCACCGTGCTCCAATACCAGGGGCGCGGATGGTACAACACCGCGCTTGGCGCGGACCTTCACGGGTCCTGCGGGATGGGCGTCGAGCGGCCTCGCGCGGCGGTGGAAATCGCGACGACCCTCCGCATGACGCCCGACTGGCGACTCCGGGGCCGAAGTGCCGTGACCCGCGTGGCACCCTTCAGCGAGGAGCGGCGCGACCAGTGCCAGGTGACCGTCTTCAAGATCGACGTCACCGACCGCGTCGTGAACGCCGCCCGCTCGGAGATCACGAAACGACTCGTCCTCGTCGATCGGAAGATCGCGACGATCGACGTTCGGACCCCGATCGAGCGGTGGTGGCGGCTTCTGCAGCGGCCTATCCGGCTGTCCGACAGCGTTTGGCTCGTCCTTCAACCGCGGGGGGTGCACGTCGGCCCGATCACCGGGTCGGCAAACATGGTGTCGGTCGATGTCGGATTGTCCGGCGAGCCTCGCGTGATCACGGGCCCGCGCCCGCCCGACGGGTCCGACTCGCTTCCACCGCTCGAGCAGCAGCACGGACAGCACGCGCAATCACTGCACATGCTGCTCGAAGGTAAGCTCGGCTATGACGTCGCGAACGCAATTCTGCGCAAGAACGTCGGAGGGCGGCGCATCCACCGTGGCGCGCGCTGGGTGACCATCCGCGACGCGCGGCTCTCCGGCATCGGTGGGGGCCGAGTGGCACTGGCGGTGCGGTTCGACGGGACCGCGAGCGGGACCGTGCACTTCGTGGGCACGCCGCGGTATGACGCAGAAACGAAAGAACTCTATGTTCCTGACCTGTCGTATGACGTCGGAAGCGCCGACATGCTCGTACGGGGGCTGGAGTGGTTACGACGCGATGACTTCCAGAACCTGCTCCGGACGCGGGCGCGGTTCCCGGCGGGCGATCTCGTCGAGAAGGCACGTGAACGGCTCGAGCGGGGTATGAACCGGCGGCTCGGGCAGAACGCGACTCTCGTCACGCAGATTACCACGGGTGACGTCCTCGCCGTGCGTGCGACCACGCAGGGCATTCTCGTGCGGGCGAGCGCGAACGGAAGCGCCCGCCTGGAAGTCAATCGTATTCCCGCGCTGTCACGGAAGTGACCCCACCTCGGTCGTGAGCAGATGACTGGTTTCACTCGCAAAGCCAAGGCGTTCTGGCCGCTTCTTCTGTTGCTCGTGTTCGCCGATTGCACGACGAAGCGGCTGGCTGAGGAGCATCTCGTGCCGGAGCATGTACCGCATCCCGTCGTCGGCGAAGTGGTGCAGTTCACGCTCGCGTACAACCGGGGCGCGGCATTCAGCTTTTCGCTCGGCAGGTACTCGCGTGTGGGATTCACGGCCATCGCTGTCGGGGTGTTGATCGCGCTGGCGAGTGTATACCGCTCCACGGGCGCGCACGACCGCGTACAGGCAACGGCGCTCGCGCTCGTAGCGGGCGGCGCGATCGGCAACGCGCTCGACCGGCTACGTTCGCCGGGTGGCGTGTACCGCGGCGTGGTGGACTTCATCGACATCGGCGTCGGTGGGTGGCGATTCTGGACGTTCAACCTCGCCGACATCGGCGTCACGTGCGGCGCGATCCTACTCGCGATTCTCCTCTGGCGGCGCGGCAGCGAGACGGCGCAGGCGCCGCCGGGCCCGACCGCCAGCGCCTAACGTGAGCTCCACGTCCCGCATCGAGGTCGTCGAGGCGGACATCACCACGCTCGCCGTGGACGCGATCGTCAATGCCGCCAACGAGTCCCTGCTCGGCGGCGGGGGCGTCGACGGAGCGATCCATCGAGCAGCGGGCCCCGAGCTCCTTGCCGAATGTCGCGCGCTCGGCGGGTGCCCGACCGGCCAGGCGAAGATCACGAAGGCGTACCGCCTGCCGGCGCGCTGGGTGATCCACACGGTCGGACCGGTATGGCGGGGCGGTACCCACGGGGAACCCGAGCTGCTCGCCTCCGCGTATCGCAAGTCTCTCGAGCTCGCGTCGAGCCATGGCGCGCGCACCGTTGCGTTCCCCGCGATCAGCTGTGGGGTGTACGGCTATCCGGTGTCAGAAGCAGCCGAGATCGCTGTTCGCGAAGTGCGAAGCTTTCTGCAGGGCGACGAAGTGATAGAATGCGTCACGCTGACCTGCTTCGGCGCGCCGGTCTGCACGGCCCTTTCCGCAGCGCTGAGCCGCCTGGACTGATGCGTCGCTACGAACGACAGGGTTCGGCAAACCCGCTTTCCAAGCGACCGCGCACGCGTCAGGTTGAACGAGCGACTCGCGCGCGCGGCGGACTCGGCTCGCTCGAGGGCAGCGTTTTCGCATTGAACCCGAACGTGCGCTACTCCTCATGCTGACGAAGACGCTCGCCGGTGCTCTGCTGCTCGCCGTTCTGCCGCTGTCGGCGCACCGACCGCCGGCTGAGAGCGCGAGCCGACAGGCGCCGTCGTACGCCCCAGCGCTGAGCGATTCCGCGTTCGCTGCCCTCTCAGCGCGCGTCTCCGAGCCCGGCGGTTACTTCGACTCCGACAACCTCATCTCGAACGAGGCGTCGTACCTGCACGTGCTCGGTGCGATGCGCCGACTCGGCGTGAGCGGCGGCGCGTACGCCGGCGTCGGCCCCGACCAGAACTTCTCGTACATCGCGCAGGTTCGCCCGCGCATCGCGTTCATCATCGACATCCGGCGCGATAACCTGCTTCAGCACCTGCTGTTCAAGGCGCTCTTCGAGATGGCACGCAATCGGGCCGAGTATCTCGCGCTCCTCACGGGGCGCGCCGTGCCGGCCGACATCGCCAAATGGAACCGGCGGAGCATCGCCGACATCGTCGAGTTCATCGAGCAGAGCGCGCCCGACGCGGATCAGTACGAGACCACGCGGGCGATGGTGCGCTCGAAGGTGAAACGCTACGGCATACCCGTGTCCGCGACGGAGCTCGAAACCATCGGGCGAATCCACCAGGCATTCTTCGACGCGGGGCTCGAGCTCCGGTTCACGAGTCTGGGCCGTGCCCCACGCCGATACTATCCTACGCTCAAGACGCTCCTCCTAGAGCGCGATCTCTCTGGCAAGCAGGCGACCTATCTCGCCCGCGAGGACGACTTTCAGTACCTGAAGGGGCTCCAGGCCCGGAACCTCGTGGTCCCGGTGGTCGGGAACCTCGCGGGGCCACACGCTCTGCGAGAGATCGGCAAGGTCGTGACCGAGCGCGGAGAGAGAGTCTCGGCGCTGTACGTGTCGAACGTCGAGTTCTACCTGATGCGCGAAGGGACGTTCGACGTGTTCGCCGCGAGCGTACGTTCCCTCCCCCGCACTTCCCGCAGCGTCATCATCCGGAGCTACTTCGGCGGGGGCTTCTACGGCTCGCACCCTCAGAGCGTACCCGGTTATTTCAGCACCCAACTGCTCCAGACGCTGGACAGCTTCGCGTCCGAGGCGTCGAAGGGCGGCTATGCGACGTACATCGACCTCGTGAGCAAGCACAACGTCGATTTGAAGTGAGGGCGCCCGGTACGTCATCCCACACTGCGGACGCCATCGTCGCCGGGCACGGCAACGGCGCTCGTCCCTGTTAGCTGAGCTGGTGGTGGTAGGTGCAGGGTGACCGGCCTGCGCGTATTAGGCCCCGCGCACGCGGGCCGGTCGGAACTGCGATCGAGCGGATGACGCGGAAACAGCCGGATGACGGCTCTGCATCGATACGGCGCCGCGCAACGAGCCGGGATTAACGGGAACCGCCGCTGTCCGGACGCCACCGCCTCCGAGCCGGTTCCCGTTCCGCATCCCCGATTCCCGACGACCGATCCGGCCGTTTCCCGCTCATCCGCGGCATCGCTGTTCCGACCGGCCGGCCGCGTCAGCCTCTGGTCCGATGCCTTTACGGTAGAGCTCGCCTTGCTCCATATTGCGATAGGCCAACGGCTGACCGGCGCGGCGGTGCGTCGTCTAGTTATCATGAGACACGGCGTTTCCTGGCTCCTCCCTCCAGAACACGAGAGACGCCGTCCGTAGGTCCCGCCACTCCGTCCTCCTTTCCGGTTCCCCGATGCCGAAGACGAAGCAGCGCCGCACCGCCTCGCAGGCGGCCGCGGTCGTCCCTCAACCGACGATCTGTGACAAGGCAGACGTCCTGTTCCGCTCCGCCGCCGAGTGTTGCCGCCAGCACCATCGGTATGCCCGGCTGGTTGAAATGGAGACCGACGAGAGCGAACAGCGCGCCGCCCTCAGGCTCGTAGCCGCGAGTGACGAGCAGCTCGCCGCCGCGGCGACAGCGTACGAGGCGTCGTGCATGAAGGTGAACGGCGAGCGGCGCGACGCGTGGTGGCACAAGGCCAATAGCCTATGGCACGCGTGCCGCGAGTATGCGCGACGCCATTCATTGAGCGATCGCGCCTCCGGGGAGTTCCGCGCCCACGATCTCTCGAAGCTCACGTCACTCGGGGTCGAGTACGAGCTCGAGGCGTCGGCCCTCCTCGCGCTTCAGCACGCGGTGGACGCGTATCGGAAGCTTCGCCCCGAGGCCGACTGGTGTGCACCCACTCCGGCGCGAAGCTGACGGGAACGGGAACGGGATGACGAAGGAACGAGGGTCCGCCTGTCGCGGACCCTTTTCGTTGCACACCGCCGGCATGCGGCACAGCATCGCGGCCAGCCGGTACGCCGATTAACGTCCGTGCAGCCAGGGTCGAGCGGGGCTTCACCATCGCGCCGATCCAAATGAATTCGCGACGGAGGACACCGTGGCTGACGAGGAAGTGATCGTCCTCAGGAAGTACTCGAGCGAGGTCGAGGCAACGATGGCCCACCTCGTTCTCGAGGCGCACAACATCCCCTCGGCGGTGATGCGCGACAACGCGGGCGGCATGATTCCGTCGATGGCGCTGATTTATCCGGTCCGACTCGCGGTACGGCGGGAAGACGCCGAGGAGGCGCGCCGGATCCTGGACGCCGAAGCCCCACTGCAGGCCGAGGACGGCGGCGAGGAGTTGATCGAGGAGCCGAACAGCCTGCTGACGGGGTGGACGCCAGAGCGCGACCGAGAAGACGATCGCCTGCTCGACGACCCGGAGGAGGATCCAGAGCGCGATCGGCGTTGGTAAGTGTCATTCCGAGCGAAGGCCCGCAGGGCCGCAGGCGAGGAATGACACTCTATCGGGACGCCGAGGATTCCTCGCCTGCGGCTCGGAATGACACTCTATCGGGAGGCCGACGATTCCTCGCCTGACGGCTCGGAATGACAGAAGGTGATACACCCTGCGTTGAAATGATGACAGTGCGCTGAGCGACCGGCGCTATACATGCGCGTCGCCAACGGCCGCGTGTGATCGCCCTCGCCTTCCTTCCGCCGCAGTCTCTCACGCAGCTCCGCCACGCGCTCGCGGCGCCCCATCGCGTCGTGTCGGTCCCTGTGTGGGAACAGCTCACGGCTTGCGCTCGCGAACGCACGTGTGACGTCATCGTCGTCGATCCGTGTGCGGGCGCCGAACGTTTCGCGGGCGAGCGCGTCAGGGAGCTGGAGACCGCGCGTGGCCGCGCGCCGGCCACGCCTGTCGTCGGCTATGTCTCCGTGACGGCCGCCGCCATTCACGCGGTGCGATCGCTCGTTCGAGCGTGCGACGCGGAGATCGTCGTACGCGGCGTCGATGACGGTGCGAGCGCGTTGCTCCGAACACTACAGCGGTCCATCGCGGGAACCGGAGCCGAGCCGCTGGTGAACGCGGCGTTCGATGCGCCGCTCGCGCCCCTTCCGCCCGAGATCGCCGCTGCCATCGCGCTCCTCTTCCGTCGTCCCGACAGGCTTCGGTCAGTGGACGACCTCGCGACCGCCGCCAATACCACGCGCCGGACGCTCGACCGGTGGCTTGCCCGCGCTGGGCTTGCGTCCGCGCGCACCCTGCTCGCCTGCGCACGCGTCAGCGCAGCGTTTCACCTCCTGTCTGCCGGTGGCGTCCGCACCCGTGGTGCGGCCGCGCTCCTTGGCTACGCGTCGCCGCGCGCGCTCTCGCGCGAGTTACAGTGGCTGGCGGGGTTCGGGCCCTCCGCCGTTCCGGGCCACATGACGCACGCGGCGCTCGTCGATGCCCTGCGGCCGCGGCTCTTTCGTGCCTCTTCAGCGGCGGAACCGTCGTATTGACGCAGGTTGTGCCCAGGGCCTACGATGTCCGCCGGCTATGCGTCGCCCCTCCACCCGCCGTTCAACGTCGTGCCAGCCTTCCCTGCCACGCGCCATTCCGTCATCGCCGGAATCGCGAGTACCGATCACCAGCAACGCCGCGTTGCGTTCGACGCGCTGATTTCGGCGTACTGGCGTCCGGTTTACAAGTACGTCCGCATCAAGTGGAGGGCCGACCGCGACGACGCAGCCGACCTGACGCAGGAATTCTTCGCGCGCGCCTTCGAGAAGAACACGCTCGCACGGTTCGACTCGGAGCGGGCGCGGTTTCGGACCTTCCTTCGCGTTTGCCTCGACGGGTTCGTCGCGAACGAACACAAGGCGGCCGGACGAATGAAGCGCGGCGGCGGACTGTCGTTCGTCTCGCTCGATTTCGCTACCGCTGAAGCCGAGCTCCAGGAGCGGCCGTCAGTCACCGGCGCGAACGGAGCCACGATACCTGGGCCAGACGACGACGATTTCTTCCGCCAGGAGTGGATCCGCGCGCTCTTCGCCGACGCGGCGGCGGCGCTTCGTGAGGCGTGTGTTGCGGCGGGCAAGGATGTGCACTTTGCGGTCTTCCAGCGGTACGATCTCGATGAGAACGCGGGCGGACGACCGACCTACGCACAGCTCGCGTCCGAGCTCGGAATTCCTGTCACGCAGGTGACGAACTACCTGGCCTTCGCGCGCCGAGAGCTCCGGCGGCTCCTCCTCGAGCGGCTTCACGCACTCTGCGCCAGCGATGATGAGTTTCGCCTCGAGGCCCGCGAGCTGTTCGGGGTCGATCCGTCGTGACCGCGCTGAGTGATGCGGCCATTCGGCGACTGCAGCAGGCCGCCGACGCGCCGGACCTGAGCGGGACGAAGTACGAGCTCATCGACCGCATCGGTCAGGGCGGCATGGGGACGGTCTATCGCGCTCGCGACCGTGAGCTCGGCCGCGACGTTGCCCTGAAGGCCATCCGGCTCCCGGAGGCGTCGCCCGACATCGCGGCGCGCATGCTTCGCGAGGCACGCACGCTCGCGCGGCTGGAGCACCCGGGCATTGTGCCAGTGCATGACGTCGGGCGCTTGAACGATGGCCGAGTCTATTACGCCATGAAGTTCGTACGCGGCGCGCCGCTCGACGCGCTACCGTCGTCGCCGCTCGCCGATCGGCTGCGCATTGTGGAGCGCATCTCGGAGGCCGTAGCGTTCGCGCACGCGCACGGCGTCATTCACCGCGACCTCAAGCCGCAGAACGTGATGGTCGGTCCGTTCGGCGAGGTCCTGGTGATGGACTGGGGGGTAGCCAAGCTGGTTACCGATGCGGGCATCCCGTCAGGTGATCACGACCCGGGCATCATTCCTGGCGAGTCGCCTAACGTGGTATCGAGTACGGGACACGGTGTCGTGCTGGGCACACCGGGGTACATGGCGCCCGAACAGGCCGCCGGCGACCCGGCACTCGTGGACGCGCGCGTGGACGTCTACTCCCTCGGCGCCATCCTCCGGGACCTCTGCGCCGCCGCGTCGGACGACGTGAGCGAGCCGCGCGGCGATCGGGCGTTGCCTCGTCCGCTGCAGGCGATCATCCATAAGGCGATGGCGACGGACCCGAACGCCCGCTACCAGGACGTGACGGCGCTGGCGCGCGACGTCGCGTCGTTCCGCGCTGGCGAGCCCGTGAGCGCGTACCGCGAGAACCTGTTCGAGCGTGGACGCCGGTTCGCGATTCGTTACAGCACGCCGATCCTGCTCGTGGTCGCGTACCTCGTCATGCGCATCACCCTGCTCGCCGTCCGCGGGCGCTAAAGGACCCGCGCCAGACGTTGTATGGGAACGTGAGTCCATGAAAGCCGTGGCCGCTCTCCAACCCACTCCACCCTCCCCTCCCATGAAGAAACCCATCTTCGGCATGCTCCTCGGCGGCGTGCTCGGAATCCCGGACGGCCTCTCGGCGCTCGTATCGGCGGGTGACGACCCGAACATCCGCGCCGGAATCATCGGTATCGTCATCGGTTCGACGGTGAAGGGGCTGATCGCCGGGCTGCTGATCGGGCTCTTTGCGAAGAAGTTCGATTCGCTGCCGCTCGGGATCCTGTTCGGGATGGGGATCGGCCTGCTGCTCGCGTACGGCGTGTCGTTCATGCAGAAGGCGGCTGGCCAACCGGCGTACTACTGGGAGATCATGCTTCCCGGGGCCATCGTCGGTATCATCGTCGGGTATGCGACAGTCAAGCATAGAGAAAAGCTATCAGCCATCAGCTAGCAGCTATCAGCAACGCTAAACCCTCGGGATGCCTCCCTATCGGAGAGGGGCATCCCGAGGGTTCTCGCTTTGCTGATAGCTGCTAGCTGATGGCTGATAGCTTCTTCCTACATTCGCAGTAGATAGCTCAGCTTTACAAAGAATCCGTCTTCTGTTCGCTGCATCTCGCGAAAGCGGAGGTGTTCCGGTCCATTGTAGGATCCGCCGTAGCCCGCGAACAGGACCGTCCCCGGGGTGGGCTGGTAGGAGAAGAGCCAATCCACCCGGAGATCGTTGCGCGCGAAGCCGAGGTCGCGCTCGACCACGAAGCCACGATACGGGAGAGGGCGAACGATCGCGTACCCCGTGCGCGAATCATCGTACAGCGCCGCCTGCTGCTCAGCATCGTACTGGCCCACGACGCGGAAGAACATCGGCCGCGCGATCTGATACTCGACCTTGAGACGGGGAATCTTTCGGATGCCGACGGTGCTGCCGTCCGTCTTACGATTGTACTCGATCTGCTGGTAGCCGGCATCGAGGCGAAGCTTGTCGATCGGACGCCAGCTGACATTCGTCGTGAAGTTCAGGATGTTGGCCGACGACCACTCGTAGAAGTTCTCGTCCTGGCCCCAGACGGCAAAGAAGTCGGCGGAGAACCGCTTGAATTGCGGAGTGCCGAACGAGACGACGTAGTCGAGGTTGTCGAGCCGCCCGACGCCGGTGAACGGGATCGTATCGAATCCGGTCGCCGTCGGGCGGAGGAGACGGTATCCCGCGTAGAGGTTGTCGTCGAAGCCAAAGCGCTCGACGAGCACCGACGCGCCAGCGCGCCACCCACCTCGGAACGTGAGGTTCTCGTTGAAGTGGAGCTTCCCGTCCTGCCACGACTTCCCGTGCACGAACCGGTCGTACTGCCACGTGAAGCTCGGTTGAATGGCGAACGTCGACGTCTGCACGAGCGCGTCCGTGGAGCCCGCGAGCCACGTGTAACGATGATTGAAGCTCGCGTTCACGATGCCGGTCCGCGACAGGAAACCCGACGCCGCTCGGAAATCGGGATCGCTCGCGCTGATCGAGTACGTCAGCCAGAGGTTGCGGCCCTGCCGGTCGAACGACGCGTTCCAGAGCGGCGCGCGCGTCGTGGCGCCGAACCGCCGTGTCGCGCTTCCCGCGATCTGACCGCGCATGGTGTAGATCCCGTTGAACACGAACCGGCCGTCCACGCCGAGGACGCGGTTGTAGTAGCCCCCGTCGACCTTGTCGGTGTAGACGAGCCCGAGCCTCGATGAGCCGCCGAGGTCACGGGTTGCCCGCAGCACATTGTAGAACGGCCGGTTCGCGTTAGGCCGAGTGTCCTCGCTGCCCCAGTCGAGTGAGGTGGTGCGGTCGTCCACTGCCGAGAGGAATGCGATGTTCGTCCCGGCGACCTTCCCGGTCAGCTTCGCCGCGCCATCCGGCTTCACGATGCGGCGCGTGTAGACGAGGTTACTCGGCGTCGCGAAGTGCTCGATTGCCTCGAGGAAGAACGGCCGTCGCTCCGGGAACGATACCGCCGCGCGCGGGTCGTATTGAATGGCGGCGACGTCTGCCTCCACCTGTGCGAAGTCGGGGTTCACGGTGCCGTTGAACGTCAGGTTGTTCGTGATCCCCCAACGGACGTTGCCGCCAACCTGTGGACCGTCACGTCGGTAGTCCCACTGGCCACCCGTATCCTCGGAGCCGAGGCTGCGGGTGACGACCTCGGGGATGACGTCGACGACGAGTCCACGCCGAAGGTCCCGCAGGCCGATCAGTCGCCCCGACTGGGCGAGGAACGATGCCGCCCCCCGGCTCGTCGGTGCCCACGTGTCCTCCGCTCCCAGGTGCTGGACCTGGCGCACGACGTTGATGCCCCAGTCCTGCACGTCCTTCGACTGGTAGCGCAGGCTCTTGAACGGAATGCGCACCTCGACCTCGTAGCCGAACTCGGTCACACGCCCCTTGGAGTCGAACACGAAGTTCGCGCTGAGGTCCGGCTGCTCGCGTGCCTGCTGTCCCGCGCCGAATGAACCGCCGCCGCGCCCACCGGTGCCTTCGTTGAGCGTCCCGTCCGCCTGGACGCCGAGCGGGTTCACGGCGAATACCATGGCCTGGCGCCCGTCGTTGAACGTGCCGAGCAGGATCTGGATATTCTCGTCGGTGAAGATCTTGTCGCGGTCGAGGAGGTTGGCGTTCACCGCGCCGTGGGCCTCGTACGCGCGGATGCCGAAGTGGATGGCGGTTGCCGAGTACCAGACCATGACCGCGGTGGAGTCCGTCGCGGCGCGTCCGTCTACCGGCTGGAACTGCGAGAAGCCAGTGAGGATGGCCGCCTGTGTCCACGCCGGCTCGGTCAGCGAGCCGTCGATCGTGACGTCTGCTTCGACGCGTGGAATCTGGACGTCGATCTTTCGGTCGCGCCCGTTGTAGACGATAGGGTCGTTCAGATTCGCTGCGGCGAGCAGCGGCAGAAGAGCACGCATGCGGCGATGCCTGGGTCAGGTCCGGCGTACGACTCCCGGCGCTTCCCGTTTTCGGCAGCGACCGGCGGAGGCCAAGAATATGACGCCGTCCGCGGTTCGCGCGCCCCCTTCTACGAGGTTCGGACGATACCAGATCGGTTGTACACTGTCGGTCCACGACGAGAAAGGGCCGCCCGTTCGGGCGGCCCTGCGTTCGCTGGGTCTGTGGGTCGTTTGTCAGCGCTCGACGAGCAGCTGCGCGCGGTACTGCGAGGGATCGACGGGTGTGGAGGACCTCAACGACGGCCCGAGACTCACGAACTGGATGGTGTAGCCGTTCCAGACCGTGCGGCGTGGCTCGAGGTTCGTGTGGAGCGCGGCGACCGCCGCCTGGGGGCCCTGCTGGATTCGCAACGCGATCTCCGCGTCGCCGCTCCAGACACACACGACGTCGATCGGGCAGCGCGAGTCGCTCTCCACCCTCTGGAATGTGAGGATCAGGTCGCCGACGGCGACCGTCTCGCCGATCTTCATCTCGAATGCTCGCCCGACCTCGCGTGTCGCGAGCTGTTGATTGGTCTGCGCGGTCCCTTCCACCGGTGCCGCCGTGCTGCTCGAGCACGCGGCGAGGACGGCGGTCAGGACGGCGGCTGTCAGAAAACGCATGTCTTGCCTCGAATGAGCGGTTTGCGCTGGTCCCACGTGGAGTACGGCCCGTGACCGATCGGTCACGAGCCGCACCGAGCCTGGTCGCCCCGCCTAACCCAGCGTCGGGATCGGCGGTCACCAGGCTCACCTGGGGGTCACCAGCCGCGACTCAGAAGCCGAGGTTGAGCCCCACCGTGAGGGCAACGTTGTTCGTGGTCTTGCCGTTCAGGTCGAACGACGTCGCTTCCTTGAAGTCGAACTTACCGATGTAGTCCTTGGCCATGAGTCGAAGACCAAGGTTCGGCGTGAGCTGCACGTCCACACCGCCGCCCACGTTATAAGTGACGTTCGTGGCCGTAGTATTCAGGAACCCGCTCTCGACCTCGTACCGCATGGCGCCGACGCCGCCCTGAAGGAACGGGCTGATCACGTTGCTCTGCGCCATTGGAATCTTGAGCTCGACGCCACCGTCGTAGATCAGCGCCTTGCTGGTTCCGACGTCCAGGCCACCGATGATCGGGATGCCGATCTCGAGGTCGGAATTCGCGTAGCCGACGTTCCCGTAGATCGCGACGTTCCTGGACATCATCAGCTTGGCCTGCGCGCCGTAGACCGGCCCGCTCCCCGTCGAGATGCTCGTCCCGATTGGGCCCTCGAACAGCTTGCCAAACATCATGTATCCCGCGTAGGGGGACACGTCGAACACCTTGGCCTTCTCGACCTGCTGCGCGACCGCCGGGAGCGCGGTTGCGGCCAACGCGGCGGCGACAGCCGAAGTGCGAACGACGAAGCGTTTCATCTATTCCTCCTGAAGAACGAACCGTTTTCGTTGGTGCTTTCGCCGCATTCAAAGGCAGGGGAAGTGCCGGACGGCGCGAACGGTGCTGCTTTCATAAGTCGTTATCATTAAACCAGATGCGACGTTGCATGCCGAGGGGAACTGCTCCGTCCGTCCGCTATCGGAGACAGTTGGTGTCGCTGATTTCACGCCTCTTGACAATGTTTGCTTTCATGAACACATTCGCTGCGTCTCCGACCACCACCGGCAAATGAGTAGCGTCCACGCCACGAACCTTCCCGCAATCGAGACGGTCGTCGACGGACCGCGCGTCGCGGTGCTCGTTCAGCATGCCGTGCGTCGCTCGATCGTCGCACTCGCCCGCACCCCGATCTCTGCCACGGAGATCGCCGGCAAGCTCGGCCTCCCTCGCCAGCGCGTGAACTACCACGTGCGAAAGCTCGCCCGCGCCCACTTTCTCGAGCCGGCCGAGCGGCGTCTCCGACGCAACATGGTGGAGCAGCGGTACGTGGCTACCGCGCAGTCGTACGTCATCGCCCCGGAGCTCCTGGGCGCACTCGCACCGCACGCCACCGCCGTCACCGACGGAGCGAGCGCCGCGGCGCTGTTCGCCATCGCATCGCGCGCACAGTCGGACATGACGCGAGTGATGGCGGAGGCTGGGGCGGAATCCAGACGCGTCTCGACCATGTCACTCACGGCGGACGTTCGATTCGAGACGGCTGAACAGCGCGCGTCGTTCGCCGCGGCACTCGAGTCCGCGGTGGCCGACGTGATCGCCCGGCACAGCGCGCCGTTCACCACACCCGACGGGTCACCCGGACCGGGACGCCCGTACCGGCTCTTTCTCGGCTGCCACCCGATTCCCCGCGCGCCCTCCGACGCGCCGCCTAACGAATAACCTCCAGCCACAGGACCCATGCCCCTCGACTCGTTGCACACGCCGCCCACCGCTCCCGCCGCCGACGCCACACCGTCGGGACGAACCATCGCGTGCGAGCTCCGCACGTCGGCGCCACCGGAGCACGCATGGGCCGCCTGGGCCGACCCTGAGAAGCTCGCGCACTGGTTCGTCGATCGGGCGTACGGCGACGTGCGCCCCGGTGGTGTCATGACGTGGGTGTTCGATCAGTTCAAGGCGGAGATCCCGTACCCGGTCTTCGAGGCGGCGGCGCCGGAACGGCTCGTGTTCGGCGGAGAGATTCCCGGCTATCCACCATTCCGCCTCGAGATCACCATCCGCCGCGATGGTGGTGACACGGTAGTGCGTCTCTTCAACTCGGGCTTTCGCGAAGGCGCGCAGTGGGACGACGAGTACCAGGGCGTGGCGTCCGGATGGCGCCTCGCGCTCGCGCTGCTCGGGCACTACCTCGAGCACCACTTCGGTACGCCGAAGCGAACCGTTCTCGTTATGCGGCCGGCCACGTTCGAGTACGCGAACGTGCTGCCCTGGTTCACCGAAGAAGCAAAGCTCGCACAGTGGCTCACGCGTTCCGGGGCGATCGGCGCGCCGGGGGAGACCGCCGAGCTGATCCTTCGGAACGGCGACGTCGTGCGCGGCCAAGTGCTCGATGCCACGAATCGTGAGGTGGCAGTGAGCTGGCCCGACGCGAACATGGCACTCGAGCTCAAAGCGTTCTCGATGGGCCCGACGCGCATGCTCGCCGTGCGTGCCACCGGCTGGGGAGTCAGCGCCGAGCGCATGCAGGCGCTCGAGGGAGCGCTCAACCAGGCCCTCGCGCGACTCGTCTCGGCGATTGCGTGAAACGGGTGAGCAGCCGCGAGCGTGCGTCGGTCAGCGCTGAGCCGACGTCGCCGCGGCCAGCTCGTCCCAGAACGCGGCGACGGCCTTCATTCCTCTCACGAAGTTCTCGTCGCTCAACCATTCGTTAGGCGCGTGCGCATTCTCGCCCGGTAACCCGAATCCCATGAGCAGTACCGGGACGCCGAGGATGTGCTGGAAGTCGCCGACCACGGGAATCGACCCGCCTTCGCCGACGACCACCGGCTCGCGACCGAACGCGGCCGCCAGCGCCCGCCGCGCGGCGTCGAATACGGGGCCGTCCAGCTCCGCGCGCCAGGGCCGGCCGCCGTGCAGGTGTCGGACCTGCACGGTGACCCCCGTCGGCGCGACGCGACGAACGTGCGCCTCGACCAGACGACCGATCTCCTCGGGGTTCTGGTCGGGCACGAGTCGACAGCTCACCTTCGCCATTGCCTTCGACGGGAGGACGGTCTTCGCTCCCTCCCCCGTGTACCCGCTCAGCAGCCCGTTCACCTCACACGTCGGCCGCGTCCAGATGCGCTCGAGCGTGGAGTATCCCGCTTCGCCCCCGAGCGCCGGCGCGCCCGTCTCGTGCCGGAATTCCCTCTCGTCGAATGGCAGACGGCGAATCGCGCCCCGGGCGTCGTCGCCCCAATCGTGCACCGCGTCATAGAACCCCGGGATGGCGACGTGCCCGTCCTCGTCGTGGAACGTTGCGATGATGCGCGCGAGCGCCGTCGCCGGATTGACCACCGCGCCGCCGTAGCTGCCCGAATGGAGATCGACGCTCGGTCCGGTGACGTCGATCTGCATGTAGGCGAGCCCACGCAGCGACGAGAGGATCGATGGCTGGCCGGGGGCGAACATGGACGAGTCCGAGATGACGACGGCATCGCAAGCAAGCCGTTTCGCATGCTGCTCGATGAACGGGGCGAGATGCTCGCTCCCCACCTCCTCTTCGCCTTCGGCGAGCACGATCACGTTCACCGGCAGCGTCCCTCGCACCGCGAGGTGCGCCTCGAGCGCCTTCACGTGAAGGAACAGCTGTCCCTTATCGTCGACCGACCCGCGCGCGTAAATGCGGCCGTCACGAATCGTCGGCTCGAACGGCGGCGACTCCCAGAGTTCGAGCGGTTCGGCGGGCTGGACGTCGTAGTGCCCGTACACAAGCACCGTCGGCGCTCCCGGCGCCTTTCGCCATTCGCCGAGGACGACGGGGTGCCCGGCCGTTGGAAACACCGTCGCCTCGAAGCCGATGCGATCGAGCGAGTCGCGCATCCAGTCGGCGGCCTGACGGACGTCGGACGCGTGCTCGGAGCGGGCGCTGACGCTCGGAATGCGCAGTAGCTCGAAGAGCTCGCCGTGAATCCGGGCGTCGTGCTCGGACAGGTAGCGATCGAGTTCGGTCATGGGGGCTGGGGGCTGGCCGCTGAGAGCTGGTGGCTGTGGACGGCTGAGAGCTGATAGCCGATAGCTGCTCGCAGAGCTTAAGCTACTCCCCGTGCATCGTCCAACCTCGTCCGATCTTCGCGCGATGCTTCGCCTGGCGCTCCCGGTCACGGGCGTGCAGCTCGGGATCATGGCCATGGGCGTCGTCGATACGATCATGATGGGACACGTGTCGCCCATCGCGCTCGCGTCCGTGGCGCTCGGCAACCTGTACTTCTTCGTCCTGGGGATCTTCGGGCAAGGCACGCTCATGGCGCTCGACCCGGTGATCGCGCAGGCGGTGGGCGCCAGGGACGAAGACGCGATCGCGCGCGCCGTTCAGCGAGGCGTGCTGTTCGCGATCGTGCTCAGCATCGTCACGTGCGTCGCGTTCATCCCTGTCGAGCCGATTCTGGGACTACTGCGACAGCCGCCTGAAGCCGTGCCTGACGCCGCCCGGTACGTGCAGATCTCGATTCCCGGCGTCTTTCCGTTCTTCGCGTTCATCGTCTTTCGCCAGTCGCTTCAGGCCATGGGACGCGTCGCACCGGTACTGTGGACAGTGCTCGCGGCAAACGTGCTCAACGTCGGGTTGAACTGGGTATTCATCTTCGGCAACCTCGGATCGCCGCCGCTCGGCGTCTCCGGGGCGGCGGTGGCGACGAGCATCAGCCGGTGGGTGATGGCGGTGGCGGTCCTCGCACTCTCGGGACACGAGCTGTGGCGCCGTCTGAGACCGTGGAGACCGGAGACTGGTGCGGTGCGTCCGCTCGCGCGCATGCTGCGCCTGGGCCTTCCCGTTGGCGCGCAGTACCTCCTGGAGTACGGCGCGTTCGCCGCGGCGGCCCTTCTCATGGGGCTGCTCGGTACCCTCCAGATGGCCGCGCACCAGATCGCGATCAACCTCGCCTCTTTCACCTTCATGGTGCCGCTCGGCGTGTCCGCCGCGACGGCGGTTCTCGTTGGGCAAGCGATCGGCGCGGGAGACGAAGCACGCGCGCGCCGGTCCGCTGTGGCGGGGCTCGCGTGCGGCACGGCGTTCATGTGCCTGAGTGCGCTCGTCTTTCGCCTCTTTCCCGAACCCCTGGCGCGCGCGTACACGAACGACGCCGCCGTGATAGCGTTGACGGCAACCTTGATCCCGATCGCCGGCGTGTTTCAGGTGTTCGATGGGATCCAGGCGGTGGCAGCTGGCGTGCTGCGCGGAATTGGCGACACGCATTCCCCGGCGGTGATCAACGTCGTTGGCTTCTGGTTGATCGGATTGCCGGTATGCTGGGCGCTCGCGTTCCGCTTCGGCGGCGGCGCGATCGGCCTCTGGTGGGGAATCGTCGTCGGCCTCGGCACGGTGGCGTTGATCCTTCTCGTGCGCGTACGCATGCGGCTGGCGCGGGCGATGCTAAGGGTGAAGATAGACGAATAGTCATCAGCCAACAGCTATCAGCTATCAGCTATCAGCAAAACAACGCGTTTAGGGGTCAGCGTTCGCACTCCGCCGTCCGCACTCCGCCGTCCGCACTCCGCCGTCCGCACTCCGCCATTCGCACGCCCACCCGCGCGCTTCCCGTCCGGCGCGCCCAGCCCGGTCGGAACTACGATGGCGCGGAAGGGCCGAAACGGCCCGGATGACGGCCCTGCATCGACGCCGAGCTGCGCAGGGAGCCGGGATTGAAGGGGGACGGCCGCCGGGGACGCCACCGCCCTCATTGACCTCCCCCGATTCCCGACAAGTCATCCTGTCGTTTCCGCCCCATCCGCGCGATCGCCGTTCCGACCAGGGCTACCACGCCCCATCATACGCGCGGGAGTCGCTTCTCCGCGGCCGTTCCGCGTCCGCCGCTGCCGCGCCCTCCGCGTCCGCCCGATGGCGCGGCGAAATGAAACGATGCGTAAGGACTCTGACCCCTAACGGGAAACCCTCGGGATGCCTCTCTCCGGCGGAGAAGCATCCCGAGGGTTTCCGTTTTGCTGATAGCTGATAGCTGATGGCTGTTAGCTTCTTCCGATACCTTCATCACCCCTGCCATTCCCCTCATGGCCAACCGTCTCGCGAACGAAACGAGCCCCTACCTCGCGCAGCACGCCGAGAACCCCGTGGACTGGTATCCGTGGGGATCCGAAGCACTGGAGCGCGCGCGCCGCGAAGACAAGCCGATCCTCCTGAGCATTGGGTACGCGGCGTGTCACTGGTGCCACGTCATGGCGCACGAGTCGTTCGAGGATGAAGAGACGGCGCGCCTCATGAACGAGCTGTTCGTGAACATCAAGGTCGATCGTGAGGAGCGGCCTGACCTGGACAGCATCTACATGCAGGCAACGCAGGCCATGACCGGCCACGGCGGGTGGCCGATGACGGTGTTCCTCACACCCGATACGGTGCCGTTCTATACGGGCACGTACTTCCCGCCCGAGGACCGGCACGGCATGCCGTCGTTCCGTCGCGTGCTACAGGCGGTGGCCGACGCGTATCGGAACCGACGGGAGGGCGTTGAAGCCACCGCCGCGAAGATCCGCGAGCTCTACGCGAATGCGACGATGCCAGCGGTGTCGAGCGGGCAGCTCACCTCGACGACGCTCGATCGCGCCTACCGTGCGATCGCGCAGCGCTACGACGCCCGGCACGGTGGCTTCGACGGTGCGCCGAAGTTCCCGCAGGCGATGACGCTCGACTTCCTGCTCCGGTACTGGCGCCGTTCGGGCACGGACTACGCGCTCGAGATGGCGACGACCTCGTTTCGCCACATGGCCCGCGGTGGGATCTACGATCAGATCGGGGGAGGCTTCCATCGGTACTCGGTTGATGCCGTGTGGCTGGTCCCGCATTTCGAGAAGATGCTGTACGACAACGCGCTGCTCGTGCGGCTCGGTGCGCATCTCTGGCAGGCGACGCGCGATCCCGAGACGCGGCGGGTGACGGAAGAGACGGTCGACTGGGTCGCACGCGAGATGACCTCCTCCGAGGGTGGATTTTACTCGTCGCTCGACGCGGACAGCGAGGGACACGAGGGAACGTTCTACGTCTGGACGCGGGAGGAACTCGAGCGCGCGTTAGGCAGCGACGCGAAGCTCGCGCTGGCCTACTGGGGCGCGACGGACCAGCCGAACTTCGAGGGCAAGTTCATCCTCCACGTTCCTCACGAGATCACCGTCGTCGCGGCGCGGGCCGGGGTCGAGCGGGCGGATGTCGCCGAGGCGGTCGCGAACGCCCGCGCTCAGCTCATGGCGCGCCGCGAGCGGCGGGAGCGGCCAGGCCGCGACGAGAAAGTGCTCGCGGCATGGAATGGGCTCATGTTGCGTGGGATCGTCGAGGCTGCGCGCGCGTTGAAGCGAGAAAACTACCGGGCGCTCGCGGTACGCAACGGCGAGTTCCTGCTTCGCGAACTGGTGCGTGACGGTCGCGTCATGCGCTCGCACACGGCGGGAGTCACGCGCATTCCGGGCTACCTCGAGGATCACGCCGCGGTCGCACTCGGGCTGCTCGACCTGTATAGCCTCACGTTCGAGCGCCGCTGGCTCGACACCGCGCGCACGATTGCGGACGCGGTCGACGCGTGGTTCTGGGACGAGAGTGCGGGCGCGTACTTCGATACCGCCTCGGATCACGAAGCGCTGCTGACGCGTCCGCGCGACGTCACGGACAACGCCCTGCCGTCCGGGACGTCGCTCACCGTGGATCTCCTCCTCCGCCTCGCGGAGATACTCGGTGACGACGCGCGTCGGGAGCGCGCGATGCACGTGCTCGAAACGCTGACCGAACCGATCGCTCGTTATGCGCCCGCCTTCGGGCACCTGCTAGGCGCCGCCGACATGGCCGTGCACGGCGCCGTGGAGGTCGCCCTCGCGGGCGATCCATCCGCTCCGGATTTCCGCGCGCTCGCGGATGCCGTGGGTGCCGAGTACGTGCCATCGCTGGTCATCGCCGGCGGGGCGGCACAGGGGGGAAAACCAGGCGACGCGCAAGTGGACATCGCGTTGCTCGCGGACAAGCCCCCGCGTGACGACAAGGCGACGGCATACGTCTGTCGGCGGTACGTCTGCGAAGAGCCCACGATCGACCCGGCGGCGCTCCCGTCGCAGCTCCAGCGGGCATCGCGCTCCCCGTTGGGTGTGGGCGCATGAAGTGACGTCGGAACGCGAATTGCTGAGGTCGGTGTCGATCACCGCTTGCCCGACGACGGTGCAAGCGTCGGTCGATACCTCGTGAAGCCATCGGGTTGACGACCGTGCCGGCGTAGCGTCATCGACACACCTGTGTCGACAGCGCGACGCATAGCCGTTGCTGGCCCGTACGCTGCGACCCTAAGTTGTGGCGCGCCGCGTGCCTCACGCCGCGTGTCGTACCGGCATCTCGTCAGGCGTACCCGTAGAGGACACTCAATGTTCGTGTTGCGCTCATCGCGTTTCGTGAGAGCTCACGCTCTCGCCATCATCGCTCTCGCCACGATGGCGGCGTGCAAGGAGTCTGCAGAGCCGGCGCGCGCCGCCGCGATCCTGGGGCTGCCCGCCACTGACTCCGTGCGAATCGGGAAGACGATTGGGTGGAGCGTCTCTTTACGAGACGCCGAGGGGAATCCTGTCAGCGGCCGCCGCATCACCTGGACGAGCCTCAACGAGCAATGGGCGTCGGTCGACGATAACGGAACGGTGACGGGCGTAGCGTACGGCCAAACGACGATCACCGCCCGCGCCGACGACGCCGTCGCCACCGTGACAGTCCTCGTCCAGGAGCCGGTGGTGTCGGTCGTGTTGTTTCCCTCGAACCCGACGATCCCTGTTGGCGGCTCGCAGTCGCTCACCGTCGCGGTGAGTGACCGCAACGGCATCGCGTTGCCCGGGCGCGCCGTCGAGTTTTCGAGCTCGAATACGAGCGTGGCGACGGTCAACTCGTCGGGAGTCGTCGTCGCCGTGACCCAGGGGACGGCGACGATCACGGGGCGCGCGGTCCAGGACGGGATAAGTGGGACGTCTCAGGTCACCGTCGTGCAGGTGCCCGTCAACAACGTCACGATCTCGCCGGCCGGCTCGCACACGGTCTTTCAGGGGTCCAGCCTGCAGCTGACGGCTACGCTGCGTGATGGAAGCGGCAACATTATCACCGGTCGTCCGGTCAACTGGACGACGTCGAACCAGGCGGTGGCGACGGTCTCGCAAACGGGGCTCGTGACGGGAGTCGCGCTGGGCAATGCGCAGATCACCGCTGAGAGCGAAGGCCGAACGGGTACGGTTTCGGTGGCGGTTGCACCGCCACTCATCGCGACGGTCTCACTCACCCCGAATCCTGGCACCGTGCAGGTAGGGTCGGCGCTTCAGATGTCGCTGGACCTGCGGGACGCGGCCGGCAATCCGCTCACGACGACGGGGCGCACGGTGATCTGGTCAAGCTCGAATCGCCCGGTTGCGACCGTGCAGGATGGCGTCGTCACCGGGGTGTCGGTGGGGAGCGCGACAATCACAGCGACGGTGGACGGGAAGCCGGCGTCGGCGACGATCAACGTGACGCCAAGGTAGCTATCAGCCAGCAGCTATCAGCGATCAGCAAGACAAGGCCCTCGGGATGCCTCTCTCATCGAGAGAGCGTCCCGAGGGTTCTCGCTTTGCTGATAGCTGATAGCTGATAGCTGATAGCTTAGTCTCCTACCGCGTGAAACCGATCCGACAGCGGATGCATCTCGCGGACGTAGTTCGTCAACGTCGTGCCCGCAAACTCCCGGAATTCGCGCGCCATGTGGGACTGGTCCGCGTAGCCGCTCCCGGCTGCGATCCGTGCCCACGGCAGGTGGGGTGAGTGACCGGCGGCGCGCACCACGCGCTGGAACCGAACGAGCCGACAGAGCGTCTTCGGCCCAAAGCCGACGGTGTCCCGAAAACGCCGCTCGAGTTGACGGGCGCCGAGTCCACTGAGTGTCACCAGCGTGTCGACACGCATTGGCTCGCGCGCGGCGAGCGTCGCGCTCACGCAAGCGTGCACCCGTGGGTCACCCGCACGCCTGGCGTCCGCCAGCTTCCGGCGGAGGGCTGCGTCGACGATGCCGGCTTCGGTGCCGAATGGCGCTTCGTCCAGCCGGTCCAGGAGCGCCCGGTCCAGCGGAATAGCCGCTTGATCGAGTGCTGGCGCGGCGTCCCGAAGTTCCGTGGGAGACGCGGCCAGGAACGGCAGCGCGCCGCCCGGCTCGAACCGGATGCCGACGAGCCGGATCGTTCCCGTCGGGGCGATCGACATGTGCCGCGTCGTCGGCCCGACGAGCAGCGCTCGTGGCTGGCGCTCCGTGAGACCACTCGGATCGTGCCGCTCGAACGGTGCCCCCAGGTTGATCACCATCTCGACGCACCCGTCAGGCAGTACGCGCTGGGCTGGGGCACCCTCCATCGCGGGGGCGCGCAGCATCCAGTAGCACCGGACGTGGCGGTCGAGTGGCGGGCTCGGTCGAATCTCGCGGTAGTCCATCGGGGGCGACCGTGCTCAGAGGTCCGCACAGCTCTTCACGATCGAGCGACAGCTCGCGCAGATCAGCTTGCAGTTCCGCCAGGACACGCGATCCGAGCCGCATACCTCGCAACGGTCCGGTTCCGGCCCGGCCCGCTCGGGTGCTCCATCTAACGGTGCCGCGCTGTTCGGCGGATGGGTACCGTCGCGGGGGGAGCGGTCGGGCCGGGTTGGCATCGGCCCAAGATACGCGTTCGGCACCCACGCGGTCAGCAGCCGCCGACGGACAGCCGCGCAAATGTGACCAATCACCTTGAACCAAACGTGACGGAAGCCCATTGTGCGGGAGCGCGGGGGCGGAGCTCTTCTCTCCGCCCCCGACGCGTTCCGCCAGCCAACACAGGCGGCCCCCCTCATTCGGCCACAGAATGCCTGCACGGCTCATTTCACGGGTACTACTCGCGTCGCTCCTGGTCACATCGGCCGCGCTGCTCCCGGCGACCCCGCTCGGGGCCCAGTCCGGCGGGAAGGTTCTGACTCCGCCCAGAAAGGCTGACTCGGCGCGTACACCGGCGACTGCACCCAGCGCGGCGCCGAATCCGGCATCGCCGGGAGGCGCCGTTCCCCAGGGCGCAGTCCTCGATTCCATTCGCGAAGCGGTCTTCCGCAACCTGCTCGAGCGCGACCGCGCCGGGCTGGCGACGCTGGCGTCGGCGTTCTGCCTGGCCCTGGCGAACAACGATTTCAAGAGCGCCGGAAGCGTTACTGACCGCGTGGACGCCTCGGAATCAATGGTCCGACGGGTCGCAACGCCGCGGGCACCTGCGCGCCGCGCGTCGGGTTGCACGTTCTCGGGGAATACGCCGAGCCGCGGGGTGCCCGGCCGGGCATTGCTGTACACGGTTGGGGCGATCAGCATCGATGACGCGCGTGCCGAAGCAGCCGCCGCGTACAACTACGACGGGTACAGCGCGGGCGGCTACACCTTCACGCTCGAGAGAGCCGACTCGGGGTGGGTGGTCAAGCAGTGGCGCCTGGAGTGGACAGGGAAGCCCTGAACGGCAGCTATCAGCTATCAGCTATCAGCTATCAGCTATTGGCTATCAGCAAGGCCAAACCCTCGGGACGCTTCTCTTGGTGAGAGAGGCATCCCGAGGGTTCTCGCTTTGCTGATAGCCGATAGCTGCTAGCTGTTAGCTTCTAATCAAAATCCAGTGCGAGGTTCATCGCCGGCGGCGAGTGCGTGAGTGCCCCGACCGAAATGTAGTCCACGCCCGTCTCCGCGATCGCCCGGACGTTATCGAGCGTCACACCCCCCGATGCCTCCACCGCTGCGCGACCGCGCGCGAATGCGACGGCCTCGCGAATGACGTCGGGCGGCATGTTATCGACCAGCACCTCGTCCGCCCCCGCCTCGACCGCCGCGCGCACCTGCTCGATGGAGTCGCATTCCACCTCGATCTTCGCGCCCGGCGGCGCGAGGTCACGAACGCGCCGCACGGCGACGGCGACGTCCCCGTCGACCGCTTTCAAGTGGTTGTCCTTGATGAGCACCGCGCGCGCGAGGTCGAGGCGATGATTCACGCCGCCTCCCGCGCGCACGGCGTACTTCTCGAGCTTCCGCCACCCGGGCGTCGTCTTGCGCGTATCGAGGATCTTCGCCTTGGTCCCCTTCACCGCGTCCACGAACTTCGCGGTCAGTGTCGCGATCCCGGACAGACGCTGCATGAAGTTGAGCGCCGTCCGCTCCGCCGACAGCAGGGCTCGGGCGTGACCCGTCATGTAAACGATGGTGCTGCCCTTGTCCACGCGGGTTCCGTCTTCGGCATCGACGCGCATCGAGATCTTCGGGTCGAGCACGCGGAACGCCTCGAGCGCGAGCGACACGCCCGCGATGCACCCCGACTGGCGGGCCACGAGCGATGCCCGCGCGCGGCGCGACGAGAGCACCGTCGCAATGGTGGTCACGTCGTTGAACGCCTGGTCCTCCTCCAGACCCGACCTAACGAGCGACGACAGCTGGTCGTGGGTGAGCGGGAACCGAAGCCGGTCGTAGTTCAGCGCGGGCACCGACATCGGGGTCACCGTCCGCGGGGGGCGGAACGAATCGCCCGACGAGGACGGGTTGGGGGTTGGTGTCGTCATTTCACACTCCTCTGCGCCCGGGGGGATTCATTCACCCGGGTCCTGCGTGGAAGCGGGTACCGGCGACAGTGGCGTCTGCCCGCCGATTGCCACCATGCGCTCGATAGCCCGCCGCGCCCGCGCGGCAACGTCGCCCCGAACGGTGATGTGGTGCTCGAGATTCTGCAGCGACCGGAACACCTTCGGGAGCGTCGTCACCTTCATGTAGGCGCACTGTGCCCGGTCGTTCGCCGGGATGAACCTCTTCGTCGGGTTGGCCTTCCGCAAGCGGTGAAGGATCCCCACTTCGGTCGCGACGATGAACGTGTCGGCATCGGACTGCGCTGGCCGCCGGATCATGCCCTCGGTGGAGAGGATCTGCACGCCCGTGGGATCGATGTCGCCCGCGGATACGGCTTCGACGACGTTCGTCGCGCAGCCGCACTCGGGGTGGATCAGGAACTCGGCGCCGGGGTGCGCGGCCCGCTGCAGCGCGATGTGCTCCGGGTCGATGCCCGCGTGCACGTGGCATTCACCCATCCACACGTGGATGTTCTCGCGGCCAGTCATGCGTCGCACGTGGGCGCCAAGGAACATGTCGGGGAGGAACAGGATCTCCGTGTCCGCCGGGATCGAGTGGACGATCTCGATCGCGTTCCCGGACGTGCAGCAATAATCGCTCTCGGCCTTCACCTCAGCCGTAGTGTTGACGTACGAGACGACGACGGCGCCCGGATGCTCCGCCTTCCACGCGCGCAACTGGTCGGCGTCGATGGTGGCGGCGAGCGAGCATCCGGCCGCAAGGTCGGGGAGAAGCACCCGCTTTTCGGGCGACAGGATCGCCGCGGTCTCCGCCATGAAGTGGACGCCGCAGAACACGATCGTCTCGGCGTCGGTCTTCGCGGCCTCGCGACTCAGCCCGAGCGAGTCGCCGACGAAATCGGCGACGTCCTGGACCTCGGGACGCTCGTAGTTGTGCGCGAGAATCACAGCGTTCCGGTCGGCCGCGAGCTCCCGGATTCTTTCGTGCAGTTCGGGATCCGGCCGAGTTTGGACTGGAAGGGCCATGAGACAAATCTAAAGGCGCTGGCAGCTGTTAGCTGGTGCTGGTAGCTGCAGGGTTTTCGAGGCGGAACCCTCGGGAGGCCTCTCAGCGAGTAGAGGCATCCCGAGGCCGTTCACCCGGCAGCAACCAGTTCCAGCTAACAGCAACCAGCGTAGTTCCATGAGCTACCACTCTATGTGGCGCCCAGTCCATTTCCGCTTGGATCGGGGAAAGTCACTGCGATAGTGCCCGCCGCGGGATTCCTTGCGCATGAGTGCCGCCTCGACGATCAGCCGAGCCGAGTCGGCCATGTTCGCTTCCTCGGTCGCACCTTCAGGCAAGCGCGACACGATATCGTCGAGTCGGCTGATGCACTTTCTGAGCCCTTTCGCCGTCCGCGCGATTCCGGCGTATTCCCACATCACGAGGCGGATCTCATCGGCGGCCACCTGAGCCGCGCCGCGATCCATGAGCGGCGGGACGCGCCAGCTCGCCTTGCGCGGGACCGCCGTCAGCTTCGGCGTCTGGACCAGATCGCGCGCCACGCGTTCCGCGAACACGAGCCCCTCGAGGAGTGAGTTCGACGCGAGTCGGTTCGCGCCATGCACTCCTGTGCGGGAGACCTCGCCGCATGCGTACAGACGCGCGAGCGACGAACGCCCGGTCAGGTCCACCACCACGCCGCCCATCATGTAATGCGCGGCGGGCGTCACCGGGATCAGTTGCCGCGACGGGTCGATACCCCGGGCCTTACACAGCGCGTAGATACCCGGGAACCGTTTCCGGAATCCGGCGCCGAGCTTTCGCGCGTCGAGATAGACTTTTCGGCCGCCCGCCTGTTGGCGGAAGATCTCGCGGGCCACGACATCGCGCGGCGCAAGCTCGGCGAGGCGATGTCGCTCGCGCATGAACCGTTCGCCCTCCGCGTTCACCAGAACGGCGCCCTCGCCGCGGACCGCCTCCGAGATCAGCTGCAGCGGGTTCTCCGGCGTGTCGAGCGCGGTCGGATGAAACTGTACGAACTCCATGTCGGCGAGCTTGGCACCGGCCCGATGCGCGATCGCGTAGCCATCGCCCGTCGAGACGACGGGGTTCGTCGTGTAGCGGTAGACCTGGCCGCAGCCGCCCGTCGCGAGCACCGTCGCGTCGGCGATGATTTCCACCGCCCGCCCTGCAACACTCGCCCGCACGCCGCAGCAGCGACCACCGTCGACGATGAGGTCGAGCACGCGCGTCTTCTCGAAGACAGCGACGCGATCACTGTCCCGGACGCGAGCGCTCAACGTTCGCGCGACCTCGGCGCCGGTCTGATCGCCATGCGCGTGCACGATACGATGGCGCGAGTGTGCCGCTTCCTTTCCGAGCTTGAGCTTTCCATCCGAGCCGAGGTCGAACCGCGCGCCGGCGGTCTGGAGCTCGCGGACGCGTGCCGGACCTTCCTCGACAAGCACTTCGACGGCGGCCGCATCACACAGGGCGGCACCGGCGGCGAGTGTGTCCTTGCGGTGCAGCTCGGGCGAATCTCCGGCGCCGAGGGCGGCGGCGATGCCGCCTTGCGCGTATGAGGTCGCGCTGTCGAACAGCGACCGCTTCGTGACCACGAGCACGTCGTCGGTCTGCGACGCGCGCCACGCGGTATGCAACCCAGCAACGCCACTCCCGACGATGAGGAAGCGGGTACGGATCCGGTCAGTCATGCCCGAGTAATCAACATCGCCACGGGGCAAGCCGGAACCGGCAAGCGCAACGATCGCTGGACCAGCGCAGCACGAAGCGTAGCAACCAGCGTTGGTCCCCGTTAGCTGGAACTGCTTGCTGCGGGGTTATGACGGCGCAAACCCTCGGGAGGCCTTCCTATGGTCAAGAGGCTTCCCGAGGGTTCTCGCTTTTCACACCCTGCAGCAACCAGTTCCAGCTAACAGCTACCAGCTCGGTTCTGGTTCACGCATTTCTGTCCAGGCAGCCCGTGAATTTCGGGTTGTTCCGCTCGTCGCTCGAGATGGGCAGGTTGACGTCCGTGCCGTAGTTCCCGCCCTTGTGGTACTCACCCACCGGGAAGACGGTGTCCTGGCTGCGCCCGTACTGGCGAACGAGCCGGCGCATGTCGCCGAGGCGGTGCGACGTGCCCCACATCCAGAACGCGCGCTCGCGGAACAGCAGGTTTACCCGCGCGGCTTCTGACCCCGGGTCTGCAGCCGCAGACAGCCCGCCCAATGCCCGGAGCGCGTTCAGGATCGTGAGAGCCTGGCCCGACGACCCACCACGCAACGCCGCCTCGGCCTCAATGAGCCGGGCCTCGATGCCCGATGCGAGGACGACGTCGGCCTCGAGATCGGGATACTTGAGCTGCAGGTTGAATGGGGTCGCGCGGTCGAAGCCGGTCTGCCCCGTGGCGACGACGTCGAGCCGTGGATCGCTCGCGCTGAGGAATGGCAGGCCGTTCTCGCCCTCACGATCGGGTACGCTGAACGCGAAGGTGTTGGCCGTGTAGTTCCAGATGCCGTTGTTCTGACGAAGGCTGTTGGCCGAGCTACGGATCGCGAACTCGAAGTCGGTGTCCACCTCCGCCGCCGCCGCAGCGGCTTCGTCAAAGCGCCCGAGCGAGACCAGCGCGCGCGCCTTCCCGACGAGCGCGAGCTGCGCGAGATCACCGTTCTCGTTGTCCGTCGCGATCGTGATGGCCGAATCGAATTTCGCCACGGCGATCTCGAGCACCTGATCGCGCGTCTGCGGATCGCCGTACTCGATGGCGCCGGTTTCGGTCAGGCGACTGAACGGAACGCCCGAGCAGTAGTTCTCGGCGAAGAGGACGTACGAGAACGCGGATATGCTTAGCACCTCCGACTGCCCTTCGGCGCCCTCATCGAGCCGGTTGTACTGCGCCGACGCGAAATCAGCGGTCGCGCGTGCGCGGCTCAAGTCCAGGAAGAGCGCGAGCAACGATCCGTTCGACGGCAGGATGTCGCGCATGTCCACGGCAATGCGATCGGGGAAGCTCTCGGCATTGAGGAACTCGTCAGCCAGGAGTCCCGAGATCGTGACCTGCCCTTCGTGACCGCCGTTCGCGAGGTCGGCGCCACCGCTGAACGCGAGCTGGAACGTCGAGAGTACGCCATTTCGCAGCGTCGGCAACGACGACTTGTCATTGAGCTGACCGGGCGACACGACATCGATGTCATCGACGTCGAGCGCTCGGCTCGGATCGCACGCGACGACCGCGAGGGCGGTGCCAAGCAGCACCGCCTGCAGCGCGAACGACCGCGCGCGCGAGATCTGAAAGCGAATCATCTATGTGAATCCTCGAGTAGAATCGGCGGGCTACCAGCTGGCGGACAGGCGGGCTGTGAAGTACCGGACCGGCGGCTGCGTCAGGAAGTCGGCGGTCGAGAAGTTCGACGTACCGTTGAAGTTCAGCTCCGGATCGAACCCGGTGTAATCGGTCCACGTGGCCAGGTTGCGTCCGGCGAGCGTGAGCGATAGCCCGGAGGTGCGAAGGCGACGAGCCCAGTCTGTCGGCGCGAGCAGTGTGACCGAAAGCTCGCGGAGCTTCACGAACGACGCGTCCTCGACGTAGCCCGCGTCCGATCCCATCACCGACGCCATGCGCTTCGCCTGCAGCTCGAGTGGCGTATTCCTGTCGAACGCCGCCTGGCACGTCACGAAGATCACGCAGCGGAACTGCTCAGTCGCGTTGTACAGCTGATATCCGCCGCGGTGATCCACCACGCCACCGACGCGGAGGTACTTGAACAGTGTGAAGTGCGTGTTGAGCGTGATCTCACGCTTCGGGAGCGGCTGGCCGAGGTACGCCGCGTTGTCACCGAGCGAGACTTCGCAGCCAGGCGTGTCGTCGGCCGCCGTCGGTCCGCAGCCTGACGGGCCAATGATGCCGTCGCCATTCTTGTCCGACCACGAGAGCAACGGGCGCTGCCAGTATCCGCCGACAGGCAACCCTTCGACGAACCGCTGGATCGAGTTGCCGTCCACGGCGCCGAGGCCGAAGAAGATCGTGTCGACCCCAACGCCGAGCGTGACGAGGCGGTTGCTGTTCACCGACCCGTTGACCGTGACGTTCCACTTCACGTTGTCGAGGTCGAGGACGAGCGCGTTGACCGTGCCCTCGAACCCCTTGTTCGTGACCTCGCCGAGGTTCTCGAACTGCGTCTGCGCGCCCGTCGACGGGGCGAGCTGACGCTGGATCAGCGCGTCACGCGTTGACTTGTTGTAGTACGTGAGCTCGAGCGAGAGCCGGCTGTCGAAGAGTCCGACGTCGAGCCCGCCCTCGAATTCGCTCGAGAGCTCGGGCTTGAGGTCGGCGTTGCCAATGTTCGCACCGAGCTCCACACCGCCGACGTCGCCCGCGTCGCGCCTAACGCCGACGGCCTGGTAGAACGAGACGGCGTTCCGGAACCCGGGACGCTGGCCCGACTGGCCGAACGAGCCGCGGAGGCGTAGCGAGCTCACACCCGGCACCTGCGGAAACCACGTCTCGTCGCCGACGACCCACGACAGACTCACCGACGGGTACGTGACGAGCTGGAAGTCCTCCCCGAACGCACTGTTGTCGTCGCCGCGTACGGCCGCCGTCAGGAACAGTCGATCGCGCCACGCGAGCTTCTGCTGCACGTAGCCGCCGAGGGTCACGATGTCGGTGTTCTGCTGCGTCGCCGAGAAGCCGACCGTGGCGCCGGCGACGGAGCTCGTGCCGCCCGCCAGTCCTTCACCCGCCGCCTGAGTGCCGTTGACCGTTTCCTTGTTGTACTGACCACCAAGGGACGTCGACGCCGTGAGCGCTGGCGCGAGACTGTACGAAGCCGTCGCGTTCACGTTGCCCGTGTAGGTCCAGAAGCTGTACGGGTTCGACGTCGCATTGCCGATCGCGCGCCGATCCGGGTCGGGAATCAGCCCGGGCTGGATGACTTGCAGGTCGGTTCGTCCGGCGTAGTCGATGCCCGTCACGCCAACGACACTCAGCCACGGAAGCGGACGCCAGTTGCCGTTTCCGGAGAGGGTCATCCGATCGACGTTCTGGGCGGTGTAGATCGCGTTCATCACGTCTACCGGGTAGAACAGGTAGCCGTGGAGATCCGGATCGTCCTGCGCGCTGCCGAAGATGCCGTTCGCGATGGGACTCAGGTCGTTGTTGTCGTTCTGCGGAAGCTTGAGCCGGGCCTGGTTGTAGCCGGCACGCACGCCCACATCGAGCTTCGTGCCGAGTTGACCCGTGAGGTTCGCGCGAACGCCTCGGCGGCGCGCCTCGTTGTTCGGGTACACGCCCTGCTCGCGGTCGAAGTCAGCGCCGAGGTAGTACTGCAGAAGCTCGTTGCCTCCAGACGCGCTCGCCCCGTACTGGCTTCTCCACCCGTCCACGAATGGGCCAAACGCCTCGAGCGGGTTGAAGCTGATCAGCGAATCCGCCTTCGGGGTGCAGTCCCCGGCGAGCTGGCTCTCGAGTGTACAGAAAATTGTACGGCGACCGCTCGGCGTTAGGCCGACGCTGCCGAAATTCGCGGGATACGCCGTCACCTCGCGCAGGCTTCCGCCGTCGGCGTACGCGGTCCAGCGCGTCTTCCCGGCGCGACCGCGCCGCGTCGTGATCTGGACGACGCCGTTCGCGGCCGCCGTGCCGTACAGCGCCGCCGCGGCCGGCCCCTTGATGATCTCGATGTCCGCGATGTCTTCGGGATTGAGATCGTCGAGACGGCTCGGGTTCTGCCCGCCGATGTCGATCGTCGAGCCCGAGACGTCGCTGATCGCGCGAATGCCGTCGATGATGATGAGCGGCTCGTTGGACAGCGAGAGACTGTTCGACCCGCGAATGCGGATGCGCGATCCGCCGCCGGTGGTGCCGCTCGTCTGCGTCACCACGACGTTCGCCGCTCGCGACGACAACAGGTCGCTCACGCCGTTGACGACCGTGCGCGGAACCGAGTCGACGTTGATGGTCGCGACGTTGTTGCCCGATTCGCGTCGCAGCTCCGACTCACCGGTCGCGCTCACGACCACCTGGTCGAGGCGCGTCACCGTCTGGCCGAGCGCGAAGTCGGCGGTCACGGTCTCGCCCCCACCGATGTCGAGTGAACGCGTCTCAGCCTCGTAACCGAGACGCAGCACCCGAATGCGAACCTGACCGGACGGCACCGACACGAGGCGATACTGCCCCTGATCGTTGGTCCGCGCACCGCGCGTGGACCCGACGATCACAACCTGTGCGTCGGGGATGGGCTGTTGGGTGGCGCGATCGGTGACCGTGCCCGTGATCGTTCCAGCCGCCTGTGCGAGCGCTCCGACCACGGGTATGGTCGATGCCGCCACCACAATGAGAATCTGACGAAGCCTTCGATGCATAGTGCCTCCGCACTTCGCGTCGTGCACCCATCGCTCGTGACCACTCCCGCATCCCGAACACACGCGATGGGTGCGGTGATCCCGTCAGATAGAGGGGCGCCACGACGGCCGGCAAACGAAGTGGGACAGAGCGATTTGCCCGATGTTCGATGGCGGCGCTGCGATGCCGTGTCGGAGCCGCCCGTTAGGTCGAGTCAGACCAGGCGGCACGGATCGTGACCACCCACCCGGCACACTCATCGGAGGAGAGCACATGGGCGGCAAACCATCGCATGCCATCCCGAGCAACCGCCCCGAAACCGGTGGCGCGGATCGCGATGACCTTCAGGAAAAGTCGGGTCTGCTCGAACGCGAGAAGCAGCAATTCGCGAAATCAGAAGAGGCCAAGCGCAATCCAGAGCGCCGAGACGACGGGTCGGACGGCACGAGCGGCGACAAGGGGGAGCTCAGCGACCCCTGACCGACTCAGGTGGTAGGGAGCGATGCGGCACGGGCGGGCTTTCCCTGCTCCGGCCCGTGCGTGACCTTTCAGCACTCACGGTCCATCCTCGCCCGAGCTCATGCACATGAACCGCTCGCTTTACGCCCTCGCTCTCGTTCCCCTCGTCGGTCTCCAACCCCGCCGCGAGGTCGAGGCGGGGGCACCACCCACCGTCCAGCAAGCGACCGCACCGGTCGTCTACGAGGTTACGTTCCCCAACGCGGTTCATCACGAAGCCGAGGTTTCCGCGACCTTCTCGACACTCCCGGCGCGACCGCTCGAGCTCCGGATGAGCCGTAGCTCTCCAGGTCGGTACGCCGTGCACGAGTTCGCCAAGAACGTCTATGCAGTGAAGGCGTTCGACTCGCGCGGCCGGCCGCTGCAGGTCGAGCAGCCCAACCCGCATCAGTGGAACGTTGCCGGGCACGACGGGACCGTTCGCGTGACGTACACGCTCTTCGGCGACCGCGCCGACGGGACGTACGCCGCCATCGACCGCACGCACGCCCATCTCAACATCCCGGCGACGTTCATGTTCGCGCGCGGGCTGCACGCGCGCCCGGTGCGCGTGACGTTCAAGTGGACCGACCCGAAATGGCGCGTTGCGACGCAGCTCCAGCCCACGGCCGATTCGAGCGCCACGAGCGCGACGTTCACCGCGCCGCACTTCCAGTACTTCATGGACAGCCCAACCGAGATCAGCGCGCACGAGCTCATCACGTGGCGGGACTCGGCCGGCGGACGTGGCGCGACGTTCCGGATCGCGCTGCATCACGCGGGCAGCGATGAGGACGCGGACGCGTACGCCAACGCGGTCAAGCGCATCGTGCACGAGATGGCCGGCGTGTTCGGTGAGTATCCGGTGTTCGACTTCGGGACGTACACGTTTCTCGCCGATTACCTCCCGTGGGTGAACGGCGACGGGATGGAGCATCGCAACTCGACGGTCGTATCGGGATCGGGCTCGGCGCTGAACTCGCTCGGGACCGCGTCACACGAGTTCTTCCACGCATGGAACGTGGAGCGACTGCGGCCACGCGATCTCGAGCCGTTCGAGTTCGAGGACGCGGACATGTCGCGACTCCTCTGGCTCGCCGAGGGGTTCACGAACTACTACGGCGCGCTTACGCTGCGGCGTGCTGGCATCACCGACGATGTAGCGTTCGCGCGGGCCCAGGGCGGCGCGGTCAATGCCGTCGTGAATGGCAACGGGCGCCGTTTCTTCTCCCCGATCGGGATGAGCATGCAGGCGCCGTTCGTCGACGCCGCGACGTCGATCGACCCGCAGAACAGGCAGAACACCTTCATCTCGTATTACACCTGGGGCCAGGTCGTCGCGTTAGGCCTGGATCTGTCGCTGCGCGAGCGCGCCGGCGGCAGGACGCTCGACGACTTCATGCGTGCGATGTGGCAGGAGTTCGGACGCCACCAGACGGCGTATGCGCCCGCCAAGCCTTACACGCTCGCGGACGTGCGGCGTGTTCTCGGCCGTGTTGCCGGCGATCAGGCATGGGCCGACGACTTCGTACGCCGCTACGTCGAGGGGCGTGACGTACCGGATTACGCGCGCCTCGTCGCGCGAGGTGGATTCCGCCTCCGCAAGGCTGCCGCGGGCGTCGCGTGGATGGGGAACGAGGTGCAGGGCATCCGGTTCGACAGTACCGGCGCGACGCTCGTCGCGGGGACGCTCATCGGATCTCCCCTGTACGCGGCTGGGCTCGATCGCGGTGACCGGCTGGTGACGATCGATGGCCGTCCGATCACCGCCCAGCCGGACATCGACGCCGTCCTGGCCGCACACAAGCCCGGTGATGTCGTGCGCATCGAGTTCACCACGCGCGGCGAGACGCGAACGGAATCGCTCACGCTCGCCGAAAGCCAGGCCCTCGAGCTCGTGCCCTTCGAGCAGACGGGCGAGCCCGTGACTGACGAAATCCGTGCATTCCGCGCCGCCTGGCTCGGACCGCGCCGGAGCAGCCGGTAGCGGTGGCGGTTGCCGTCCGGCGTTGGCTGGTGGCTGCCGTGCTCGCGGTTTCCGCCGCGCCGACGGGTGCACAGATGACCGATTCCGCGTCAGGCGGACGCGCGACGGGTGCAATACGAGCCCAGGCGCTCGCGCTCGTGACGCGCGTCGACCCTGCCGTCGCGGGGCGGGTGTACACCGAAGGGTATCTCGCCCAGCCGGTGATCATGGCGCACGGGAGCGTGTTTCGTGACGTACTCTCCGGCGTACTCACGATCGACTTCGAGGGCCTGACGCTCGAGCGAGGCCAGTTGACGCCCGGCGCGTACGGCGAAGGGTACACGGACCGGCGGCATCCACACACGTACCTCCACGAGGCACTTCTCATCGCGCACGGAGCGTTTCGGCAATCGGGGGTATCACTGGCGGCTGGCAAGGGCTTCGTTCCCTTCGGCACCGATGACCCGATGATGCGCCCGTTCGCGACCTATCCGGCGAACCATCACCTGGCGCAGATCCTGGAGCGCTATGTGGCCATCGGCGCCGTGCGCTACGGGCCCATCGCGCTCGAGGCCGCGGTGTTCAATGGCGATGAGCCTCAGAGCGCCGGGGCGCCTCCCGATGCAAGCCGGTTCGGTGACTCATGGTCGACGAGGGCGACGTTCACCCCGGTGCGCGTCGTCGAGCTGCAAGGGAGCTACGCGTTCGTCACGTCGCCGGAGCTTGCGGGCGGTGCAGGACTCGATCAACGCAAGTGGAGCGCTGCCGTGCGCCTCGACCAACCAGGCGGCCGCATCCGCGGCGCATTACTCGAGTGGGCACGCACCGACGCGTTGTTAGGCGACCTGCGCACGAACTCGTTCACGTCCATCCTCGGAGAAGCGGCGGTGGGCGCCGGCCCGGTCTCTCTCGCCGGGCGCTACGAGAACACGACGAGGCCGGAGGAGCAGCGACTCCTCGACCCGTTTCGCGTGTCACGAACACCCACCGACCTCGGAATCATTGGCATCACGCGGTGGCAGATCGGTACGCTCGCGGCGAGCGTGACCCGCTCGCTTGGCCCACTGGACTTCGCACCATTCGCCGAGGTCTCGTTCTCGCATCCGTCGGAGGAGCTCACGCCCACGGCGTTCGTTCCGAGCGAGTTCTACGGTTCCACCTCGATCTGGTCCGTGTCGCTCGGCGCACGGTTCGGGATCGGGCGGGCGCTGCATCGCATGGGGCGATACGGCGCGGGGCTGCCTAACGCGGCGAGCTCACCACATGTCCACTAGCCTCGTGTCATTCCGAGCGTGCCCGTCATTCCGAGCGAAGCGAGGAATCCTCCGGTTCGTGGTAGGGGAGCTGGCCCCTCTGCCACGAGGGTCTGGGAAAACATGAACGCTGATTGCGCAGATTCCGCCGATTTTGCAGAGCCCCTCTGTAAAGAGGGGCTTGCAGTGCAAGAACGAGGGAGAGTAGGGGGTCCGTCATTCTCATCCCGGCCGCTGGCGAGAGTACCTACCGTCCCAGCAGAGAGAGTCTGCGTTTTTCTGCGAAATCCGCGCAATCAGCGTCTTGTTTTCTTCCACATGTCGGTAGAGGGGTCAGTCCCTCTACGAAGATGACGGCGATTCCTCGACGTCGGGCCTTCGGCCGTCCGCTCGGAATGACACAGCCTACTCGAGACTGTCTATGCCTAGATTCGTCAGATCGTGCTCCGCCGCGCTGACCGTCGCCCTCGTCGCAGCGTGCGACTCCGACTCCTCGAACGGCCCTACCCCCTTCACCGGCCCCGCCCTCTCGATCATCGGTCGCGGCGACATGACCGACCGATTCATGGCGGAGGTGTGGATCCATGGCGACGTGGCGTACACGTCATCGTGGGGCTCCCGCGGCGGGCACGTCGGGAACGCCGTGCACATCTGGCGTGTCGCTGACGACTCGCCGGAGCTCATCGACTCGCTCATCGTCGAGAACGCGACGACGCTCGGCGACATCCAGGTGTCCGATGACGGACGCCTGCTCGTCGTCGCGACCGAGCGCCAGAACGGGTCGATCGTCATCTACGACCTCGCGAACCCGCTGAAGCCGGCGCGCCTTACGCGGTATGAGACAGACAACACGACGAACGGTGTGCACACCGCCGAGGTCGCGCGTGTCAACGGAACGCTCTACGGGTTCCTGTCCATCGACCCGCCCGACGCGCGGCTCGTGATCGTGGACCTGAGCGATCCGGCCAATCCGCAGGAGGTGTTCGTTCGGTCGATGGGTGCTCCGTTCGTGCACGACGTCTTCGTGCGTGACGGTATCCTGTTCACCGCGTTGTGGAACGACGGCCTCACCATCTGGGACCTGGGCGGCGGCGGCAAGGGAGGATCACCCTCCAATCCCGTGCAGATCGGAAACGTGCGCACGGCCACCTTCTCGCCCCTCGTCAGCGGGAGTGAAGCACACAACGTCTGGTGGTTCCACGACCCCGCGGGCGGCCCGAACGCCAAGCGGTATGCGTTCGTTGGCGAGGAAGGGCCGGCTTCGTCGCAGACGTCGTCGAGCGGCGACATCCATGTCGTCGACATCTCCGACATGAGCGCGCCGCGAGAAGTCGCGTTCTACCATGTCGACGGCGCCGGGACCCACAACTTCTCCATGGACGAGGACCGCGGAGTGCTGTACGCCGCCTATTACAATGGCGGCGTGCGCGCGCTCGACGTACGAGGCGACCTCTCCAGCTGTTCGGCCGACCAGAAATCGCCTGATGGCCGCTGCGACCTCAGAAAGATGGGGCGCGAGATCGCCGCCGGGCTCCAGGGCGGCAACCTGCCCGTTTACGTGTGGGGCGTGCACTTCGACGGAAGCTTCATCTATGCGTCCGACATGCTGAACGGGCTCTGGAAGCTCGCGGCGGCCGACCCCGACTGACCCGGGTGCGGGACCTGCCTCACTCGGCGGCCCGGCCCGCGCGCTTCCCTTGCCTGGGATGACGCGCCGAACGATTCTATCCGCCTCATGAAACGGCTTCTGATTCTCCTCGGCGTGCTGCTCACCGCGCACGTCGCGCTTCTTTTTGTGCGTCCAGGCGGTGCGGCCACGGCCCCGGTCGGCGATGCGGTGGACGTGGGCATCGTGTTCGACGTCGGCGGCCGCGGAGACAAGTCTTTCAACGACGGCGCCTACCTCGGCGCCGAGCGCGCGGAGAAGGAGTTGGGTGCGCGTGTCCGGTTCATCGAACCCGGTGAGGGATCCGACCGTGAGGCCGGGCTTCGCCTGCTCGCCGCGGAAGGGATGGACGTTGTCATCGGGGTCGGCTTCATCTTCACCGACGACCTGACGCAGCTCGCGAAGGAGTACCCGAACGTCAAGTTCGCCGGCGTGGATTACGCCGTGCAGACGGACGCTCAGGGTAGCCCCGTCCAGCCTCCCTCCAACCTCGCCGCGCTCAAGTTCCGGGAGGAGCAGGGCTCGTTTCTCGTCGGCGCACTGGCCGCCCTCGTCGGCGACTCGAAGCGCGCGGGTTTCATCGGCGGGATGGATATCCCGCTCATCCACAAGTTCGAGGCGGGCTATCGTGCCGGGGTGAAGCACGTGTGCCCGGACTGCACGGTCATCGCGCAGTACGCCGGCGTCACACCGGAAGCGTTTCGTAACCCCGGCCGCGGGAAGGAGCTCGCCCTGAGCCAGTACCAGTCGGGGGTCGACATCATCTTCCACGCGTCGGGATCCACCGGACTCGGCGTGTTCGAGGCGGCTCGATCGTCACGGAAACTCGCCATCGGCGTGGACGCCGATCAGTACGCCGAGGCGCCGGGGTTCATCCTCACATCGATGGTCAAAGGCGTCGACGCAGCGGTGTACGACGCGATTCGGCGGGCCAAGGACGGCACGTTCGAGGGCGGGATCTACCAGTTCGGGCTCGCCGAGGGCGGCGTCGGGTACGTCTACGATGAGAACAACAAGCCGCTGATCCCTGATTCGGTTCGCGCTCGTGTGCAAGAGCTGGCCGGGGAAATCATCGCGGGAAAGATCGACGTGCCGAGCACCCGATGACGCGACCCCTCGCGGTCCGGATGTCATCGGTGGAGAAGCGTTTTGGTCCCGTGGTCGCGAATGCCGGTGCCGATCTCGAGGTCATCCAGGGAGAGATCCACGCCCTCGTGGGCGAAAACGGCGCGGGGAAGTCGACGCTCATGCGGGTACTGGCGGGCCTGTATCCGCCGGATGGTGGTCGAATCGAGGTAGCAACCCGCGCCCCACTCCGCGACGTGACGGGGTGGTCCACGCGTGAGGCGATCGACGCTGGCGTCGGTATGGTGCATCAGCACTTCATGCTCGTGCCTACGCTGACCGTCGCGGAGAACCTCGTACTGGGACGCGAGCTCAGGCGCGGCTGGTCGCTCGATCGTGACGGCGCGGAGCGCGAGGTGCGCGCGCTGAGCGAGCGAACGGGGCTTCGCGTCGAGCCATCGCGGCTCGTGTCCGACCTCTCGGTGGGCGAGGCGCAACGGGTCGAGATCCTCCGGACGCTGTACCGCGGCGCGAAAGTGCTCATCCTCGACGAGCCGACGGCGGTTCTCTCGCCCCCCGAAGTACGCGAGTTGTGGAAGGTGCTGCAGCACCTCCGCAATGACGGGGGGACGGTCATCCTCATCACGCACAAGCTCGATGAGGTGATCGAGATCTCGGAGACGATCACCGTCATGCGCGCGGGCCGGACGGTAGGGCGGATGGCGACGGCGGAAGCGACGCCGCGATCGATCGCGAGGATGATGGTCGGACGGGATGTCGTGCTCGCTTTGGACGGCAGGGCTGAGCGGGAACGGGGAACCGGAAACGGGGAACCGGGAACGGCTAGCAGCTCACAGCCCGCAGCCCCGGTTCGCGGTTCCCCCCGCCCGGCTTCGCCGGGCACCCGCCTGGTTCCCGGCGCCATAGCGCTCGAAGTATCGAACCTCGTCGTTCCATCAGCGCGCAAGCCTAACGAGGTCGATGGCGTTTCCTTCACCGTCGCGCGCGGTGAGATCTTCGGGATTGCCGGCGTCGAAGGGAACGGGCAGACCGAGCTCATCGAGGCCATCACCGGGCTCCGGCCGGTTACGAGCGGCACCGTGCGAGTCGCGGATTCGTCAGACACGCTTCGGGACGTGACGCATCGCGACGTTCGGTCGCGCGCTGATTCCGGTCTCTCTCACATCCCCGAAGACCGGCATCGGCGTGGGCTCGTGCTCGACTACTCGATCGCCGACAACCTCATCCTGGGGCAGCAGCATCACTTCGCCGGCGGCGTTGGGGCGCTCGACCGGACACGCATCGACGCCAACGCCGCGTCGCGCATCGCGACGTTCGACATTCGCCCGCCAACGCCGTCGCTCGCATCGCGCTCACTCTCGGGCGGCAACCAGCAGAAGGTCGTGATCGCGCGCGAGATGGGGCGCGACTTCGTCGTGCTCGTTGCCGCGCAACCGACGCGAGGGGTCGACGTCGGCGCCATTGAGTTCATTCACACGCAGCTTCGACACACGCGCGACGCCGGCAAAGCCATCCTCCTGATCTCGGCCGATCTCGTCGAGATCCTCGCGCTCTCTGACCGAGTTGCCGTCATGTACGGCGGTCGCATCGTGGTCACGATGCGCTCCGCAGACGCCTCGGCCGAAAGCCTCGGGCCATACATGACGGGTGCGCACGGGAGCGCTGCATGACGCACGCGTCGGTGAGCGCTACTACCCTCGACCGCGGCCAGCGGTGGCGAGAACGTATCGAGGAATCGATCCTGCCACCGCTCGTCGCCCTCGCGATTGCGGCCGTCGTCGGGGACCTACTCATCCTCACGTTCGGCCAGGCGCCCGGCGAGGTGTATCGACAGTTGCTCGAAGGCACGTGGGGCAATGCCTACGGCTTCGGCCAGGTGATCTACAAGGCAACGACGCTCGCCTTCACCGGACTCGCCGTCGCTATCGGTATCCGTGCGGGGCTCTTCAACATCGGCGCGGAGAGTCAGCTCGCCGCCGGTGGGTTCCTCGCGGCGATCGCCGGACTGATTCTTCCCGCTGCCACGCCTGCGATCATCGCGGTCATCGTGTGCATGGTCGCGGCCGGCATTGGTGGTGGCGTGGTAGGAGCAGTGCCCGGCGTGCTGCGCGCACGATTCGGCGCGAGCGAGGTGATCGTCACGATCATGCTCAACTTCATCGTGCTCGCGTTGTTGAACTACATCGTCGCGACCTATCTCGCCGTCGCCGAGACGCTTCATACGCCCGAGATCCGGGCCGGCCACGTGCCACGCCTCGCCGACATGTCGCCGACGTTCGCCGGCTCGGCGGCCAACATGACGGTGCTGCTCGCGCTCGCGACCGTCGGGGCCACGTGGTGGTATCTCTTTCGGACGCGCGCCGGCTATGAGTTGCGGGCGGTGGGGCTCCAACCCGACGCGGCGGAATACGGTGGGGTGCGCGTGCGTGGCGTCTGGGCAAAGACGATGATCGTGAGCGGCGCGCTCGCCGGGCTCGGTGGCGTGAACTACGTGCTCGGCTACAAGCACTACTATGAGGAAGGGTTTGCAACGGGGAACGGGTTCCTCGGAATCGCGGTCGCGCTCGTTGGTCGCAACCACCCGGTGGGAGTCGTGATCGCCGCTCTCCTGTTCGCAACGTTATCGCAGGGTGGCCTCGCGGTGAACGCGCTCGTACCGAAGCAGATGGTGGACGTTCTCACGGCCGTTGTCATCATCGCGGTGGCGACGGCGGTCCCGGAGGTACGACGCGCACTCGGCGCCTCACGGCGCCGAGTGGCGGGAACCGGATCCCGGTCTTGATTGCGTTTCTGATCCAAACGCTTCGCATCTCGGTGCCGTACCTGTTCGCGGCCGCCGGCGGCATCGTGTCGGAGCGGGCCGGGGTGATCGCGCTCACGCTCGAAGGGTTCATGCTGACCGGGGCCTTCTGCGCGGCGCTCGGCAGCTACTACTCGGGGTCGCCTTGGGTCGGCATCCTCGCGGGGATCGGTGGCGGCCTGCTCGCGGCACTACTCCACGCGCTCGCTACCATCCGATACCGCGCCGATCAGGTGGTTGTCGGAATCGCGATGAATCTGCTCGCGGTCGCGGTCACTCGGTTCTTCCTTCGCCTCGCGTTCGACAGCTCCTCGAACTCGCCTCGCGTACCGGGGTTCGGCGGCGAGGCCTTCACGAGCGGGGCACTCGCGACGCTCGCGAACCCGCTCGTGTGGTTGGGAATGCTCACCATGGCGCTCGTCGCGTGGACGCTGTATCGCACGCCGTTCGGGCTTCGCGTTCGCGCGGCTGGTGAGAAGCCCGAGGCTGCGCTCTCGGTGGGTGTCCCCGTGCGGCGCGTGCGATGGCTGGCTGTCGCGCTGTCGGGCATGTGTGCGTCGCTGGGCGGCGTTTACCTGGCACTCGATCAGCATCAGTTCACCGACGGGATGACGGCCGGTCGCGGCTTCATCGCGCTTGCGGCGGTGATCTTCGGCAAGTGGGATCCAAAGCGAGTGACGATCGCGTGCCTCCTCTTCGCCGCCGCCGAGACGATGCAGATCCGGTTGCAGGCGCTTCAGCTCGTGCCGTCGCAGTTCGTCGAGATGATTCCGTACGCACTCACGATCGTCGCCCTTGCCGGAGTGGTCGGTCGGGCCGTGCAGCCGTCGGCCCTCGGGAAGGCCGTCGACTGATGCCGCGTTAGGCCCGGCCGTCCGTGTCCCTCGATATCGGGTCGTCTCTCGAGTCTCCCGTCGTGCGCGCGCTGCTCGTCGCGCTCGGCGCGGCACTGCTGTACACGCTCGTGCGCGAGCTTCGGAAAATTCCCGCGAAGCTCATGGTGCTCATGGCGGCGGCCTTCCTCGACATGGTGGGGCTGCTGATCATCATCCCGCTCCTCCCGTTCTACGCGCGGCGCCTGGGCGGGGATGGGTTTGACCTGGGCCCGCTGCACCTCGGAATCGGCACCGTCGTCGCTCTGCTCGTATCGACGTTCACGGTCGCGCAGCTCCTGAGCGCTCCGGTGTGGGGGCGCTTCTCGGACCGATTCGGGCGGCGACCCGCGCTCCTGGTCGCGCTCGGCGCGTCCGCGATCGCCTACGTGATCTTTGGTTTCGCGAGCTCCCTCACCCTGCTCTTCATCTCGCGCATCGTGCAGGGCGCGGGTGGCGGCACGGTGGGGGTAATTCAGGCCTACGTGGCCGATTCGGTGGAACCCGAGCAACGGGCGCGAGGGCTTGGCTGGCTTTCCGCGGCCACGAACCTGGGGGTGGCACTCGGACCGGTGCTCGGCTCGTTCGCCATCACGCTAGGAAACCGGGTCTGCAACCTTCAGAATGGCGAAAGCGCGACGCTGCATTCCATCGGGCACGCGATGCCCGGGCTGCTTGCCGCCCTGCTCTGCCTCGTGAACATGGCTTTCGCGTGGCGATACCTGCGCGAGTCGCGTCAGGTGGGCGAGCACCACGCCGCGAAACCCAGGACGTCGCGGGAGGCGGTGATGCACGTCGTCCAGCATTCGGGCGAGCCGGCATCACGCCTCATCTGGATCTACGCGATCGCCATGGGCGCATTCCAGGGTGTGACGGCCGTGCTCGCCCTCTTCCTGGCCGATCGGTTTCAGGTGACCGAGCAGACGATCGGGTACTTCTTCATGTATATCGGCTCGATATCGGTGTTCACCCGGGTCCTCCTGCTGGGCAAGGCGGTGGACCGTCTTGGCGAGCCACGGCTGTCGCGCATCGGCGTGATCCTGCTCGCCGTCGGCCTGGGCGCGATGCCCCTCGCGCGCACGCTTCCGGTGTTGGCGCTCGCGGTCGCTTTCATCCCGCTCGGCACGGCGTTCCTGTTTCCGTGCGTGACGGCGCTGCTCTCGCGCGTCATCTCACCACGGGAGCGCGGTCTCTACATGGGGGTGCAACAATCGTTCGGCGGCGTCGCCCGGATCATTGCGCCGCTCTGGGCGGGCTTCGCTTACGACCACCTGGGCATCGGGGTGCCGTTCTATACGTCGGCGGTCGTGGTGCTGGCGACGCTACTGCTCGGCGTCGGGCTGGAACAATACGTTCAGCGGGATACGGCTGCTGCCGGCTAGGCTATCGCGCTTCCTGGCGGCCTGGCTCGCTTTCGAGGACTTCTCGCGCGACGTCGACCATCGGGACCGACCGGTCCTGGCTCGTGCGCTGGAGAATTCGGTAGGCCTCCTGTTCGGAAAGCCCGGTGCGGCGCATGAGGATTCCCTTTGCCCGCTCGATGGTCTTCCGGTTCTCGAGCTGTTGCTTGACTTCGGCCAGCTCGGCGCGTGCGACACACAGCTCACGCGTCCGGTGTGCCGCGAGGCGGATGGTCGAGTCCATCACCTGCGCGGGACTGTTGCTGGGAAGCACGCAAATCGCCGCCGTGCCCGTATCGTCACCTTCGAGCGTGAACGTGCTTTCCCCGCAGAGGAAGATCACGGCGACGCTGGGCGTCTCCCGCGCAAGCGTCTGCGCAACCTCGACCATTTTTGTCGGGCCGAGGTGTGCGTCGAGGAGGAGGACGTCGGGGACGAGCTCGCGCGTGCGCTCGAGGACATCACCCATGGTTGCTGCCTCGCCAACCACGACGTGACCTAACGAGCCCAGGTCTCGGCTCAACGCGCCGCGCAGATCGGCGTCATCCTCGGCGAGAAGGACACGCACCGGCGGCGCCGGCGCTTCGAGCGCGATAGTGGTCTGGCCATCCGATGGCATTCCGGATTCTCAGGTGCGGGGCCCTGGTACAGCGCAGTTCCACCGGCATCGGCGAACGGCCTACGTCGCCGAATATCCGCTACGACGGCCGGGACGTCAACAAAGAGGTCGGACCACTGCCAACCTGTTGCATCACATCCACATCGCCGCGGGTAATGAGTCTCACCCCCCGCTGATACGTGAAGTACGAATAGGCCCACTGCAGCAGCACACTGAGGCGATTGCGGAAGCCCACCAGGTACATGATGTGGACGAAGAGCCAGAACCACCACGCGGCCCAACCGACCACCCGGAAGCTCCCGAAATCGGCGACGGCCTTGTATCGCCCGATGGTGGCGAGGTTTCCCTTGTTCACGTATCGGAAGGGCTGCGACTCGTCGTCGCGCATGCGGCGCAAGATGTTCACCGCGGCGCATTTACCTTGCTGATTCGCCGCTGGCGCGACCGCGGGCACGCGTACGCCGCGGACGTCGGTCAGCGCGACCATGTCACCGACCACATAGACATCAGGGTGCCCAGGAAGCGACAGATCGGGCTGGACCAGGACTCGTCCTGCCCGGTCGAGTGGGACAGCGAGGAAACGCGAGAGCGGCGACGCTTCGTTGCCCGCGGCCCAGAGGACAGTGCGCGTCGGAATCCGCTCGGAGCCGATGTAAGCGGACTCAGCATCCACGCGCGACACGATCGAGTCGAGCCGCACCTCGACCCCAAGCTCGCGGAGGTCATCTACCGCCCGCCGAGAAATCTCTTCCGGGAACGTCGGCAGGAGCCGAGGCCCGCCCTCGATGAGGATGATCCGGGCACGTCCCGGATCGATGCGTCGAAAATCTCGACGAAAGCCGCGGGCGACATCGGGGATCAACCCGGCCAGCTCCACACCCGTCGGCCCACCACCGACGATGACGATCGTCATATTGGCCTCGCGCTCGAGGGCGTCGTCGGTCAATTCGGCACGCTCGAAGGCAAGGAGAAACCGCCGCCGGATCTCTAGCGCGTCATCGATGGTCTTCAGCCCTGGCGCGTCTCGCTCCCACTCCGCGTGGCCGAAGTACGAGTGGCGCGCTCCGGCAGCGACGATGAGATAGTCATACTCGATGTCTCGGCGACGCTCGGGCGTACCGTCGTCGATGCTCACCGTCTTCGCCGCGAGATCGATTCCCGTCACCTCGGCCAGTAGCACCAGCACGTTGCGTTGCTTGCGCACGACGTGACGAATTGGCGCGGTGATGTCGCTCGGGTTGAGCGTCGCGGTCGCGACCTGGTACAGCAGTGGCTGAAACGTGTGGTGATTGTTGCGATCGATGACCGTGACGTCCACTGGCGCGCGGCGAAACGCACGGGCGGCGTTCAGGCCGCCGAACCCACCACCTATGATGACAACGTGCGGTCTGCGCCGATTCGTCGATTCCATTACGCGGGTCGACTCGAGAGGTGCGGAAAGCGTACAGAAATCTACTCGATCCAGCCCGTCGCCTTGCTGTGGCCGCTCGCGCGGGTGGATACTTCAGCGCGCTCTCGCCGCGCCGACGACGACCAGCATCCAGAGCCCATGTCGACTCCCGAATCGAACGACGCAGGACGATCGAAGTTCCAGCAAACATTGATCCGGGTAATGACCGTGCAGGTGGTCACGCTGCTCCTGCTGTGGTTGCTCCAGGTACGCTACACGGGCTGACGACACTCCACGTGCACACACTCGACTGGATCATCGTCGCCGCGTACCTGACCTACGTCGTCGTCGACGGCATTCGGCGCTCGAAGGGGACGCACGAGATCGAGGGGTACTTCCTCGCGAACCGGAACCTGCCGTGGTGGGCGGTTGGGCTCTCGGTCATGGCCACTCAACTGTCCGCCGTGACGATGATCGGGACCACCGGTCAGGGCGCGACCGATGGAATTCGCTTCATCCAGTTCTACTTCGGCCTGCCGCTGGCCATGGTGATCCTTGGCGTGACGCTCGTGCCGTTCCTGCACCGCGCCAGGGTGTTCACCGCGTACGAGTATCTCGAGCGCCGCTTCGACGCGAAGACGCGTTCGCTCACGGCGTTCCTGTTTCTCGTGTCGCGCGGGATGTCGTGCGGCGCGATCATCTCGGCGCCGGCCGTGGTCTTCTCCGCGATCTTCGGGTGGAGCATTGGCTGGTCGGTGGCGATCATGGGAATCCCGACGGTCATCTACACCATGATCGGCGGCGTACAGGCCGTGACGTGGGCGGACGTCAAGCAGATGGTGCTGATCGTGGCGGCGATGGTCGCGATCGTCGCCGTCATTCTGTTCCAGTTGCCCGTGGATGCGGACAGCGCGTTGCGGCTCGCCGGCGCGACCGGTCGCCTGCGCACGTTCGATTTCTCGTTCAATCTGAACGAGACGTACACGTTCTGGTCCGGGCTCATCGGCGGCACGTTCCTCATGATGTCGTACTTCGGGACCGACCAGAGCCAGGTCCAGCGGTTCCTCACCGCGAAGTCGATTGACGAGGCACGCAGCTCGCTCCTCATGAGCGCGTACTGGAAGATCCCGCTGCAGGCGCTGGTGTTAATGATCGGCGTTCTCGTGTTCGTCTTCTACCTCTTCCAGGCACCGCCGCTCCTCTACAATCCGGCGCACGAACAGCGCGTGCGCGCCGAGGCGGCGACCGAATACCAGGCGCTCGACGCGCGCCATCGCGAGGCGGTCGCGCGGCGTGAGGCAGCCGCACAGGCCGCGGCGGGGTCACCCGGCGCTGAACCAGCATTCGTCGCGGCGAACAGCGAAGTGCAGGCGGTCCGCACCGAGGCGCTCGCGCTGGCGGAGCGAGTGACCGGACAGTCATCGCGCGACGTGAACTACATCATCCCGCGGTTCGTGCTCACGATGCTGCCGATCGGTCTCGTGGGGGTCTTCATCGCCGCGGTGATGGCGGCGGCGATGTCGAGCATCGCCGCGGAGCTGAACTCGCTCGCGACGTCGTCGGTCATCGACTTCTATCGTCGATGGGTCCGGCCGACGGCCACCGAGCGCCACTATTTGACCGTCTCGAAGGCGGCGACGGCGCTGTGGGGGATCTTCGCGTGCGTCGTCGCGACATACGCGGCCACGCTCGGTTCACTCATCGAGGTCGTGAACCGGTTCGGCTCGTTCTTCTACGGCTCGATTCTCGGCGTCTTCCTGCTGGCGATGGTGAAGAAGGCCCGGGCGACTGGGGCGTTCATCGGGCTCATCGTGGGGATGGCGACCGTGGCGACGGTGAACTTCGGCCGGCCGTCGGTGTCGTTCCTCTGGCACAACGTCATCGGGGCGGTGACGGTCGTGGTGGTTGGGCTCATCATCAGTTCGCTCGCGGGGCGCGAGGATACGCGTTAGGCGGTAGCCAGCAACGGCTGGGAGGCGAGCTGGTGGCTGGCACGTCGCTAGCTGCAGCTCCGAGCTGGAAGGCTACTGACAGC
>DAINRQ010000004.1:0-70600 GCA_036741775.1 Gemmatimonadaceae bacterium | reverse complement strand
GCTGGTGGCTGGCACGTCGCTAGCTGCAGCTCCGAGCTGGAAGGCTACTGACAGCTCCCAGCTGGCCTCCCAGCTCGCAGCCAGCATTCCGGATCCCGCGCTACTGTACCGGCTTCCCGTCCCCCGCCTTCGCGGCCAGCAGATTCACGAAAAGCCGCGCCGCACCCGGGACACCGTTCGGGAGCTGGCGGAAAAACGCGAGCGTCGTGTACACGTACGTCCCCGTCCCGTAGCGGGCGACGAGAATGCCGCCGTCGTTAGGCTGCTCCCCGGGATCATTCGTGGCCACCACCGGCTCGTACTCCGCGGCGTGTGTCCGCGGCATGTACAGCGAGCGGTCCTGAATCCAGCCGGCGAAATCCGCTGACGCAATCGTATTCGGGTACGTCAGCACACGCGCGTCCGCGTCGAGAACGCGCACCGGGCTCGCCTCATCGGTGACTCGGTCGGCCGGGCGCGCGATGGTGATCGGATACGGCATCATCCCCGGACGCTGCATCTCGTATTGCCCGTACTGCACGACCATCGTGCCGCCGCGCCGCACATACTCGAGTAGCGCGGCATTGTTCGCCACGAGCACCTCGTTCGACTCGTACGCGCGCGGGCCGACCACGATCGCATTGAAGCGACTGAGCTCGGTGCGCGGAATGTCCGCCGGGTCGAGCACCGAGACGCGAAGTCCCAGCTGCTGGAGCATCGGCGCGGAGTTGTCGCCGACGCCCTGGATGTACGCGATCGTCGCGTCCGGCGGCAGCGTCACATCCACCGCCTCCATCGCGACGGTCGCGTCGCGATACAGCCGCTGTGGGCGAATGTGATCGTACTCGATGGGCACGTATCCGTTCGTGAAGCGCCGACCGTTCGACTCGGCGCGCGCCGCGATGACGTGACGGCCGGGCGGAAGCTCCCCGCGTATCGAGAACGTCACGCTCCGCACGGCGCCGTACGACGGAAGCGTGACGCTCCTCGCAGCCGAGTCGGCGCGAAGGCCCGCAGGAAGGCGAAGCGAGACACGCACGTCACGCGGTGTCGTGGCAGCCGAACGGAGCTGGACACGAACCTGCCTCGCGAGCGGCGTACGCGCTGGCGCGTACTCGATCGCCCGATCGAGCGTCACCGAGATCTCCGGCACGTACGCGAGCGGCCGGCTGACGTCACCACGGATCGGATCGGCGTAGCGGTAGACGATGGGTGCCTCGATCTCGACAGGCATCGTTGGAGCCGCGCCCGCCAGTGCAAGCCGCAATCGGACGACGGGTCCGCGCGACGCCTCGGCTTCTGTCGTCACGACGCTCGCGGCACCGAACATGTCGCCTTGCCGCGGTACCTCGAGCCACCACGGCCCGTCACTGACCGGCTCTCGACTCGCACACGCGAAGCCCTTCCACGTGCGCGCGCTGTCAGGCAGCACTGCCGCGGCGCTATCGGACTCCCATACGCCGCGGACCCCGATCGGCCGATCATCCCGCTGCTCGCGCGCGTGTTGGCAGCCGAAGAACCGCGACGGCTCCGCGCGCACCGGATCACGCCCCCGATTGTACACGGTTACCGTCAGCGGTGCACTGTCAGCCGTCGCGATCAGCTCTCTCGGAACCTGCGCTTCAACAGCAATCCCACTCGCGAGCGTTATCGATCGAGCCGCACGCCGGGAGGCGATGCGCGCCGCCGCCCGAAGATCGTCCGGAACGTTCAGTCTTTCCGGCGGGCGATTCACCAGGTCGATCATCACCGGCACGTCCGGTGGCACGGCCAGCGGGGCCAGCGTGGACACGAAATTCGTGAGCGCGCCGAGCGCCGACGACGGATCCGTCAGATACGGAGCCGATTTCACCGACGCGACGTTTGCCATCGCCCGATCGACGACACCTTCGAGGAACGGATGCAGCCCGGGCGTCTTGAACCGCGCCCACGTGGTGTCGATTCCATCGAACATCGACTGCTCGCGTTCCGGCGGCACGTTCGCGTTCACCCGCGATGCCTCGCGCCGCACCTGCGTGAAGCGCGCCCCCTTCGGCTCGAGCGACCCGAACGCCTGCGACTTGTGCTGTGACCGACTCTGCGCCGCGATCTCGGCATACGACCGGCCGAGCATGGCGTCGAACTGGCCAACGTTGATGCGAAGGACGTCGGGCTGGTCACGCGAGCCCCACGCACCGCGATAGAACTTGAGCGGCGTCCACCCGCCCTGTCCGTAGGTCGCGGCCCGCGGCAGCCGCACCGTGTCGCCGGCAATGTCGTACGCTTCGCGCGCGAGGATCCCCGACGCCTGATGATGACCGTGACCATCCCGCGGCGTGCCCGAGAACATGGCGACGATCACGTGCGGCTTGAACGACCGCACCACGGTGACCACGTCCCGCAGAATCGAGTCGCGCGGCCAGTGACGGAACGTCTCGTCGGCGTTCTTGGAGAACCCGAAATCGTAGGCGCGCGTGAAGTACTGGCGCCCACCGTCGATGCGACGCGCGGCGAGGAGCTCCTCGGTGCGAATGACGCCTAACGCCTCTCCGAGCTCGTTCCCGATGATGTTCTGCCCGCCGTCCCCGCGCGTCAGGGAAAGGTACGCCGTCTCGACGTGGCGGCCGCGGGCGAGCCACGTGACGAGCTGGGTGTCCTCATCGTCGGGGTGCGCGGCAATGACGAGCACGCGCATGGGGTTCGACAGGCCGGAGATGGACTCGTGAAGCTCCGGAATTCCCTGGGCGCCGCCCGGCTCCACGAACGGAGCCGCGGGTGCCATCGCGAGAAACACGATGGCTCGGCGCATCGCACGAGCCATCGACGAGAATGATCGCATGCGTTACGCCGAGCCTAGGTGCGCGCTGCCGCCTTCCGCTTCGCCGGGACCTCGAGCGCATCCGCGACAATGCGCGCCTGCTCCTCCTGATGCGTCGCGACGTAGCCTTCGGCCGGGCTCGCCCGCTCGGGCCGCCCGATGTAGCGAATCAACATCGCGTTCCCGGTGCATGCGCGCAGGCGAGGCGCCACGTAACTCCAGGCCCCCATGTTCTTCGGCTCCTCCTGAGCCCACGCGACCTCGACCACGTTCGGGTACATGTCGACGATCCGCGAGACGTGCTCCGCCGGCCAGGGGTACAGCTCCTCGACTCGTGCGATCGCGATGTTCGCCGGCCGATCCTTCGCCGTCAGATCGTAGTACAGTTTGCCGGTGCAGAACACCACGCGCTGCACCTCGTCGCGGCGATCGTTCGCCGTGTGGTCATCAATGACCGGCGAGAAGCGGCCGTTCGCCAGATCCTCGAGCCGAGACGCCGCCTGCGGCAGACGCAGGAGGCTCTTCGGCTGCATCAACACGAGCGGCCGCCGCGGCGTCGACTTCGCCTGCCGCCGGAGGATGTGAAAGTACTGCGCCGGCGTCGTCGGGTACGCCACGGTCATGTTGCCCTCGGCGCAGAGTTGGAGGAACCGCTCGAGACGCGCGCTCGAGTGCTCCGGCCCCTGCCCCTCGTAGCCGTGCGGCAACAGCAGAACGACCGATGAATCCTGCCCCCACTTCGCGCGATCCGCCGCGATGAACTGGTCGATCACCGGCTGCGCGACGTTCACGAAGTCACCGAACTGCGCCTCCCAGAGCACGAGTGCGTCGTCGGCCGCCGTGCTGTAGCCATACTCGAACGCGAGCACACCGGTCTCGGACAGCGGGCTGTTGTAGATCTCGAACGTCCCTCTGCCGTTAGGCAGGTGCTGCAGCGGCGTGTGCGTCTCGCCGGTATTCGGGTCATGCAGCACCGCATGGCGGTGAGAGAACGTGCCGCGCGCGGCGTCCTGGCCGGAGAGCCGCACCGACGTGCCATCGACCAGAAGCGACGCGAACGCGAGCGACTCGGCGTGCCCCCAGTCGATCCCGCCGGCCTCACCTACCGCCTCGCGCCGCCGTTCGAGCTGCTTCGCAAGGCGCGGATGCGCGGAGAATCCGGTGGGCCACGCGAGCAACTGCTCGTTCAGCGCCACGAGCTGCTCGGCGCGTACGGCCGTCTCGGCCGCTGGGGGCGGCGCCGCTCCAGCCCCGCCGTTGTCGTGATCTTCCTCGTGCGTCTTCTTCGACTCGTCGTAGATGGCCTCGAGTCGCTGCGCGACCTCGCGTTCGGCTGCCTGCACGTCCTCCGCGGTCACCACCCCTTCTTTCACGATCCGCTCACCCCACACCTGACGCGGCGTCGGGTGCGCCTTGATCGTGGCGTAGAGCTTGGGCTGCGTGAACGTCGGCTCGTCACCTTCGTTATGTCCGTGACGCCGATAACCGACGAGATCGATGAGGAAGTCCTTCCCGAACTTCGACCGGTAGGCGACGGCGAGCCGCACCGCCGCGATGCACGCCTCGACGTTGTCGGCATTCACGTGGACGATCGGGATCCCGAAACCCTTCGCGAGATCGCTCGCGTAGTGCGTCGACCGCGCGTCGGTAGGATCCGTCGTGAAGCCCACCTGGTTGTTGGCGATGATGTGCACCGTGCCGCCAACGCTATAGCCGTGCAGCCGCGACATGTTCAGTGTCTCGGCCACGACACCTTCGCCCGGGAACGCCGCGTCTCCGTGCACGAGCACCGGCGCAACCGTCGCCGGATCGAACTCCCCGGTGAGCTTGTCGCCGACCGTCACGCGCTGACGCGCGCGGGCAACGCCAGTGAGCACCGGGTTCACCACCTCGAGGTGGCTCGGGTTCGGGACGAGCTTGACGCCAACCATGCGCCCGCCGGACAGCGTCCGCTCGGTGCGAGCACCGAGGTGGTACTTCACGTCGCCGGTCTCACTCTCCGCGGACGCCGCCGCGTGCTTGCCATCGAACTCGCCGAAGACCTTCGCGTATGGCTTGCCGAGGATGTGCGTGAGCACATTGATCCGGCCGCGATGCGCCATCGCAATGACGATCTCGCGCGCTCCCGCGGCCGCGGCATCCTCGATGAGCACATCGAGCATCGGCACGAGCGCGTCGGTTCCCTCGATCGAGAACCGCTTCATGTTCACCCACGCGCGTCCAATGAAGCGCTCGAGCCCGTCCACCTCGCTCAATCGCACCAGCACCGCCCGTTTTTCTTCCGGCGTCAGGTGCCGGGGGAGGCGCTCCTGCTCGATGGTATCACGGAACCACTCGCGCTCGTTCTCTTCGTCGATGTGCGCGAACTCGAAGCCCATCGTAGACGAGTAGAGGTCGCGAAGCCGCGCGGTCACATCCACGGCCGTACCCACGTCGAAGCCGAGCGCGAGCGCGGGGACGAGCGAGAGATCCGCCTCGGTGATGCCGTGGAACTCGGGAGTCAGCTCGGCGGCACCGGGAGGCGGGCTGCCGAGCGGGTCGAGCGGCACGGCGAGATGGCCGTACTGTCGAATCGCGTCGACGAGCGCCGCAGCCCCCGCGACTTTCCGAAGGTACACCGGGTCAGCGGCGACGGTCGTCGCCCCCGACCCTCTTCCGCCAATCTGCTCGGCGAAGCGAAAGAACTGGCGCCAGGACTCGTCGACCGACGCCGGATCGCGACGGAACGCCTCGTAGATCTCGGCGACGTACCCGTCGTTGTAGACACTCGTGATCGGGGTAGTGGACATGCTCGAAAATCTAGCGCCCCGACCGCAATCCCGGCATCTCGGCCGTTCTGGAAACTGCAGGAGACAGGATGGACAGAATGGACAGGATGAAGAAGATGACCAACGCGGCAGCAGCGTTGCTCGCCATCGGGCCGGACATGAATGGGGAACGGCCGCCGGGACGCCACCGTCCGCGAGAGCCATTCCCCCTTTTCATTTCAGGCCGCTGGCGCGAGCGACCGCGGCGACGCCCGAGTCATCTTGGTCATCCTGTTATCCTGTCCATCCTGTCTCCCGCCGTTCCCGGACGGGCGGCAATGCGTACAGCGCGCGATGACGCTCGGAGCGACGGTCAGGCGACTCGGCTGTACCTCGCCGGAATGATCAACGTGAACGTACTGCCCACACCAGGCTCGGAGTCGACGTCGATCCGGCCCCCGAGCAATTGGGCGAGCCGACTCGAGTTGTACAGGCCCAGCCCCGTGCCACCATGGCGGCGCGTCAGGCCGGCGTCGAGTTGCGTGAACGGCTGGAACAGCCGAGCGCGGTCAGCCGGGCGAATCCCGATGCCAGTGTCACGCACCGCGATCTTCAGCTCGCCGTTCCGACGCGCCACGTCGACCTCGACCCGACCCTGGTCCGTGAACTTCACGGCGTTCCCGACGAGGTTCACCAGGATCTGGCGCACCTTGTCCGCATCGGTGTAGAGCGTCGGCGGGCGCTCGGGGAGATTGATCGTGAGGGGCAGCTCTTGCTGGCGCGCCAGGGGTTCCACGACCGTGACCACGGCGTCCAGAATCTCCACGATCGACACGTCGCTCGGCCGCACCGATTCGCGCCCGGCTTCCAAGGACGAGAAGGTCAAGAGCTCATCGACCATCACCGCAAGCTGGTGGGTAACCGAGCGCATGCGGTCTACCATATCGGCCTGATGCGGCGCGAGCGGCCCGAGGATCTCGTCGGCAAGCAGCTCGCCGTACCCGGTGAGCGCGGTGAGCGGCGTCCGGAGCTCGTGCGAGATGGTGGCGAGGAAGACCCCTTTCGCGTGAGCGGCCGCCTGGGCTTCCTCGAGCAGGCGCGCCTTCACGAGCACGACCGCGGCGTGATCCGCGAGCGCGCGCAGCCGGTTGCGATCGCGCACGGTGAATCCCGCACCGTCGGCCGTGTGCCACGCGCAGAGAAGGCCGACAGGTTGGTCGGCCGCAATGAGCGGCGCGACGGCCACATCGCCGATGGCTCGCGTTCCGGAAAAGACCGGCCAGGCGAGCGCGGGGTCTTCGTGCTCGACGATGAGTGCGCGGCTGCGCAGCGCGTTACCGGCGAGCGAGTCGGCGATCGGAAACATGGTGCCAGCCGCGGCCGCGTCGACGCCGGCCGCCGCGACGACGATCGCGTCGGCGCCCGCGAGCCGCGCGACGGCGCAGCCGTGTGCGCCGCAGATCTCGAGCGCGGTGTCGCACAACACGCTGAGCAACGCCTCCGAATCGGACCCGGCGGCCATCCGGCGCGCGACGTCACGCAGCGGATCGGAGTCGTCGCCCGACGCTTCCCGCACGTGCGGCGTCTCGCGGATCTCGAACACGAGCGAGCCGGCGCGCGTACGCGCGACGCGGATCTCGTGAATCGAGTCGGCCCGTCCGCCGGGGAGCGCGGCGTGGAACACGCGGGGGATTCCGTCGTGACGCGTCGCTTCGATCTGATCGTGCGCGCGGCCGTCGTGCAGCGCGGGGAAGGCGTTCCAGAAGTCGGTTCCGACGCGGCGCGAGTCGCTTACGCCGAGTGCATCGGCCGCGGCGTCGTTGACCGCTGAAACCGTTCCATCGGGAAGGACACAGACGATCCCCGTGCGAAGGGCACCGAGGATGTCGAGCCCGGCGGCGGACAGGATCGCGTCAGCATGCGCCGTGCGATCAATCCCCTTCGATTTCACATCCGACGTGTTCAATGCTCGCCGTTCCTGCTACGTCGCGGGCACCGCATGATGCGGCGGATTCGGTGCGTGGCCAGCGTTCACGAACGCGTTCGCGGAGCGCGCGAATGATAATGAATCATGATTCGCGCGCAACAGGAAAGGCACCCCCGTGAAGCATTCGGTGACGTACGCGTGGCAGGTGGCGCCTGACGATCAACGCGTCGTCGCCGAGCTGGAGCGAGCGAGTGCGAGCGACGACGACAGCGTGTAGCCGGCACTCGGGCGCACCGCGTGCAGCAGTCGTCGAGCGTCATCGGCTGTGAGCGTGGGGAGATAGAAGAAGCCGGCGATGTTGTTCACGTCGAGCAGATGCATCTCGTCGGATCGCCGCGTGAGGCTCAGCGCGATGACCGGGACGCGCGACAGGAACGGGTCGCGCTCCCACGGCTCGAGCGGTACAGTGGCCAGCAGATCGTACTCACAGAAAACGACATCGGGGTGGTGGACGCGTGCGGCCTGAATCGCGTCGGCGATCCCGACGACGCACGTCGCATCGACACCATGTTTTCGAAAGAATTGCCCGAAGTGGTCGCTGAGATAGCGGTGTCGCCCGACACACAAAGCCTTCAATGCGCTACTCTCTCGGCACAGGTGACCTGGCTCTCGGCGCCCACCAGTGGGCGCCTCGTCGCACCGTCGGTGGTACCGCGCAAGGTCGGTATGGGTCCGGCCGGCCGGATGAGACAGCCTCGACTGTTCACCGTCTCTCGCGCCGGGCGAAATGTGGCCGGACGAGTTGCAAGCGGGCAAGGCAGCCAGCGCGCGAAATGCCGGCCGCAGTTAGCCGCTCGGACAGGATTTTGACCGGTGGGTCGAAGCGCGGCCGTCGGTCAATCCGGCATTCCGATCCTCGTCGGAAGCCTCAGGTGGAACGTGCTTCCCGCTCCCCGCTCCGATCTCACCTCGAGCGACCCGCCCAGAAGCGTTGCCAATCGTTTCGAGATGGGCAGGCCGAGCCCGGTACCGCCAAACTGTTGGGAGTTGGACAGTTGGACGAACTCGTCGAATATGCGCGACACGTCATCGGGATCGATGCCTTCGCCTCGATCGGTCACCGCAACCTCGATGGCATCCGGCTGTGCGAGGTCGAGTTGCACCGTGATCGGCTTTCCGCGACCGAACTTGATGGCGTTCGAGAGCAGATTGAGCAGGATCTGCCTCACTCGACGCGGATCGCTGATGATCGCCTTCGGATTGCCACCGACGTCGAGCTCGAGCGGAGTCGAGTGTTCATCGGCCAGGGGACGGACGGTAACGAAGAGATCCTCGATGATGCCGGGAAACGCGACGGGCTGGAGCGAGAGCTCGATCTTCCCCGCCTCGATCTTCGAGAGGTCGAGCACGTCGTTCACAAGCTCGAGCAGATGGTTCGCCGCCTTGTGCGTTCGCTGTAGCCCGTGCGTCTGCTTTTCGTTGAGTGGGCCGTAGATGTGGTCGAGCAGCAGCGTGTTGTAGCCGATGATCGCGTTGATCGGAGTCCGAAGCTCGTGGCTCATCGACGCGTAGAACCGGTTGCGAGCCGACATGGCATGCTCGAGCTCTTCCTGGCGCGCGTGAAGCTGCTCGTTGAGCTCGCGGAGCTCGTCGGCATTACGCTCGAGCGAGACGGCCTGCTGGCGTAACGCCTCCTCGTCGCGCTTACGCTCGGTCACGTCGCGCGCGATCAGCGTGTAGCTGCATTTCCCGTTGACGTCCAGGCACGACACCGAAGCCTCCACGGGGAACCGCTCACCGTTTGCGCGAGCGCCGGCGAGCGAGTGTGGCTCTGACGCGTCCGATTCGGCGCGGTAGGCCGGCGTCATGTTGATCAGGACCTGCTCGAGCGTCCCGTCCGGGAAGAGCTCGCCGACGTCCTTCCCCACAACCGCTCGGCTCGAACGCCCGAACATTCGCTCGGCGGCGGCGTTGAAGAGTGTGATCCGCCGCTGTGCATCGAGTACCAGAATGGCATCCATGGCCGTACTCACGATCTGAGCTAACCGCGCCTCCTGCGCGAGCAGGCGTGCGCGATGCTCGAGCTCGACCTGACGAATTGCCGCTTCGCGAAGGAGCCGCTCCTGCCGTTTCAGCTGCCACTGTTTGCGGTAGAGATCCACGAACACGGCGACTTTCGAGCGGAGCACGTCCGGCTGGAACGGCTTCGACATGTAGTCCACGGCACCGACGGAGTAACCGCGGAACACGTACTCCTCGTCCTTACTGATCGCAGTGAGGAAGATGATGGGTACGTAACGCGTGCGTTCGCGCGACTTGATGAGCTCGGCCGTCTGGAACCCGTTGAGCCCGGGCATCTGGACGTCGAGCAGAATTGCCGCGAACTCATCCGTGAGGAGACACTTGAGCGCCTCATCGCCAGAGTGCGCGCGCACGAGATTCTCCCCGAGTGGCTCGAGGATCGCCTCCAGCGCGAGAAGGTTCTCGGGGCGATCGTCCACGAGCAGGATGTTGACGCGCTCGTCGTGAACCGGGGGCGAGGCGACGGTGGGGGTCTCCCCGACGATCGCGGTCATGCGAGGTGCGCTCCCACGCGTCCGTGCGCCGGTGGTCGTGGCGGCGCAATCGTGACCAGGTGGCCGGCGATACGCTGAAGCGAAACCGCCCGCGCCGTTGGGACGAGCCGGAGCGCGGCCCGGGGCATGACGGGGCTCTCGGCGGTCTCCGGATCCTGGACGATCGCGTACCCGCCGCGGTCGGCGATGCGCTTCAGCCCTAGCGCGCCGTCCTCATTTGCGCCCGTGAGCACGATGCCGATCGTGCGGCATCCGTACTCGTCGGCTGCCGATGTGAAGGTGACGTCGATCGACGGACGGCTATAGCGGACCGGAGCGTCAGTGGAGAGCGAGAAGAAGCCGCGCTCGACGAGGAGGTGGTAGTTCGGCGGTGCGATGTAGATATGGCCCGCGGCAAACGGGTGCTTGTCGTCGACCTCGATGACCCCGAGTCGGGATCGCGTCTGGAGCAGCTCCGCCAGCAGCCCGGGCGCGTCGGCGCTCCGATGCTGCACGACGACGATCGGCAGGGCGAAGGTCGCCGGCAAACCGGCCAGGACGGTCGACAGGGCGTTGAGCCCGCCCCACGACGTGCCGATCACCACGATCTCATACACGTTACCGCACCTTCCGATAGATGCGATCGGACGCGGAGAGCTCTTCGTAACACGACTCGAACTCCGACAATCGCAAGGTCTCTTTCGACCCGAGCGCGAGAATCCCGAGGTGAACGAGCGAGTCGTAGAAGAGCCCATGGACTCGCGTCTGCAGCGTGCGGTCGAAGTAGATGAGCACGTTGCGACACAGGATGACGTTGAACTCGGCGAAGGACCGGTCGGTGACGAGGTTGTGTTGCGAGAACACGACGTTGCGCTGGAGCGCCGGCGAGAAGAGCGCGCCGTCGTACTTTGCCGTGTAGTACTCGGAGAACGATCGCGTGCCGCCGGCCCGGATGTAGTTCTCGGTGTACTCCTGCATCCGTTCCAGCGGGAAGATGCCGGTGCGGGCGCGGTGAACGACCACTTCGTTGATGTCCGTCGCGTAGATGCGGGCGCGATCGTACAGTCCTGCCTCCTCGAGGAGGATGGCCATGGAGTAGACCTCCTCCCCGGTCGAGCATCCGGCGTGCCAGACCCGGATGAACGGGTACGTACGGAGCAGCGGGATGACCTTCTCCCGAAACGCCAGGTAGAACGTCGGATCCCGGAACATCGCGGTGACGTTGATGGAGAGATCGAGAAGGAGTTGCTCCATCAGCGCCGGCTGGTGCAGCACCCGCTCCTGCAGGGCCGTGATCGTCGTCAGCCCTTCGGCTTCCATGCGCCGCCAGAGGCGCCGCCGGATCGACGCATAGGCGTACGACCGGAAATCGAAACCGTAGTGGCGGAAGATCGCCTCGAGCAGCAGCTCGATCTCGATGCGCTCGAGCTGCGGGTCGTACGAGAGCGGGGCCGACGGGTCGGTCGAGACCGACACTGCCGGCACCCGGCTCGCCTGCACGCGATCCTCGCGACGCCGAGCGGGACCGTCGGCCGGCTCGGCCGACGGCGAGACGCCACTCGGCTTTGGATCGTCGACCCGCACGGCTCGCTCCATATCCGCTACCGGTAGAGCCACACCCGCATGAGCGACAGGAGCTGCTCGGTATCCACGGGCTTCGTGATGTAATCCGATGCACCGGCCGCGATGCACTTCTCGCGGTCGCCCTTCATGGCCTTGGCGGTGAGCGCAATGATGGGGAGCGAGCGGAACCGCGGGTTCTGACGGATCGCGCGCGTCGTCTCGTAACCATCCATCTCGGGCATCATCACGTCCATCAGCACCAGGTCGATGTCCTCCGTGCCGTCCAGGTACGCCAGGGCGTCCCGCCCGTTCTCGGCGAATGCCACGTTCATGCCGTGGGACTCGAGAACGCTCGTGAGTGAGAAGATGTTCCGCACGTCGTCGTCCACGATCAGCACGCGCTTTCCGGCGAACACCGCGTCGGCGTTATGCAACTGCTCCAGCATCCGACGCTTGCTCTCCGGCAGCTTCGCCTCCACGCGGTGGAGGAAGAGCGCCGTCTCGTCGAGCAAGCGCTCCGGCGACTTCACATCCTTCACGATGATCGTTTCAGCGTACTTGCGGAGTCGCGTCTCCTCCGGCGGTGTGAGCTCGCGCCCGGTGTAGATGATGATCGGAACCTCGCGTGTCGCCTGCCGCTGGTCGCTCTTCACCCGCTCGAGGAGGTCGAAGCCATTCATCCCGCCATCCAACCCGAGGTCGAGCACCATACAGTCGAAGTGACCGCGCTGCAGTTCCTCGAGCGCCTCCTCGCCGGACGCCACGGTGACGATCTCGATGTCCTCGTCCCCGATGAGCTCCACCATACTGCGCTGCTGGTTCGGGTCATCTTCGACAATGATCAGCCGCTTCACGCGGTTGTCGATGAAGTTCCGGATGTGTGCGAAGGCTTCGTCGAGCTTCGGCTTGTCGACAGGCTTCTCGAGGTATGCGATCGCGCCGGCCATGAGCCCTTGCTGGCGCCGATCGACGCCGCTGATGATGTGCACCGGGATGTGGCGCGTGTCGGCGTTATGCTTGAGCCGATCCAGTACCTGCCACCCGTCCACGCCGGGCATATCGATGTCGAGCGTGATCGCGTCGGGCTTGTACTCGTGCGCGAGCGAGATCCCGGTTTCGCCGTCGAGCGCGATGATCCCCATGAAGCCCTTCTCGCGCGCCATGTCCAGCAGGACCCGAGCGAAGCTCAGGTCGTTCTCGATGATGAGCACGACGCGATCGCCGGGTTGGACGGCGTCGCGGTCATCGGGCGCGACTCGGGAATCGGGCGAGACAGACTGGGAACCGGGAACCGGGAACCGGGAACCGGACGGCTCGTTCGGATCCCCCGTGTCACCCGGAGATTCGATCACGGGATCTTCGACGGGAGCGTCTACCTTCGCCGCGATGGTGGCCGCTTGTTCGCGCCCGTCACGTGCCTGGCGCGATAACGGCCTCTCAGCGCCCGCGGGATTACCTGGTCGCGCCCGCGTCGATTTGGCGACTCTCCGTTCAGAGCGCGCGAAGTTGGTAGTCTCGGTTGCCTGTTCCCGGTTCCCGGTTCCCGGTGCGTTTGGCTCCAGCCGGTCTGGCAGGAACAATGTGAACGTGCTCCCCACCTCCGGGGTGCTCTCCACGCGTATCTCGCCACCGAGCAACCGCGCGATCTCGCGGCTGATCGAGAGGCCGAGCCCGGTGCCGCCGTACTTGCGGTTCGTCGTGCCGTCGGCCTGCTGGAACGCCTCGAAGATGAGCCGTTGCTTGTCCTTCGGGACGCCGATCCCCGTGTCGCTCACCGCGAACGCGATGACCGCCTTCGCGTTGTCGAGCGATGGGTTCGCGAACCGGCGCCCCTGCTCGGCCGCCCGAATGGTGAGCGTGACGTTGCCCTCGTGCGTGAACTTGAACGCGTTCGATAGCAGGTTCTTGAGCACCTGATTCAGCCGCTGCCTGTCCGTCACGATGCGTGGCGGTGTCCCGGACTGAATGTCGACCGCGAATCCGAGCTGCTTCTGCTCGGCGACCGGACGGAAGCTCCGCTCGACCGTGTCACGCACGTCGGTGACCGCCACCTCGCTCACGTTCACGTCCATCTTCCCGGCTTCGACCTTCGACAGGTCGAGGACGTCGTTGATGAGGTTCAGGAGATCGGTACCGGACGTGAGAATGGTGCTCGCGTACTCCAGCTGCTTGCGGGTCAGATTGCCGTCCTTGTTCTCGGTGAGGAGCCGCGCGAGGATCAGCAGCGAATTGAGCGGTGTCCTCAGCTCGTGTGACATGTTCGCCAGGAACTCGCTCTTGTACTTCGAGGTGAGCGAGAGCTGCTCTGCCTTCTCCTCGAGCGCGAGTCGAGCCGCCTCCACCTCCGAGTTCTTCTGCTCGACCTTCTTGTTCTGCTCCGCGAGGAGGCTCGCCTTCTCTTCGAGCTCCTCGTTCACCTGCTGCAGCTCTTCCTGCTGATCCTTGAGCATCTCCTCGGACTGCTTGAGCGTGCGTGCCTGCTGCTCGAGCTCCGAGTTCGACCGACGTAGCTCCTCCTGCTGCCGCTTGAGCTCCTCGGACTGACTCTGGAGCTCCTGGGTGAGCTTCTGCGACTGCTGCAGCAGCTCCTCGGTGCGCATGTTCGCGGCGATCATGTTCAGCACGACGCCGATCGACTCCTGGAGCTGATCGAGGAACGTCTGGTGGATCTGGCTGAACGGGAGGAAGCTCGCGAGCTCCACTACCGCCTTCACCTCGCCCTCGAACAGGATCGGGAGCACAATGATGTTGCGCGGCGGCGCCTCGCCGAGCCCGGAGCTGATGTGGATGTAATCGGGCGGGACGTTCGTGAGGAGGATCGGCTTCTTCTCGAGTGCCGCCTGCCCAACGAGTCCTTCGCCAAGGTGCCAGACGTTGTTGAGGTGCTTGCGTTCCTTGTAGGCGTAGCTCGCGATCAGCCGGAGCGTGCCCGCCGCCTCGTTCGCGTTCCCATTCTCCTGTTGCATGATGAAGAACGCGCCCTGCCGCGCCTGCACCAGCGGCGTGAGCTCGCTCATGATGAGACGTGCGACGGTGTCGAGGTCCTTCTGCCCCTGCATCATGCGCGAGAACTTCGCGAGGTTCGTCTTCAACCAGTCCTGCTCCGCGTTCGCCTCGGTGGTGCCTTTGAGGTTCGCGATCATCTGATTGATGTTGTTCTTGAGCGCGTCGAGCTCGCCCTGAGCCTGCACGGTGATCTGGCGGCTCAGGTCTCCGCGCGTCACCGCGGTCGCGACTTCGGCGATGGACCGCACCTGCACCGTGAGATTGTTCGCGAGCAGGTTCACCGAATCGGTCAGGTCCTTCCAGGTGCCCGCGACACCGGGCACCTCGGCCTGGCCACCGAGCTTCCCTTCCGTTCCGACTTCCTTCGCGACGCGCGTTACCTCGTCGGCGAACGCGTTGAGCTGGTCCACCATCGTGTTCACGGTGTCCTTGAGCTCGAGGATCTCGCCTCGTGCGTCCACCGTGATCTTGCGCGACAGGTCGCCCTTCGCGACGGCGGTCGTCACGTCGGCGATGTTCCGAACCTGGTTCGTCAGGTTCGACGCCATCCCGTTCACGTTGTCCGTGAGGTCGCGCCAGACGCCGCCGGCCACTGCGACCTTTGCCTGTCCGCCGAGCTTGCCCTCCGTTCCGACCTCGCGCGCCACCCTCGTGACTTCACTCGCGAACGCGTTGAGCTGATCCACCATCGTGTTCACGGTGTTCTTGAGCTCCAGGATCTCGCCGCGCGCGTCGACCGTGATCTTGCGCGACAGATCGCCCTTCGCGACCGCGGTGGTGACGTCCGCGATGTTGCGCACCTGATTCGTCAGGTTGCTCGCCATCGCGTTCACGTTCTCGGTGAGATCCTTCCACGTCCCGCCAACGCCCGGCACGAGTGCCTGTCCGCCGAGTCGCCCTTCGCTTCCCACTTCGCGCGCGACGCGCGTCACCTCGTCGGCGAACACGCGCAGGCGATCGACCATGCCATTGATCGTGTCCTTGAGCTCCGAGAGCTCGCCGCGCACATCCACCGTGATCTTCTGCGACAGGTCCCCGCGCGCAACGGCCGTCGTGACCTGCGCGATGTTGCGGACCTGCGTCGTCAGGTTTCCGGCGAGCACGTTCACGTTGTCGGTCAGGTCCTTCCAGGTCCCGGCCACGCCGGGAACGTTCGCCTGACCACCGAGCCGGCCTTCGGAGCCCACCTCCTTCGCGACGCGCGTCACCTCCGCCGCGAAACCGGAGAGCTGATCCACCATGGTGTTGATGGTGTTCTTGAGCTCCAGGACCTCGCCCTTCACGTCCACCGTGATCTTCTTCGACAAGTCACCCTTCGCGACTGCCGTCGTCACCTCGGCGATGTTTCGAACTTGTGTCGTTAGGCTCGACGCCATGAAGTTGACGTTGTCCGTGAGGTCCTTCCACGTTCCGGCGACACCCGGCACCTGCGCCTGGCCGCCAAGCCGTCCTTCCGCGCCGACCTCACGCGCCACGCGTGTCACCTCGCCCGCGAAGATCGAGAGCGAGTCCACCATCTTGTTGATGACGTCCTTGATCTGCAGGATCTCGCCTTGCGCTTCGACCGTGATCTTGCGCGTGAGGTCGCCGCTCGCGATGGCCGTGGCAACGCCCGACACGTCGCGGAGCTGCACGGTGAGGTTGCCGGCCATGCCGTTCACGTTGTCGGTCAGGTCCTTCCACGTCCCCGCGACACCGGGTACGTCGGCCTGCCCACCCAGCTTCCCTTCCGTTCCGACTTCGCGCGCCACCCTCGTGACTTCGCTCGCGAACGCGTTGAGCTGATCCACCATCGTGTTCACGGTGTTCTTGAGCTCGAGGAGCTCGCCGCGCACATCCACCGTGATCTTGCGCGACAGGTCGCCTTTCGCGACCGCGGTCGTCACGTCGGCGATGTTGCGGACCTGATTCGTGAGGTTCGACGCCATGTAGTTCACGTTGTCGGTCAGGTCCTTCCACGCACCGGCGACGCCGGGAACATGGGCCTGACCGCCGAGCTTACCTTCCGTGCCGACCTCGCGCGCGACGCGCGTCACTTCGCTCGCGAACGCGTTGAGCTGGTCGACCATCGTGTTCACGGTCGTGCCGATCCGCAGGAACTCGCCCTGCACCGACTTGCCGTCGATCTCGAGCACCATCTTCTGGGAGAGGTCGCCCGCGGCTACGGCCTTGATCACGCGCGCCACCTCACTCGTCGGCGTGACGAGATCCGTCACGAGCGCGTTCAGCGCGCCGGCACCGACCGCCCATCCACCGGTCATCCCCTCGAGGGAAACACGCGCGGTCATGTCGCCCTGCCGCCCGACCGTGTCGCTCACGCGCTCGAGCTCTCGGGTCATGCGCTCATTGCGCGACGCGACGTCGTTGAACGCGATCGCGATGTCGGACATGAGCGGATGCGTCGACCTCGCGAGACGCACACCGAATTCACCGGCGCGGAGGTCCCGGAGCCCGTCGAGGAGCGCCTGGAGGTCACTCGCACTCACGGCATCGTCGCGTTGCGACGGGCGATCCACCTGACGCTCGACACGTTGCGCAGCGGACCGTCCGTTTCGCCCGCGCGGCGGAGCCGTCGCTGCCGACTCGCCTCCGTTGGACCCCGCGTCCGGGGTAGCCTGGCGTCGGCCGCTCTCGCCATTTCGCGTCGATCGGCGAGAGCGACGGTTGTTCGGTCGGGGAGCGGACGATGCGTCGCGCTCGGGTACTTCACGGTCGACGTGGGTGTCGCGGTCGCCGTCCACAGTGGGCTCCGGGAGCTCGGATGGGGAAACACGGGGTCAGGAACCAGCGGTCCTTTCCCTGGGATTCCCCCACTTCTTCAAGACTAGTACCGCTGAGCCGAATGCCGGCGCGCGATCACCGGAGGCCGGCCGCACTCAACGGCTTAGGCCTGCCGGGACGGCAGCCATCGGCAGGCGCCCGCGCCTCCGAGGAATCCCTACAGCAGCACCACCGCATCGCCGATCCGTACCAGCCCCTCCTCGAGCACGCGCGCATAGACTCGACTCCAGCCCGGATGTTTGAGCTCGGAGACGCGTCCCGAACGTCGGTCTGCGAACACTGGCGCAATGTTTCGGCACGGCATCGTGAACGAGGTAACCTCGATGCCGATCGGACCGATGCGTAAGCGGACCCCGGGCCTGAGTAACCGCCAATCAACCCCGGCAATGGTCACATTCTCTCCAAGCGTGCCGGGCAATGCCGCGTGGCCTTCGCCACGTAATGCCGTGAGCAGGTCCGCGGAGTAGAGACACAACGCGCGGTCGGGACCGCCATGGTACTTGAGATTCCGCTGGCGATCGCCTTCCATGCCGACGCGCGTAACGCGCGCCTCCGCAACTGGCTGCTTTGGCACGCCACCGAGAGAGCGATTGAGAGACGTGACCGTCCCGGCTCTACTCGGCATGCTCATCGACGTCACCCATCAACCGCGCCGGCTGGCGTGTCGTCCGCCGCTCACCAGTGCGTGGAACGTCACCGGACACGAGGCGTACCGGTATGCCACCATTTCTCGTGGAGAGGGTCGACCTCAGCGGCAAGCCCGTCTGCCGCTCGAGCTCTGGTGCGGCAGAAACGAGCGTGACCCGCCACCCGGGACACCCCGCGCGCATGACCTTACCGAACTGCGCGTACAGGTTCCGCAGCCGATCACGGTCACCGACGCGAACGCCGTACGGCGGGTTCGTGACGACCCAGCCCGTCCGATCCACCGACGGGTTGACGGCGGAGATCGCACGCTGCGTGAGCTCGATGTCCGCGAGCACGCCTGCACGGTCGGCGTTCGCTCGGGCAGCGTCCACCGCTCCCGCATCCCGATCCGATGCCAGAATTGGCGCAGGCGCCGACGGGAGAATTGCGGCCTGCGCATCAGCCAGGACGGTGCGCCACGTTCGCTCGTCGAAATCCGGCCAGCGGGTGAACGCGAAGTCGCGTCGCAGCCCCGGCGGTATCCGTCGCGCGAGGAGCGCACCTTCTATGGGAATGGTGCCCGACCCACACATCGGGTCCAGCAACGGTGCGTGAGCATCCCATCCACTCGCCAGAAGCGCTGCGGCCGCGAGCGTTTCGCGCAGCGGTGCGCGCCCTACTGCCTGACGATAGCCACGGAGATGGAGAAGCGCCCCCGAGCTGTCGACGCTCACCGTGCACTGATCGTGAAACAGCCGCACGATGATGAGTTGTTGCCGCGCGTCGGAGGCGTCGGCTTCATCTCCCGCGTCGCCAACGAATCGCGCGTCGCCAACGCGCGACGCGATTGCGGACGCTACACGCGCCGCAACAGCATCGGAATGGTAGAGCCGCGACTTCCGACATGTGACGCGCAACGCGACGTCAAGGTTGGGCGACACGAATGCCTGCCAAGGGACCTTCCCCGCGCGGCGTTCGAGCTCGTGAAACGCTGTCGCGCGAAACGCGCCGATGCGAGCGACCACTCGGCTCGCGGTCCGAAGATGGAGGTTGGCCGCGTACAGGAGTTGCCGCGAGGCGCTGAACGTGACGCCGCCGGCAATGGCCTCCGCATCGCGCGCGCCGAGCCGCTCGAGCTCGCCGAGCGCCAACTGCTCGAGCCCCGGAGCCGTAACGGCAAATGCTGCGTACGTCGGCTCCGAGCTCATGTCTGAATCTAATCCCGACTCACAAACTGCCGTGCTTCATATCGCTTTATCATCGCTCCTCGGTCCCGCGCTTGTGGGGTTGCTGATGTCTTCGCCGAGCGCGCGCGCGGGCATTGCCATCGTTGGTACGGGGGGCGGGTCCGCGCTTGACCGCGTCACGGTCCTGGACAGCGCGACCGGTCGTTTCATTGCGGTGACGCGACCGGAGTGCCCGAACACATGTGCTCCGCTCGATTCGGCGTCGGGCACCATTGCACCGGCCGAGGTCGCTCGGATCTTCGCGCTCATCGAGAAAGAGCGCGTGTTCGCGTTGCGCGACGACTACGCGATGTGCGCAGAGTGCGATGCCGAGGTGTCGTACTCGACGACCGTCCAGGCCAACGGTCGGCGGAAAGTCATCACGTCGGACGGCGAGTTGACGCCGATGCTGCTCGGTCGCGTGCACGTCGCGTTGGCCGAGGCGATCCGCGCTGCGCGAACTCCGGGCGACTGACGCGTGCTCCGAGTCTCCGACCGCTCTTCCGAGCATCGCAGGCAGTCGGGAAAGGCATGAGACCGGGCGGACGGGAATAGCAGATTTAACGGGATGACGGCTCGGCACTGAGAAATCGTGCTCGCAACGAGCCTACATGAGGGGGAACGGCTGCTGGGACCACGGCGTCCTGTGCGGTCGTTCCCCTGTCCTGTTTCCGTGTCCGGAAACGCCTACCAAAAAGCGCAGGAGAGGTAGCGCGACGGCTCCAGCGCTATCACCGGAAAGTCTTCCGGCGACGGAACTGACCGCCGCCCCGCCTCGCGCGGCGAGGCCGCGGTCCATGTACCGCATTGTGTTTGAAAGACTTGCAGTGCGGGCAACGGAGCCGACGGCGCGTTGATTTCGAGGTGATGGCGCCGTCGTACCGTTCCCTCCGTTCTGAACACGGCGGCGCGTTCGATCCCGAGAACTCCGATGACGCGCGCTAGCGATCCGATATCGACAAGAACCGCCGCCCGACCGGCGGCTCGACAGGAGAGAAGTCCAATGGCACGACACACATACCTCGACGTGCTACACGAGGCACTCAGTGCCGAGCTCATCCAGTGGGGCGGAACGGAGTCGAACGGCTCCGCGCGTCGTTCGGCACGGACCCTCGCCGCGCTCGTTCTTGGCGCTAGCACTGTGGTCGGAGAAACACAGGCCCGCGCCGTCACTCCACCCGCAACCCCGGTTGCTCCGAGTGAGGGTCCGCGCTCGCGACCGATGCTCCCGTCACAACACCGGCCGGCGGCGCCCGATCGGCTCGAGACGATCGGCCGAGTGCTCGTTCACGCACAAGCGCGAATCGACGGCGGGCGCCAGGCGCCGCGCGCCGTGGCAACGCTCGCGCTCGAGATCGGGCGACTTCAACGCGACCTGACGGTCCGCTCGCCCGACGGGATGGAGGAGTGTGTGGGGGAAGCGTACGCCTCGCTCGAGGCGGTACGCCGAGCCGTCGCTGACGTTGTTGTCGATTTGGAAGATGTCGACACGGTGGCGGCAGCGCTGGACCGTGCGGCTCAGCTCATCGACGGCTGATCACGGCAGCCCTGCGGAGAATGACGCGAACCTCGAGAAGACCAATGGCCGGCACCGCGCGCCCGTCGGGTTGCGCCGCGCGGCCCATAACGGCCACACGCCTGATTCACATAGAGGAGTACCATGACGTCCGAACGCAGACTTCTGGTGATGACGACCTGGAGGCGCCTGGCTGAGCAGGCGCCCGAGTTCGAAACCACCTTTTATCGCCGCTTGTTCGAGATCGATCCCGATCTCCGGCGTTTGTTCTCGTCGACCGTTTCCAACGACCAGGCCCGCAAGCTGAGTAGCATGCTCGAGCTGATCGTACAGTGGCTCGACGCGCCCGAGCGTCTCGTTCCAGCGCTGAAGCAGCTCGGGGAACGGCACGCGACGTACGGCATCGTCGATGAACACTATACCGACTTCGGCTCCGCCTTGATGGGCACGCTCGACGAGCGACTGGGCGCTGACTTCACACCCGAGGCGCGAAGCGCGTGGACCGAGGCGTACGCGCTGATCTCCGCGTTGATGCGACGCGGCGCGATGAAGGTGACTGGAGAGTGGGCGCTCAGGCGGTGACGCGCCTCTGGGCCGGAGCGACCCCGTCCACGCCGGCGCGCACCCTGGCTCGACGGCGTCTCCACTGCACCAGTCGGTAGCCTAACAAGCATGCGAAGACCAGCGCATAGATCACCGGATCCGTGAGATCGCGTTTCACCGCCATCCAGAAATGAATGGTGCCGAGGACGACGATGACGTACACGGTCCGGTGCAGCGCCGCCCAGCGTTTGCCACCGAGCCGCTTCACCATCCTGGCCGTCGAGGTGACGGCGAGGGGCACGAGTAAAACAAACGCCGTCATACCGATGGTGATGTACGGCCGCTCGACAATGTCGGCCCAGAGCTCGCCCCACATCAGCTCGAGGTCGAGCAGGAAGTAGATGAGGAGGTGGAGTAACGCGTAGGAAAACGCGAACAGGCCGAACATGCGGCGATACTTCTGCAGCCAGTTCCACCCCATCAGCTGGCGGGCCGGGGTGACGGCGAGCGTGAGTACGAGAAACCGAAGCACCCATCGGCCGGTGAAGTGCTCCGCTTCCTTGATGGGATTCGAGCCGAGGAGTCGAGTCCCGTTGAAGAAGTCCGATGCGATCGCGGCCACGACCCACACCGCGGGACCCAGGGCCGCGACGAACACGAGCGGCCGCAGCCAGCGCGGGGGCGTCATCCGATCAGTAAAGCTTGCGGAGGTCCATCCCGCGATAGAGATGGCCCACCTGATCGGCATATCCGTTGAACATGAGCGTCGGCCGCCGTCGGAACTCGCCGATGCGGCGCTCTCGCGCCTGACTCCAGCGCGGGTGATCGACCTCGGGGTTCACGTTTGCGTAGAACCCGTATTCGTTTGGCGCCGCCTCATTCCACGCCGTCTTCGGCTGCGTGTCCGTGAACCGGATACGCACGATGGACTTCGCGCCCTTGAACCCGTACTTCCACGGCACCACGATGCGGAACGGCGCCCCGTTCTGTGGCAGCAACGTCTTGCCGTACAACCCCACCGCGAAGATCGCGAGCGGGTGCATGGCCTCGTCGAGTCGCAACCCCTCGGTGTACGGCCAGGGAAGCACACCGGAACGCTGACCCGGCATCTGCCTCGGATCATGCAGGGTCTGGAACTCGACGTACTTCGCGGACCCGAGCGGTTGAACGCGCTTGATGAGGTCCGCCATGGGGAAGCCGAGCCATGGGATCACCATGGACCACCCCTCGACACACCGCATCCGGTAGACGCGCTCCTCGAGCTTGTGCGGCTTGATGAACTCCTCGAGGTCGTAGGTCGCCGGTTTGCCGACGAGCCCCTCGACGCGAACGCTCCATGGCTTCGTTTTGAAGCCCTTCGCGTTCTCCGCCGGGTCCGACTTGTCGGTGCCGAACTCGTAGAAGTTGTTGTAGGTCGTGACGTCCTCGTACGGGGTCAACTCATCCCGAGCCTGAGGCCCCTGGGGGGCTTCATCTCGCCCCGATCGGCCTACGAGCGCTGCGGTGGACGCGGCGGCACCGGCGACCCCGATGAGTCCGGCGGCGCGAAGGAACTCACGCCGGTTGACGTACACATGCTCCGGAGTGATCTCGGACGAGGAAATGTCGTCGGGCTTCTTGATGATCATGGTCGTGGTGGTGGGCTCTGCGTTGTCATTCCGAGCGGAGGCGCCGTCAGGTGCCGCAGTCGAAAAATCGGCGCTCCTCCCGGTAAGAGGCACCCCTCGGTCGGGATGCCTACGATCCTCGACTGCGCGGCCTAATGGCCGCTTCGCTCGGATTGTCGGAAGGTCGCGTTAGCGGCTCGCGCTGCGTGATCTACCGGCCAGGACCGCACCTGGTTCCCGGAACGTGTTCCTTCGCCCGCTACGCCCCAGCGCGCTCGACCGAGGAACGCCCGCTGATCGCCTCCGCATTGGGCGGCACGGCGTTCTCTCGCACCCGCCGATTGGCGTGGAACGGCGCGAACGCAATCTGAACGACCGCCAGCCACACCGCCCCCAGAAGGAGGCCGCCGATCACGTCGGTCGGCCAATGTACGCCCAGATAGAGCCGGGAATAGAGGCTCACCGCAAGCAGGGAGATGGCGACAGCGTACGGCCATTTCCAGCGCAACTCGCGGTAGATCACCCGAGTAATCGTGAAATACACCGCAATCCCGACAATCGCATGGCCACTCGGGTACGCGGCCCACTCGTACTGACCGCGCCGGGGCCATAGATCAGGTCGCGGTCTGTCGAACACGTCTTTCATCAGCGCGTTGAGCAGCAAGCTGCCGAGTACGGCAAGCACCAGTTCCATCGCGATCTCAGGCCGCCCCTGCTTTCGCCACAGCCAGAACGCGACGACGGCGATAATAGGAGCCAGCGTCAGGTTCGTGCCGAGCCACGGCAGCGCGAGCATGATCCAGTCGATGACTGCGGGCGCCGACGGATCCATGCGGAGCAGCAACTCGCGCTCCCACGGGAGTCCGGCGCTCCAGTCGCCAGTGGACTGCAGCCATACGGCGAACCCGGCGCCAACAGCGAATGCGACAACGAACCCGACGACGGTCACGACGACCACGCGCCGCCAGTGATGCGAATTATCGCTCGTGATCGCGTGGCCCGTGGTCGGGTCGCGCCGCATCGCGCCGTCGCCGGTCTGTGGAGCCGAGCTCTACCTTCGCTCGTCCGTGGGCGGCGGATTGACGAGTGTGTCGCGCGCGTCCCGCGTTAGATCGCCCGACTGCTGCCTGAGTCGTTCCGTCTCCGCCGGTGTCAGGTCCGCCCGCTCGGCCCTGCGGCGCGCCGCCTCATCCATGACGACGTTGTCGCGTGACGGTGCGTACCGCACGTAACGGCGCCGCTCGGGCTGAAGCGTCTCGCCGGCCGCGCTGGTTACGGGCGGTGGGGTGCGGTCGGCGACGCGCTCGACGTCCAGGTCGACGGGGTGGTCAGGATACCGATCCTCAACGACGGGGCGCGACTCGGTCGCGACGGGGGGAGGCGGGGGCGCCGAGCGCGAGATGCGGAAGTCGTCGTTGGCATGGCGGATCGCGATGTCGCGGTCACGGTCCCAGCCGTCGGCGCCATACGCTCGCTCATAGCGCTCGTTGAAATGCCGTACGGATTCACTCTCGACCGCCCCGCCGCGGCGACGCAGTGCGGGAATGTCATCGTCCACTTCGAACATGGCCGTGTTGAGCACGACGCGACGGTTGGGACGATCGATCCAGGCCGCCTTGATGGGCGCCAGGGTATGGCGGTCATCTCGCTTGAGATCGATGTCGACCATCACGACCTCGCCCATGTCGGTGTCCACGAGCAGGTCTTCGATGTCGCCGATTTCGCGTCCAGTGGCCGTGTACACGTTCCAGCCGCGAATGTCGGGCTCTCCGTCGGCGACGCGGAAGTCGTCCAGCTCTTTCAGCGGAACGAGTCGGCGTGCGTCGTTGGGGTTCGGTCCGACGCCAGCCTCATCGCGGAGGCCGCGCCGCGCATTTCGATCAGCCATTGCTCCGTCCCTCCGTCCACCCGAATGAGATCATCGGTCGCACGGGCTCCGTCATCGACGTGCGAACCGAGTCCGCGGGCGACGTCATGGTGGGCGTCCCTCGATCTGCGAGCAGGTACCAGGCAGCGACCGCGAGCAACGCGATCAGAATGATTGCCCACAGCCATCCCAGCCCGCCGCGCTTCGGCTCGACCTTGATCTCCGCCATCTGTCCTCCGAGGTGACCCGTCGCTCACGGCGTCGCTCGAGGCGTTCGCCCGACGACGTGTGACGGGAACCCCAACGTCATGCAAGCGTGACGCCAGTCGAGTGTGCTCCGCCGAAAGCCGCCCGTACCGTATGAGCGAGGAGCAGCCCGTCATGGCGTGATCGAACGCAGAACGCGGAACGGAATGTGCCTCGGTGCGCGGCATGCCGAAGTCTGGACAACAGCACGTGTCTTTCCGACGCGCGCGTGATCTCCTCACGCAACGTTTCGGACACGTGGATTTTCAGCCTGGTCAGTGGGAGCCCATGCAGGCGCTCCTCGATGGGCGTGATGCAGTCGTCGTGATGCCAACCGGAAGCGGGAAGTCGCTGATCTATCAGCTTCCCGCACTCATGTTCCCGGGGCTCACCGTCGTCGTCAGCCCACTGATCGCGCTCATGAAGGACCAGCAGGACAAGTTGAACGCGGTCGGCGTCGAAGCGCTGGCGGTACACTCACACCTCTCCGGACCGGCAACGCGCGAGACGCATCGCCAGCTACAGGACGGCGAAGGCTCGATTCTCTACGTGACCCCAGAGCGCTTCAAGGACCGTGACTTCTTCGAGCGACTCCTCGCGCGGAAGGTCAGCCTGTTCGTCGTCGACGAGGCGCACTGCGTGAGTCAGTGGGGCCACGACTTCCGTCCCGACTTCCTAACGCTTGGCTCCATCGCGACGCGTCTCGGTCGCCCGCCCGTCCTCGCGCTCACGGCGACCGCCACGGCGGAAGTCCGTGGCGATATCATCCGACAGCTCGGGATGCGCAATCCACAGGTGAGCGTCATGGGATTTGCGCGCCCGAATCTGCGATTCGAGGTCGTGCGCGCCGTCAACAATGCCGTGAAGGATGAGGCGCTCGATCGTATCCTGCGCGAGACCGACGGCTCGGGTGTCATCTACCTCGCGACGATTCGCGAGGCGGAGCGGCTGTTCGAGCACTTGCGTGAGCACTACGAGGTCGGTCTCTACCACGGGAAAATGCCGGCGGCCGACCGCCGGGAGACACAGGACCGGTTCATGGCCGGTGAGCTCAAGTCCATGATCGCGACGAACGCGTTCGGCCTGGGCATCGATAAGCAGGACCTCCGGTTCGTGGTCCACTACCACTTCCCCGGCTCGGTGGAGTCCTACTATCAGGAAGCGGGTCGCGCCGGACGCGACGGGTTCCCGGCTGTCTGCACGGTGCTCTATCGGGTGGAGGATCGCCGGATTCAGTCCTACTTCCTGGGCGGAAAGTATCCGGAAGTCGAGGAAGCGGCGCGCGTGGCGCTCGTACTCGAGTCCGTGCCGCTGAACACGCCCGTGCACGTGGATGACCTGGCGAACCAGTCGGGCGTCCCGCACCGAAAAGCGCGCATCGTGATGGTGCTGCTCAAGCGTCACGGGCTGGTGCGCGAACATCGCGGCGGGCGGTGGGAGCGGCTGCGCAACAACCTCGTGGCGTGCGACCTCAGCGCGGACCTGATCGATTACGAGGAGCGCCGCGCGCGGGACCAGTCGAAGCTTCGCTCGATCATCGCCTTCTGCCAGACGGCGCAGTGCCGCACGCGCTACATCCTCGAGTATTTCGGCGAGGAAGTGACGCCGGACTGGGAGTGCGGCAACTGCGATGCGTGCGACGAGATGGCGAGGTGGTCGGCCCGCCGCATCGCGGCGATGGCCTGAGACGTCACTGCGACGTCGTCGTATCCGGGCCGAGTCCCTGGATGGTCGTGACGTGAATGACGCCGCCGGCGTGGTTGAGCCCCCAGCGGTCCGTTGCTACCCGCGGACTCAGGTAGCGGATCTCCCGCAGGTCCACCGTGCCGAGCGTCTTGAGCTCGGCAATTGGACCGACTTTCACGTTGTCGATATACACGACCACGGGAAGCGCCTGCCGCCCCTGTGTTGACGGTTGCTGGCCGCGCGTGGTGGGCGCACCGTGCGCCGTGAACATCTGCGGGCGGATCGACGCGATGAGGTCGTAGGCGTTCGTCGCCTTCGACCGAACAATCTGGTCGATGGTGATCACATCCGGATCGACCTCGGGGCTGACCGTGCTGGTCCCGCGCGACGCGCACCCGGCCCCGAACGCGACCACCATGCCTAACGTCACTGCAGTTCGGCGGAACATCGAGATCCTCTCCATCGGGTTGGACCCTCCGACCGGGTGCTACCCCTCGGCGAATCCGGGTTCCACATGGCGCGGCCGCTCATCGCAGCCTCGGCTACCGTAATTCTCAGAACGGGACCGTCACAGGCAAGTCCCGGCTGCCGCGCGCCGGCAGCCGCATTGGCGTTCCCTCATGGTCGGTTCGACGAGTGGACGTCGCTCATCCCTCACGCCCGTCGGCGACCTGTCGTCACCGCGCGCTAACATAGCAGGACGTGGGGGGCGAGCGCTCGTGTGCGGTTCGGCGCGGTGACGAGCCGGATCGCACGGCAGACGCACGGTTCACGCACCGGTCTCGGAAACTCGCGGCGCGCGACATCCCCCGAGCGTATTGACATTCCCTCGCCACCCGAGGTTGTTTTGCGCGTCGATTCGGGCGCCCGCGACGGTGCCAGCGCCGAGTCCGGACTACAGGAGGAACTGAATGGCGCATGCGCAACTGCCGGTAATTCAACGTGGGTTCGGCGAGACGTATCGCCGCGACGCGTGGTGGCTTCAGCCGGTAGTCGTCTTTCTGATTCTGGGTTCGTTCGTCGTCTACGCCACGTGGGCAGCCTTCCAGAACGCCCATTACACCTCCGGCCCGTACCTCTCGCCGTTCTACGCCCCGGAATTGTGGGGGGATTCGCCTCACGCCTGGTTCGGCCCGAAGCCGGGGTGGTGGCCGGGGTGGTTGCCGTTCTCCCCGGCGCTTCTGATTCTCCCGTTCCCGGGACTGTTCCGCTTCACGTGCTACTACTACCGGGGCGCGTACTACAAGGCATTCTGGGCCGATCCACCGTCCTGCGCCGTTGGCGAGCCGCGCAAGTCGTACCGGGGCGAGAGCTCGTTCCCGCTCATCGTGCAGAACATCCACCGGTACTTTCTCTACATTGCACTGATCTTCCTGTTCCTGCTCACGTGGGACGTCTGGAAGGCGATGTGGTTCACTGACCCGGCGACGGGACGGACCACATTCGGCATTGGGCTCGGCACCATTCTGCTGGCGGTGAACGTGGTGCTCCTGACGAGCTACACGTTAGGCTGCCACTCGTTTCGGCACGTGGTGGGCGGCTACCTCGACCGGCTCGCGGGGCGGCCGGTGCGCCGCCGAGCCTACGAGGGGTGTTCGGCGCTGAACCGGCGCCACGCCATGTTCGCGTGGCTGAGCCTGTTCTCGGTCGCGTTCTGTGACGTGTACATCCGCCTATGCTCCATGGGGATCTGGAGCGATATACGAATTGTTTAGCAGAGCAGCTATCAGCTATCGGCTATCAGCAAAGCGAGAACCCTCGGGACGCGTCCCTTCGCGAGAGAGGCATCCCGTGGGTTTGTTTTGCTGATAGCTGATAGCCGATAGCTGATAGCTGTCCCTTGGGACTTATGTCTGACTTCGAAACCATCGATCATGATGTGCTTGTCATCGGCGCTGGTGGAGCTGGGCTCCGCGCGGCGATCGCGGCCGCGGCCGACGGGGTAAAGGTCGGTCTCGTCTGCAAGTCGCTCCTCGGCAAGGCGCACACGGTGATGGCCGAGGGCGGCATGGCCGCGTCGCTCGCGAACGTCGACGACCGCGATAACTGGCGCGTGCACTTCGCGGACACCATGCGTGGCGGGCAGTACGTGAACAACTGGCGGATGGCCGAGCTGCACGCCAAGGAAGCGCCGGACCGTGTACGAGAGCTCGAGGCGTGGGGAGCATTGTTCGACCGCACGCCTGATGGTCGTATCCTGCAGCGCAACTTCGGTGGCCACCGATATCCGCGCCTCGCGCACGTGGGCGACCGAACCGGTCTGGAGATGATCCGGACGCTACAGGATCATGGCGTCCACCAGGGGCTCGACGTGCACATGGAGTGCACGGTCGTGACGCTATTCAAGGATGGAGACCGCGTGTCGGGCGCGTTCGCGTACGACCGCGAGCGTGGCCGCTTCAAGGTGTTTCGCGCGAAGGCCATCGTGCTCGCCACCGGCGGCATTGGGCGCGCCTTCAGCATTACGAGCAACAGCTGGGAGTACACCGGCGACGGGCACTCGCTCGCCTATCACGCCGGCGCGGCGCTCCAGGACATGGAGTTCGTCCAGTTCCACCCGACGGGCATGGTGTGGCCGCCGAGCGTCAAGGGCATTCTCGTGACCGAAGGGGTGCGCGGCGAGGGCGGGATCCTCGTCAACAACCAGGGCCGCCGCTTCATGTTCGACGACATACCGGAGAATTACCGACCGCAGACGGCCGACAACGAGGAAGAAGGGTGGCGGTACGTGCTGGGGGACAAGAACGCGCGTCGCCCGCCCGAGCTGCTCACGCGCGACCACGTTGCGCGCTGTATCATGCGCGAAGTGCGTGAGGGGCGTGGGAGCCCGCACGGCGGCGTGTACCTCGACATCGCCTGGATCAAGGCGCGCATCCCTAACGCGGCGGAGCACATCAAGAAGAAGTTGCCGAGCATGTATCATCAGTTCAAGCAGCTCGCGGACATCGACATCACGACCACGCCCATGGAAGTCGGGCCCACCACGCACTACGTGATGGGCGGGATTCGCGTGGACGGCGATTCACAGATGTCCACGGTGCCCGGCCTCTTCGCGGCCGGCGAGTGCGCGGCCGGCCTCCACGGTGCCAATCGTCTTGGCGGCAACTCACTCTCCGACCTGCTCGTCTTCGGCAAGCGCGCCGGCGACTATGCAGCGAAGTTCGCGCGCGAGCACGGCGCGGCCGCCGTCGACTCGGCGGCGGCCGAGGCCGCGGCTCGGCAGTCTCTCGCGCCGTTCGAGCGCGCCGAGAGCGCGAACGCCAGCACGAACGGGCATGGCCCGTATCAGATCCAGCATCGCCTCCAGAGCATCATGCAGGACGGCGTAGGGATCGTGCGCCGTGAAGACGAGATGGTCCGAGCGCTCGGCGAAGTGACCCAGCTTCAGGCGGAGGCAGCGCACGTTGGCGTTCCGGGCAACCGAGAGTACAACCCAGGCTGGCACACCGCGCTGGACCTCGCGAATCTCCTGACCATCTCCGAGGCGGTCGCACGGGCCGCGATCGAACGAAAGGAGAGCCGCGGGGGACATTTCCGCGACGACTATCCGGACAAGGACCCGGAGTACGGAAAGTTCAACATCGTGCTGAGGAAGGGTCCTGACGGTAAGATGCAGATCGAGCGGGTGCCGATTCCGGATATGCCGCCGGAACTGAAGGCCGTGATCGAGGAGATGAAATGAGCGATACGGGATTCTCGTTCGTTCCGAAACTGCGGTTCATAATTTTCAAAGAGCCATCCCGATAGAGGGACGTCCCCGAATGTCGAGCAGCACATCTGCACCACCCAAATCGCTTCCCGCCTCCGCCACGTTTCGCGTCTGGCGTGGCGAGGGTGACGGCGGGAAGTTCGTGGACTACAGCACCCCCGTCTCCGAAGGGATGGTCGTTCTCGACGCCATTCATCAGATCCAGGCCGATCAGGCCAACGACCTCGCCGTGCGCTGGAACTGCAAGGCCGGGAAATGCGGCTCCTGCTCCGCCGAAGTGAACGGGAAGCCCAAGCTCATGTGCATGACTCGGCTCAATGAGCTGCCGCTCGACAAGCCTGTGACCGTCGAGCCGATGCGGGCCTTCCCGCCGATCCGCGATCTGGTAACCGACGTCTCGTGGAACTTCCGCGTCAAGCAGGAGATCAAGCCCTTCCGTCCGCGGAAGCCTGACGCCCCGGACGGCACGTGGCGCATGGATCAGAAGGACGTGGACCGCGTGCAGGAGTTCCGGAAGTGCATCGAATGCTACCTGTGCCAGGACGTCTGTCACGTGCTGCGCGACCACAAGCACCATGAGCGGTTCATCGGGCCGCGGTTCCTGGTGTACGCGGCCGCCCTGGAGATGCACCCGCTCGACGTCGAGGACCGCGTCGCCGATCTCAAGCGGGCGCACGGCATCGGGTATTGCAACATCACCAAGTGCTGTACGAAGGTGTGCCCCGAGAACATCACGATCACCGACAACGCGATCATTCCGTTGAAAGAGCGCGTCGTCGATGAGTTCTACGATCCGCTCGGACGGCTCGTGAAGATCTTCTCGCGACGAAAGAAGGACTGATCCTGTATTCGCATTGGACTCACGGGGGTTCGCTGTGCACACGCTGAAACGCATCTCGCCATCCGGCGTTTCCGCCGCGCTTCAGAAGGCCGAGCGGTATCGCTTACTGAACGATTCGTCGGCGGCGGAGAGCATCTGCCGTGACATCCTCGAGATCGAGCCGGAGAATCAGCACGCGTTGATCGTGCTCCTGCTCTCGATCAGCGACCAGTTCGGCGACGACCTCGGAGACGCAGTGCGCCGCGCGCGCGACGTGCTTCCACGGCTGCGTGACGAGTACAAGCGCCTGTACTACGCGGGGATCATCTGTGAGCGTCGCGCGAAGACGCAGCGCCGGCAGTCGGTCCCGGGGGCGGGAGCCATGGCCTACGAGTCGCTCCAGGAAGCCATGGCGTGGTACGAGAAGGCAGAGGCGATCCGCCCGGAAGGAAACGACGAGGCGATCCTTCGCTGGAACACGTGCGCGCGGCTGCTCGCGTCGGATGATCATCTGCGCCCATTGCCCGTCGAGCAGTACGAGCCGGTGCTCGAAGATTGAGCGGCACCGCCATCGATTCACGACCAGGGACTGACGAGCGTTGATGCAGGGGCCGGACTTCCTGGAGTGGCGGTTCTACCACAACTCGGTACGGGCGTGGGTCGTCGCGGCGATCGCCTTCCTGGTGGTGGGTGGCACGCTCTACCTCGTGCGCCGGTTGCTCACGCGCCGGCTCGAGGCGGTCGCGGAACGAACTGCGACGATTGCGGACGATGCCGTCGTCGATCTGCTGCGGCGCACGCGCCACTTCTTCATCCTCGCCGCCGCCGTCGCGGGCGCGACGCTGTTCCTCGACCTCCCGAAGCGAGCGCTCGACATCCTGCGCGTCCTCGGGACGATCGCGCTGATTCTCCAGATCGCGATCTGGGGCAACGGGCTCATCTCGTTCTGGTTCAAGTATTACGCGGAGCAGAAGGCCGGCTCGGACGTCTCGAGCCGCACGACGATCGCCGCGTTCAGCTTCGTCGCGCGCGGCGGGCTGTGGGTCATGCTCGCGCTCGTGGCGCTCAACCGGCTGGGGTACGACGTCACCGCACTCATCACCGGGCTTGGTGTCGGCGGCATCGCGATCGCGCTCGCCGTGCAGAACATCCTCGGCGACCTGTTCGGCGCGCTCGCGATCGTCGTCGACAAGCCGTTCGTCGTGGGGGATACGATCTCGGTCGACACGTTCACCGGCACGGTGGAGCACGTCGGACTCAAAACGACGCGCCTGCGGAGCTTGACCGGTGAGCAGCTGATCTTCTCGAACGCCGACTTGCTCAAGAGCCGAATCCGCAATCACAAGCGGATGCGGGAGCGACGCGTGTTGTTCGTGCTTGGCATCACGTACGAGACGCCACCGGACCTCGTCGCGCGGGTGCCGGCGATCCTCCGCGAGGCAATCGAGGCGCAGTCGCCGGTTCGATTCGACCGCTCTCACTTCAGCGGCTACGGTGACTCGTCGCTTAATTTCGAGACGGTGTACTTCGTCCTGACGCCCGATTACGCGACGTACATGAACATCAATCAGGCGGTGAACCTGGCGATCCTGCGCCGATTCGCCGAGGAACGGATCGCGTTCGCGTATCCGACGCGTTCGGTATTCATCCAGAGCACAGAGACTGTGCCGGCGTCAGGCGCACCGAGCGTCGCGACCGAGGCGGGGACGTAGCAGGGCCTGCGGCTCGATGGCGAGCTGGGGCTGAACGCCGGAACGGCCGCCCGGGACGCCACTGTCGCGGAGGGCATTCCCCTTCAACCCCGCTCCTGGATCGAGGAACTCTCGCTCGCGAGGAGCCATCCTGCCAATCCTGTCCATCCTGTTAGTCCTGTCTCCTGCCGATCAAAGACCGGTCGCGATGCCGACGCGCGCGATGACGCCCGGAGGGAGGAACGGCAAAAGGCAAAAGACAGGATGGAGACAGGATTAACAGGATGACGAAGATGACCAACGCGGCAGCGGCGTTGCTTGCGCAATCGGCCTAAAAGCAAGAGGGGAACGGCCGCCCGGGACGCCACCGTCGCGGCGGGGTGCCCATCGATTCCCGACTCCCGACTCTCCCGACGAACGATCCGGCCGTTTCCGGCCCATCCGGTCCAATCGCAGTTGCGACCGGCCCGGGCGCCCCGGACCTGGCGCGCGCAGGTCACTCACCCTCAGCCAGCAGCTTAGGGGTCAGAGTCCTAACGCATCGTTCCATTGCTCCGCAATGGAACGATGCGTTAGGACTCTGACCCCTAAAACATCGTTTATCGGCAGCCGAGCGGCGTCGCGGCGACGATCGCGGTAACCCCGCGGGGGGCCGCGGCGGCAACCGCGCGGCGGAGAATCGTATCGCGCAAGGTCTCGCGCGCCTTGTCCGCGTAGGTCAACTCCCAGGCGTTCCCGAGCAGCGCGCGCGTCTGCCACGGTGCCCGCTCCGCCGACGCAGCGTGCCGCGCCCGGCGCGCGAGGAGTCCACGCGCCCGCGCATCGGCCGCCTCGAGGAGCACCCGCGCGCGCTCGTCAGCGAGTCGCTCGTCGATCACGCCATCGCGGCACCCGGCTCCGATCGCGACGAGCGTTCGAGCACTCGTCTCACCGGACGGCCCGAGAAGCTCCCCCGTCGCCCGGACGGGCCGTGCTCCCCGCCGGTCAGCGGCCGAGAGCGGGACCTCCAGCACACGACGAGTGAGCTCACTGATCGGCATCGGACGTCCCTTCCCGTGCGATTCCACGAACCACGAGCGCGTCGCCGGCGCCACGACCGTCATCTCGTCGAGGGCGCGAATCATCGCCTGCGCACCATCGCGCGACACCTCGGGCGCGGCCACGGCGCCGTAGCCGGTGAGCAGTCCGTCCTGGACGGCGGAGAGATAGCCGTTCATTCGACCGTCACGCGCGAGCGCAGCACTCACGAACCAATCGACGTTCCGGGCGAACACCTCGGTCGGCCGCGCACTCGGCATGGGGCGCACGCCGTCGGTACCTAACGAGCTCTCACCCGGCCCAGCGTCACTCAGCTCCAGCATCGACGCCGCGAGACGGTCGCGATATTGCCGCACCGCGCGGTCGGTGCTGTAAGTCCCGCGCAGCCCGTACCGGGTGCGCGCCGCCTGCCAGTCGAGATCGTGAGCGAGCTCGTGCGCGATCACGCCCGCACTCGTCGCGATCGGCAGAAACACGGTGCGCGTGGCCGGATCGTGCATGGCGAGCGCCGCATCTCGCATGGGACTGTCGCCAAAGTGCACCCCGAGTCCGCGCGCGCCGAACGCCGGCAGCACTCGCTGCAGGTCCGTGAGCGTGACGCCAAGCATGCGCAGGTAGTACGGCCGCCACGTGGTGGGCACCGCGGCATCGAAGCTCACCGACGCGAGGCCGAAACGGTCCTTGAGCTCCCGCACGGTCGGGCCACCATCGCCCGGGAACCAGACGCGCTCCTGGCCGTACGCGCGCATGGACACCGCGGACCACAGTACTGCCATCGACGGCGATGCCGCACGCGAGGCGTCGCGCGAGGCGAACAGCGCGAACTCGGCGACCAGAGTCTCTTCGTTCACCGACCGCTGGGCGAAGCGCGTGAGGGCATCCCGCAGGTTACGATCAGCGCCGGCTGCTCCGCGCGCGGACCGAACAGTACTGGTGACGGCGACCGTCACCGGCGCCTGCGGCGGCGCCGCGCGGGTCGACACGACCGACGCGAGGCGTCTCGCCGCGGACTCGGAGATGGGCGACGACGTATCGCGCGCGGAATCGACCGCAACGTCGTTTGCACGCGATGTGAGCACGGCGAGCGAATCGAGGGCACGCACCAGAGACGGCACGGCTGCGAGCGCGTCGCGCTCGACACCGGCCGCCATCGGTTCCATGAGCGGTCGCTCCACCGCGAAGCGCCGCTCCAGGCGCCAAACCGGAATCAGTCCGAGCGGGTCCACCCGGTTGCGAGCCGCCATTTCCAGCAGCTTGATGACATCGCGCCGGGCAAGCACCCGGTCCCGCGTGAGCGCCGCCGCCTGCGTCGCAAGCCAGGGCGCGCGCCGGCCGACACTCCCGGCAGCCAGGGCGACACGATACGCCTCGCGAACCGCGAGCTCGCCGGCCCGTGGCTCGTCCGCACTCTCGACCGCCCGCTCGATGAGCGCGACGTGATCCTCGGCCAGCGCGCGCGGCAGCTCGCCCTGTGCGGCCGCGAGCGTCAGCGCTGTCGCGGGTGGGTGATACGAATCACCCTGAAGCGTTCGATACAGAACGGCGTACGCGACACGGCGTCGCACGGAGTCCGACAGCATGCGGTCCGCGAGCGCGTAGTCGATCAGCCTGAACGGGCTGCCGAGCCCGAGACGCAGCCGCTCGAGATAGGTTGCGGCAACGGCGTCTACCGCCGACACCGAGTCGCCGTTTCCACCGAGCGAGCGCTCGACCCGCGCGGCGAAATCGGCCCCGAGGCGCATCTGTTCCGCGACCTCGCGCGACATCGATACACGGCCGGAGCCGCGCGTCGCGAACGCCCACGCCAGCGCTACGGCGAAGACGACTACGAGCGTACCGATGAGGGAAACGCGAGAGGACCGAACCATGATGACAACCTAATGCTCTGGATCCCTCGACACTGTCGAGATCAGCCTGCCCTTTGCTTCGACACATCGAGAGGCGGATTCGTCACCTCAGGGCAGATGTTTCGTCGAGTTTCTCGTGTAGTAGTACCCCAGCGCGACCACCTTCGTGCCCGTCCCGACGCGCACGAATCGGCCGATGGTATGAAAGCTGACCGACGCCATTCCACATGAACATGGCACCCATTGTTCGCCTCGTCATCGTGGCGCTCGCGGTCGCGTGCGGCCGGCCCGAAGACATTCCCGCTCAGGGAGAATCCCACCCGAGCCCGTTCGCGTCGAGCCCTGACCCGATCGTGCGGTCGGCCGCCGCCGCACTCGCCGCTGGGCGCCCCTGGCGAGCAACCGAGTTGCTCGATTCCGCGTTTCGCGACTCCAGCGCGAGAACGGCCGAGGCCGTTCTCCTGGCCGCGACCGCGGCAGCAGCCTGGGGCGGCTGGAGCCGCGTCGATCGAGAGCTCTCGGCGGCTCCCTGGGTGGATTCGCTCTTCGACGGTCGAGGCCGCGAGCTGCTGGCGAGAGCCGCGCTCGCGCGCGGCGCCGATTCGCTCGCACGGGCGCACGCGGAGACCGCCATTCGCTCCGCACGCACGGACAGAGATCGCGGCGTTCGCGTCACCCTACTCGCGAGAGCTCTCGACCGACAGGCGCTCGGCGACAGCGCTGCCGCGACGTACATGCGGGCGGCAGCACTGCTGCCGCCGGTCGCTGACTGGCTTCAGCTTCGCGCCGCCGGCACGAGCCGCGACGCGTCGGAGCGAAAGCGCGCCTATGCACGCATCCGCACGCCCGTCGCGCGGGCGCGTGTCGATCCTACCGAAGCGCAGGCCCGAGAGCGTTGGGGCGACTTCGCCGGGGCGGCCCAGGCGTATGCCGCGCTGGGTCAGCGTGCGGAGGCAATGCGGCTCCGCCTGATGGCGAACCCCGACCAGGCAACACGGACGTCGATAAGGAGGGAGGCCTTCGAGCTGCTCCGGTCCAGGCCATCGGCAGGAGAGACGCGGGTCGCGGTGGCGCTGGTGGACTCGCTGCTCGGGCCGATCTCACCGGACGAGGAGCTCGTCATCGCGCGGGCGGTGAGCGCCGCTGGGTTGTTGCAGCGTGCCGTGGTCGGCTACGCGCGCGGCGGCGCGAGGCTCGATGCTCGCGACCGATACGACTACGGCACGGTGCTTTCGCGACTTGGCCGCGACGCGGCCGCGTCCAGCGAGTTTGCGCGAGTACCGGCATCCGCGGCGAATGGTGGTGAAGCGGCGTACCAGCGCGCGCGTTCGCTGCTACGCGCCGGGCAGGGGGCGTCGGCGCGCACGGCGCTTCGACGCGTGAAGACCGCATTCCCACGCGACACGGCGGCGGCAGCACCCGCGCTGTTCCTTCTCGCCGATCTCGCCACGGACGATGGCCGCGACGCGGCCGCCCGCAGCGCCTTCACCGACGTCGCGCGGCGTTATCCGACCAGCCGCCTCGCGCCGCTCGCGCTCTTCCGCGCGGGGATCATCGCATACGCATCGGGCGATTTCGCCGCAGCAGCACGCGAGCTCGAAACGCTCGTGGAACGCTACCCACGAAGCAGCGAGGTCACCGCGGCCCGCTACTGGGCTGGTCGGGCTCGCGAGCGAGGCGGGAACCGCGCACGCGCGCAGGAGCACTGGCGCGCCGTGATGTCGGCGGACCCGCTGTCCTACTACTCGATGAAAAGCGCTCGCCGGCTCGCCGTCGCGCCGTGGAAGCCGCAGGCAGCGACTGACACGGCGACGACGATCACCGGTGAGCTCCGCGACGCGATCGCACGCTCCGAGCTCCTCGAGGCACTGGGGATGGGGACGGAGGAGGGGTTCGAGTACGACGCGCTGGCGACCGGCGCCGGCCGCTCTCCCGACTCCCTGCTCCGCGCCGCGGAGGCGCTTCGTCAACGCGGCGAAACGTCGCGGGCGATCACGCTGGCTCAGCGCGCACTCGCGGCTTCTGCACCGCGGGACACTCGGCTGTTCCGGCTGCTCTATCCCGTCGCCTTCGCCGATGTGATTCATGCCGAGGCCGAGACCCGTGGTGTCGATCCGGCGCTCGTGGCCGCGTTGATTCACCAGGAGTCGAGATTCACACCGCGGGCCGTGTCTCGCGCGGGAGCACTCGGCCTCATGCAGGTTCTCCCGAGTGTCGGAACTTCCCTCGCCCGGCGCGCGCGTGTGAGCCCGTTCGAGCGGGTCCTGCTCTTCCAGCCAGACGTCAACATCCGGTTGGGCACGATGCACCTCGACGCGATGCTCGATCAGTACCCGAGTATCGAGTTCGCACTCGCGGCGTACAACGCCGGCGGGTCACGGGTGCGCCGCTGGCGCCAGAAATCGGGCGCGTCGGACCCGGAGCTCTTCATCGAGCGCATTCCGTACGATGAGACGAGGGACTACGTGCGCATCCTGCTACGCAACCGGGCGACGTACGAGATGGTTTACGGTTGGTAGCGCGTCGGCTCCGGCGGTTGTCAGCGGTGCGGGGGTGTTGTATTAACCCTCCACCACTTTCCATCACCCGCCTCGGTCCCTCGATCCTGCTGCACCGTTCGCTCTCCGAGAGTCGCCGTCATCGCGCGACCCGCCGCGCTGCCCGCGGGTTGATCCTCATCGCTGCCGTGAGCGTGCTCGTCCCGCGGCTGGCGCTCGCGCAAACGACGGACGCGCTCCCCCGGCTTGGACTTGGAGCGTCGAGCGCGTTCGGCGTGTACTCGGGCGCGGGAATATTTCCGCACTCGTCGTTAGGGCCGCAGTTCGGTGGCGCGCTCGATCTCGGCTGGATCGGGTCGAGACGTGTTCGGTTCTCGGTCGGTCTCGACTACCTCGCCACGACCATCGACCGTGCGGACTCGCTCGGCGTTCCGCAGCGCGGGAAGGGGTACGTCTTCTCGGCGCTCGCTGACGTCAACGTGCTGGGTTCCGTTGCGCGTCGGGTAACGCCCTACGTGGGCGCCGGCGTTGGCGTGGACGCCGTGGGAACGACGATCCAGAACGATCACATCGGCGCGATCTACAACACGAACGTGTTCGACGTGCACGCGCAGGTGGGCGCGCTCGTGCGCGTTGCCCCGCGGGGGCGCCTGAGTCTCGAGGTCCGCGGCACCGGCGCGCGCGTCGTCCGGCGGGTGAGCATGCGGGTGGGCTACGTGTGGCTGTACAATCAGCTTCGTTAGGCTGGCTGTGCTGGTTCTCGCGGTAGCCTCCGCGCTGAATGGCTCGGCCCCTCTATCGGGAAGCGCTGGCAACACAATGAACCGCAGACGACGCAGAGAGCGCGGAGGGAGGCCCGACGGGACATTGGCCGGCGCGACGATCCGGGAAGTGAAGGGACAACCCGACCGCGGCACGTGACCAACCCGCGACTACCCAACTATCGACCCCTGCGCGTGGCGTCCCAAGCGGCCGTTCCCCTCATTTCAGATCGTTGCGAGATGCGCCTGCCGGCCGAGCCGTTCCTCTGCGCCCTCTGCTTCCTCTGCGGTTCAGCTTCCGTAGGCGTCCCGACAGAGGGGCCGACCCTGCCGGAAGGAGCGCGATTCCTCCCTACGCTCGGAATGACAACCCTTTACCAGCACTCCTGCGATTCCTCGACTACGCGCCTTCGGCGCTCCGCTCGGAATGACGGCCGCCAGTCAGATCAGCGACGCCTCGAGCCGGACGTTCGGGATCTTCAACACCTGCGACACCGGACATCCCTCGACGGCCGCCTTCGCGAGCTCCTGGAACTTCGCGTTGTCGATGTTCGGGACAGTGGCGCGCGTGGTGAGCTTCATCGTCGTGATCCCGAAGCCCTCGCCTACCTTCTCCACCGTGCACGCGGCGTTCGTTTCGATGCGCGTGGGCGGAGTTCCGTTCTTGTCGAGCTGAACGCTCAACGCCATGCTGAAGCACGCAGCGTGGGCCGCCGCGAGTAGCTCCTCCGGGTTGGTTCCGGGATCCTCCTCGAAGCGTGAGCCGGCCGTGTACTTGCCGCCGATCGTGCCGCTCTCGCCGGTGAACGATCCAGACCCGCCACGAAACCCACCTTCCCATACCGCACTTGCCTTCCGTGTCGGCATCTCGCGTCTCCGTATAGAGTGAGACGTAAAGCTAGACAGGTGGAGCGCGCATGGGAGCCCGAACGTGCGGGCTCGCATGGCGGGTCATTCGATGTGCTTCTGGAACCGCCGGACGCTGACGACGAGGAGCACCACCGCGAACGCAGCGAGCACGAGCGTGTCGGGCCACAGCGCATCCATCCCGACGCCCTTGAGCAGGATGCCGCGCAGCACCCGCAGGTAGTACGTGACAGGGATGATCGCACCGAGCCACTGGGCCGCTTCCGGCATCGCTTCGCGCGGGAACATGAATCCCGACAGTAACACCGTGGGCAGGATGAACACGAAGGACAGCTGCATGGCTTGCACCTGTGTCCGCACGACCGTCGAGACGAGCAGTCCGAGTGCGAGGCTCGCGATGATGAAGGGCGCGCTGATCAGGTACAGCAGTGTGATGCTGCCGCGGATCGGCACGTCGAACACGAAGCGACCGAGGATGAGGATCACCGTCACCTGCACGTACCCGACGACCGCGAATGGAAGCACTTTCCCCACCATCAATCCCGTTTTCGATATGGGGGTGACGATGAGCTGCTCGAGCGTTCCACGCTCGCGCTCGCGAACGAGGGCCATGCTCGTGATCATGAGGAGGGTCAACGTGAGCAGGAGCCCGATCACCCCCGGGACGATGTAGATCGAGCTCTCGAGTGCGGGGTTGTACCACGGACGCACGCGCACGTCGATCGGTGGTGACCGGCGCGACGAGGGTACGAGCGCCGCCGATCGCGCCTGGCCGGCGAGCGTCGCGCCGGCGATCGCCGCGGATGACGCGAGCGGATCGGCCGCATCGACGATGACCTGCGCCTGGGCAGTCCGCCGGCGCTTGATGTTCGCCTCGTAGTCCGGCGGGATGATCACGGCCGCCCTCGCGTCTCCACGCTCGACCTTCTGCTTCACCTCAGCGCGGCCGCGTGCCGTACCGACGATGTCGAAGTTGCCGGTGTTCCGGATCGCGTCGACGAGCGCGCGGCTCTCCGCCGTTCGCGACTCGTCGAGCACCACGGTCGGCAGGTGGCGGACCTCGGTACGGATTGCGAAGCCGAACAGCAGGAGCTGAATCGCCGGCAGCCCGACCATCATCCCGAGCGTGAAGCGGTCGCGACGCATCTGGACGAATTCCTTCCAGAGCATCGGCCAGAGCGTGAGCCCCGAGACGCGTTGCAGAAATGACGGCGGCGTCATGCGTCGGACCTCGTCAGGTCTTCAGTCGGCGGCGCCTCGCGGGAACCTAACGTTCCCTCGGTCCGCGCCCCTTCGTCCTGCCGCTGCAGCTCGATGAACACGTCCTCGATCGTTTCCTGACCGAACTGCCGCGTGATCTCGTCCTGCGACCCGATCGCAATGAGATGCCCGCGGGACAGGAATGCGAGGCGCGTGCAGCGCGCTGCTTCGTCCATGTAGTGCGTGGTGACGAGGATCGTCGTTCCGCTGCGCGCGAGCGCGTAGATCCAGTCCCAGAACAACCGCCGCGAGGCCGGATCGACGCCGGCCGTCGGCTCGTCGAGGAACAGTACCTCGGGCTCATGAGACGTCGCACAGGCGAGCGCGAGCCGCTGCTTCCACCCTCCGCTCAACGTTCCGGCGAGCTGGTTGCGGCGCTCCTCGAGCCCGAGGTCGCGAAGCTGTGCCGCGATGCGCGCCGCGCGAGCAGCGCCACGCAGCCCGTACACCGACGCGTAGAACCGGATGTTCTCGAGGATCGACAGGTCGTCGTACAGTCCGAACTTCTGCGACATGTAGCCGATTCGCCGGCGCACCCCTTCGGGATCGGCGGTGACGTCGATACCCGCGACTTCAGCGCGCCCCGACGTCGGTTGCATGAGCCCGCACAACATGCGAATGGTCGTCGTCTTGCCGGAGCCGTTAGGCCCGAGGAGACCGAACACCTCACCGCGCGCGATCGTGAGATCCAGACGCTCGACCGCCACCAGCGACCCGAACGTCTTGCGCAATTGCTCGGTACGCACCGCGGGGTCGTGGTGCGCGGTGCGTACGACCGGCGCGGCGGCTGAGGACGCGGTCACGGGTCGCTCGGCCGCGTGGACGACGTGTCGATCGTGACCGTCGCTGGAAGCCCCGCCTTGAACGTGCCGGTGGTGTCGAGAATGTCGAGCTTCACACCGAAGAGCAGGTCGGCTCGTTCCTTCTCGGTCAGCGCCACGCGCGGCGTGAACTCGGCCTCGGTGGCGATCGCCGAAACGCGCGCGCGGGCGGATTGGTCGCCCAGCCCTTCCATGGTCACCCGCGCGGGCTGGCCGACACGGACGAACGGGACGACCGGTGCCGAGAGGTACACGCGCACCCAGGGGCGCGTCGCGTCGCCTAACGTGACGGCCACCTGCCCGGCGGAAATGACCTCCCCCGGCTCGACGTAGCGCCCGAGCACGGTCGCGTCGGCCGGAGCGGTGAGGACCAGGTCCGTCGCCGTGGCGTTGCCGACGGCGAGCGTCGCGCGCGCGTTCTCGAGATCGGCGCGTGCCGCCGCGATCTGCTCCGAGCGGGCGCCTTGACGTAGCAGTCGCACGGCCTCGGCCGCCGCATCGCGTCGCCCAGCCGCGACGCGCGAGGCCGTCACCGCCGCGTCGTACTGTGAGCGACTGATCATCCCCTGGGCCTCGAGCGGCTCGAGGCGAGCTCGGTCACGCTCGAATCGTTCGGCTTCCGCCGTTGCCACCCGAAGCTCGGCCAGGGCGCGCTCGATCTCCGAGCGACGAGCGCCCGCTTGTAGCTCGCGCAGTCGTGCTTCGGCGGCGGAGACGCGCGCGCGCCGTTGATCGAGGTCTGCCGGCAACGCCGACTGAGCGAGAACAACGAGCGTGTCGCCGCGATGGACGACCGCTCCCTCTTCGACCGCGACGCGAGCCACTCGCCCAGCCACGAACGGTGCGACGTCGATCTGTGTCAGTTCGACGGTCCCGTCGGCTGTGACCCCCGTCGTCTCGTCGCGCGAGCAGGCGCCGAACGCGATCGCAACCAACGCTAGTGTCGAGAAGCGCGCCCCGAGGAAACGGGGCATCGAACGAACGTCGATCATGACCGTGCCCCCTCAACCCCGTAGTCCGACGACAACGCCGCGAGCGCAAACTCCTCGGCGTGTCGATAGAAGCGTTCGGTAACGTCACGGGGCGGGCCGCTCGTGCCGTGCCCCAACATGATGCCAACCGCAGGTCGCGCGATCACGAAGTACGCGACCTGGGCAATGGTCGAGATGGCTGCAAACCGCGGGTCGAGCGAGGCTCGAAAGACCCCGTCGCTCTGCCCGGCCTCGATGACCGAGCAGAGCCGATCGAAGGCCCCCGCGACTGTCGTCGTAATCGCGGCCTCCGCGTGCGCGGCCTGATGATCGACCATCTCGCGAACGAGCAGGTGGGGGAAATGAGGATGGTCGCCGAGTACCCGGACCTGAGCGCGAACGAAAGCGCGGACGCGGTCGGCGTGCGTGGTGGCGCGCTCCATCGCCGTCGTTCCGGTCGCAAGCAACTGCCCCATGATCCGTTGCAGCATCGCGCGGTAGAGCATCTCTTTGCTCGCGTAGTAGTAGTAGAGGAGCGCCGAGTTCACGCCCGCTTCGTTTGCGATCTGCTTGATAGTCGTGGCCGGGAAGCCCTGCCGGGCAAACAGCCGCTCGGCGGCATCGAGGATCGTGTCAGCAGTTCGGGTGTCGTCTGACATGGTCTTAATTAATCGCTCAATTAAGAGAAGCGCAACCCACACGAGCTCATGCCAGACGGCCCCCGCCAGCACACAGGATGACTTTCCGGCGTATCTTATGAACCCACAGAGTGATGCGCCCCGATCGCCTCACCCACCGCTGTATACCCTCGCGCCTCGTTTCTCGACCGTCGATCCGTGAGCCCCGAGCCGGTTCAGCAACGCCCACCCTCCATAGAGAAAGTCCTCAGCCGATTCCGGATCCTCGGCCGCGAGGAGAAGATGCAGGCACTCGTGGCGTACGCGAAGAAGCTCGAGCCCGTTCCGGATCGGTTTCTGGAGCTCGACCGCGCCCAGTTCACGGTCCCGGAATGTCAGACGCGCGTGGATCTGTTTCCCGAGTACAAGGACGGGAAGCTGCATTTCTACGCCGACGTCAACACCCGCCAGTCGCCCACGATCGCGGCGTTCCTGAGCATTCTGTTCAGCGCCATCAACGATCAGCCACCGGAAACGACGCTGGCGATCCCCGAGGACTTCGTTCGAACGATCATGGATAGCCTCGGGCTTGGCACGCGCGAAGTCGGACTGAACGCCATGCTCGTGCGTGTGAAGCGACACGCCGAGGACGCTGCGCGAACGGACGGCTGAGCTCGGGATCGGTGGCTGACGAAACCGAGCTCGGCAACGACGCGCGCTAGCGACCTTGCCGATACCAGTCGCGCTGGTCTAGTTTCGCGGGGAAGTTCGCGACCAATTCGCTTCGGCGCCGAGGCGACGGCGCGAGACGCCGTCAGGACACCCGCCGATACAAATGTCTCCAGCGACGTTGTCGTCTGTTCGACATATTCTCCGCGCGGTCGCGACGACGGTCGTTCCCGAGTCCGCGTCTCTCGATGCGCGCGGGTGGACGGAGCTCGAGACCGTCATCGCGCACGCACTCGCGCAGCGCGACGAACGAGTTCGGCGTCAGCTCACGGCGTTCCTGCGACTCATTCAGGTGCTCCCGCTGACGCGCTATGGCCAGCCGTTCACGCGTCTCACGGCGAAGCGGCGGACGGCGTTCCTCGAGTCCATCGAGCGATCGCCGGTGACGCTGATCAGGCGAGGGTTCTGGGGGCTGCGCACGCTCATCTTCATGGGCTATTACACGCGTGACGATATCGCGGCGGCCATCGGGTACCGAGCACATCCGCGCGGCTGGGCCGCGCGAGGTGGCACGATCGCGACCGTGCCGCTCGCGCCGTCGCTGTGGCTCGAGCCATGATCGACCGGCACTATGACGTCGTCATTGTAGGCTCCGGCGCCGGCGGCGGGACTGTCGCGCAGGAGCTCGCGCCGCTCGCGCGAAGTGGCGTGCGCGTGCTCGTCGTGGAACAGGGGCCGCGTCTTGGCGACGATGAGTTCACGGGCCGCGAGCTCGAGATGGCGCCCGCGCTCTACGAGGATGGCGGCGGATTCCTCACGGCCGACGGCTCGATGACGCTCGCGTTCGGCCGCGTGTACGGCGGCTCCACCGTCGTGTACACCGGGACCTCGCTCGTGGCGCCGGAGCGCGTCATCCGACGGTGGCGGGTTCCGGGGCTCGCGTACGACGATCTCGAGCGCCGCAGCAACAAGTTCATGGCGCAGAACAACGTCCATCTGCTCGCGCCGGAGCTCATCAACGACAACAACCGGCTGTTCGTGGACGGCTGCCGGACGAACGGGTGGGTCGCCCATCAGTTCCCCCTCAACCTCAAGGGGTGCCTCGGGTCGAGTCTCTGCAATCTGGGCTGCCCGAACGCCGCGAAGCAGGGCACGCACCGCGTCCAGCTGCCTAACGCCGAGGCGAATGGGGTCGAGGTGGTGACGCGCGCCGAGGCGCTGGAGGTCGGTGACCGCTTCGTGGTCGTGCGCGTGTCCGAGCGGCGCCCGAACGACAAGGGATCCCCATCCGAGTGGGCGCCGGGGATGTACCGCATCCAGGCGCGCCTCATCGTGCTGGCCGGCGGCGCGATCGGGACCTCGGCGCTGATTCTCCGGTCCCCGATCAAACGCGCCATCCCCCACGTCGGGTCGCGCTTCACCTGCCACCCGGCCCACATTCTCGTCGCCGAGCACGAGCGCGAGATCACGAACGACGTGGGGCACCCGAAAAGCTTCTATCTCGACCGTGCGGAGGAAGAGCGGTTCGTCCTCGAGACATGCATGTATTTTCCGTTCATCACGGCGAAGAACCTCACGGGATTCGGCACCGCGCACAGCCAGTTGATGCGCGCGTTCTCGAGGCTCCAGATGATCCTCGTGCTCGCGTGCGACCGCGCTACGCCGCGAAATCGCATTACGGTGGATTCGGCGGGGCGTCCCGTCGTCCACTACACGTTCACGCCCGATACCATCGAGGCGATGGTGCGCGCGACGCGCGCGGCGGCACGGATCTTCTTCGCTGCCGGCGCGGTCCGTGTGCACGCCCCGTCGGCTGACCCGCCGCTCATCGAGCGGCGCGACGCCGAGCGGGTGGACGCGCTGATCGATGCGCGTCATTTCCAGCCCGGTCGCATCTCGGTTTCCGCCGCGCACCTCATGGGCGGGTGCGCGATGGGGCAGTCGCACGACGCGGTGACCGACTCGTACGGACGCGTCCATGGCGTGCCGTGGTTGCGGGTCGCGGACTCGAGCCTCTTCCCCGACGCACTCGAGATCAATCCCTACGTGACGATCATGGCGTTGGCGGACCGCGTCGCCGAGGGGATTCGCAGCGACGCGGCGACGTTCCTCCAGTCGGTGCCGTCGTTAGGCATGCCCGTTCGACACGCGGCATCGGCGGCGGTACCATAACTGACGGGGAACCGGGAACAGGGAACCGGGAACAGCAACTTGCGTAGTTCCTGTAATCCTGGGGTGCGGCTTTCCGGCTATTGAACGGTGGGCTGCTGCTTCCTCGGCAGCTTCTGGTCCCGGTTCGCCGTGAGGTAGACGAACGTCGCGACCACCGCCGCGTTGTGCTTCATGTCACTCGTCACGAGACGCTCGTAGACGTCCTGGTTCGAGTGATGCGTGCGTGAGCCGTAGGCGACCGGGTCCTGGATGAACTGGAAGCCCGGGAGCCCAACGGCGTCGAACGCCAGGTGATCGGTGCCGCCCGTGTTGTTCGCGGTCACCGTGCGCATGCGCGGGTCGTTGTAGGCATCCATCCACGCCTTGAAGATCGGCGCAACGGCCTCGTTCTTCTGCAGGTAGACGCCGCGAATCGCGCCCGTGCCGTTGTCCACGTTGAAGTATCCGGAGAAGCGATCGTGGTTAGGCTGCTTGGTCTGTCCCGTCGCCCGATCGCCGAAGTGCTCGCGCACGTACGCGCGGGAGCCGAGCAGTCCCTGTTCCTCGCCGGTCCAGAGCGCAAGGCGGATAGTGCGCCGCGGTCGCAGCCCGGTCGCCTTGATCAGGCGGAGCGCCTCGAGCATCACCGCCGATCCGGCCGCGTTATCCGTGGCGCCCGTGCCCGTGTGCCACGAATCGAAGTGCGCGCCGAGCATCACGACCTCGTCCTTGAGCCGCGGGTCGGTCCCCGGAACCTCGGCGATGATGTTGAACGAGTTGGGGTCGTCGTCGTGGAACGTGTTCTTCACGTCGAGCTCGACGGTGACCGGTATCCCCTTCTCCACCATTCGGGCGATTCGCCCATAATGCTCGGCCGCGAAGACGATACCCGGGACCTTCGTGGGGTTGCTCGCATCGCGCGATCCTCCGCCACCGACGAAGACCGTGCCGTCCTCGCCGCGTCCGGGGCTCACTGCAGCGAGCACACCTTCGTCGCCGAGGAACTCGCTGAGCGCGCGCTGGAGCGCCATCGCGGCCTGGAACCGACTGGCCTGCGGGCTGTTCGCGGTCGGCCCGCCACCACCCCGCGGCGGATCCGCGGCGAACGGCGCCCCCGCCATTCGCGCGAGCGAGGAATCGGCGTGACGCACCGCGTCGGGAGTGAAGCGCGGCGGAACCGAATCGCGCGGAGGCTGCGTGAAGACGATCTTTCCACGGAGCTTTCCGCGATACTTCTCCAGGTCGGGCACGCTGTCGGCATCGACCAGAACCACCTCGCCGCGGACGGCGCCCTTCGTCCCCGGCGTCCATGCCGACGCGTACGCAATGATCGGGAATGGCGTCGGTGAAATGGCGTGCGCCACCATCCGCTCGTTCGTCCACCCGCGTCCGAACGGTCCCCAGCTCTCCAGCCGGACGTTCGACATCCCCCATTCGGTCAGCTTCTTGGCCGTCCAGTCGGCGGCGGCCTTCGTGCTGGGCGAGCCGGTGAGCCGCGCGCCGTACACGTCGGTGAGCCAGCTCGCGATCTCCATCACCTGCGAGCGGCTCTCTTCTTCGGCTTTGATGCGGGCGATGGCGGCGGTGTCGATCCGCTCCTGGGCAGCGAGCGGAGTCGCGACGAGCGCGACGAGCGCGACGAAAGCGATCGAATGGCGACGCATGGAGAGCTCTGGTGGAGGCCAGACAGGCGGTTCGTCGACGCTACGCACCACGAGGGGAACGCGTTGGGTCGAGACGAGCAAGCCAGAATGTACAGCGCACACCGTGCGGTCAGTAGCCACACCAGATCGCTATCCGCCAGACCAGTTGCGGACAATGGGATGCGACGACTGAGCACGATTGCTCCCGCCGAGCCACTCGACGCTCAGCGATCACGGCCGGACGCCTTCGCGACGCGCGGCGACCCGCCCGGCGAGGCCGGGCTCCGTGCAGGGGATACGGATTCAGCGGATCGAACGGACGAAAACGGATCGCTCCGCTGCCGGGACGCGCCCTCACCCGATGGGCCGACTGACGAGGGGAAACCGCCGCCCGGGACGCCACCTCGCCTGGAGGCAGTTCCCCTCCTCTCTTTGGCCTTGCGGGATCGCCTCTTCTCCGAGAAGAGCGATCCGCCCCGATCCGTTCCATCCGCACAATCCGTATAGCCCCCGCGAGATGCCAGCCGTGCCCCGGATCGGTACGCGCGACTGTGGGCCCGGCCCGTGTGCTTGCTGATAGCTGATTCAGGGACCCGGCGGACGGTACCCGACGTCGAGGATGGTGAGTCGTCGCAGATGATCCTCGAGGCGCGCGAGGAAGTCAGTGTAGTTCCGGCGCTCCGCCGGCGACCACACGACTTCGGCGAGGGCCGTCAGCCGCGGGAACGCCATGTACTCGACGTGCTTCGGCGTCTTGAGATACTCCGTCCACACCTGGGCCTGCGCGCCGAGGATCCGCGAGCGATGCGCTGGCTCGAGGTCCGCAGGAATCGGCTCGAACGCGTAGACCGTCTCGAGCGGCAGGAAGCCACCGATCGCGAGCGGTTCGCCCGCCGTGTTACGTGACTGGTAGTAGTCGAGGTACGTGTGACTCGTGGGCGCCATGATGACGTCGTGACCGGCGCGCGCGGCGTCGATCCCGCCTTTCGTCCCTCGCCACGACATCACCGTCGCGTTCGGCGCGAGCCCGCCCTCGAGAATCTCATCCCATCCGACGAGTCGCCGTTCCTTGCTCGTCAAGAACGCATCCATGCGCCGGATGAACCAGCTCTGAAGCCCGTGCTCATCCTCGACACCGAGCTCGCGGATGCGCTCCTGTATGCGTGGACTCGTCTTCCAGAGCGCCTTGTCGGCCTCGTCGCCACCGATGTGTATGAACCGACTGGGAAAGAGCTCGAGCACCTCGGCGAGCACGTCCTGCATGAACGCGATCGTGGACTCCTCGGCGTTCAGGATGTTCGCGTACACGCCCCATCGCGTGCCCACGTCGGCCGGCTGACCGGTGACGCCGAGCTGTGGGTACGCCGCGATTGCCGCCAGGGCGTGACCGGGCATCTCGATCTCGGGAACGACGTTCACGAACCGGTCGCGCGCGTACGCGACGATCTCGCGGACATCGTCCTGCGTGTAGAACCCGCCGTGGCGCTGCCCGTCGTACTGCCACGTCGTCGAATCGCTGCCGCCCGGCTGGTGCCCGGCGAGGGTCTGCGTGCGCCACGCGCCGACGTCGGTGAGACGCGGATACTTCCGGATCTGGAGCCGCCACCCCTGATCTTCGGTGAGATGCCAGTGGAAGCTGTTGAGCTTATGGAGCGCCAGGAGATCGATGTATTTCTTGACGAACTCCTTCGGCATGAAATGCCGGCCGACGTCGAGATGTGCACCGCGCCATGAAAAGCGCGGGCGATCGACGACGCGAATCGCGGGGATGATCCACGGCACGCTATCGACTCGCGCTTCGCGAAAGACCTCGGGCGGCAGAAGCTGACGAACGGTCTGGAGCGCGTAGAACACACCGGCGCGCTCGCGAGCCCGGACCGTGACCTGTCGCGGCGTAACGGTGAGCTCGTACCCTTCGGCTCCGAGTCGCGTGAGGCGCGTGTCGCGCCGAAGGATGATCGCGCGCCCCGTGGGTGTGCCGCCCACGCGCACCGGAAGCGCGAAGCCTGTCGCCGGCGCGATCCACGCGGCGAAGCGTCGGGCCACGTCGGCGGATGCGGCATCGGCCCAGATGACCGTACCGGCCGTGAGCGTGAACCGACCGCTACCAGCGGTCAGGCTCTCGGGAACCGGCACGATCGACACGACCGGCGGATCCTCCGTTGTGGACTGTGCGAGGGCACGCGACGCTGGCACCGTGTGTCCGAGTGCAGCCAGGCCCAGGATGGCGATCACGCGACGTGTCATCGGCAGCGATATCGGATTGGCGTTAGGCATGGCGTAGTGCGGATCGTTGAACACCGGGGCGGCCTACCGTGAAGGCGGAGGTACCGACGACTCGCTTTCCTGCGATGTGGGGCGGAGGCGAAGCAGATGGTCATCGCCTGGCCGCGACGCCCCGCGACCATCTCGGTTGCTCGTCGTGAAGTACACCATCCCATCGGGGCCCATGGCCACGGCGCGTAACCGCCCGAACTGCTTCTCGAAGAGCGGCTCGTCCGCGAGGGCGCGCCACCCTGGAGCGGCCGTCGAATCTCGGGCGAGCGTCACGCGGCGGAGTTGCTCTCCCTTGAGCGCTGCCACGAACACGCTGTTCGCCCACGGCACGTGAGGCCCCGCATACACGGCCAAACCAGCGGGGGCAATCCCGGGATCGCTCCAGTCCACGAGTGGTGGTGTGAACCGCCGGTCGTCCGAACGACCGGCGACCCTCGGCCAGCCGAGGTTCCCACCGCGCGGAATGGCGTTCAGTTCGTCGCGCCCCTGGCGAAATCGCTCGTTAGGGAAGCCGCTGGGACCATGGTCGGTGGCGAACGCTTGCCCCGTGGCCGGGTCCCACGCGAGCCCCTGCGTGTTGCGCACGCCACGCGCGTAGATGAGTGAGCCCGGTATCGGGTTGTCGGGCGGAACGGTGCCGTCGGGTCGCATGCGAAGTACCTTCCCCGCGAGTGACGTGGTGTCCTGGGCGTTTCCCGGCTCGCGCGCATCGCCAGTGGCGCCGTACAGCATGCCGTCGGGCCCAAACGCAATCGCACTACCCGCGTGGAAGACGGCAGCGGGAATGCCGTCGAGGATCACCGTCGCCGGACCGGCATACCCGTTCTCGTCGCTCATGCGCAGCACGCGATTCACGAGGCTGCCGTCCCGTTCGACCGTCGCGACCGCGTAGAGCGCGCGGCTCGTCGTGAAGTCGGGGGCGAGCGCGATCCCCATGAGCCCCGCTTCGCCTCGTGCGGCGACGGGAATCGTCGCCCACGGCTCGGCGCGGAGCGTTCCCTGCTCGATGACGCGAATGCGGCCGACGCGTTCGCTCACGAAGATGCGGCCGTCGGGCGCGAACGCGATGCCCCACGGGACTTCCAGCCCGGACGCGATCGTATCCACGGCGGGCGCCGGCCCCGCGGCTCGCGACGTATCGCCCCCAGACTGCGGCAGTGGCTCGCATGCGCCGACCAGCACGAGTCCCGCCAGCGCTCCCGCGCCGATCCTGTCTGCAGTCATTGCGAGGCGGTCGTTCCGGCAATGGGGTTCGCGGACCAGCGACGCGTCTCGCCATGACCGAGCATGGAGAGCGACGCCGCCGGTAGATGGCGGGCTGTCCAGGCCGCGTGCAACCGGCGCGGCGGTTCATCGAGGGCATCGTCGGCAATACGAAACGTCCCCCAGTGAATCGGGACGAGTGTCGATGCCGTCACCTCCCCTCGGCACAGGTCCTCGAACGCGCGCACCGCCTCCTCCGGTGTCATGTGGACGTACTGCATATACCACCGGGGCTCATACGCGCCGATCGGAAGCAGAGACGCGTCGAATGGACCGAGTCTCGCTCCGATTTCCGCGAACGCCGGGCAATACGCCGTGTCGCCAGCAAAGTACACCGCTCGGCGCACGTGCCCGGGGGCGGTGATGCTCCAGCCGCTCCATAGGGACCGATTCCGATCCGTCACCCCTCGGCCGCTGGAATGCTGGGCCGGCGTGCACGTGACCGTCAGCGGTCCGACCTCGATCGCGTCCCACCAACCGAGCTCCCGGACGCGGTCGACGCCGGCGCGCCCCACCAGCCGCCTAACGCCGAGCGGGGTGGTCCACTGCGCGTCGGGGAAGCGGCGCGCGAGCTGCCGAACCGTCCCGAGGTCGAGGTGGTCGTAGTGGTTATGCGACACGACTACCAGGTCGATCGGCGGCAGCGACGGGAGGGCGATGGCCGGCGGCAGCCGTCGGCGCGGCCCGGCGAACCGAAGCGGCGACGCGCGTTCGGCCCACACCGGGTCCGTGAGCACGTTCATGCCGCCGATCTGCACGAGGAGCGTGGAGTGGCCGAGCCATGTCACGGTGAGGTCACCCGGCGCCGCGCGCGGCGCGTCGAAGCTCGGCGCCACTGGCTCGACGGCCGTTGTTCGCGCGTCTGGTGGCCGCCGGAAGCGATGCGCGAGCACCCAGCGTACGACGTTATTGTGCCCGACCGGCGGCCGCGTCGGCCACGGGTTGTCGAATCGGCGGTTGGTCACGTGCAGCGGGCGTTCACCGTTAGGTAGCCCTCCGTCACGGGGCCGCAGCCAGCAGCCGGCGCGGGGCTCCACGCCGAATCGTGCCGATCCGCTTCCCGCGCGCCGCGGCGATCTCGCGTGCCGCACGCTCACCCGTCTCGCACCCGCCTTCCATGAACCCCTGCGCGTAGCTCGAGCAGTGCTCACCGGCGAAATGAAGCCCGTCCACCGCTTCGCCCTCCGCGCCGCCGAACGCCGTGCGCTGACCCGTGAGATAGCTCGCATAACTTCCGCGGGTCCACGGAAACGATGGCCAGTGAAAGCGCACTTCCTTCATTCCCGCACGCGCGGCCGTCACGCCCGGGAAGACGCGCTCGAGATCCGAGACGAGTCGCGTCGCCTGCTCCGCCGCGCTGCCCTCTCCTACCGCGACGCCCTGTGCCCCACCCGAGAAGTTCGTGAGAATCCCCGCGCCTCCTGGCTGAAGCCGACTCGTCTCCCAGACGAGCTGGAACGGCAGGTCGGCCAGAAGGCTGCCGTTCGACTGATGCCGTTCACGCCACACGCGAGATGAGAAACCGATCATGAGCTTCGCGTTCGTGCCGTAGCCGAGCTCCGCAATCGCACGGCGCTTTCGCTCGGGGAGATCGACGCCCAGGCGCACAGTGCGCAGCAAGGTGAATGGCATTGTCACGAGGACGTGCGGCGACGTGAGCGTGGTGCTCGACGATCCGCGTCGCACCGAGCATGCGTAGGTTCCGTCCGCTCGCCGATCGATCGACTCGAGCACCGTGTTCGTCTCGATCGCATCGGAGATCCGCTGCCCGAGTGTGCGGACGATGAGGTCGTTACCCCCACGCACGTGGAATCGCTCGTCGCTCTCGCCGAAGATCCGAAACGGGCTCGGATCCGGGTTGATCATGAGCAGAAAGTTGAGTGCGGACTGCTGGTCGGTAGGGAGTCCATACTCTGTCGTGTACGCGACATCCAGCAGCTTGCGGAACCAGCCACTCACGCCCGCCGAGTCGAGCCACTGGGCGATCGACATCCGGTCGAGGGTCAGCGCCTCGGGTTTCGGATCCTGATGCGTGATGTCCATGTTCGCGCCGAACGGCGCGATCGCGGTCGTGACGCGCTGGGCCACCGGAATGAACGCGTCCACGACGTCGCGCTCCGAGCGACGCGCTCCATCGAAGAAGAACGTCTCGTGGACGGTGGGGTCGTCCTTCGACAGGTCATTGAGCTCGATTCCGAGCTCGGTGGCGAGTGCCTGGATGCGTGCGTGATTCGTGTCGATCAACTCCCCACCGAGCTCGCACACCTGACCGTCGGCGAAGAAGTTGCGAAGCGAGTACATCCGCCCACCGACGCGATTCTGCGCCTCGATGATTCGAAACGGGATGCCGGCCTGACGGAGGCGATACCCCGCGGTGAGCCCGGCGATGCCCGCGCCGATGATGAGCACCGGCGGGCCTCCCACATCGCGCTCCGGGGCGGCGACCGGCGGTCGCGCCGGCGCGCACGCGTCGAGCGTCGCGACCGCGGCGATCGCTGCGGTTCCGGCGACGAACTCGCGTCGCGACATCCCGTGCGGGTGAGTCGTCGCGTCCGACCGAGCGTTCCGGCGGTCGAGCACTTCATCGACGGGTTCGGCGTGTGTAATGGCGTAGCTGGCAGCGCGATAGGAGCGCCGCAGCATACGAAACAGGGGGGTTCGTGACATCGGGGCCGGGTTGAGGACATCGACGTGCTCCAATGACCGGGTCGATGAACTCGGCCCGGCGAGCGGCGTCAAGATGTGGCGCACGGCGAACCCTTGGGCAAGGCACGACGCTTGCCCGTTGTGACGGTGTTCCGGGGGGCGGATTTACGACGCAGGAGGAGACGTGGATATTCTGACCTGGCTCATTGTCGGACTTGTGGCGGGCGTGCTCGCGTCCCTCGTGATGGGCGGGACGGGCTACGGCATCATCGGCGACATCATCATCGGGATCGTCGGCGCGTTCGTTGGCGGGTGGCTCTTTGCGCAGCTCGGCGTGTCGTCGCCGTGGGGTGGCCTGCCGGGGACGATCTTCGTCGCGTTCATTGGTGCGGTCGTGCTGTTGTTCTTACTCCGACTGGTTCGCGGGGCACGTCGCACGGTATAGGCAGGCGTCCGGCGAGTAGACGGAACCCACGACCTGACCGAAACGGGGGAATGGCTGACGCGGAAGAAGCGCGTCGGTCGTCCCCTCTCGTTTGTCGGCGTGTTCGCGCGTCGAGTCGTCACTGTCGCCGGAGACGTTGTTCAGTCATGGGCGGCGCCTCCGAGCCATACAATCGGCAAAGTCGGCTGGCCTGATCCTCGTGCTGTGGCGTCACGCGGCAAGCGGGTTGCTTCGGGGCTCCCTGGAGGCCGCGGGCGAAGGGAGCTCGAGCACAGCCCGCGGATGATGCCATTCGGACGACGCGCGGAGGGCCCTGTGAGAACGCTGCTGACGCTGACGACGGCGCTGACCGTGACCGCGAGTACCGTCACACTCGCGCAGCCTGCCGACACTACTCGCATCTCACGCGACCCGCTCTTCACGGCCAAGGACGCGTGGATCGCCGCTGCCTTCGTCGCCGGGACCGTCGCTCTCTACCCGGCTGATCGGTACTTCGCGCGGAAACTTCAGGCGCCGAACAATCAGGAGAATCGGTTTCTGCGGGAGGCCGCGCGCGAGCTTCGCTTCATCGGTACGCCGGGCACGACGATCATTGGCGTGAGCATGTACGCCGTCGGACGCGTCGCGAAGGTCGATAAGATGGCTGACCTCGGCTTGCACGGCACCGAAGCAGTCCTCCTCGCTCAGCAGGCTGTCGGACTCATCAAGGGGATCGCCGGACGCGGCAGACCCGCGCTCTCGATAGACGACGAGCGCAGCTTTGTCCTCGGCCGCGGATTCAGAAAGGGCGGCGACCTCTACCGATCCTTCCCGTCAGGGCATTCCGCCCTGGGGTTCGCCGCGGCGGCGGCGGTAACGAGCGAAACGTCGAAGTGGTGGCCGAACTCCACGTGGTACATCGCACCGATCATGTACGGTGGCGCGACGCTCATCGCGGCGTCACGGATGTACAACAACAAGCACTGGGCGAGCGACGTCGTCATGGGAGCCGCGCTCGGAACGTTCGCGGGAATGAAGGTCGTCCAGTATCACCATTCGCACCCGGATAACCGCATCGACAAGTGGCTGCTCAGGCCGTCGGTGCAGAAGGGGCCGGACGGCCAGGTCGCGTTAGGTCTCGCGCTCGAGATGCCGTTGCGATGATTACGGGAGATTCAGCGCCGGCTTGACCTGACCGCGATGACACGTCGTGCAGTTCACGACGGGGCTCGGCCCTTTGAGGTTGGCGATGTTCTTGAGCAACTGATTGTTGATGGTGCCGGCCATGGCGCTCATGTCGCGGGCGATCTGCTTTTGCGGCTTGTCCTCGCGATCCCACTCGCCGGCGATGTGGCAGTGCGTGCAGCTGACGCCGAGCGACTTGCCGTAGCCGGTGTTCATGATCGCGAGCAAACGTGCCGCCGGGACGTTCGTCAGCATTTTCACGTTCTTGAACACCTGCGATGCGGGCTGCTGCTCCTTGCCCGCAATCGCTTTCCTGACGTCGGCGACGTAGCGCTCGCGCTCGCGGGCGACGGAGTCCGTCTCCGATGTCGTGGCGGCGGTCGTCGCACCGCTGGACGCGGGTGCCGACTGTGGGCTCCGAGCAGTCGTGCACGCGGCGACAACCGGGAGGATGATCAGGATCCAGAGCGAGCGATGCGTCATTCGTTTTCCGCGTGCGGGATGATGTTCGTCGGGTCGACACGGTCGGCGATACGGCCGGCGGGACCGGTCCACGATGATGTGCCGACGGCACCCGGGGCAACGCTGATGGGATGAGACGGACGTTTCGGGCGGCCACACGCACTCCGAGCATCGTCGCGGGTGGCCGCTGATGGGTGGATCTGGCGCGCTCCGATCGCGCGAAGCCCGTCCCTCGGTGGCGGGCTCCCGTCCGGATTCGAGTTGCTACCCAACTGCAGGAGACAGGATGGACGGGATGGGCAGGATGACGAAGATGACTCGGGCGGCAGCACGGTCGCTCGCGCAAGCGGCCTGAAATGAAAGGGGGGAACGGCCGCCCGGGACATCACGCTGCGCCGCAGGCCGTTCCCGATTGCCGGTTCTCGATTCCCGATTTTATTGCCGCTCCACGATCTCCTTGAGCGCCTCTTTGACCCGGGGATCGTCCGACCTGCCTAACGCGCTGACCGCGCGCCGGCGGAGTGAGTAGTTCGAGTCGGTCTTCGCGATCGTCAGCAGCTTGTCCATCGCCGGCTTCGTCCCGTTCTGCGCCAGCGTCGAGATCACGGCGTCCTTCATCTGCGTGTCGTCCACGCGGTCGTAGAGCTGCGCGAGGTCGGCCACCGAGGTTCCGGCGCGGTTGCTCAGCTGAATCGCTCGACGCCGTACGCGGACCGGCTCGTCGGCGCTCGTCGCGATCGACAACAGCCACTTCGCGTTCGCCGAGCCACCCATCTCACCGAGCGACGAGAGGACCGCTTCCTTCGTCTTCTCGCTCGTCAGCTTCGGGTACAGGCCGCGCAGGAACTCGGCATCCTGGCTCGTCGCGTAGTCGCGCCCGATGCCGCGAATGGCGGCGACCTTCATGTCGTCGTTCAGATCTTCGCGCTGAACGGCCGCCCGCAGGTAGCTGCGAGCGCGCGGGTCGCCCGACTGCGCGAGCGTCGAGAGCGACGCCTTCCCGAGCCAGACGTCCTGGGTCGAACGCGAGATCTCGATCAACGCCGGGATGCCCTCGCCATTCTCCTGGCGTGACAGCACACGCAGGGCGCTCTGCCGCACCTGCTGGTTGTCGGTCTCATCGCGCGCGATCTCGCCTAACGCACGTGCGAGCTCGCCCGGCGACACGCCGCCGCGCTCCTCGAACGCGCGGCTGAGCCAGCTGATCGCCGAGCTTCGCGTCTCACGCGCCCGAGACTGGTCGCGGGCGATCGCGAGGAGCTGCGGCGTCACCGTGGTACTGTCCCCGAGCATCGCCGGCGCGATGGCGTCACGCCCGGGCCGACCATCGAGACGAGCGGCGAGCGAGATCAGGTAGTCCGCCGCCTCGCGCGCCGACACGGCCCCGAGGTCCGTGGCGCCCGGCGTCGTCTGCACCGGCCCGACGTACGTGTTCACGTCCACGATGTCCTTCCCCGCCCGACCGAGCAACACGCGTACCGGCCCCGGCTGACACGGATCGCTGCGAAACGTGTTGTCGTTCACCGTTCCGTGCCACGACGACCCGTTGATCGAGTAGTAGGTACGGCCGTTACCGCAGACCCCCGGGCGCGCGGCGAAGTGAAACTGCACGGGGCCATCGGGCGCGGACGCGACGCGCTGTGTGAGCGACTGCGCCCTGGCCGACGGCGGGAGAAGAAAGACGCTCGCCGCGGCGATGGCCGCGAGCCGAATGGTGGCGGTCATTTGTCGATGATCTCCAGCAGAAGCTTCGTGGCACGGGGATCGTTCTTTCGTGTCAGCGCGTTGATGGCCTGCCTGCGCAGGTTGTAGTCGGTGTCGTTCTTGACGATGTCGAGCAGCTTGTCCGTCGCCTCGGCTTCGGTGCGTCGGCCGTAGACGCTGATCAACCGCTCGCGCATCTCCCGGTCCGAGACCGTGGCATAGAGCTTCACCGCCTCCGCGATGGGCATGTTGCGTGACGCGACACGCTCGAGCGCGGCGGTGCGGACCTCGAGTGGCTCGTCGTTGTTGCGCATGAGACCCATCAGCCACTGGTCGTTCGACTCGCCGCCGAGTTGGCCGAGGACGCGGGCAATACGCGCCTTCACGCGCGGGTTGTCGACCTTCGTGTAGACGGACCGAAGGTACGCGATATCGTCATCGGTCGTCCGCTGCGGGTTCTCGAACCCGGACACGGCCTCCATGCGGAGACGCTCGGGGGCATCGGTACGTTCGATGAGCGCGCGTACGGCCTGCTTCGCCCGTGGATTCGGGTTGGACGCGAGCGCTCTCGCGGTGGTGCGCAGCACGCCCTGGTCGGTGGACGTCCTGAGCACTTCCTCCAGAGTGTTGACGGCGATGTCGCTCGGGGACCGCGCCAACCACTGGATCGCGGAGTTGCGGACCTCCGTCTCCGGGTCGTTGAGCGCGACGTCGCGCAGGATGGCCGGGGCTTCCGTGTCGCCAGAATTCCCGAGGAGATGGACGGCCTGGCGCCGCAGGGGGGCCGAACACGTATCCTTGCGAGTGAGCACCCGCCTGACGGTTGGCGCCACGGACGTCGGGTCGGTTTGCGCAAGTCCCTTCAGCGCCTCGGCGCGAACCGCCATGTCTTCACGATCGCAGGTGGGTTGCGCCTGTTCACTCATCGCGTTGCGCAGCTGCTGCTCGGCGTTGCGGTCGCCACGTGATGCGAGCGTTCCGCGGATGCGCGTGGTCAGTGTCGCCGCGTCAGCCTGCGTCTTGGCGGAGGGGTAGCGCGTGCGCAGTGTTTCGAGCGAACCGAGCGCAGCCCGCAGGTCTTCGGTCCCGCCGATTCGATAGAGTGCGAATGCCTGCCAGTAGAGCGCGTCGGCTGCGTATCCCGAGTTCGGGAATCGCTGCGGGATGGCCGCGAACTGGGTCGCTGCCCGCCGCCACTCGCCGCGGTTGAGGAGCTGGTACGCGGACTTGTAGAGCGAATCGGCTGGATCATCCTGCAGCCACGGGGCGCGCGGACGCGAGGCGAACGGTTCGCCACGGAACAAGTCATCGCGGAACGGCCGCGGGGTCGTTAGGCGGTCGGAGTTCCACCCGAAATGCGGGGTGGGGACGTCGACCGGCATGGCTGGCATTGCTGGCATGGCTGGCGCCACTGGTTTCGCCGGATGCGCGGGCTGCGGCGGCTCCGGCGTCCACAACTCGACGTCCCGGTGGAATGACAGCTCGCCGAGCCGCTCGTCGAGGTCGAACAATCGTGACTCCAGCTCCGCCGCTTGCCACTCGAACTTCGGGGTGTGGAGGCTCATTTCCGGCACTTCGAGCTGCCACTTGTGGCTCTCGAAGGACAGGTCGGCGAACTCGCCATGGAACTTGGGCGACGGAAATTCGAACTCGTGCCACACATCCGGCTTCGGCGTGGGCCGATCGAATGAGCGCAGGCGCTCCGGCAGGGGCGGGCGCTCTGGACGTGGCGCGGGCCGCGGGGTCGCAGGCTGCGGCGGCGGCAGCTGCGCCGCAACCGCGCCGGCCAAAGGCAAGCCCAGCAACAACATCGTTAGGCGAAGGGCGGAGATCATCGTCCGGGTCCTGTTGGTGTCTCGTCTAGTTGTCGTCATCGCTCGAGATGCTCACGACCGCCGACCGCAACCGCGGCACGACGTCGCGCCGCTCGAGCGCTTCGGTAATGAGGTCGATCTCGGCGCCGCCGTGCTCGGCCGGCAGGCGCGACAGCTGTGCGAGGACGAGCTCGAGGTCCTCGAGCAGCTGTTTCAGCCGCGCGTCGCTGGCCGCGGCGGGGGAATCGAGCAGGAGCCGCGTGGTCGAGAGCAGGTCGGTCGCCTGACTCACGAACCGGGCGTCGGACTGGCCGTCGCGAGCGGCCGCGGGAAGCGCGTTCAACAGCGCCACCGTCTGTCCCAGGTACTCGGTCGTTGCCTGACGATACGGCTCGGCGTTCGCCGTCCAGTAGTCGTATCGGCCCTCGCGGGACTCGGCCATCTGCGGTGCGACGCCGCGCGACATGCGACCCACACTGACGCCGATGAGGAGCGATGCCGCGATAGCCGCCAGCACAATCCCCCAGGTGGGCGCAGCAAATCGGCGGCGCCATCCAGCGCGAGCCGAGCGGTCCGCACGGGGAGCGCGGCTCGAGATCGCCACGACCGGAGTGCCGAAGTGCCGCGCTTCGATCGCTTGCCACATTTCGTCGAGCGGGGGCTCGGGCGGTTCGCGGTAGCCGCGCAGCGCCTCACGAGTCCGCTCATCCATCTCGTCGTCACTCATCGGTCTCACTCCTTCACGAACGCGGCGAGCGCCTGCCGGAGTCGCCCCCTGGCATCGAACAGCCGGGACTTGCTCGTCCCCTCCGCAATGCCGAGTGACTCGGCGATCTCCGCGTGCGTGTAGCCCTCGATATCGTGCATGATCAGCGTCAGTCTCGTCCCTTCGGGGAGCGCATCGATCGCTGCAGCGATCCGGCTCCGCAGGTCGGGGTCAGCTCGGTGGGACACCGTGCCGATTCCCGGGTCATCATCGAGCGATGTTTCGCGCTCGCGCAGTCGTCGCACCTTTCGCATACCGTTCAGCGTCACCGTGACTGCGATCCGGTGGAGCCACGTCCCGAACGCCGACTCGCCACGGAAGTTGCCGAGCTGGTCGAACGCCCTGACGAACGCGTCCTGCGTGAAGTCCTGCGCCAATTCGGCGTCGCCGCAGATCCGGTAGACGAGGCGGTGCACCCGGGGTGCGTGCGCCTCGTACAACTGGCGCCCGGCTACCCGGTCCCCGTCGAGGATACGAGCGATCAGCGTTCGCTCGTCCAGCGGCACCGACTCGTCACGTAGGGTCGCGGCTCTTGGCATCGGCTTCGAATGACTAGACACAGGAGCGGGGCAAAGCGTTCGGAACACCGAGCACTACGCCGGTGGCTGTTAGCTGGTGCTCGTAGATGCAGGGTGTGAAAAGGCGGAAACCCTCGGGAAGCCCCTTTGCGACAAGGAGGCCTCCCGAGGGTTCTCGCTTTTTCACCCTGCAGCAACGAGTTCCAGCTAACAGCTACCAGCGCCGGTTTACTGTCCCGGTTCCCTATGGTTTGGCTGCTGTCGTCTCAGGCGCTGGCGCCACGATCTTGAACATGAACGGCTGTTCCACGAGCTGCCGGACCTTCTTTGAGCGCAGGATCGCCGGGGAGAAACGCATGCCCGGGAGCGCCGCGCGAACGCTCTGCGCGAATTCCGGGTGGGTCGTGCTGATCACGCGGAACGACGCCGTGTCGGCGAAACCAGTGGTGTCCACGACGAACTGCACGTACGCGCCACCCTCGATCTTGAGCTCGAGCAAGTTCGAGGGGTAAGCGGGCGCGGCGCTGTCCGGAAAGCGGGTGACCATCGAATCCACATCCACAGCGGTCGCGACCGTGTCGTAGATCGCGTTGGGAATCAACTCCTGGGCCGCTTCCTCCGGGGTACCCTCCTCCGGCCCATTGCCCACGACCGGGACCTCATTCGTGGATTTCTTGTCGACGATCTTCTGCTCGACACCGCTGCTCCCCGCCTTGTCGCCCTCCTTCAGGTACTGCACGCTCTCCTGGCGCGGCGGGGGCGAGTTCGTGCGGTTCATCGGGACGATGAAGGTGACGCGCTGCTCCGTGTCATCGATGATGTCCAGCGAGGCGTCTCTGGTCCCAAGGACCGAAGCCGCGATCAGCACCGTATGTGCGATGACACTGGGAAAGGTTCCCTGGACATAGTGGAATCCTTTCCTGTTCGACTCGAGCAAGAGGCGAAGCATGGGGGCCTCCTACCGCGGTACCATTTGCCCGCGAACCATGTCCTGAACCGGGCGCGTGAAATTACAGTATCGTGTCCGGTACGGTCTCAGGCAAGCCGAGCGGGGACGGCCTCATCGCCGCGTGCACGGTTGCCCAGTCCATGGTAGCGCTCCAGCCTCCGACGACGGAGGCTCGTGTGACGAGCCGTGCATGCGTGGGACGACCGCATGTAGACGTACGGTGAGCGCTGCAAGAATCGTTTCGACTCTCGGTACGGTCCCTGCATTTTCGCCCCCCCGATATCGGCGACGAGCAACCCCGATCGGAGGGCACGAATGAGCAAGCTCCTGCGTGGATTGGCCGCTGGCTACGGCGCAAAGAAGCTCGGCGGCGGCTGCTTCAGCACCGTCCTGATCTTCCTGCTCCTGTGGTGGTTGCTCGGCAACTTCGACATTTTCCGGTAGTCCGGGCGACCCCCGGACCGAGCGCCGGCCTCAGTCCGGCCCCGACAGCATTCGGCCCAGCAGCTCGCGAAGGATCTTCGCGGCAGCCATCGCCGAGACCCCGCTCGGATCATTTCTCGGGTTGAGCTCGACGACGTCGGCGCCGACGATTGGCCCGCTCACTGACTGAACGACGTCGAGCAGTTGCCGCACCGAGAGCCCACCCGGCTCTCGATGAGACACGCCCGGCGCGAAGGCGGGATCGAGCGCGTCGATGTCGATCGAGACATACACGGGCCCGTCGGTCGTGAGGCGGAGGTTATGGGCCTCACGCGTCAACTGACGCATCTCGATCACCTCGACGCCGAACCGCGCGGCCTGCGCGCGCTGGTGCGCGTTCATGGTCCGGATGCCAACCTGGATCAACCGATCCGCGAGCCGCTCCTCCATGATCCGCGCGAAGGGACACGCGTGGGAGTACCGGTCTCCCTCGAACGCGTCGTACAGGTCGGCGTGAGCGTCGACGTGGACGACGGTGAGCCGCGGGGCGTGTCGGCGAACCGCCCGGAGCACCGGATACGTGATGGAATGATCGCCACCTAACGCGACGGGGGGCGCGCCGCCGTCCATGAGACGGGCGACGGCCGCTTCGATCGCGAGTCGCGCGTCCGACGGCGTGCAGTTCGCGAGATCGAGATCGCCGACATCCGCAACCGCGCCCTCCACCCCAATGTCTACCCCGAGCTCCGTCCAGCTGTTGCCACTCGGGCTCCACAGCGCCTCACGAATGGCGGGCGGCGCGTCGGCAGGGCCGCGCTGATACGACGAGCTCGCGTCGTACGGCAGTCCAATGAGTGTCGGGGTCGCGGTGGTCATCGCCAATCGAGAAACGGACCGTATGTCAGTCAAGCGCTTTGCCTGCAACACCTTCGAGAATTCTGCCGACAACGTAACACGCCCGGGCCCCCTTTGCTCGCCGACCGACCGTCCCGGATTCGATCAGCCGCTCCTGAATCGCGTGATCCACCCCACATCGCGCCGCTGACGTCCGCCGTCACCCCATCGTGCCGTGCGACGATCCGCCCAATCTCGAGATCCGTTATCGTGGGCCAACCGAGTGCTCACTCTCGACCGGAGCAAGAGAATGCGTCGGACGGTAACGATGGTGGTCCTGGGCGGGCTCATCGCGTTGGGCTCGGCATGCAGCGGGAACGCGACGGGGAGCTCGCTATCCGACTCGCCCGCGGCCGATCCGAAGGAGGGTGGCAACGGTAGCGGGCCCGGTGAGGGCGGGGGTGGGGGCAGCGGACCGGGTGGCGGATCGACGGGCCCGCGGACCGTGTTCCCCGCGGATAACCCGTGGAACACCGACATCTCCGCCGAGCCGGTGGACCCGAGCTCGACGACGTTGCTGAACAGCTGCGGCGGTGCCGGACGACGCGTTCACCCCGACTTCGGCACCGTCTGGAATGGCGCGCCTAACGGGATCCCGTATGTCCTCGTGGGCGGCTCACAGTCGAAGGTTGCGGTGTCGTTCTACTACGACGACGAGAGCGATCCGGGTCCATATCCGATTCCGCCCGACGCGCCGATCGAGGGCGGGCCTAACGGCACTGGTGACCGCCACGTCATCGTCGTCGACACCCTGAACTGGCGACTCTACGAGCTGTTCGATGCACGTCCGGTGAACGGCGGCTCGAGCTGGACCGCGGGCTCGGGCGCGACCTGGGACCTCGGCTCGAACGCGCTGCGTCCGGCCGGGTGGACTTCGGCGGATGCGGCGGGCCTCCCGATCTTCCCGGGACTCGTGCGCTACGACGAGGCGGTCGTGAAAGGCGTGATCAACCACGCCCTTCGGTTCACTTGCCCTACGACTCGTAAGGCATACGTCCACCCCGCGCGCCACTGGGCGAGCTCGCAGACGAGCACGGCGTATCCGCCCATGGGGATGCGCGTGCGGCTCAAGGCGAATGTGGACATCTCGACCTATCCGCCAGAAGTGCGGGTCATTCTCACGGCGCTCAAGAAGTACGGGATGTTCCTCGCCGACAACGGCAGCGGGATGTTCATCAGCGGTGCCCCCGACGCGCGCTGGAGCGACGAGAACCTCGCGACACTGCACCGCCTGACGAACGCGGACTTCGAGGTGGTCAGGATGGGAACGGTCGTGACGCCGTAGCGGGAGTCATTCCGAGCGCAGCGAGGAATCTTCGGCATTCGGGTAGAGGGGCTGGTCCCTCTACCAGGATGAGGAAGAAAACAAGACGCCGATTACGCGGATTACGCAGAAGAACACAGATGCTCCCTCTACCAGGAGAGTTGCTACTCTCGCGCGGCCGAGCTTCCCGACAGAGGGATTCTCAAGAAATCGGCGAACTCGGCGGCCATCTGCGTCAGGTGTTGACTAACGGCGTTCCAACACCGCCACGCCGTCGGGCGTGCCGGGGAGCGATACCGAGCGCAGCACCGTCATGGACGGCACGTCGATGAGCGTGAGGGCGCCACGCTCCGGGTGCGTCACGTATGCGCGGCGGCCGTCCGGGCTCAGCGCAATGACCTTAGGCCCGGCCGCGACCGCCACTGACCCGGCACGCTGCTTCGTCCAAACGTCGTAGGCGACGACGGTGGAGTCACCGCCGTGTACGACGAGCGCGGTGCGCCCATCCGGTGTGAACACGACGCGTCCCGCCTGAGAGCCGCTCTGCAGGCGCTGAACGAGGCGGCCGGTGGCGGCGTCGAAGATGCTGAGCGAGTCGTTGCGGACGTTCACCGACCAGATCTCGCGTCCGTCGGGTGTGGGGATGGCGTCGATCTCCCCTTCTCGTCCTTCCAACACCCGTTCGCGTCCCGTCGCGGGATCGACCAACGTGACGGCTCCTCCCTCGAGGTTCGCCACGACAACCGGGGGGAACCGTGCGCCGACGGCGACCATCCAGCTTCCTGGCCGAGTGAGAGGGATTCGCCGCCTAACGCGTCCGTCCTGCGCGTCGACGTCGAGGAGCAGCTTCCGCTCGCCCGAGACGGCCCACACCGTGCGCCCATCGCTGCCCGACACGACGTCATGAACGCTGATCGAGTCCGGAAGCGACCACGTCCCCGTCACACTCGGCGACGCGCCACCCGAGATAACCGAGATCGACGCACCGCGCGCGTTGGCCACGAACGCGCGCGCGCCGTCAGGAGAGACGGAAATCTCGTGGGGGTTCTTGCCCACCGGGAGCGTCATGGACCGCTCGAGCGTCTGCGCGTCGAACAACGCGACGCTGTCGCGTCCGGAGAGTGCAACCGCAACCTGCCCTGCGGCTGGGAGCGCCAGTGGAACGGAATAGATCGAGATCGGGTCCATCTTCGCCGAGTCCAGCGTCCCGGCGTTCATGCGGTCGATCTGGCTGTTCCCGATGAACACGTACCGATCGTTCACGACCTCGCCAGTAGTCGAGGTGCGGCTGTGTGGCGTGTTCCACTCGATGATCTCACGTCCCGTGATGGCGCGGTGTCCGCTATCGAGCCGGTAACGTACCACCCGCCAGAACGAGAGCGGGTGGTGCGCGATGAGTGCATCGCCATGGAACGCGAGGCCGTCGATGAATGCGGTGTTGAACGTGTCGGGGACGGCCAATCGCCACGTCGGCCCGTTCGGCAAGACGGCGACCCAGATGCGATCGAGGTCCGCGACGAACAGGTGCTGCCCGTTGGCCGACACGGTGATCCCGTTCGGCGAGGTCACATCCACCGCGGCGAACCGTTCCAGGGCCGTGCCCCCCGGTCGGAGTCGCCACACCGCACCTGCACGGGTATCCGTCATGTAGACGGTGCCGTCGGGCGTTGTCGTGAGGTCGTTCAGGAAGTGCGGGCCGGAATCAGGCGCCGTGTAGCGCGCCTTGAACGCGCCCGTCGGGGCGTCGAACGCATAGAGGGCGGCCCGCGTCGTATCGGTCGCGCGATCGTAGCGTGCGTTGCTCGCCACCCACAGCACGCGGCGCAGAGTGTCGACGTGAATCCCGACGACGGACCCGAGGCCGTTCGCGCCCGACGCGACGCGTTCGGACACGGACCCATCGTCGGCAATCGCGACGACCTTGTTCTTGTTCAGGCTCCCGACGAGCACACTGCGCGTCACGGGATCCCAGGCCGTTCCCTCCGGGACCAGGTCGCGCTCCCCGAGCACGGCGAGGACGCGTGCACGCGCTACCGGCCAGTCGGCCCGAGCGGAGAGACGGCCCACGTCCGTGCCGAGCCGCACGCGGAGCGGTGCGAGTGCGGAGTCGCGTAACGCGCTCCTCGCGTATCGCGCGTCCCACCGGAGAAGCTGCCGAACGACCGACTCTGCCTCGGCGAATCGGCCGGCGGCCCCGAGGGCGATCGCGCGCGCGAAGACGACGTTGGGGTGGTGGGGATAAGCGACCGCGAGCGAATCGACGATGCGAAGTGCAGTCGCGTGGTCACCGGCGGTGCTGACGCGCCGCGCATCCGCGAGGCGAGTGGCTAGCGGAACGGGCTGCGCATCCAGGTGCGGGACGCCCGCGAGGGCGGCGATGCAGCACGCGCACCGGAGAAGCCGCGGAGTCATGGTTCGACGGATCGAGTGGCGAACGCGACGGCGTCACCCAGCCGCGCGGGACCGAAGAACGTAGACCCGGCGCACGCGGCGTGCATTGGAAATCCTTGCACCGACCGGCCGCGGCCAAGCGTTCTAATGCGGACCGTGCCCCGCGGCGCCGCGGAACATGAAGTACACCGCGCCAACGATGCAGAGCCCTGCCCACACGAAATCCCACTTGAGCGTCTGGCGCATGTAGAACAGGGAGAACGGAACGAACACGATCAGCGTGATCACCTCCTGCAGCACCTTGAGCTGTGCGAGGCTCAGCTGCGTGTGGCCGATCCGATTCGCAGGCACCTGGAGCAGGTACTCGAACAGCGCGATCCCCCAGCTCACGAGCGCGGCGACGTACCACGGGCGCGCCGCGAGATTCCTGAGGTGGGCGTACCAGGCGAACGTCATGAAGACGTTCGAGCAGGTGAGCAGCACTATGGTGCGAACGACGACGGAGGACAGAAGGGGAGGCATGCGTTGCAGGTTGTTTCCTGCGAGGTGAGGGGAACTACCGGTGGGACATATTCGTGACCTCCTTAGGAGTCCGGACCATTGGAGGAGGCAACAATATTACTGTTGTCGATTCGGGCAGCGTATCAGCAGGCACTCACGACGACAGTTCCTCCCGCCATCCGCTGCCAACTGAGCGCTGTCTCTCGGGAAGGCAACCAGCTCGCGCGTGAAGGAGTGCTCTTGTAACACGCGTACGTCGAGATCGCGCCCGTCGACCGGTCGCCGAGCCAGCCGCCCGTTTCCGTCATCGAACGGAGCGGCGCACCGGGAGTCGCCGGAAGGCGTGCCGTGAGGACCGCGTCGATCCAGTCGAACATCAGAGCGAGGTCGACGATCGGTCCGTGACCGAAGGCGTCGGTCGAAAGCGACCAGGGCGCCCCGGCGGCTCGCCCGGCTTCGAACACGGGCGTGATGTTCGCTGTCCGGTGCGGCTCATCCAATTTTCCGATCAGGAAGAATCCGGGAACGGCGGCCACTTCCCCCGCGGGGCCAGGGTTGTGGCAGCCGCCCTTCATGGTGACGAACCCGGCCACCCGGGCGGCATAAGCGCGGCTGAACCCGTACGCGGTGCATCCCCCCTGCGAGTGCCCGACGAACAGAATGGGGATGCTCGCAAGCTCTGGATGAAGGCTCTGCGCGCCCACCTGGGAGAGTGCCTGAAGCAGCTTTTGGTAGTCTGCAGAGTGGTCGAGCAGGGTCGTCGTCCCAACGAGCGCCACGTTTCCGCCGGAAAGCTCGAGTGCGCGCTCCCTTACCTCCGCTCTCTCGTTCGTTAGGCACCAGATACTGCATGCGCCGTCCGAGGTGCCTCGCACGAGCCCACGCGAGTCCAAGGGATTCCCGGTGACAGGGTCTCTCAGTCCAGGCAGGAAAACGATCGCCGCCTTGTACTCCGCTATCCCCGGGGGCAGGTACGCGACAGCGTTCTGATAGGTGAAAAGCGTTTGAGGTGTCGCCGTCCCGGCTGGACCGCTGGGATCACTCTTCCCGCACGCAGCGACGAGAAGCCATGTCGCCGACACGAATGCGCGCGAAGAGATCGATGTCGAGAGTCGCATGAGGATCGTAGCTCCGGTCGAGCAGAATGAGCGCCGTCGTGTTCCTACCGTCTGCGGAACGATCACTTCTCCGCATCAGAAAATCCTGGCGGGACCCTCGGTCCGGACTGGTGCATCGTCCCGCGGCGCGCCGCCCACCGCCCAGGACGCGAACAGCGACAGCAGCGGCCGCGCCGTGCGCCGGCGGCTCTCCTGCGTGAAGGTCGCGTCGGCGACCCGGAACTCCAGGCGGTCGGTGCGCAACGGGTCGCTGATGCGCAGCGTCACGCGCCCGCGGTCGCCGGCGAGCCGCTGCGTCAACGACAGCTCGCTGGTGAACGCCGGCAGGATCTCGCCCTGTTCGATGGCCTGTGCGCTCCGACGATACGCGTAGAGCTGCGCCGTGGTGCTCTCGGCCAGCCGCTGATCGACGGTAAGCCGCGCCGTGGCGTAGACGCCGCTGCTGCTGAAGGCGGCGGCCGTCGTCTCCATGTGGGCGACGCTGCCCGCCAGCGTCAAGACGGTGCGGTCCGTCGGCCGTGCGCGCACGCTGGCGTCGGCGCCGGCGGCTCGCGTCCCACTCATATTCTTCAACGTGGTTGTCGAGCCGCCGCTTGCCGTCGCTGCCTTGAGCGGGCGGATGGGGTCCCGGGTCCAGCGAACAAACGGCGTCAGCTGCAGCGTCAACCGCGACCCGTGCCGTTCCATGCCGAACTCCACCTGGTCTGAGACTTCCGGTAACAACGACGGATTGCCGATGATCGCGTGCATGTCGTCCTCACCCATGGAGAACGGGTTGAGCATCTCCGACCCGGGCCGGTTGATGCGGCGGCCGTACGCGAGTCGATACACGAGCACGCGACGCGCGTTGGTCCATTCGCCGCTCAAGCTGGGGAAAAAGCGCAAGGCTCGTCGGGAGCTCGCGGAATCGAGCTGGATGTAGGTCCGGTCCGCCTCCACACGCAGCCCCGCCTCCGCACGCGCGCCGCCAGTCGATCGGTGTGCGGCGAGGTACCCGGCGTGTACTTCCGTCTCGTACCGGTAGGTCTGCGACACGGTCGCGCCAAAGTGAGTCGCATCGTGTGCGGCAGCGAGCGTGCGGAACTGAGATTCGTGTCCCATGTCCAAACTGAGCCCCAAGAAGCGCATAACGAGGTCGTTCCGGAGGACGTGTTCACGCTGCCGCGAGGCCATGGCCATGGTCATATAGCTGTAGCCTCGCCCCGCGTCGACGTAGTCGCCTTGGGACTCCTCATCCACGAAGCTGGTGCGCGCCTCGGACGCGAAACGGACGCGCCCTCGATCCACGCTGCCGACGGCGCTCAGCTCAGCCGACGGGATGACGTGCTCCAGCAGGCTGCCCGTCGCGCTCGTCCCCCGGTTGCCCGCCGCGTTCGTGTAAACGAACGCACTGCTGTTTCGATACGCGCCTTCCATCCAGGAGTACGCGCCACGCAGCGCCAGGGACGTGTTTGGTGTCGGCGTTAGGGCTGCGCCGGCCATAACGGAATGCAGGCGGTGCTCGGCACGTACGCGGCTGTCCTCATCCGTATTGAGGGGGAGGTCCCCGGGCACAAGGCTCCAGCGCGCCGTCTTCGAGTCCGTCCGCGGGCGCATGCCGGACAGGGAGTACATCGCATCCCAGTTCAGAACGCCACTCACGTCGCCCGTGGCCGCGACGGAGCCCATGTAGTGATCCTCCGTCGCCATGGAGCCCGCCAGCGAGCGAATGCCGGTGCGTCGCGCGGCATCATCTCGGAAGACGAGGTTCACCACACCGGCGGCGCCGTTTGCATCGTGCCGCGCGGACACGGCGGTGCCTGCCTCGATGCGTTCCAGCGCCGTCGCCGGCATCTGGCGGAGGAACGCGACGAGGGCCTCCCCGGTCAGCGGCATGCGCCGCCCATTCATCAGCACGAGCACGCCCGTGCTGCCGCGCATGCTGATGCGCCCGTCCGCATCCAGCTCGACGCCCGGCACCGTGCG
>DAINRQ010000003.1:0-139590 GCA_036741775.1 Gemmatimonadaceae bacterium | reverse complement strand
CCGTGCGAAGGACAGCAGCTGGCGCTCACCGACACTCACCGACGTCCCGCGTTCCCCGAGCTCGTAGTCGTACCCGCCGGGAAGACGTCGAATGACGCGATCGGCACCCACCTGTTCAGCCGCACGCGCGACGTCGGCGTCGCTCAGCGGGTTCGACAACCGGATGTTCGAGCGGATGTCCCCCGCGAACAGAAAGATGTCCTGCTGGACGTACCCGATCAGTCCGCGCACCTCGCTCACGGACATCTCACGCACGTCGATCCCATTGACGAGGATGCGTCCGCGTTGAGGATCGTAGAATCGGAGCAGCAGACTGACGATCGTCGTCTTTCCGGCACCGGTGTGTCCAACGAGGGCAAGGGTATCGCCTGGCCTCGCGACGAAGCTCACGCCGCGAAGGACCCACTCCGGTTCCGTCGGCGCCGGGTCGCCATGCGCGAGGTGCGCCAAGTCGTAAGCGAACCAGACGTCCTGGAACTCGACGGTCGTCGGCACGGGAACAGGCCGGGAACCGGGAATGGACCGGGAACCGGGAACAGGGAACCGGGAACTGGGGGCGGAGGCTCGGAGCTCGACGTTGGTAGTTCCGGTTCCCGGTGCCCCGTTCCCCGTTCCCGCTTTTTCAGTGTCGAGCAGTCGAAACACGCGCTCTGACGACGCCATTGCCTGCTGCAGCGTGTTGTACTTGTCGGAGAGGTCCTGCAACGGCTGATAAAAGCGACGGACGAGCTGAAGGAACGCAGCCACGGTGCCGACGGTGAGCGTCGCGTCCCGCACGCGCGCGGCACCCGCGACGATCAAGCTTGCCATCGCCACGGTCGTGAGCACCTCGATGACGGGGAAGTACAGCGCGTAGATCCGCACCGATCGCAGATGCGAGTCGAGGTGATCGCGGTTCAACCGATCGAACCGCCGCGACTCGGCGTCTTCCCGCCCGTACAACTGCACCACGCGAACCGCGGACACGCGCTCCTGGAGAAACGCGTTGATCCGCGCGAGCCGTGTTCGAATCTCGCGATACGCCTCGCGCACGCGCGCGCGAAACACGGTCGACGCGATCACGACACCGGGGATGACGGCGAACGCCGCGAGTGCCAGGCGCCAGTCGACGACGAGCATCGCAATGCTGATCGCGAGCAACGTGAACAAATCGCCGATCCCGGCAACGACGCCCGCAGTGAACAGCTCATTCAACGCTTCGACGTCGGAGGTCACGCGCGTGACGAGACGCCCGACGGGATTGCGATCGAAGAACGAGATCGACAGGCGCTGCAGGTGAGCGAAGAGCTCCACGCGGAGATCTCGCATGACGCGCTGCCCGAGAAGGCTGGTCAGCATCGTCTCGCCGTAGGTCAGCGCGAACTGGACCACGAGCGTCGTAGCGAACAGTGCAGCACTCGTTATGACGAGACGCGTGTCTCCCTGCGGAATGGCGACGTCGATGACGAGCCGTGTGAGGGCAGGGCCAACGAGCTGGAGTACGCCGTCCACCAGCAGCAGCCCCAGCGAGGCGAACACCAGGAAGCGATACGGCCGCGCGTAGCCCAGCAGCCGACGCATGAGGCGGCCGTCATACGCTTTACCGAGCGCTTCTTCTTCGTGAATAGGCGCGGACAAGAACTCGCGGGACTGGGTGACGACGCAGGGTTGGGAGTGCGACGCGAAGCATAACGCGAGCGCGTCGGAGGTCAGCCAGCGTATGGACCCGGCACTACGGCAGAGCTCCCTACGGCTCCCCGCCACGCTCGGTTCCCCGAACATGGTACGCTCGTTGCTTTATCAGCGGTGTGCAAACCCACCCCTCGGAGGAATTGGATATGACCATTCTCGCTTGGATCGTGCTTGGGCTCGTGGCGGGCGCGATCGCCAAGGCACTAATGCCGGGCCGTGACCCTGGCGGGATCATCGTCACGATGCTCATCGGTATCGTCGGCGCGTTCCTCGGTGGTTTCCTTGGCAACATGATCACCGGCGCGGGGCTCAACGGCTTCTCGATCTGGAGCATCGTCCTGGCTGTGCTTGGCTCGATGCTGCTACTTTGGATCTATCGTCTGACCACACGCACGCGTACCACGATCTGACGCAGTCGCGTCGCGGCCCCGGACGTCTGCACAGTAGGCGTCCGGGGCCGTTCGTTGCACGGGAGGGGAGTGAGGGTTGCCACTCTGGCTCTATTGGGTATTGCTGGGACTGCTCGCCGGGTCATTGGCGAAGTTCCTCGTTCCGGGCCGCGACCCCTCGGGATGCATCGTCACCGTCGTCCTCGGCATCGCCGGGGCGTTCATCGGCGGCTTGATCGGTAGCGCCTTCGGGTGGGGGCGCATTACCGCCGGTGCGCTCGACCTTCGGTCGCTGGGCATCGCCACGCTCGGCGCGATCGTCGTGCTCCTCGCCGGGAGACTGCTTCGCCGGCTTCGTTAGGTCGCGAGGCGCCGTCCTCCGGTGTTTCTTCGCCCCTCTCCGGGTTAGCTTTCCCCCCGTGAAGGATGCGATCGTCGTGCGCGGAGCACGCCAGCACAACCTGAAGGGATTCGACCTCGAGATCCCGCGACGGAGCTACACGGTCATCACCGGACCGTCAGGCTCGGGGAAGTCGTCGCTCGCATTCGATACCATTTACGCCGAAGGGCAACGCCGCTACGTCGAGTCGCTGTCGGCGTACGCGAGGCAGTTCCTCGAGCGCATGGAGAAGCCGGATGTCGACTCCATCGAGGGGCTCTCGCCGGCCGTGGCGATCGAGCAGAAGAACCCGACGAAGACATCGCGCTCGACGGTCGGCACGGCCACGGAGATCTACGATTACCTCCGTCTGCTGTGGGCGCGCATCGGCCGGACGTTCTGCCCCGTGTGCGGCCGCGAGCTCAAGCCCGACACGGTGCAATCGGTGGTGGACGCGGTGCTCGCGCTGCCCGAGGGAACGCGGTTCGCCGTCGCATTTCCGCTGATCCTCTCGCCAAAGGTCACGCACGATGTCGTCGTCGAGAACCTCCGCGCGCAGGGTTTCGTGCGCGTCTCGGTCGGTGGCCGCATCCTGCACCTCGACGACGTTGCATCGGAGCGCGTCGACCTGACGACGGCGAAGGATCTCCTGGTAGTGGTGGACCGCCTGACGGCTTCCGCCGAGGCGTCCGGCCGACTCGCGGACGCAGTGGGCACGGCGTTCAGAGAGGGGGACGGGGACTGCGTCATCATCCTGGGAACCGGGCGGGGGGAACCGGGAACGGGGCGCGCGGAAGGCAGCTCGGGCTCCCCGTTTCCTGTTCCCGGTTCCCGAGACGCAGGATCTCTGCGGTTCACGGAGCGCTTTCAATGCCCTAACGACGGCACCCGCGCGCCCGCACCCACGCCACAGCTCTTTTCCTTCAACAACCCGCGCGGTGCGTGCCCCACGTGCAACGGCTTCGGCGCGGTCCTGGAGTACGACGAGGGGCTCATCATCCCCTACCCCGATCGGTCACTGCGCGACGGCGCGATCGACCCGTGGACGAAGCCACGCTACGACGGCAAGCGGCGGGCGCTCGCCGAGTTCGCGAAGCGCGAAGGCATCCCCATGGATGTACCCTGGCGCCAGCTCTCCGAGGCGCATCGGGACACGCTGCTCCGAACGAAGGCGCGCGGGTACAAGGGGATTCTCCCCTTCCTCGTCGACCTCGAGGAGAAGCGCTACAAGCAGTACATCCGCGTGTTCCTGCGGCAGTACCAGAGTGCGCGGGAGTGCCCCACCTGTCAGGGCACCAAGCTCAAGCCCGAGTCGTTGCACGTTCGGATCGACGGCCGCACGATTGCCCAGACCGCGGAGCTTCCGGTCGACCGCCTGATGGCATGGCTCTCCGGCCTTACGCTGACGCACTTCGACCGGCAGGTCGCGGAGCACATCCTCAAGGAAGCACGCGACCGGGTGCAGTTCCTGTGCGACGTGGGACTCAATTACCTCACGCTCAACCGTGGAACACGCACGCTTTCCGGCGGCGAGGCACAGCGGATCGGGCTCGCGAACTCGTTAGGGTCCCAGCTCGTGGACACGCTTTACGTCCTCGATGAGCCGTCCATTGGCCTCCACCCGCGCGACATGGACCGGCTGCTCCGGCTCCTCCTGCGGCTGCGCGACGGCGGCAACACGGTGTTGGTCGTCGAGCACGACCCCGAAGCCATGCGCGTCGCCGATTACATGGTGGAGCTGGGACCGGCCAGCGGCGAACATGGCGGTCAGATCGTGTTCGCGGGGCCAATGGCTCGCGCGTCGGAAAGTCCGCTGACGGGCCAGTACCTCACGGGCGCTCGGTCGATTCCCCTCCCGGCCGAGCGGCGCCATCTCGGCCCGCGATGGATCACCTTGAGCGGCGCGCGCGAGCACAACCTGAAGAGCGTGGACGTCCGCATCCCGTTAGGCGCGCTGACCGTCGTGACCGGGGTGTCGGGATCGGGCAAGAGTACGCTCGTCCACGACGTGCTGTATCGCGCGCTCGAAACGCGGTTGACCGGCGAGCATTCGGCCAAGCAGCACCTCGGCGAGCGGGTCGGGGCATTCAGCGACATGACTGGCTTCGAAGCGCTCGACGACGTGGTGCTGATCGACCAGGAGCCGATCGGGAAAACGCCCCGGTCGAACCCCGTGACCTACGTGAAGGCGTTCGACGAGATTCGCAAGCTGTTCGCCGACGCGCCGCTCGCCCGGCAGCGGCGCTACACGCCGAGCACCTTCAGCTTCAACGTGGATGGCGGCCGTTGCGAGCACTGCGAGGGCGCCGGGTATCTCGAGGTCGAGATGGTCTTCATGGCCGACGTGTTCGTGCCCTGCGACCACTGCGGCGGAAAGCGCTTTCGCCCCGACGTGCTCGGCGTGCTCGTGCACGGCAAGAGCATCCACGACGTGCTGCAGATGACCGTCGATCAGGCTATCCGCTTCTTCCCGTACGAGGAGAGGCTCGGGCAAGCGCTCTGGCAGTTGCAGCAGGTCGGGTTGGGCTACCTCCGCCTTGGCCAGCCTGCGACGACGCTCTCGGGCGGCGAGGCGCAGCGCATCAAGATCGCTCGCGAGCTCGCGCTCGCGAAGCGCTCCGGAGGCAAGAAGCTCTACATCATGGACGAGCCCACCACGGGCCTGCACCTCGAGGACATCCGCAAGCTCGCCGGAGTACTCGACCGCCTGGTCGATGCCGGGCACACGCTCGTGCTCATCGAGCACAACCTCGACGTCATCAAGCTCGCCGATTGGATCATCGATCTCGGGCCCGACGCCGGCGATCGCGGAGGCGAGGTCGTGGCGATGGGGCGCCCGGAGGAGATCGTGCGCGTGGAGGCGTCACACACGGGCCGCTGGTTGCGCGATCATCTCACGGGCCCGACGTCGGCCCCGCGCAAGTCGGCGCGTCCGCGAGTGCGCGCGCGAGCCTCGTAGTACCGTCAGCGCCCTTCGCGCCGGCGTTCCTGCAGGCGCCTGACGATGCGGGTCATTCGCCGCCGTGAAAGCAGGCGATTCGCGAGCACCACGACCTTGTTGCGCAACCCCGTCACGACGACACGCTTGCCGCGCGCAGCTTCGCGATACGCAACCTCCGCGACCTCGCGCGATGACATGCTCGGTGCGCCGACCGTCGGCGCCGTGGCCGAGATGCCGGCCGCCGAATGGAACTCGGTAACGGTTGGCCCGGGGCAGATGGCCGTCACGGTGACCCCGCTTCCCTCCACCTCTTCGGCGAGCGCTTCGCTCAGGGACTGGACGAACGCTTTGGACGCGTAGTACACGGCCATGAGCGGGCCGGGCTGAAACGCCGCGACCGACGACACGTTGAGAATGCGCCCGCGGCGGCGCTCGAGCATCCCGGGCAGCACCACCTTCGTTATGTGCGTGACCGCCGCGATGTTCAGCTCGATGATGTCGAGCTCGCGCTCGAGGTCCGTCTCGTGGAAGTAGCCGTGGGTCCCGATGCCGGCGTTGTTCACGAGCGCTTCGATGTGCGGGTCGACCGTGCGAATGCGCGCCGCGAGATGCTCTCGCTCCAGGCGGCGCGTGAGGTCGGCGGCGAAGGGGTCGCACGAGACCCCGTGCCGGTCGGCAAGCGCGCGAGCCAGCTGCTCGAGCGACTCACGGCGGCGGGCGACGAGGATGAGATCGTAGCCATCGCGCGCGAAGAGCTCGGCGAATTCGCGGCCGATGCCGCTCGACGCGCCGGTGATAATGGCGATGGGTCGGCGTTCACCGCTGCGCGCGGGAGCGAGCGCCGATGCAGGGAGCGCGGTCACGCGACCGCGCTCGCTTGACCGGGTTCTGCGCTGGTTCTAGCTTTCGGGCTCATTCCCGAGTAGCTCAGGTGGTAGAGCAGGTGACTGTTAATCACCGGGTCGGGGGTTCGAGTCCCTCCTCGGGAGCCTCTTAAGTACGAGCATACTAGTCAATGTGATGAGCGGCGTGGGCTCCAATCCACGCCGCTCTTCGCATTTCCTGGCGGCGACCGCTCAAATTGCCGCGGGAACGCGGGCTCCGTCTCGAATTGCCGGGCGGCGGCACTAGCGTTGCTCAGGAGGGGAGCGTGAGCGAAACGATCGCCCTCATCCTCGGCGGCTTCGCCGTCGTCGTGACCGGACTCTCGCTGCTTCGGTCCAAGGCCTGGTGGATTCGCGTCTGGGACTTCCCTCGCGTCCAGGTCGCGACAATCGGCATCGCATCGCTCGCCCTCTGGATCGAGACGGGCCGGTGGCGGGACGGCTGGCACATTGCCTTCACGGCGGCGCTCACGCTCGCGCTCGCGTACCAGCTCGGCATGGTGTGGCGCTACACGCGTCTCGCCCCACGCGAGGTACAACGCGCCAGGCGCCCCGTACCGGAGTGCACGCTGTCGGTCGTTGTGTCGAACGTGCTGCAGACCAATCGCGCGGCCGACCGCCTCGTCCCGGCGCTTCGCGACGCGGATGCAGACGTCCTGCTCTGCGTCGAGACCGACGAGTGGTGGCACGAACGGCTCGACGCCCTGCGCCATACGCACCCGCATACGCTCGAGCGCCCGCTGTGGAACACGTACGGGATGCTGCTCTACTCGCGCTACCCGCTCGAGGAGACCGCGATCGACTTCCTCGTCGAACGCGACGTGCCGTCGATGCAGGCGAAAGTGCGACTGCCAAGCAACGTACGCGTGTGGCTCAACTGCGTGCATCCGCGGCCGCCGGCGCCGTCGGAGGACGACGAATCGACGGAGCGCGACGCGGAGCTGATCATCGTCGGGCGTCGCGTGGCGGATTCACCGCTCCCGGTGGTGGTGTGCGGAGACCTGAACGACGTGGCCTGGTCGCGCACGACGCGGCTCTTCCAGAAGCTGAGTCGCCTCGTCGATCCGCGAAAAGGGCGTGGTTTCATCAGCACGTTCCACGCGCGGTACCCCGGGTTCCGGTACCCGCTCGACCACGTGTTTCACTCGCCGGACTTGCGGCTGATCGAGATGCGGCGCCTGCCGTACGTGGGGTCGGACCACTTTCCGGTGTACGTCGCGCTGAGCTACGAACCGGAAGCGGCGACCAAGCAGGAAGCGCCCACGCCTACCGAGGCCGACGCCCGCGAGGCGGACGAGACGGCCGATCGCGCCGTCAACGGGCGACGTTAGGCGGTCGCTGGTGGATGGAAGTGCCGATCGCCGGCGGCGCCGCGATGCCTACTGCGTGTCGGGCGCGACGGCGCGGAGAATGTCGCGAAACCGCGGCTCGCCGCGAACGGGGTCGAAGGCCGGGTCCTTCAGCGCCGCCGCGAGCGTCCCGTCGTCGCGCGTCTTCAGGAGCGCGGTGAGCGCCCGGCGGGAATCACCGACCGCGACGTACGCCATCGCCAGTCGCGTTCCCTGCACCGGCGTATAGGGAACCCGCGTGGGAACGGTGCGCGCGAGCGCTGCGAGACGGTTCAGCGCCGCCCGCCGTTCACCCACACGCGCCTCGAACGTCGCGATGAGCGTCTGCGCCTGCCAGCTGTCGCCGAGACGCTCGGTCACCTCGGCGTCGGCCCACGCAGCACGCAGGTCGCCGCGGGCGGCGTTGGCGCGCGCGCGTAACGCGTACGCGTCGGCATCGGCCGGGGTGATCGCGAGCGCACTGTCGATCATTCGGCGGGCCGCTTCGGGTTGCCTCGACCGGAGGAGCGCCGCGGCGGCGGTCGCGAGCGCGCGCGAACGCGGGTCGGCCTCTCCCGTCGCGCGGCCACCCGAAGCCGCCCCGCCGGGCGCAGAGGGAACAGCGCCGATGATCGGCGAACCCGGCGCGAGCGGATCCGGGGGCGCCGACGGTGCTGCGTCCCCTGGGCGCTCCGGCGTCTCGACGAGACGCTCGGCGGCAATACGCTCCCCAATCGCCGGCGCGTCCGGAACGATCGATACCGAGCTCCCGGCCTCGACGCCGCCGAGCGCACCCGTCGGTGGCGTGCGCTGCGCGGGCGGCCCGCCTACCCCGCGCGGCGGCATCTGGCTCGTCGCCGCCGCGTTAGGCCGCGGCGCCGCGTCCACGTTCGTGCTCCCACCGGCACCGAACAGGAGGTAGAACGCAAATGCCCCGGCGATGGCACTGCCGGCGATGAGCAGCGCGATACGCGCCGACGACGGTGACCCCCCAGCCGCATCCGCGCGACCGTTCTGTGCCTCCAGCGCCGGCTGCGCGGTCGCTGGCGTGCCTTCGTTCGCGCGACGGAACGGGATGGTCGCGGCGCCCGCCGATGGCGGCTCGGCAGACGCCTCACCGGTCGACAGCAGCGCACCCGCCGCTTCGCGCCGTCGCAGCATGGCCGGCGTAGGCGTGTCGGACCGCAACTGCTCCACGAACTCCGACGCGGAGCTCCACCGCCGCGCCGCATCCTTCTCGAGCGCTCCCTCGAGTGAGAGGAGCAGCCGCTGCGGTGTATCCGGTCGCAGCAGCGTGAGCGGTGCGAGGTCCTGGTGCTTCTGCTTGTAGATGATGCCGAAGAGGCTCTCGCCCTCCCAGGCACGGCGTCCCGAGAGCATCTCCCATCCGACCACGCCGAGACTGTACAGATCCGCACGACCGTCGACGGCAGCGTTGTCGATCTGTTCCGGCGCCATATACGCCGGCGTCCCGATAGCCATGCCCGTCGCGGTGACCTCGGCGTCACCCTGCGTCGCCTTCGCGATGCCGAAGTCGGACAGCAGCGCGACGCCCTTGTCCGCGTCGATCAGAATGTTGTGCGGCTTGACGTCGCGGTGAATGATGCCGTTTGCGTGCGCGTGCTCCAGCGCGAGCCCGATGTCCCGCAGGATCTGCGTACACTCGTCGAAGCGAAGCTTCCCGCGCCGGCGCAGAATCGTAATGAGCGATTCGCCGCGCACGTACTGCATGACGAGCGCGACGTGACCGCCGCGGAGACGGCGTAGCTCGTACTGGTGAACGATGTTGGGGTGTCGAATACGCGCCATGAGGCGAGCTTCGCGCTCGAACCTCGACAGCGCGTCCGCGTCGGCGATGTATTTCGACGCGATGACCTTGATCGCAACGTCGTGCCCCGCGGTGCGGTGCCGCGCGAGGAAGACAGACCCCATGCCACCCTTGCCCAGCTCGCGCTTGACGATGTAGTCGCGCTCGAGCTCGGAAAGGTCGATGCTGGGTTCTGGGCGAGTTGCGGTCATGTAGTTTGACGAGCTCGTCTATTAGCGGATCCTAATAGACCGCACAATACGGCTCCGGGCAACTCTGGGTCAACAATGTAACGGATACGCGCGAAGGGTGCCCTCGACGCAGTTCGTCGCGCCGAGGATATCGCTCAGGACGGGTGACCGATAGAGTCGTGCCCGGATTCGTCCGCTCAGCTGACGCGCGGCGCGTGGTTGAGGCGGAGCTCGATCCCCCGCTCCCCTTGCACCGCGTCCGGGCCGTAGTAGCCATCAATGAACCAGCGGACCACGCGGTCCGTCAGCTCGTTCGCCGCTCGATAGCTGATTCGGGCTGCCGCAGCGTCAATGATTGCCCGCTTCAACGACGTGATGACCCACTCCGGCTTTCGACTGCTGGCCTTGGCCGCCCGCACATAGTCCAGCACCGCGTGCCTCAAATCTTCGTCACTCCGACTCGGCTCCGAGAACGACATCGCGAAGAGCCGGCGCAGGTCTTCCCGGTCGGCGCCCTCGAGCTGCACTTGCGAATCGACGAATCGGCTCATTCTCTGCCTTTGGCTAACGGGGAGCGATGAGGCCGCGACGCAACGGCACGGAAGCAACAGCTGGTCCCGGTGTATACCCTTTCCAGAGCGTTGGCTCGGTGGTTGGGCTCGCAATCAAACGCCCGAGCGGCGACCCGCGGAAGCATACGGACGGGTCGCTACGACTCTGCAAGTTTCATGATCTTTCGCCTGGCCGCCGCGACCGTAGTCACTGACGATACAGGGCGGCCGCCACCAGCGTGCCGCTACCCGGCCAAACCCCGAAGGACCCGGGGCGGCAGGGACGCGATGAGTCGAGCGCTACCCGGTCCGGCGGCGCCTTCGAACTCGAGCAGGCATGCGGCGCCCTTCTTCATCTCGATCACCGGTCGATCGCCGGCCCCAATGAGGTAGGCGACAAGCCTCCCGAGCTGGGGTTCGTGACCCACCACGGCCACGAGATCCTCGCTACGGGTCGCGATCCACGCGACCACGTCCGCCACCTCGCCCTCCGGGACGAGTGATGGTTCCGTGACCACGCGGTCGATTCCATAGGCCTCGCGAATGATCTCGGCTGTCTCGGCGGCTCGCACCAGCGGGCTCGCGGCCAGGAGGTCAATCGATGCCACCACTCGTCGCAGTCCTTCCGCCCCCCGCGTCATCTTGCTGGCGCCGGCCGTCGTCAGGGGGCGCTGCCGATCGTCGTGGCCACTCGCCGCGAACTCGTCGCGGTCTTCGGCGATGGCGTGGCGCACGACGAGCAGGCGCATCGCAGCTCGCGTTAGGGTTTCTTTTCGGCGAGCGCCTTGATGGCGGGCGGCATGGCGAACGCGCTGTCAGACGCCGTGTCGTACTCGATGCCCGTGAAGGTCATCACCTGCTCCTGTCCCATCGCCTGCTGGGTGATGCGGGTCGCGACCTTCTGCCCGCCGAAATCCTTGTAGTCGTTGATGAGGTTCGTTACCTCGATCGTTCCCGTCGGGCCCTCCTGCTTCATGACGGCCGCCACGAGGAGCCCGGTCGCAACGCTGTAGCAGTCGAACGTCTCACGCCCCGACTTCCAGGTGATTTTCACCTTGTAGCAGGCCTCACCGTTCATCTCGGTCTTCTCGACCGTTTCTGCGGAGGCGACGTTAGGCCCCTGTCGCGACGACACGCCGAAGGACGATTCCTCGCGTACGGCATCCAGCTCGCGGCCGGTGAGGATTCGCGGTCCCGTCATCGGATGCAGCGACCATGCCGTCGTGCCGTCGAACCCCTGCTCGATCGGACCGATGCCGGTGAGGTTGACGCGCATCGCGGACTTGTTGGGCCGTGCCTGAGTGATCTCGAGGTCGCCGGAGATGCCCGCCGACGGCACCTCGAGCTTTCCTTTCGTGATCACCGACTTGTGCTTCGCCATGACCGCCGAGGTGTTCGTGGTGGCAATGTGCTTGGCGATCAACTCCTTGGCGGGCGGAAGCGCCGTGGGCGTCTGCGCGACGAGCGCCCCCGCGCCAGCGAGCAGAAGTGGCAGGCTCGCACCCACCCGGAGCGTCGCCGAACGAAGAGAAGGGATAGATCCGCGCATGTATGCTCCTTGGGAGTCGGTATCGTTGTCGCGCGCCGATGTCGGCGGCGCTGGAGAAATATGACCGGCTCACCAGCCATGCTGTACCACTACCGCGACGGCTGGCTCGTCGGCCGAGCTTGCTCGATCCAGCGAAGGGCGGCTTCGAGTGGTCCATCACGCCCCGCTCGAAGACCGTCGTGAGTGAGTGGCACGACCTCGTCCGGCATCACGCCCACGCCCTCAATGCGCGTGCCGTTCGGCGCCTCGAAGTCCGCCACCACGTGCATCAGGACGTCCCCGTTCGGGAGACGTGTCGCCGTGGCAGGCAGCGCCTGCCCCGCAGTACGCTCACCGAAGACGCGGGCGCGGCCGAGCCCCTGAAGGGCGGCAGCAAACATCTCGGACGTGCTCGCCGAAAGCCCGTCGACGACGATCGCGAGCGGCCCTGCGAATGGCTCGACAGCCACACCAGCATCCGTGGCGCGACGGGGGTTGGCGACGAAGCGCATTTCCTCGCCGCGCGCGCGCATCGTGCCCAGGAGGTGCGGCTCGGTCATGAAATGACCGGCGACCCCCATCATCATCGCGGCGACGCCGCCAAGGTTTCCGCGAAGGTCGAGCACCATACCCGCGCACTCGCGAAGCTCCGTCACCGCGCGATCGAGCGCGGGCATCACGGGGGGCAACCAGTACTCGAAGCGAATCACGCCGACGCATCCCCCGTCGCTCAGCGTAACGCGACGCATTTCCAGGCCGGCGGGAAGCGGCGGCAAGTTACCGAAGCGTGACACCGGTCCGCGCAGCGTGTCCCGCGTGACCGTGATCTCGCGCCGCGTTCCATCGGCGCCGCGAACCACCAGACGCAGGGGCGTCCCCGGCTCGCCGGAGAGCGCGCGCATTGCACCCGTGAGCATCATGACGCGGTGCATCCCCGTAGAGTCGCCCGGGTCGGGGCGCGGCGGGACCAGATCGTCGATCCGTTCGACCAGCGTTCCTGCCTGGATCCCGGACCTGTGCGCCGCGCCCATGCTGTCCACGCGCCACACGGTCAGGCGACCATCGACGAGTCGGAGCGCCATGCCGGCCGTGCCTAACGCGATGCCACTCCGCGGTGCACCACTGCCGGGAGCCGCACCGGCTGGCGCCGGGATCACCGAGAAGTGCGACTCCCCGATTCGGCGTAGCATGGCGTCGAGCACCGCCCGGAGCTCACGGGTCGATCGAGCGCGGGCAGCCGCTGGTCGCAGCTCACGTCGCACGGCGTCCCAATCCACGCGCGTGACATGCCGCTGCTCGAGCGACGCTCCGACCGTGCGCCACACCGAGTCGAACGTCGCGAGTGTGGCGATCGAGTCCAGGCGGTCCCCGCCGTCCCCGACTGTGTCGGCCCCATGCACTCGTGCTTCCGCCGGCGCCTGCCAGGCCGCCCGCGTCGCTCTCACCGGCAATAGCGCGACGGCCATCGCGGCCACGATCGGGACGATGTTTCGCACGCAGGGGCTCCGCGGTCACACGGTGAGAGAGGCTCGGCTGCCGCCTCGGCGCGACCGTCGGATGGGCAAACTCGTCGGTGGCACCGGGTAGGTGAAGGACGAGCGACTCGACGCCACGTTCACGCCACGCAGCCGCTGCCGGGTCGATTTGTGCGCCCGCGCACAATCGGCGCGGCTTCACGGTCCGAACCATCGCACGGCGCTTGCTGTGACAGCGATACTTCGCGCGCGTCCAAATGGTGACCCGCGCTGCGTCACGGGCCCGCCGCTCACTTGCGCTCCGTCCGCGATACTCATTAAAGAACACAGCATGCGAAATTTCCGTGGGCCGCTCAGCGCCGCACTCGTGGTGCTCTCACTCGTCCTTTCGTCGACCTCGGCCGGCGCGCAGCAGCTCGCGCCGGGCACGCGCGTCCGGGTCAAGTCCTCCTCCCTCGTCGCGCCGATCATCGGCGCGTTCCAGGGAATGCGTCGTGACACGCTCGTGATCATGGAGGAGGGGATGTCCGCACAGCAGTGGACGTTCGCGAGCTCGGCGGTCGACCGCCTGGAAGTGAGCGCGGGAATGCGGCGCGGTAACCGCGGGCCGATTACCCGCTGGGCACTGCTCGGTGCCGGTATCGGCGCCGTGGCCGGCGTGGTGGCAGCGGCCGCCCTGGAAGGCAGCGGCGACTCCGAGTACAACAACGTGCTGAGCGCCGTCGTCGGCGCCGGCGTTGGTGCCGGCGCGGGGGCGGCATGGGGATGGCGCGTTGAACAGGAGGCGTGGCGCTCAGTCCCTCTTCCCCGCAGCGTCGGCGTAGCGCCGTCACGCACGGGCGTGCGCCTCGGTTTCAACGCGTCGTTCTGACCGCATAGCTCCAACATTCGAGGCCGACTATTCGTGGCGGCCTCGCCTCGACTAGTTTGCTGTCGCCGCAGTGTCCCTCACGGCGACCGACGCGGCGCGCCCGTCTCCCAGACCTCGCACCGCAGCCACCACACCGTCTATGTCACCACCACTCGTCGGGGTGATCATGGGAAGCAAGAGCGATTACGAGCATCTTGCGCCCGCATGTGCCCTCCTCGATGAGCTCCAGATCCCGTACGAGGCGCGCGTGGTGTCGGCGCATCGGACGCCGGACTGGATGTTCGAGTACGCGTCCACGGCCGAGCAGCGTGGGCTGCTGGTGATCATCGCCGCCGCCGGCGGTGCGGCTCACCTCCCAGGCATGGTCGCGGCGAAAACGCTCGTGCCGGTGTTGGGTGTCCCGGTGCCGGCGACCCTGCTCAGCGGTGTGGACGCGCTCCTGTCCATCGTGCAGATGCCGGCCGGTGTCCCCGTCGGGACGCTCGCCATAGGCAAGCCGGGCGCGACGAATGCCGCGCTTCTCGCGGCCGAGATCGTGGCGAATCACCAGCCCGAGCTCCGCGAGCGCTTGCGCGCGTGGCGCGCACGCCGGCGTGACGACGTCCTGGCTCAGCAGCTGCCGTAGTGCCGATGATCGAGCCCGGTGCGACGATCGGAATTCTCGGCGGCGGGCAGCTCGGCCGAATGACGGGCCTCGCGGCCCGGTCACTCGGCTACGACGTGCACGTGCTCGACCCCGATCCGAATTGCCCGGCGTCAGCGGTGGCGAGTCGCGTCGTGGCGGCCAAATTCGACGACGCCGCCGCCGCTGCGTCCCTTGCCGAGCAATGCGCCGTCGTCACGCTCGAGATCGAGCAGATCGGTCCCAGCGCCTTGCGCGCGGTCGCCGAGCGCGTCCCGCTGCGGCCGGGCGCTCACGCGGTTCATGTCATTCAGGACCGCATCCGCCAGAAGCAGTGGCTGCACGATCAGGGGTTCCCCGTCGGTCCCTTTCGCGCAGTATCCTCGCGTGAGGGGGCTTCCGACGCCATTGCGCACCTCGGCCGGTCCGTCGTCAAGTCCACGCACGGGGGGTACGATGGCCGCGGGCAGGCGCGCGTCGACTCGGAGGACGCGGCCGCTCGGGCGTTCGAGAGTCTTGGCGGCAATCCGTGCCTTGTTGAGCAGTTTCTCGACATCGATACCGAGATGTCGGTACTCGTGGCGCGCCGACCCGGAGGCGCATCACCACCGGGCCTCGTCGTGTTTCCTCCGGCACTGAACTTCCACGTCGCGGGCATCCTCGATTGGTCGGTGCTCGCCTCGTCGGTCCCCGACGAAACCGTTAGGCAGGGGGCCGAGATCGCGCGCGGGATCGCCGAGCGACTCGACGTCGAGGGGCTGATCGCGATCGAGCTCTTCGTCCTGCGCGATGGGCGGATGCTCGTCAACGAGCTCGCGCCGCGTCCGCACAACACCTTCCACACGACCGAGCGCGCCTGCGTGACGAGCCAGTTCGAGCAGCTCGTGCGGGCAGTGTGCGACCTTCCGCTGGGGAGTCCGGAGCTCCTGGGCCCCGCGGCGATCGCGAACCTGCTCGGCGATCTGTGGACGAACGGCACGCCCCACTTCGCGGCCGCGCTCGAAATCCCGTCGGTTCGACTCCACCTGTACGGGAAGCGGGAGGCGCGTCCGGGGCGAAAGATGGGGCACCTGTCCGCCGTCGGTGTTTCGGGTGACGAGGCGCTCGAGCGCGTGCTGAGCGGACGGCGCGCGCTCCAGACATGACGGGGCGCCGGCTCTCGCGTTAGGCGCCGATCTCGATCACGCGGAACGGGGACCGCTCCGGCCAGCACTTCTTCAGGAGCGGCATCGCCACGTTATAGACCGGCGTACCGGCGCTCGTTCGCCCCTCGAGGGTTCCGTTATGCGCGTGCCCGTGGATCACAGCGGTCACGGGGTACCGCGTCAACGGCTCCTCGAGGCGGCTGCAACCGAGGTACGGGAAGATCTCGAGCGGTTCCCCCTCGACCGTCGCCCGGATGGGCGAGTAGTGTAGCAGTGCGACGCGGTGCGGGCTTCTCAGTCGGGCGAGCGCGCTTTCAAGCTTGAACGCCTCGTTCACCGCTTCGCGCACGAAAACCTTCACGGCCTCCTCGCCCCACGGTCCCAGGGCGCCGCGACCGAACCCCCCACAGAAACCCTTCACGCCGGCGAATCCAATGCCGTGTGACTCGCACGAGTCCCCGTCGAGGACCGTGATCCCGGCATCGACGAGGATCTGCTGTATTTCGCCGGCCTTCCCTGCCTCGTAGTCATGGTTTCCGAGAACGGCCACACACGGCACTCGCAGCGCCGTACTGACCTCTTTCGCGAGCACGCGCGCTTCTTCCGGAAGCCCGTAGTCTGTGAGATCACCACACATCACCAGCAGGTCGGCCTGTTCCGATACCTGCGCGAACATCGGCGCCAATGATCCGTGGCTCGATTTCGTGACGTGTACGTCGGCCATGGCCGCCAGGCGCACCATTCCTGTCGTCGAAACCATGCGTCAGGCGGGCTCCGCCGTACGTGCGCAGCGCATAGTTAGCCCTAGTCTTGCAAAGTGGTCGCGCATACGGCTGACCTTCCTCTTCAACAAGCGTTCCGTGCCGCACACGCCAAACGCCAAGACGCCCGGAGAGATCGACCGCGAAGGGACGTCGCGTTATACGCGGCGCTTCTATCGCGACGTGCTGACCTCACTCGAGCGGGCCGACGTCCCGGCACTCGTTGGCGGGGCCTTTGCCTTCTCCTACTTCACCGGCATTCAACGGCCGACAAAGGACTTCGATCTCTTCGTGCGCCGTGAGCACATCGAGCGCGCCCTCTCCACCCTCGCCGCCGAGGGGTTCCGAACCGAGCTGACACACCCGCACTGGCTCGGGAAGGCTCGCTCGGACGAGTTCCTCGTGGACCTCATTTTCGGGTCCGGGAACGGCGTGGCGCCGGTGGATGACGCGTGGTTCGAGAACGCCGTGCAAGCCGAGGCGGTCGGGGTGCCGGTGTGGATCTGCCCGGCGGAAGAGCTGTTGTGGTCGAAAGCGTTCGTCATGGAGCGCGAGCGCTACGATGGCGCGGACGTCATTCACATCTTTCACACGCGCGGCCCGCGGCTCGACTGGGCACGACTCATGGAGCGTTTCGCGCCGCACTGGCGGGTACTGCTCATGAACCTCGTGCTCTACGGGTTCGTCTACCCGGGCCACGAATCACCGGCACCGCGGTGGGTGATGGACACGCTGCTCGCACGGCTCAGGGACGAGAACGACGTCCCGCCCTGCCCGGAGCCACTGTGCCGCGGCACGCTCATCTCGCGGGAGCAGTACCTCGTGGATATCCTCGAGTGGGGGTACGTAGACGCACGGATGGCGCCTCGCGGGCCGATGACCGCCACCGAGATCGCCGACTGGACGGAAGCGATCGGGAAAGGGTGATGGGGTATCAGCTATCAGCTATCAGCTATCAGCTATCAGCAACGCACACGGGCCGGCCCCACGGTAACCCGTTAGCGCATTAGGGGTCAGAGTCCTAACGCATCGTTTCGTCTCATCGCGCCATCGGGCGGACGCGGAGGACGCGGCAACCGCGGACGCGGAAAGAGCCGCGGAAGAACGACTCCCGCGCATATGGTGCGGCGTGGCGGCCCGGTCGGAACGGCGATGACGCGGTTGATTCGGAAACGGCCGGATCCTCTATCGGGAGTCAGGAGTCGAGGGGAGGCCATTGGGCCGGTGGCGTCCCGGGCGCCTGTCCCCCGTTCAGTTCCGGCTCGTTGCGCGGCACGGCGTCGATGCGGAGCCGTCATCCGGCCGTTTCGGCCCTTTCCGCATCATCGTAGTTCCGACCGGCCCGGCACGCACGCCGACCTCACCGGGCGGAGTGCCGCGCGCCGCGAATTGTCCGGCCGTGATCGCCGATCGGTGAGCGCCGCGGCGGAAGCATCGTCGGTCGCCGGGCGGGGATCATCGGTCGTGCGGATCGATTTCCCGCGATTGTCCGCTATTCGCGGAGCGAGTCGTCAGCGCGTACGCGGTCCGTGAGCTCACCTCGCGAGCTCACCCCGAGTTTCGCGAACACGTTGGAGAGATGCGTGCTGACGGTGCGAGGCGAGATGCCGAGCGCGCGCCCGATCTCCTTGTTCGACTTTCGAGCAGCGACGAGCCGCGCGATCTCCCGTTCTCGTCCGGTGAGCGCGCCGGCACCCTCGGTGACGATGCGCGCCGGCGGGCGCGCCCCGAGTTGGCGGAGCTCCTCGCGGACCGCCGTCAACTCCTGCTCCGCACCGAGCCGAGCGAACACATCGTGCGCGCGCCGTAGCTCGCGCGTCGCGGCCTCGGTATCACCGAGCGCGTTCACGAGAGGCGCGAGGTTCCGGCGAATCCGGGCGGCATCGAATACGAACGGCACGGCATCGAGTTGGTCCGCAGCGTCGCGTAGCAACCTCGCGGCCCGGGCCAGATCCTTGTCACGCAGACGCGCGACGAGCGCGTCGCTGGCGGTGGCCCACGCCATGCCTAACGCGTGACCGAGTCGCGTCGAGTCGCGCCGGAGTCGCGCGCCATACCGCGCCGCACGCTCGAAGTCCTGTACCCATAGTGCGGCCTCGATGACGATGGGAATCAGTCGATGAATCGACCACGTGACGTAGCCCGAGCGGTCTGCCACAGCCACCCCGGCCTCGCCGATCGCGATCGCCTGCGCGTAGTCTTTCGTCGCGAGCGCGTAGGCTGCCATACCGGTATGCGCCGGCACGACGGTGTGCACATCCGTCGTCCTGCTCGTAGTGTCTCCGGCACCGCTCAGCGCCCAGCTCTCCTCGAATAGCGCCCGTGCCGTGCCCAGCGCACCGCGCCCGAGATGCATGAGCCCTGTCCACACGAGGAGTCGCGGAAGAAGGGTCCGCGTCCCGACCGCGCGCGCCACTGGAATCGTGCGCTCGGCGAGGGCGAGCCCCGCCTCCCAGTCGCCGATGCCAGACGCGTACTCGATCGAAACCTCATTCGTCCACGCCGCGAGCACCGGCGAACGCAGCTCCTCCGCCAGCCGCTCGGCATCGCGCACGTGGCGCGCGAGCTCCGTGGCGTTCCCGGTAAGCCCCGCGAGGACGGCGATGCCCCAGTGTGCGGACCACGCGACCGCTCGCTCGTTCGTTGCCTCGGCGTGCGCAATTGCGCGTTCGCCGTGCACCCGCGCCTCGTCTCCCGCGCCGACGAAGAGGTCCATCTGCATGAGCGCGCGGTGCGCGCGCGCCGAGACGCCATCGTCACCGGTTCGTTCGCCGATCGCGAGCGCCTGAGCGAGCTCGTGCCGAGCGTCGTCCGCGCGGCCGAGCTCCTGCAATGCCGCCGCGTGCGCAATGCGCGCGCGCGCCGCCCGCGAGTCGTCGCCTGCCCGTTCCGCGGCGGCAATCGACGCCTCGAAATGCACCAACGCGTCACCGGGGCGCCCAGCCCAGAAGCTCGTGAGACCGAGCTGGCGCTCGATGCCTGCTATGCGGGCATCGTCAGCGCCCGCGTAGGCGTGATCGCGCGCGCGTAGCCACAGTGTGCGGGCTTCGTCGTATGCGCCGTTGCGCTGCTTCGCACGCGCGAGGTCCTCGACCAACTCGGCAGCGCGCGCCGCCGCCGCGTCGCCCGACTCTCGCGGATTGTCGCGATCATGCATCTCGAGCGCCGCCTCGAGGTACGCGGCCGCCTCGCGCGTGGCGTACTTCGCGAGGGCCGCACGCCCGGCTGCGCCGAGGTAGCGCGCCGCTTTCGGCGTCGCCTCTACGGACCCGCGCGCGAAATGGAACGCGAGCTCATCGGCGTGCGCGTCGGCCGATCCGCCATACAGCCGCTCGAGCGCGATCGCGATCCGACCGTGCATGAGGCGCGTCTTCGCGCGCCCGAGCTCGGAATAGAGAGTCGCCTGCAGCGTCGGATGTGTGAAGTCGTAGCAGATCTCATCATCGATGGGCTGACCCTCCACCAGAACCCTGTCTCGACGCAACTCGTCGATGGCGACGACGAGGTCGGTCTCGGCCATCGCCGAGACCGCGTGCAGCACCGCGTACGACACGCGCGCCCCCAGCACGGCCGCGATGTCCGCGACGGCGCGCGCGTCCGGGCTGAGCCGCTCGAGCCGCGCGACGATGGCATCCCGCACCGTGTGGGGCAGATCGAGCTCGTTCACATCCCAGCCCACCCAGCGTCCGCCCTCGTGGCGCAGCTGACCGGAGTCGACCAGCGCCTTGAGCATCTCCTCCGTGAAGAACGGATTACCGCGTGTGCGCTCGTAGAGTAAGGCGGAAAAAGTTCGGGTCACGGCGGGATCGGTGTCGAACACCGCCGTGATGAGGGCGTCGCTTTCGGCGCGGGTGAGCGGAGCGAGACGCACTGTCTGCGCAACGCCAAGACCAACGAGCGAGCGCTCGGTACTTGCCAGCGCCGTGGTCACGGCACGCTCTGCGTCGTTGTACGAACAGAGCAGGAGCAGCCGATGATTGCCGATCTGTCGCGCCGTGAAGTGCAAGAGCTCGAGGGATGACGCGTCTGCCCACTGCAGGTTCTCGAGCACGATGAGCGTTGGCGTCTTCGCTGCGAGGCGGCCGAGGAATTGCGCGAAGTTCCAGAGCACGCGGGCTTTGACGTCGGGCGGCGTCTCGTCGCGAGCGCGCGCCTCGACGCGCAACCCCAGCGCCGGGAAGAGCCGGGCAAGCTCGGCCTCCCCTCCGCGCGACAGCACCGACAGCGTGGACGCGTCGAGCGCGCGCAGTGCGGGCAACAGGGCGTCGGAGAAGAGTGCGTACGGGACGCCACTTTCGACGGGGTACGCGCGGCCTATCGCCGCCAGCCAGCGTCGTCGAGTCGCCTCGGCAATGACGGCTCCGGCGAGCCGTGTCTTGCCGATGCCCCCCTCGCCCGCGAGGAAGATGGTGGACGGGGCGCCGCGTTCCGCGACGTCGAGGGCGCGCGTCAGCACCTCGAGCTCGGAGCGCCGGCCTACCAGCGGTAGCGTGCCTAACGAGTGGCGCCGACCCGGGAGCGTCTCGCGCTCCAGGTTGCCGTTCGAGAGCACACGCATCGGAGCCGTCCGCCGGTGGGGATACCAAATGCTACGTTCCTCCCCCACCCCACCGCCAGCGGTGCGTCACTCGGCGATGCGCGGAACGCGCTCGGTTGGGTCCGGCTACGCGCTGCCGTACGCCGTCGCCGGTTCGCTCGCGCCCACGTCACCGAACCGGCGTTCGCGGCGCTGGTACTCGGTAATCGCCGCCTCGAGATCGCGCGCCGAGAACTCCGGCCACATCCGTGGAGTGAACACGAGCTCGGCATACGCGCATTCCCAGAGCAGGAAATCGCTCAATCGCTGCTCGCCGCCCGTTCTGATGAGGAGATCCACGTCCGGAATCGGCCCCGGCACGTGTGCAGCGGCAGCCATCGCTTCGGCGAAGCGTTCCCGCGTGTGCGGCCCACCGCGCAGGCGAGACGCCGCGTCCACGATGAGATCACGCGCCGAATAGTCGACCGCCACCCGCAGCTGCATGTCTCGACCCTGTGCCGTTGCCTCTTCGGAGGCGACGATGGCGCGACGCAGCGTTCCGCCAAGCCGATCTCGCCGCCCGACGACGGTCAGCCGGATGCCGTTTTCGATGCAGCGCTCCGTCTCCGCCGCGAGGTACCGCCGAAACAGCGCCATGAGCGCGGCCACCTCGGTCTCGGGACGACGCCAGTTGTCAGACGAAAACGCGTAGAGCGTGAGTGCTTCGATCTGGAGGCGTCGCGCGGCTTCCACGGTGCGCTTCACCGCGCGGGCGCCCGCGGCATGCCCGAACGTGCGCGGGCGCCCGCGCGCGTGCGCCCAGCGGCCGTTCCCGTCCATGATGATCGCGATGTGGCGAGGCATCCGCCGCGGCGAGTGGGAGGAGTGCGTTGTGCTCACGTTCGTTCGTAGGATCAGACGCCGGTCCGCTCGGTCACCCGTCCCTCGCGGCCCGGATGAGTGCTTCCATGTGATCGAGGTACCGCTCGAACGCCTTACGCCCCGGTGCCGTCAACGCGTACACGGTCTTCGGCATGCGTCCCTCGAACGACTTCGTGCAGGAGATGTAGCCAGCCTCCTCGAGCTTTCGTGCATGCACACTCAGGTTGCCATCAGTCGTCTGCAGCAACTCCTTCAGCTCGTTGAACGTCAACGACTCGTTGGCCGCCAGGGCACTGACGATCCCGAGGCGCATCCGCTCGTGAATCAGACGATCGAGGGACGCTGGCGTCGCCTCCGTGGCGCGACCACGCACGCTTCGCAGCGCCTCCTTCTCGTCGTCCCGCTTCCGACCGGCACCCCGCGGGTCAGGGACTGCGCTGTGTCTAGCCACCGTGCCTCCTCGCGATCTGAATTCCAAACACCACGTGCACCACTCCAAACCCGGCGACCATGAGCCACTCGCCGACCACCGGCGGCGCGAACAGCGCCGCCGCGCCCAGGACCATGAAGCACAGCCCCATCACCGGAATGATGCGCACCGAAAATGCGCCGCCCGCGACGACTGCAGTCCCGTAGAGCAGCAGCCACACCCCCGGCAGGAGGTCGTTCGCCCCGATGCGGAGAAGCGCGCCGGTGAGCAGCGCCCCCACGACCATGGCCGGGGAGAACGCGAGCGCGAGCTTTTGCGCCGGCCCTGATACCATCGAGAGCTGCGACCGCTTTGCCTTTCGCGCCGTCAACGCGAGCGAGAGCGCGATGCACGCCGCGGCAGTCACCACCCACGTTCCGACGGTCCACACGACCGTCGGCCTCAGGCGAGCCACACCCGCGGCAACCATGGCGAGGCCACCGACCGCAGCGATCCCCCACCCCGAGATGGCGGTGAACGTTCCGGCGCGCTCCATCGTGTCGCGGATGAAGCGCAGATTGTCCAACGCACGGTCACTGAGCGCGGGGTCGCGCTCGACGGGCTCAGGGCGCAGCGGTCGCACAGTGGCCATGGTGGAGGCTATCAGGCCGACTCACGGTTGTCAAGCACTTTTCAACGAAAAGTGAATCTGTGGCCTAGCTCGCTCCCGGGCCGGGCGGCGGGTCACTCGCCGGAAACGACTGCTCGACCGTGAAGTCCAGGCGGCGCTCGTCGATCGCCTCATCGAACACCTCTAGCACCCGGGCGCCGAAACGGGGCAGGTCGTCCGCGCCGCGAGCGGTGACGAGCTTCTGATCCACCACGACCGGCTGGTCGACCCAGTCTCCTCCAGACTCGCGCACCTCGTTCGCCAGGTCGGGCGACGACGTCACCGTACGGCCGCGCACCGCATCGGCTGCGACGAGAACGCCCACAGCGTCGCCGACTGCGGCAACCGGCTTGTCCGCATCGACGAACGCCCGCACGAACGCCAGCACGGCGGGATCCGCCCTGAGCCGATCGAGATTCGCGCGTCCGCCGGGCAACACGAGACCATCGTACTGCCCCGCACGCACCTCACTCAGCACGCGACCCACGGGGAACCGCGGCGCGACGTCGTCCGGCTGCGTGCCACGGATTTCGCCTCCCGCGAGCGAGACGAGGTGCAGGTCGGCACCGGCGTCCGCGAGCGCACCCCACGAGTCGGCCAGCTGACGCTCGTCGACGCCGTCGGTCGCGAGAAACGCGATGGCGCGTCCGCTGACCCCGTTGGCCATGGTCCTGTCCCCTGTCGGTAGGTGAGTGATTCTTGTCGCGTCTAAACGCTGTCGTCTCGTGTCAGGATTCGTGCCGAGGGCGACTGGCCGGCGGAGGCGTGACCCCTCATTTTCCGGACGTGCCCATCGTTCCGCTCTACGGCCATGCTGCGCTCCGAGCGCGGCTCCGCACGTCAGCTGCGCGAGGTACCCTTCCCGCGAGTCTGCTGCTCCACGGCCCGGTGGGCGTTGGAAAGCAGCGGCTCGCGCTGTGGCTCGCGCAGGCACTCGTGTGCTCGAGCCCGACGGCCGAAGGCGAGCCCTGTGGCCAATGCCAATCGTGCCGGTACGCGACCGCGCTCGGCCATCCGGATGTTCACTGGTTCTTTCCTCGGCCTCGACTGAAGGACACGGACCCGACGACCGATGAGGTGGTCGCGGACTACCGAGACGCGATCGGTGAGCGCGCGAAATCGGGAGGTCTATACGCGCCACCCAGCGGCAACGAGGGGATCTTCGTTGCCACCGTACGCGCGATCGTTCAGCTCGCGAGCGTGTCCCCGGCGATGGCCCGTCGAAAGGTATTCATCATCGGTGACGCGGAACGCATGGTTCCGCAGGAGGGCTCGGAGTTCGCCGCCAACGCGCTGCTGAAGCTCCTCGAGGAGCCACCGGCGAACACGCACCTCATCCTGACGTCGAGCGAGCCCGGTGGACTGCTGCCCACGATTCGGTCGCGGGTCGTGAACGTGCGGGTGGCGCCGCTGGCCGCGAGTGACGTCCAGGCGTTCCTCGCCGACCCCATTGTCGTCGAGGCCTCGCGTGCGCGCGGGGCGCGGGCGAAATCGAGCGGCGCGCGCGACGCGGTCCATGCGGACGGTGCGCCCGGCCGTCTCCTCGGTGCCGCGGAACGCGAAAGCGCGGTCGCCGGCGCCGAGCGTCTTCTCGAGACCGCGCTGAGCGGGGATCGATCGAAGGCGCTGCGTGCGGCGATGGCGCAGGGCAGCACACGCGCGCGGGGGTTGTTCTCGGACACGCTCGATGAGCTCACGGTGCTGCTGGCGACGCGGGCACGCGCGGCCGTGGGGCGCGGTGACGACGCGGGGGCGCTCGGCGCGAGCCGTGCGATCGCGTGCGTCGAGCAGGCGAAGACGCTCGCGGCCGGCAACGTCAGCCCTGCGCTCATCGCGGCGACGCTGTTGCGCGACCTAACGAGTACGCTGTCGGGATCCGTGCGATGAGCGCCGCCACGTGAGTGACCTCTCGCACGTCGATCCCGAAGGACGCGCCCGGATGGTGGACGTGTCGGCGAAACCCGTATCGGCACGATGGGCGCGCGCCACCGGCTCGATCCGGATGCGTCGGGAAACGCTGGCCGCGATCCGCAGCAACGCGATCGCGAAGGGCGATGTGTTAGGCGTCGCACGGCTCGCGGGCATCATGGCGGCGAAGCGCACGTCCGAGCTCATCCCGCTGTGTCATCCGATCCCGCTGAGCGACGTCACGGTGGATATCACCTTCGATGACACGCTGCCCGGCCTCCGCGTGGATGCGTCGGCAAAAACTGCCGCGCAAACGGGCGTCGAGATGGAAGCGATCATCGCGGTGTCAGTGACGCTTGTCACCGTCTACGACATGGCAAAAGCGATAGATAAGAGCATGGTGATCGGGGAGATTTCCCTGGCCGAGAAGGTCGGCGGTCGCTCCGGTCATTGGGTGCGAACGTAGCGGCACACGTGTTGCCCGCATCGCGGGTGCGGGCAGCGGCGGTACACCTACGTACCGTCGTAACCAGTAACCCATCTCCATGCGAAACCTTCGAGGGACGTACGTCCACCGTGGTGATCGCGAGCGTCGTCGTCGCAAAATGCGCGCATTGCTGCTTCTCACGGGCTTTGCGGCATCGGTCGGCTTCGTCGTTCACGACCCCGGGCCAACCGAAGCGAAAGCGGAAGCCCCGCGCTTCCCTGTCGTCATCGGGAGCGAAGCAGTGCGCCTCCGCACCGAGTTGGAGGCGGTGCGCGGCGAGCTCGATCTGGCCAATGCGCAATTGGCGCGCTGGCACGAGATCTTCGGCTTCTCATCGACTTACAAAGTCGGCGCGGATCTCGCCGCGTCGATCTACGATATCGCGCTGGCCGAGGGGATCGAACCCGATCTCGCATTCCGCCTCGTCCGACTCGAAAGTCAATTCAACGACCGTGCGACGAGCCCGGTGGGTGCGGTCGGCCTAACGCAGCTGATGCTGCCGACCGCGCGATATTTCCAGAAGGGCATCACGCGCGACGAGCTGTACGACCGGAATACGAACCTCCGGATCGGGTTCCGATACCTTCGGTCGCTGATTCGTGAGAACAAGGGCAACGTGCAACTCGCCCTGCTGGTCTACAACCGTGGTCCCGTGGCCGTGAGGAACTCTCGGCAGCAGGGTCGCGATCCGTCGAACGGATACGACCGCATCATCATGAAGGGCTATACGGGACGAGGCGTGATCGACTGACCTCCCGATGAACAAAGGCCCCCGGAGAGAACCATCTCTCCGGGGGCTTTCTTCGTTCGGCGTACTCGGCGAACGGTCCTACTGCCGCCGTGCCGCCGTGCGTGGGCTGGAGCTCGATGACTTCGTGGCGCTTGCCTTCGATTTCGACGCCGTGGGCTTGGCCGCGACCCGCTTCGCTGGCGCTGCCTTACGAGTCACCGCACGGACCAGCAGTTCCTGGCCTGGATAGATCGTGTGCTTCTTGAGGCGGTTGAGCCGGACAATCGTACTCACGCTGGTTCCGTAACGCTTCGCGATCCCGCTCAACGTCTCTCCGCGACGCACGACGTGGGTTCGCGAGCCGCCGCGTACCGTCGATCCGTAGATCTCGATCGCCGGGTCGGGCACATCGAGGGCGGCCGCAACGACGGTGCGCGACGGCACGAGTACGACCTGGCCCGGACGCAGCCGGCCGCTCTTCAGCGTCGTCACCTTCGGGTTGTACCATTTGAGCTGGCGTACCGAAAGGCCGGCCTTCGACGCCACAGCGCCCAACGTGTTTCCGCTCTTGGCCTCCACGCGCGTGAATGCCGTTCGAGCCGCCGGTTCGAGTGCCGCGAACGCAGAGTCGAACCCGGCGGCATGCCCGACGGGCACCCGCGCCAGGAAGCGCGCACCAGGCGGCGTCACGCCGCGCAGGATCTGCGGATTGAGCTCGCGGATCGAATCAAGCGGCGCCCCACTCGCCTTCGCGATCGCCGCGAGCGGCGTGGACGCTGGCACCCACACCGAGTCGTACGCGAACGGGGGCACCGTGCGAAGCGTCATGCCGTACCGCGTTGGCTCTTTCGCGATCAGCGCCGCGGCGATGAGCTGCGGCACGTAGTTCTTCGTCTCGCCTCGCAAGTAGTCCCGCTCGGCGAGTGCGAAGAACGCGTCGTCGCCGGTGTTCTCATCGTCGCCTAATCGGGATAGTCCGCGCGCCACGCGACCGGGGCCACCGTTGTATGCCGCCGCCGCGAGGTAGAGCGACCCGAACTGTTCGCGCAACCATCCCAGGAACTTCACGGCGGCGTCGGTCGACCGAACCGGGTCGCGCCGTTCGTCCACCCACCAGTCCACCCGCAGCCCCGTGCTTCGGGCCGTCGCGGTCATGAACTGCCACACACCAACGGCGGCCGCACGCGAATATGCGTGCTGGTTGAATCCGCTCTCGACGAGCGCCAGGTAGTACATGTCCTCGGGGATGTCGCCGGCGCGCAGCTTCGCGCGGATCATGGGCTCGTAGCGGGAGCCTCGCTCGAGACGCGAGACGAACCGCTCGCGGGCGGACCCCGTGGTGAACGCCTTGACGTAGAACTCGACGCGACGATGCCCCTCGTACGACCGCACGTCGATGTCCCAGGTCGGCCCCTCGGGAACGGCGGTGTCCGCCGCGGCGATGCCCGCCGAATCTCCGAACACCGCCACGAACTGGCGCGTCAGGATCGAATCAGGAATAGAAATCTCGACCTGCGGCATCGAGTCGAGGAACGCGAGGAGCGTGTCGTCGGTCGTTGCGGGTGCGACAGCTGTCGAAGTCGGCGACGGTATGGGGACGGGAGTTGGGGCGGGTTTGGCGCGGCCACCGCAGGCAACACTCACTGCCGCACCGAGCGCGAGAACCAGCGCGCGTGCCTCAGCCTTCATGTAACGTCTCCCATTCAGCTCTTCGTGAATCACGACCCCGCGCACTGCGCAAGATCCGGCGTCGATATGGCCCGCCGCTCGTGCTGGCGGGCTTGCACCCCACTCCACCTGTCGAAGTTCCGTCACCGGTTGGACACCCGGAGGCGAGCCGGCGAATAACTTACCCCTCCCCTGGGCGGTCGGAACCACTGCGGCCATTCTCGGCGCCGGGCAGGCCACCCCGGCGCGGCCGCCCTACCTCGTCGCGATGAAGTTGCCGAGGACGCGATTGGTCGCGTGCAGCACGGCCACGACCGCGCTGCGCAGCGGGTCATCCTCCGCGAGGTGACACCCGAGGAGCCGCTGTTGAGGCCCTCCGCCTTGCGTGGCCAATACGGACACGATGACAATGTTCGCGTCGAACGCGCGCATCGTCTTCACGCCGACGAGCTCGAACCGAAGCGTGCCGTCGCTGAACTGCTCGATCGCGCGCAACGCCGCGTCGGCGGCGACGCGGAGATCGCCGAGGGTGCTCGTGACGCCGTCGGCTTTCCCGACGACGCGCTCGCCTTCCATCCACTCGAGCTCTACCTCGGACTTGCACGTACCGGAGGGCGCACGATGAAACACGAAGTTGGTGAAGCGGAGCCGCTCGCGCTTCAACTGCGCCTGGTTGATCACGGACCCGCCGGGGCGCTCGCTCGAGGACGAGGGAGGAAGCATGCGTATTCGACGGCGCGGGTGAGACGTGAAGGAGGCGACGAATGCTGCTGCTTCAGGCAACACGAGCGAGCGGGGTACCAGGCAACGCGATACGCGTCATTTCCGTTGCGAAACACGATGCGCAGCGCACTTCGGCGCGTGGTGCGACGCGGGTCACACTCACCACGATCCTCGAGCAGTGTGCCGCTGGTGTCGCGCGTCACGAATACGCCGGCGGCGTATCGCCACGCCGCGCCTAACGACACACGGCACGATGGTCAGTCGCTCGACGGCACGACGCGCGGCAGGTCCACGATGAACCTGCTGCCCTGCCCCATCGTGCTCCGCACGCTCACGTCCCCCCCGAGCAGTCGGGCGAGCTGGCGAGCAACGCTGAGCCCGAGCCCCGTGCCGCCGGCCTTCCGTGTGATGCGCTGATCGACCTGCCAGAACGCGTCGAACACGCGCTCGAGATGTTCACCGGCGATCCCGGGGCCCGTATCGGCCACCTCGAACGCGACGCGGTCCTCGTACGTCCGGGCAGCGAGGCGGACCTGGCCGGCACTCGTGAACTTCACGGCGTTCGCCAGCAGGTTGATGATGATCTGCCGCACCTTCTGCGGATCGCTCCGCATGGTCGCCCGCGAGTCGTGCCCCGACAGCGTGAAGGTGAGACCCTTCTTCTCCGCGAGCGGCCGCACGATGACGGCGGCCTGCTCGAGCAGCGCGGCCAGGCCAAACTCCTCGAGATGTACCTGCTCCCGCCCGGCTTCGATGCGCGCGAAGCTCAGGATGTCTTCAATGAGCATGAGCAGGTGTTCACTGCTGGCGCGCACGCGGGCCAGGTGATCGCGCTGCGTGTCGTTGACCGGGCCGACCACCTCGTCGGCAAGGAGTTCCGTGTACCCCACCACGGCGGTCAGCGGCGTCCGGAGCTCGTGGCTCATGATAGCGAGGAAGTCGCTCTTCGCCTGGTTGGCCGCCTCGGCCTCGCCGCGCGCGCGGCGTTCCCCCTCGTGCAGGCGCGCGTTGTCCACCGCCATCGCGACGCGCTGCGCGAGGTCCTCGATCAACACGCGGTCGCGCTCATCGAACGGGCGCCGCGTGGCCGCCGTCGAGAGCGACATCACGCCTAACGTCTTGCCGCGAGCCCGCAGCGCCACGAAGACGCACGAGGTAGGTCTCAATCGCTGCACGAGGGCGAGCGAGTCGGGGCGGTCATCGACCACGAGCGGCAACAGATCGGACGTGATCTCGGGATAGAAGATCGTCTGGCCGGTCGCGAGCACCTCGAGCGCGGGGTGACGCGTCTCGGCCGTGATCGGGTGACGCCGCCGCATGTCGTCAACGAGCTGCGTCAGCTCCAGGGAGTCGAAGACCGTCGCCACGCGCTCGAGCTTGTCGCCCTCGCCCACGATGTCGATGACGCAGCTGCTCGCCAGTGCCGGCACCGCCAGCTCGGCGACGTTCGCCAGCGTCGTCTCGTAGTCGAGCGACGACGACAGAAGATTGCTCGCTTCCGCCAGGAATCGCAGCCGCTCGTCGTGCCGGCGGCGTTCGTCGATGTCGCGGAACACGAGCGACAGCCCGTCATCCGTGGGATACGCCCGGTACTCGATCCAGCGGCCCATCGCGTTACTGAAGGTCTCACCCGCCGAATGCACACGCGCGTCCATCGAGTGCCTCAGGGCCTGGGCGAACGGCGTGCCATCGTGGCCGGGGTGGACCTCCCACAGCACCCGCCCGAGCATCTCGTCGGCGGCGCGGCCAATGAGCTCCAAGGCGACGCGGTTGATGTACGCATAACGCCACTCGCGGTCGAACGTGACGAAGCCGTCGGCGATCGCTTCGAGCACGGCTGCCTGGCGCTGCTGCACGGCGGCAATCGCATCCTTCGCCCTCAGCTCGGCGACGTAGAGCCTCGCTCGGTCCAATGCGAGCGCGCACTGGTGGGACAGCGCCGCCAGTAACGCCCGCTCATCCGACCCGAGAATGGCACCTGGCGGGAAATCGAACGCGACGGCGCCCACGCCGCGGTCATCGGCGATGAGGGGAAGCGCCGTCGTGAACCCGTGCCCGAGCGGTTCGCCATCGCCGCTCGCCACCGTATCGACATTCGGCCCGTGCGATACGAACACCGCGGACCGCGAGCGGAGCGCATCGGCCACCGGCGCGTCGGCGTGAAGGGAAATGCGGCGAGCGGCCTCCAGCGCCGGGCCCGTTCGTCCGGCGGAACAGACCAGATCGAGCACCGCCCCGGCGTCGCTGGCCGCGTAGACGAGTGCGGCCGTGGCGCCGACGGCGTCCATCGCGTGCCCGACCACTACTTCGCCGACCTGCGTCGGCGTCCGAGCGTAGGAGAGCGCGGCCGTAATGGTCTGAAGTCGAGCGAGACGTCGCGCGGCCCGCTCGGCGGCGAGGCGAGCGTCGCGCTCGTCGGCATAGAGTCGCGCGTTATCGATCGCGATCGCGGCGTGCAGCGCGAGATTCTCGGCCGTCGCCAGATCTGCTGCCTCGTATCGCCGGTGCGACTCCGCCATCGCGAGCGAGATCGCGCCGAAGGTACGCCCGCGCGCGACGAGCGGGACGCAGATCGCCGAATGGAGGCCGATCCGCAGGAAGATCGCCTTCTCCTGCTCTGAGAGCTCGGCGCTCCGGATCGCATCCTCGGTGAGGACGGGAAAGAACGCGGAACTCCCAGTCCGTAGGACTTGCGGCAGTCCGTTCGGGGAATCCCAGTCACGCTCGACCTGTGCGCCGAGCTTCCTGGCCCAGGCCAGCTTCGCCAGGTCGCGTCCGGCAATGGCGACGCGCCGGACCGTCGGCGGCCACACCTCCGCGCGATCGGTATGGATGACATCTACCGCACACCAATCCGCCAGTGCGGGAACGGCAGCGTCGGCGACCTGCTGGAGTATGCTCTCGTAGTCGAGCGACTCCGCGAGGAGCCGACTCGCCCGTGCGAGGAACTCCGCACGCTCTTGTGTGCTCGTGAGCTCGCTCCGCGACTTGTCGGAGGCGCTCAGCGCGACGTCCGACGCGTTGACGTCCGTGCGCGCCGGTGTGACGCGACGTGGGACGGCGAACGGCGTTATGGGTTGTGCTGCGGGGTGATCCGTGGGCACGACGAAGCCAACAGTAGTTGCAACGGAAGAGCCTGTATGGCCGTGAGCGAACGAGAAAGATTCCCCGCTCACCGCCTACCGCAAGTGTTCGTCAATCGCCGAGCTGCAACGGTGAGGTGCGTACACTCGAGGTGCCGTGCGGACGCTCACACCGAGATCGGCATTGTCGGGTTACTACGCATCACCACGCGGTGGTGATGTGTGATTCACGACGACCCCGCGAGACCACCGTCACGGGCAGACTCGTCCGTTTGCTGCTGGAGATTCCGGCGCTAGAATGCGCGCGTGTCCTCGACCGCAATGTCTCGCGACCAGCACGGCCGACGTGAAATGGCCGAGGTCGACGTCGTCATCGTCGGCGGCGGGCAGTCGGCGCTCGCGGTCGCGTATTATCTGCGACGCACCGCGCTGTCCTACGTCGTGCTCGACGCCGGCACGCTGCCCGGCGGCGCGTGGCAGCACACCTGGCGCTCGCTCCGCCTGTTCTCACCGGCCCAATGGAGCTCGCTCCCGGGGCGCATCATGCCCGGCGGTACGGACTACTATCCAACGCGCGACGAAGCGCTCGCCTACCTCGCCGACTACGAGGCGAGATATGCCGTCCCGGTGGTTCGACCGGCGCACGTGAGCGCGGTCAACGCGAACGGCGATCACCTGACGGTCGAAGCGGACGTGGGTACCTGGCGCGCTCGAGCGGTGGTGAGCGCGAGCGGGACGTGGTCGGCGCCTAACGTGCCTCATTTCGATGGTGAGGACGTCTTTCGCGGGCGCATCATCCACTCGGCGTCGTATCGCTCGCCGGACGCGTTCGCGGACGGGCGCATCGTCGTCGTTGGCGGCGGGAACTCCGGCGCACAGATCGTGGCGGACCTGTTCGAGCATGCGTCGGTCACGTGGGCGACGCAGCGTCCGCCGACGTTCCTTCCTGATGAGATTGACGGTCGATACCTCTTCGGCGAAGCGACGGCGCGATATCGGGCGCTCACGGCGGGTGTCGCCGCGCCCCCGGCACGCACGCTCGGGGACATCGTGATGGTGGAGTCGGTTCGCCGTGCCCGGGATCGGGGAGCGCTGACGGCCGTCCCGATGTTCACTGCCCTCACACCGTCCGGCGTGCGCTGGCCCGATGGCCGTGAGACAGCGGTGGACGCCATCGTGCTCGCGACCGGCTTTCGCCCGGCGGTAAGTCACCTCGCGTCGTCAGGGATCATCGAGCCTAACGGGAGAATCGCGGTGCGCGGGACCCGGTCGGTGCGCGAGCCGAGGCTGTGGCTCGTGGGGTACGGCGATTGGACCGGCTATGCGTCCGCGACGCTGATCGGCGTCGGACGCTCGGCCCGCGCGACGGTGGACGAGATCGTTCGCGCGCTGAGTGGCGCGCCACCGGCCTGAGCGCCACCGTTGCTACTCTGGCTGACTCAGGGCGAACGACCGAGGGGGCACCCGAGCGTACGCGCGGGTGCCCCCTCGGCGTTCAGCATGACCCGGCTGGGGCTCGAACCCAGGACCTACGGATTAAAAGTCCGTTGCTCTACCAGCTGAGCTACCGGGTCGCACTGCGATCAGCCCGCAATTTACGCCGAATCAGGCGCCGGTGGCACCGCAGCGCGCGGCTCATGACTAGACTGACGACTCGTGACGGCCGCCTCGCCCCGCGCCGCCGCGCTACGACGCGAGCAGATGCTTGACCACCTTCACGAGGGCAACCGGGAGCTGGCTCGGATTCCTGAGTACCGCATGACCCGCTTCCCCGAAGATGCGACTCAAGTACTCCTGCCCGTGCCGATCGATCGTGAGGCAGAACGGGTACACGCCGCGCGAGCGCGCCTCGTTGATGGCCTGCCGCGTATCTTCCACGCCGTACAGCCCCTCGTACCCATCCACGTCGTTCGGCTTGCCGTCGGAGATGAGGAGAAGCAACCGGTGTGCGGCGGGTTGCCGCTCGAGTAACGCCGCGGCGTGGCGAATCGCCGGGCCTGCGCGCGTATATCCCTCCGGCTGGAGCGCGGCCATGCGGCGTCGGATGACCGCGCCGTTCGATTCCTCGAAGCTCTTGATCGTCCGCATGCGCACGTTCGTCCGTCCCTTCCCCGAGAACGTCAGGATCGCGTAGGCGTCGCCGAGCGCGTCCAGGGCTTCGCTCGCCAGCAGCAACGCGACCTTCTCGACGTCGATCACGCGCTGCCTGTTGTCGATCCACTCGTCAGTGGACCCGCTGATGTCGATGAGCAGGCAGATCGCGAGCCCGCGACGCGCCGGACGCACGGCGAGGTAGAGCCGGTCGTCCGGCGCGTGGCCGGTCCGCTGATCCACCATCGCCCGGACACACGCGGCGAGGTCGAGCTCGTCGCCGTCGCGCTGCTGATTGAGGCGGGCACGCCGCGCGCGGAGCCGCTCGAACCGGTCGCGAAGGCGCCTAACGAGCGGGCCGTGCTTCGCGAGGACGGCGGTGCCCCACGAGTCGTCGCTCACATCGGGCTCACGTGTGTGAACGACTGCCCCGGCGGAATAATCGCCCGCCTGCCAATCCCATTCGGGATATTCGACGCTGTCCCCGACCACCTTCGGCTCCGGAACCCGGCGACGCGTGCGCGCCCGCTCACCAGGCCTGCCGGCCCCTCGCTCGGCCGCGGCGGCACCGGCGTTCACCACCTCGGTCGCTTCTCGCCCGTCCGACTCCGGCTCCATCGCATCGTCCTTCGGGCGCTGATCGGTCGGCTTGCCGCCGCTGCCGCTCACCGTATGCTCTTTCCCTCTGGTATCAGGCGCGCTCTTCCCCTGCTTCCGCGTATGGTCCGTCGTGCCCTCCTCCACGCCCGACTCACTGGCCTGATTGCCCCCCTGCCCCGACCCGCGACCGATACGACCGAGGCCGTATTTCCCGCCCCGCAACGTGGGCGGGGAGTACGCGTGACGCAGTTGTTGCGCGCCGTCCCTCGGCACCCTCACGGTGCCCCACGTAAAGACGGGCGCGAGCCCGCGGTACTTGCCACCGAGCGCGGCGACCGATGCGGCTTGTTCACGCGCCCAGGCGACCGAGGCTTCGGGGGTCGAGTCCGTGCCACCAACGCCTGCCGGCGACGCACGCGAAGACCCGCTCGTTAGGCCGACGGCAGTGTCGCTCGCCAGAAAGCGCTGGACGATCCCCTCGACCGCCCGCTCAACGGCAGTCAGGCCCGGTAGCGGCGGCCGAGCCGCGAGTGCCATCGCTCTCGCCGCAGCGAGCGCCAAACGAAGGCCAGGGACGTTCCGCGCGATCGCCACATCGACCTCAGCGGCTTCCCGCGCGAGGTACAGGTCGCGCTCGAGGGGCGTCATCGCCGGATCGAGGTGCGCCGGCGTTCCACGCGCGATTCGCTCCGCTTGCTGTACGGCCAGCAGTCGATACGACGCTACCGCGCTCTCCGCGTCGGTCGCCTCGATCTCGCGCGGCAGCTGAATGCGTTCGCCGTCCGTCGACGGCAACACGGTAGGCGACCTGAGATGCCGCGGGCCGACAAGTCGATCCCAGAGCGACTCGCGTCGGCGCTTCGGTGGCTCCGCGGCTGCGATCGGGATTGGACGGTCGTAGACGGCAGTCACGAGAAGCTCCAGCCGCCGGCGCACGTCGTCGAGCCGCACGACCGACCGCCGGCCACTCGGCAGCGACGCACGGCCGGCCTGAATCACTCTCCCGGCGCGCTCGACGATCGAGCCGAGCGAGCGCCGAGCGGCGTTCCCCAGCGTGCGGACGAGAGGCCGCCTCGCCATCTCGCGTTAGAGCGTCGCGTTGATGATGTCGGAGATCGCCGTCACGAGGTCCGGGTCGTCGGTGAGCGGACCGACCAGGGCCGCTCGGCACGCCTGAGGCGCCGGGATCCCTCCGGCGATGAGCCGCGCCGTCGCGACCAGAAGTCGCGTGCTCGGCGCCTCGGCCAGCCCCTGATCGCGCAGGCGTCGCACGCGCTCGCCGAGTCTCACGAGCGCCTGCGCCGTGGTCGCATCGACACCGCTCTCGTGCGCGACGATCGTCGCCTCGATCGCGGGCGGCGGGAAGTCGAAATCCAGCGCCACGAACCGCTGGCGCGTGCTCGGCTTCAGATCCTTGATGGCGTGCTGGTACCCGGGATTGTAGGAGATCACGACCTGAAACCCGGGCGCGGCCTCGAGCAGCTCACCGGTACGCTCGATCGGCAGGAGTCGGCGGTCGTCGGTGAGTGGGTGGATGACGACCACCGTGTCCTGCCGCGCCTCGACGATCTCGTCGAGGTAGCAGATGGCGCCGGCGCGCGCTGCGACGGTCAGCGGGCCGTCCACCCACACCGTCTCGCCGCCGCGAATCAGGTAACGCCCCGTGAGATCGCTCGCCGAGAGGTCGTCGTGACAGGCGACGGTGACGAGCGGGCGCTGCAGCCGCCACGCCATGTGCTCCACGAAGCGCGTCTTGCCGCACCCGGTCGGGCCCTTGAGCATCACGGGTAACCCGCGCTCGTGGCACATCGCGAAGATGTCCACCTCGTTGCGCGTCGGGACGTAATACGGCGCTTCATCGGGCGGATGGCGCACGCCCTCGTGCGTGGGATTGCGAGCGTCGGTGGTGACTGCGCGGAGCATCTATGCCGGGTTGGAGGTCTCGAGTATCCACGAGGGAGTGACTGGCCAATCTACCCGCAGGGATTTTGCCAAGGTACGCGCATGACACCGCGCGGACGGGGCTCGAACACTCGACAACGACGCCCGATGCTTTCAGTTTCCGGCGCCCTGACCACCGCGCTACGAGATGCCCGATTCCCCCGTCGTTCCCCTGCTCCGCCGCACGTTCTGGGGTACGCTGGTCGCCACCGTTGTCATTGCCGTTACGGTCGTCGCCGTCGCGCTCGCGCAGGTGCGTGCGCAACAGGCGGCGCTCGCGAGTCGCGAGGTCGTTCGCAAGGCGCGACGTGCACAGCTGCTCGCGCTCAATCGAGAATCCGGCGTCCGTGGCTTTCTTCTGAGTGGCGACTCCGCCTCGCTCGCGCCGGACTTCGCCGCCCGCGAGCCGCTTCGCGCCACGCTCGACTCGCTGGTGCGCCGAACCGTCGAGAACCCTCCGCAGCAGCGCCGAGCACTCGCGTTTGCGGCCGCGATCGCGCGCTGGGACTCGATGTTCGCCACTCCGGCAATCGAGGAGCGGGCCCGGCTTGGCGCGAACGCGAGCATTACGCAATTAGGGGAGGGCGAGCTCGCGGGGAAACTGCTGTTCGACGACATCCGCATCCATTTCGAGGAACTCGCCGCCGAAGAGGAAGCGCAATACCAGACGCTGACCGCTCGTTCGACGCGATTGCAAGTCCTGAACGTGGGCGTCGCGCTAGTCGGGTTGGCACTCCTCGCCGTATTGCACGGCATGCTCCGCCGCAGAGTTCTAGCGCAGGCATCTGGCCTGGTACAACGACAGGAACAGCTGGAGGAACAGGCAGTCGAGCTCGAGGAGCAGGCGTCACAGCTCGAGGAACAGGCGACGGAGCTCGAAACGCAGACCGAAGAGCTGCACGGCACGGTCAAGGAGCTCCACCGCAAGAACGAAGAGCTGGACGCCTTCAGCGCGTCCGTGGCGCACGACCTGAGGTCACCGCTGCGCTCCATCGACGGATTCAGTCACCTGCTGCTGGCAGAGTACGCGGACCACCTGGACGCCGACGGGGTTGCCGCGCTTCGGCGCATCCGGGCGAACACGCAGCGGATGGGCGATCTGATCGACGGGCTGCTGAGCCTCGCGCGGGTGAGTGGCGCGGAGGTCCGATTCGAATCGGTGGACATCTCGGGAGTCGGCCATGCGATCTGCCAGGATCTGCACCGTGGTCTCGGGCCGGATCGGTCGATCGAGTGCGTGGTTCAGCGTGGACTGACGGCTCGCGGCGACGGTCGACTCATGCGCGTCGCGCTGCGGAACCTGATTGAGAACGCGTTCAAGTTCACGCGCGCCGTTCCGGCACCACGTGTGGAGCTCGGAGTCCGACTCGTCGACGGCTCACGGACGTTCTTCGTTTCGGATAACGGGGTCGGGTTCGACATGCAATACGCCGACAAGCTCTTTACCCCGTTCGAGCGTCTGCACGACGATCCGCGATACGAAGGGACTGGCGTGGGGCTGGCGACGGTTCGCCGGATCGTCGAGCGGCATGGCGGGCGGCTGTGGGCGGAAGCGGAGCCGGGCCAAGGGGCAACGTTCTATTTCACGCTGGGCGCCTAACGATAACACTCCACCATGACGGTCACCCGACGGCCGACGTCACCCACGTCCGCGTTGGCCAGGCGCGTACTCGATGGCGCAGTGTGGTAGCGAATGGCGAGGTCGTCGAGGAACGACCGCGCCACGTCCGACTTCAAGGCGAAGTTCACATTCTGCGGCATGTCCCCCGTCTCCTCGGCGACGATGCGCGCGTTGAGCTTCGTGACGACCACACCAACGACGTTCCCGCTTACATCGAACAGCGGGCCTCCGCTGCTCCCCTGCTGTACGGGAGCGCTCATCTGAAGAATCGTCGGGTCGTTGTAAAGCCCCGCGAGCGCACTCACGGAGCCGGTCGTGACGCTCGGCTCATCGGCGAGCAGCCCCGCGAGCGGGAAGCCGACGGCGACGATGTCGTCCCCCGGCCGGATCCCCGGGCCGACGCGGAATGCAGCGACGTGCTGGAACGATCCATCGGCGTGGAGCACCGCCAGATCGTCGCGCGGGTGAACCGCGACGACCTTTGCGCGCCACGCCGCCGTGGAGTCCACACGAACGCCGACCGACTGGCACCCGTTCACGACGTGTCGGTTCGTCACCACGTGTCCGTCGGTCGTAATGATGAACCCGGAACCGCTCGCGTCCGGGCCCGTCCGGCGAATAAGGCCGGGCGCGGGACGAGAGGACGCGCCATGCCTCGGTGCCTCACGCCCGGGCGTCTGCCTCGCGACCGATGCGTTCGGCGGAGGCGACGGCGTGATGACGGCGCGCGCAGGGGCCTTCGCGGCAATCGTCTCCCACCGCTTTCGCTCCCCGGGGCGGCGGTCGAAGTAGCTCGGGTCCGCCCGCAATGCTCGATCCCACGCCTGCAGCGCCTCGGCGTCGCGCCCGAGGTCCGCCGACGTCAAGGCGGTTTCCCCCCAAACCGCCGCGTCGTCGGGCGACAGCCGCGCCGCGTCCTGGAGCGAACGGAGCGCTTCCTCGCGCCGCCCTAACGCGACCAGGGCGATTCCCGCACCGTGGTATGCCGCACCCCGCTGCGGTGCCAGACGTTGAGCCGCGCGGAACTCGGTCAGCGCATCGACGGCCCGGCCTTTCTGCAGGAGGAGCCACCCGACCAGCTCGTGTGCCCGCGGTTCGTTCGGGTCGAGCTCGAGGTAGCGGCGATACGCACGCAGCGCCTCGTCGCTTCGTCCCAGACGATCGAGCGCGCTTGCCAGATCGAGTTGTGCCTGCGCGGAGAACGGGTCGCGTCGCGTGATCTCGCGGAGCTCATCGACAGCGGCCAGGGTGTCGCCGCGCGCGGTCAAGGCGGCCGCGAGACTCCGACGGACGGTGAGGTCGCCGGGCATCGCGCGGAGGGCATCGCGGCAGACGGAAAGGGCGCGTTCGGGAGGGTCGGTAACGCAGCGTTTGGCGGCGTCGTGGATGCCCTGGGCCTGCGCGGCCGTGGCCACGAAGAGCGTCAGCGCAGCGCCCCGCGTCGCCCGGAGAAAGGCACGCCGCGGCCACTCAGCACTTCCCGTCCGTGTCGTCGACAGCATCCTCCAGAGACGACCTGCAACGAGGGGCGGTTACTTGTATCGGGCACTCTGTCCGCACGGTCACGTTCGGTGGGACCGGAACGCGAAAAGGCCCCGGCTTTCGCCGGGGCCCTTCGTGATCCAGGTTCCGAAGCCGTGCTGAATCCTGCAGTTACTGAGGCAGCGCGGCCGTGGTGGTGGCGGCAGCCGCACCGCTCGTCTCGACGACGAACACAACGCGGCGGTTCGCCTCGGCGCCCGGATCGTCACGCTCGGCGCCAGTGTTGACCTGACGGCTCTCGCCGTAGCCAACCGTCCGGACGTTCGCCGTGCTCAAGCCCTTCTCGGCGAGGTAGGCCGCAACCGCGTCAGCGCGGCGCTTGGACAGCTCCATGTTGTACCGCGTGGAGCCGGCCGGGTCGGCGAAGCCCTCGATCGTGATCACGGAACCCGAGTAGTACTTGCCCACGACACTCGCGAAGCGATCGAGCGCCGCCTTGTCGGCCTCGCGAACGGTGGCATCGTCAAACGCGAAATTCACCGGGAACGCGAACTTCAGCCCTTCCTCCATCGCGGTGATCTTGGCACCGAACTCGGTGCGCAGGGCGCCGAGGTCGTTGCGAAGGCTCGCGACGTCGTTCTTCACGGTCGTCAGCTCGGAACGGACGCTGCCGACTTCCGTGGTGATCTGGTTGCTGAGGCTGCTGTCCGCGGCGATGCGCGCAGCACGCTCGTCACGAACCGACGTCCGGACAAAGCCCTTGGTCGCGCATGCGCCGAGGACCACCGAACCAAGGATCACCGCTCCAACTGCCCGCAGATTTGCTTTCATATCGCTGCTCTCCAATAGCAAGAGGTCTCGACACCACCACGACAGGATCTCTGGATTGCGAAAAGCGTACCGGAGTGCAGTTGGAGCGAAAGTCTGTTCGTCCGAGCACGTTATGTGATACGAGTCACACTGGCATCACGGCTCGCTGCACAGTGAAGCCCCGGCGACGAGCAATAAAACGAAAGGCAACGAAAAAAGCCTGAGACGCACATCACAAACGGCGAAAAAAGTTGGCTAGGTGGCCGATCGCGCTAGCCATTCGCCGCCGTCTACCACCAGAATCGCGCCCGTGATCCACGACGCTGCCGGTGACGCGAGAAATGCCGCCGCACCGGCGATGTCGGCGGGGGTTCCCCACCGACCGAGCGGGATCTGGCGTGCGCGCCGCTCGATTGCGTCCAACGCTCCCGCGTCGTGGGCGGCACGCGCGTCCGGCGTCGGTGGCTCGGGCGAGGCCTGGGATGAACCGTGTGGCGGGGCCGATTGCGGCGCGCCCGCGAAGACGTCGCCGGCACCGGAGGGTGGCCGAGCGAACGCTTTCAGGACGCCCTCCGTGGGAACCGGACCGGGCGCGACGGCGTTGACGCGGATGCGATACGGCGCCCATTCGACGGCGAGCGTACGCGTCAGCGCGTCGATCCCGCCCTTGGCGGCGGTCGCATGGGCCATTTGCGGCCAGCCGCGGTAGTGGAGCGTCATCGAGATGTTGATGATCGAGCCGCCCCCGGTCGCACGCATAGGCGCGAGCGCAGCCTGGGCGCAGAAGAAGGTCCCGAACAGGTCGATCTCGACGACGCTCCGCCACGCATTCGGGCTCATCGACTCCGACGGCACGTAGAAGTTGCCGGCCGCGTTGTTCACCAGGAGATCGAGGCGCCCGTGCCTGTCCGCCACGTCCGTGAACACGTCACGGACGCGTTCCGGATCGCGAACGTCGAGCGTCACCGCAGACGCGCGAGCGCCACTCGCGCGAATGCGCTCTGCTGCCGGCTCCACGTGATCGGCCCGGCGACTCGCGAGCACGACGTGCATGCCGAGCGCGGCGAGCAGCTCGGCGATCCCGAAGCCGATGCCGGTACCGCCACCCGTGATGAGACCGACCTGCCCGTCAAGGAGGCCGGCGCGAAAGACGGAGGTGTCAGGCACCGCGCGACAGGTCGGCCGACCGTGGCTCCTCGTTAGGCGGCGTCGCGGTGGAGCCGTCCGACGCCAGGGCGTACGGCGGGAGCACGTCGGCGAGGTCAGTGACGAGCGCGACGTCGATCTCGGCGTCACCGGTCGCGTCCACGGAGGGGTCGATGGGTGCGTCGAGGTCCAGCGACAGCTGGCGTGGACGCAGGAAGCTTCGCCGGTGATGCGGTGTCAGACCAGCCGCGGTCAGCCCCGCCACATGGTCGGCCGTCGCGTACCCGGCGTTCTGTCCCCATCGGTACGCCGGGTACCGCTCGCCGAGCTGTCGCATGAGGCGATCGCGCGTGACTTTCGCCACGATGGACGCGCAGGCGATGGAGAAACACCGTGCGTCGCCGTGGACCACCGCGGTGTGCGGGATGGGTAACGTGCGGATGGCCTTGCCGTCGATGAGCACGTGGTCCGGCGGTACGACGAGGCGACCGAGTGCGCGGCGCATGGCGAGCGTGCTCGCGTGGTAGATGTTCAGCCGGTCGATCTCGCGGACCGAAGCGGCGCCGATCCCGATCGCGAGCGCTCGGCCGCGAATGAGCGACGCGAGACGCGTGCGTTCGGCTGCGGAGAGTGCCTTGGAGTCATCGACGCCGCGGATGGCACGCGCGTCCGGCGGCATGATCACGGCACAAGCGACGACGGGGCCCGCCAGGGGGCCCCGTCCGACCTCGTCGACACCGGCGATGAGAGGACCGCGCTCGCGCCGCAGGTCCCGCTCAATGACGCTCCAGCGTCGGCGCGATGATCGGGAGCGCCGACGTCCCGACACGGGTCAGCTCTCCGAGGTCGCGGCCTCGGTAGCGGGAACCGCAACCCGAACCTTCTTCTCGCGGATGCGGGTCGCCTTCCCCGTCAGGTGACGCAGGTAGTAGAGCTTCGCACGACGCACGCGGCCGCGACGCACGACGGAGATATCGGCCAGCATAGGGCTATGGACCGGGAAGATGCGTTCGACGCCCACGCCGTTGGAGATCTTGCGGACAGTGAAGCTCTCACTGACGCCGCTTCCGCGGCGAGCAATACAAACGCCCTCGAACGCCTGAAGTCGCTCCTTGTCGCCCTCCTTCACGCGCACGTTGACGCGCAGCGTATCGCCGGGACGGAATGGCGGGACGTTCGTGCGGAGCCACTCTTTTTGAGTTTCGATGAACGGGTGCATATGACGCTCTGGGCTGAAAGGCCTTGCCCGATAAAGGGTTCGCTTGGCAGACCCACAAGATAAGCTGACGGGGACGGTCTGGCTAGCCGCGCTTGGCACTCGGCGATGAGGGGAGGAACCGTCGGTCCGTCATCCCGGACCCGGTCGCTGCAGCGTTAACGGCCGCGCGTGTCGGTCCGGCGCACCGAGGCCGGTCGGAACGGCGATGGCGCCGATGAAGCGGAAACCGCCGGTGACTGCCCTGCATTTAGGCCGCCGTGCGCCGCGAGCCAGAATTGAAGGGGGACTGCCGCCCGGGACGCTCGCCCCCGCGGAAGTCGTTCCCGACTTCCGACTCACGACTCCCAACTCCGATTCCGATTCCGACAACGATCCGGCCGCTTTCGCCTCATCCGCGCCCGTCGCTGTTCCGACCGGCCCGCGCGCGCCGGACCGGAGGCGCGCGCGGGTGTTCTCCGCGGCCCTTTCCGCGTCCGCCGTTGCCGCGCCCTCTGCGTCCTGCCCGGTGGCGCGATGAAGCAATCGAGCGGACGCCGCGACCGGCTCGCGGGCCTCGGGTGCGATGTGGCCGCCCGGTCGGAACGGCGATGGCGCGGATGAGGCGGAAACGGCCGGATGTCGGGAATCGGGCGGGTGCCCGGCGAAGCCGAGCGGGGGAGTCGGGACGGGCCGTTCCGTGACTGAGAATGTCGCGGGGCGACGCTCGGAATGACTACTGGATGGTGCCGCGGAGGGCGCCCTGCGGCTCGCGGGTCGTTCGCAGTGACACGTAGAAACCCGCCGGGTTCGCGCGCAGCTCGTCGAGCAGCGCACCGCCGCTCGGCTCGATGAGGACACCCGTGCCGCGCACTTGGATGTACTTGTCGCGAAGCGTGGCGCCGGAAAAAAGCGTCACGACCGGCGGACCCGAGCGTCCGTTGCGCTCGGCACGATAAACGTGGGCCGCGGTGAAATTGTCGCGACCCGGGTTGTAGATGTTGAGGTGGTACTCGAGCGTGCTGTCTCGGCGGACCTTCAGCTCGACTCGGCCGCGCGCGAAGGTGCGGGACGCGGTCGACTTCCGCTCCCCGGTCGGGGCCGTCAATCCCGTCGAAAACACCCGCCGCATCTCGGCGTTGCGCGGCACCGAGGCTGTCGGTGCCGGCATGTTCGCCACGTTCCCGGTCGCCGCATCGAGGCAACCGGCCAAAGGAATCAGGAGAAGAACAGCGAGACGCATTCGGGACAAGTGTCGGTCGATACGGGTTCGCATGGGGCTCGGTCCCAAGCTATAAAGCATGGGACATTCCACCGCGCGGCACGTCACCAGAAGTTGCGCCCGCCACGTCACCTGGCAAGAGGTCGCGGAAGACGAAGCCGTCCCGCTCGACCATTTCGCCAACGCGAGGCGCAATGGACCGCTCGAACATCGGTCCGTCGTAGACAAAGGTGTGAAATTCCCCATGTTCGCCGCAGGGATCTACCGACGCGGGAAATGCATCCAGCAGCGTCGCATCGAACTCCTCGCCGCAATGTGACACGTCGAGTTGACGTGGATCGACACAGGCGAGCACGGCACGAAATCCCATGGCGATGAACTCTCGAGCGAGCCCGGCGGTCGGACGCCCCCATATCGGGAACAGCGGCTCGAGTCTGGCGGCCGCGACAACGCGCTCCCGGTAAGCACGGACATCCGCGAGAAAGAGATCCCCGAACGCCACCGCGCGAATCCCGGCCTCGCGGAGGCCGGCGAGCGCGGCGATCGTGACGGCTTCGTAGCGCTCGTTCGAGCAGTGCGGCGGGATGCGCGCGGTGAACAGCTCGAGCCCGACGGCTGACGCTTGCTCCGCCACGAGCTCCGCGCGGACGCCGTGCATGCTCACGCGATCGTACTCCTCGGTGATCGTCGTGAGCAGACCGCAGACGTTCACGGTGGGGTCCATGAGGAGCGCGTGGAGCGCGAGCGCGCTGTCCTTCCCACCACTCCAGCTCACGACGGTCGGGATGGCGTCTGTCGCGTTACCGCGCCCAGGGATCGACGCCGCCGTCATTCGCTCCGCCCCGCTGGCTGGGCCGGAGCACTCGTCGGGGAGCGTTGCGCGTCCTGCTCCCGCGCTGCTCGGTCGCGCGTGAGGCGCTCCCCTTCCGCACGTCGCCAGTCGGCGATGCGCTTGTGATCGCCCGACAGCAAGACCTCGGGCACGTCGTGGCCTCGGTACGATGGCGGCCGCGTGTAGCTCGGGGCGCTCAGTCCGCGCTGATCGAAGAACGAGTCGCCCCGGGCGCTGTCGAGGTCCGACATCGCGCCGGGCAGGAGGCGCACCGTGGCGTCGACGATGGCGAGCGCCGCGGGCTCACCACCGCTCAATACGAAGTCGCCGAGCGAGACCTCTTCGGTGGCGAGGAAGTCGGCGACGCGCTGGTCGATGTCCTTGTAGTGTCCGCAGAGCAGCGTGAGGGTCTCGCTTTCCGCGTAGCGCACCGCGTCGGCGTGCGAGAACCGCCGCCCGCGTGGCGACAGCAGAACGACCGGGCCTTTCACGTCGAGCGATTCGACCGCCTCGAAGAACGGGTCGGGCTTCATCACCATGCCGGCGCCGCCGCCATACGGATAGTCATCCACCGTACGGTGGCGGTCGTGGGTGAAGTTTCGAAGGTCGATGACGTCATAGGTCACGGCACCAGCCGCGGCTGCGCGCGCGGGAATGCTCAGCGAGAGCGGCGTCACGAAGAACTCCGGGAAGATCGTGACGATGTGGATTCTCACTCGAGCAACCCTGCTGGGGGATCGATGATCAGGCGCCGCGCGTCGAGATCGACCTGCTGTACGACCTCACTGCGGAACGGGATGAGTACACTGCCCTTCTCGCGGCGCACGTCGAGCAACACGCCGTGCGGCAGCTCGTAGACGTCGGTGACTTCACCCACGCGCTCGGCCGACCCATGCAGCACGACCTCCAGTCCGAGCAGATCGTGCAGGTAAACCTCATCCTCCGCGATCGGATCCAACTCGGTACGTGGTGCGAGGAGGTAGCGCTCGCGCCAGCGCTCGGCTTCGTTGCGATCCACGATGCCTGCGAAGGCGACGATCCAACCACCGCCCTTGAAGGGCCGGCTCTCTTCGATTACGAGGGTGCGTTCGTCCGGGGCGGGATCGCCGGCAACGGTACCGGCCAAAAGGCGACGGCCGGGCGCGAAGACCGCGTCCGGCGCGTTGGTCAGCGGCTCGATCACGAGCTCGCCGCGAATGCCGTGTGCCCTTCGAACGCGCCCGACGAGTGCCAGGTCGGGCGCGGTCACGTCACTCCGCGGTGCCGCCGGCGGTCTCGGTGGCGTCGGCTTCGCGAACCGGGACGGCGGCCGAGTTCAGCTTGCGCGCCAGCCGCGCTTCGTGCCGGGCCTTGAGGACCCCCGCCTTACGCAGGAGCGAACGCACGGTGTCACTGGGAAGCGCGCCGTTGTCCAGCCAGTAGTTGGCGCGATCGGTCTTGAGCTGCACGGCCGTGTCGCCCTGTCGGGGGAAGTACTGGCCGATGATCTCGATGAAGCGGCCGTCGCGCGGGCTCGTGGACTCGGCGACGACGATACGGAACGTCGGCGCGTTCTTGCGGCCGGTGCGGCGAAGGCGAATGCGAACTGCCATGGTGCGTGTCTCCTGAGGCGTGTGGTAGAGCACCTGGGCTCCTCGCGAATCCGGCGGCTCCGGATCGCACCCAGGTCGAGCGTGGTCGTCCTGCGGCTAGCGCATCCCCATCATGCCCGGCGGCATGCGCATGTCGCCTGACGAGGCTTTCTTCATCATCTTCTTCATGTCCTTGAACTGGTCGAGCAACCGGTTCACCTCGTTCGTCGGGCGACCGGATCCCTTGGCGATGCGCGACCGACGCGACCCGTTGATGAGCGCGGGGTTCTTGCGCTCTTCCGGCGTCATCGAGAGGACGATCGCCTCGACGTGCTTCATGCGCTTCGGGTCGAGGTTCGCCTGCTTGAGCATCTTCGAGTTGACGCCGGGCAGCATCTTCAGGATGCCCTCGAGCGGCCCGAGCTTCTGGACCTGCCGCATCGCGGCAAGGAAGTCGTTCAGGTCCATGCCTTCCTTGCGGACCTTCTTCTCGAGCTTCTTCGCCTCATCTTCGTCGAACGCGGACTGCGCCTTCTCCACGAGCGATACGACGTCGCCCATCTGGAGAATGCGGCCCGCCATGCGCTCGGGGTGGAACTCTTCGAGCGCGTCCGTCTTCTCGCCGACGCCGATGTACTTGATGGGCTTCTTGGTGACGCCGTAGATCGACAGGGCAGCACCGCCGCGCGCGTCGCCGTCGAGCTTCGTCAGGATCACCCCGGTGACGCCTAACGCCTGATCGAAGCCCTGCGCGATCCGCACCGCTTCCTGGCCGGTCATGCCGTCCGCGACGAGCAGGATTTCGTCCGGGCGAACGGCGTCCTTCAACCGGACGAGCTCCTTCATCATCTCCTCGTCGATCTGGAGGCGGCCGGCGGTATCGATGATCACGACGCGGTCGCGCGCGCGCCGGGACTGGTCGATGCCTTGCTTCGCGATCTTGACGACGTCCGTGGTGCTGCGGTCCGCGTAGACGGGGATGTCGAGCTGTGCCCCGAGCGTCTCGAGCTGGTCGATGGCGGCCGGGCGGTAGACGTCAGCGGCAACGAGCCGTGTGGGACGCGACTCGCCCTTCAGCCGGCGGGCGAGCTTGGCCGCCGTCGTGGTTTTTCCGGACCCCTGCAGGCCGACCATCATCACGACGGTAGGCGGCACGGAGCTGAGCTTCAGTCCTTCGCGGCGCTCGCCGAGCATCGCCGCGAGCTCGTCGTGCACGATCTTGACGAGCTGTTGCGCCGGCGAGACCGTGCGCAGCTGCGACACGCCGACGGCTTTCTTTTCGACACGCTCGAGAAACTCGCGCGTCAGTTGGAAGTTGACGTCAGCTTCCAGCAGGACCCGGCGCACCTCGCGCAGGCCCTCCTTGATATCGGCGTCGGTGAGGACACCACGACCTCGCAGGCGCGCAAACGTCGCCTCGAGTTTTTCTGACAGCTCATCGAACATAGCCGTTAAACGTAGGCAGGAACGTGGGTTGAAGCAACCCGCCCGCTTTCATCGTGAGCGTTTCCTGTTAGCTTTCACCCTCCCGTTTCGCCCTCCGCCCCGCGCCGTCGCAATGGCCCGCAATCAGCGAAAAGAAGAGATCCTGAAGTCCGAGCTCCCCCCGGCGCTGCCGCTCATGGCGCTGCGCTCGACGATCGTGTACCCGCTCGGAACGATCGCGGTACAGATGGGAGCCCCCGAGAACCTCGCGCTTCTGCGGGCCAACGAAGAACCCGGGCTGATCGTGGCCCTCGTGGTCGCCAGCGGCGATCATGACGAGCCCGTGGAGCCGAGCAAGTTCATCGGGCGCGTCGGCGTGGCCGCGCGCGTGCACGAGCGCATCAACCTCCCGGGCGATACGGTACAGATCACCCTGCAGGGGCTCCGACGCATCACGGTCGAGTCGATCGAGCAGACGCAGCCCTATGCGATTGCGTCCGTGAAGGCGGCTCGCGAAACGCCAGCCGAACCGGCTGAGCTCGAAGACCTCGTGGCACGCGTCGTCTCGGCCGCCGAGACGCTGGCCGACCTCGTCGACCGCATTCCGGACGAGGTGCCGCAGATCCTCAAGATGAACGTGTCCGATCCAGGTCGCTTTGCCGACCTCGCGGCCACGAACATGAACTTCCGGATATCGGACAAGGACGAGGTCCTGCAGCGCCTCGACGTCGGCCAGCGTATTCGCTTCATCCTGTCGCGGCTGGAGCGCGAGGTCGCGCGCGCTCGCGTCATGGAGGACGTGAAGCGACAGACCGAAGTGAAGATCGAGCAACACCAGCGCGAATTCTACCTGCGCCAGCAGCTGCGGGCCATTCAGGCCGAACTCGGGGAGGCGGACCCGGGCGAGAAGGAAGCTCTCGAGACGCTCAAGAAGATCGACGAAGCCCGACTGCCCGAGAAGATCGGGCAGGAGGCCCGTCGCGAGACCGAGCGACTCCGGATGCTCTCCCCGGCATCGAGCGAGTACCAGGTCATTCGCACGTACCTCGATTGGATCCTGTCGCTCCCGTGGCACAAGCGCTCGGGAGATGAGGAGATCGCCCTCAAGAAAGTGGAGGAGGCCCTCGACACGCGGCACTACGGGTTGCTCGAGGCGAAGGAGCGCATCATCGAATTCCTCGCTGTGCGGAAGCTCCGCGGCGGCGATCCGCACGGCCCCATCCTGTGCTTCGTCGGACCACCGGGCACGGGCAAGACATCGTTAGGCGAGGCGATCGCCAAGGCGATTGGACGGGAGTTCTACCGCATCTCGGTCGGCGGCGTTCGCGATGAAGCCGAGATCCGGGGCCACCGCCGCACTTACGTGGGCGCGCTCCCGGGATTGCTCATCCAGGCGCTTCGTCGCGTCGGCGTGAAGGATCCCGTCCTCATGATCGACGAGATCGACAAGATGTCGGCGGGTGGACCATCGGGAGATCCGACGGCGGCCATGCTCGAAGTGCTCGATCCGTCGCAGAACGACGAGTTCGTCGATCATTACCTCAACTTGCCGTTCGATCTGTCGTCCTGCTTGTTCATCTGCACGGCGAACAACCTCTTCGACATCCCGGCGCCGCTTCGCGACCGCATGGAGGTCATCCGCATCGCCGGTTACACGGTCGAGGAGAAGGTCGAGATCGCGTGGCGCTACCTGCTTCCGCGACTGCTCGAGGAGCACGGCATCACGGACAAGGACATCCAGTTCACGGACGAGGTGCTCAGCTTCATCTCGGGCCGTTACTCGCGTGAGGCAGGGCTTCGCAACTTCGAGCGGAATGTCGCCTCCCTCATGCGGAAGCGCGCACGCCGGAAAGCCGAAGGCGAGGAAGGCGCGTGGATCATCGACAATGCCAAGGTCGAAGAGATCCTCGGCGCGCCGCGGTACGCCATGGAGGAGGCCGAGAAGGAGCCGGAGATCGGCGTCGTCACGGGCCTCGCCTGGACGTCCACGGGCGGCGACCTCATGCTGATCGAGGCGCTTCGCATGCCCGGCACGGGCCGCCTAACGGTGACAGGCCAGCTCGGCGACGTGATGCGCGAGTCGGTCGACGCGGCGCTCTCGTTCGTTCGCTCGCGCGCACAGCTGCTCGAGATCTCGGAGCAGGAGTTCCGTGAGAGCGATCTGCACATTCACTTCCCCGCCGGCGCCATCCCCAAGGACGGGCCGAGCGCGGGCATCGCGGTGACGCTCGCGATCGCCAGCGTGTTGAGCCGGCGCCCCGTCCGGCGCGACGTCGCGATGACCGGCGAGGTGACCTTGCGCGGCAAGGTCCTCGAGATCGGCGGCGTGAAGGAGAAGACGCTGGCAGCCTACCGCGCCGGACTGCGCGAGATCCTCCTGCCGAAGGGGAACGAGAAGGACCTGCGCGACGTGCCCCCGGAGGTGCGCTCCAACATGGCCTTCACGTTCGTCTCGACCATGGACGAAGTGCTGCGGCTCGCACTGCTGCCGGCACCGGAGCCCTCGCTCGCCGATCACGTCGCGCCGGAATCTCCGCCCACGGCTGATCGGCCAGCCGCGGAGGCAGAGGCGGTTCCGGCGGACTAGCTACCGCAACGCCACCTTCGTCAGGTCGATGACGTTCGCCGGCGCGCCGGTCGGTACGTCGACGTAGAGCACGATCGGGCGGCCGTGCACTTCAGTGGCCGTCAACTGCAGCGTGCGACCGCCGGCCTCGTAGACACGTTGTTCGGCGGTCGCTGTCCTGGGCTTGACGTTCGGGTACCGCTTCAGGATCACCGTGTCGAGCAGGTCGTGAAACTCGGCAGCGTCGATGTTCGAATCCCAGACCGTGAGCCACGCGATCCCTTCTCCTCCGTTGTGCTCGAACAGCGCGTAGCGGTCACCATCCCAGCCGGCGGCTCCACGGATGGCCGAGTTCTGCTCCTGCAGATGCTGGTAGAGGAAGAGCCGCGTCTCGAACTCGCCGAGATTGTTCGAGTACACGAGACGCGCACCGGACGAGAGCTCCGGTAGTGTCACGCGGGTCACGGTGTCGCGCGCGGCGAAGTACGCATCCGAGTGAATGACCTGCTCCGTCGACTCCGGCATGTCGCCGAACGGAACCGAGTCCGCCTTCATTTCCTCGAACCGCCGCATGAACTCGGCGCCGCTCAGGTACGGAAAGATGAGCGTCTCCTGGATGATCATCGGCGCCGACGCAAACACCGGCATCGTGCTCTGCGACTCGCGGATCATGTCACGCACGCGCTCCCACCCGCCCGGGAGCGCCGCGGCCAGGTTGCTCGAGCCGAGCATCGCCTGCACCTGCTCGAACGTCGCCTGCCCCTCGAGGACCGCCTGGGCCGCGACCTGTCGGTCGTTGTCGCCGGTGACCTTCTGAATGGAATCCAGGCTGATGTACTGGTCCTGAAGGGCGTGGATGAGCTCGTGCGTCACCGTGACGTTCACCATCTCCGGCGGCGCGCCGTCGACGATGTAGAGCACCTTGGTCGCCGGATCATAGTACCCGACGACCTGCTCGGTCAGCAGCTCGAGCATGAACGGCCGGAGCTGCAACGTGTCGGGAATGAGTCCGAACCGTCGATACGTTCGCTCGATTCCAGAGATCTCCGCCGCGGGCATCGACTCGTTGAACTTGCGCGTCAGAAACTCGCGCACCTCGTCCTTCGATCGCCGTTCGACCTTGGGAGGAGTCTTGAACGGAAGCCCGACGGCCTTCTCGATGCGCGGGACTGCCTCGCCCACTTCCTTTGCGTATGGGCCATTCGCCGCACGCGAGCCCGCATCGCGCGAGCACGCACCGAGGGCGACGATCGACGCCCACGCCGCCGCCGTCATCGCGGACCTAACGAGCTTCACTCCGTCCATGTGACGTCCTTTGAGGTAGCGAGCTTCACGACTCGGGCCACATCATGGCCCCGCACGACGACCCCCTCCTCCACCAGCACACGATGCAGTTCCGCCTCGAGCTCGGCGAGCGTCGCCGGCTCGGCCCGCGCGGGCGCTGACTCCGACGTCGCCGACTGCGGTGGCGACGTCGTCGCCGCCCCGTTGGACGGCGCGGCCGCGGGTTCGCGCGAGCCGTTCGCCGGTACGAACATCGCCTCGATCTCCGCGCCGAAACGCTCGAGCGCCGCGAACCCGTCGCGCGCCATGCGCTCGATCGGGTCGTCCTCGAGATCATGGGGATGCGACGGCTCGTACGGCGGTTGCTCACGCGGTGCCGCGGCGCGCTCCCCCGGACGCTCGGGGCGTCCGCTCAGCAGCGTGCGACGCCGCCGAATGAGCGACTGCGCGGCGTCGGAGTAGACCGCGATGGCATGCGCGTGGGCACATGCCTCGTCGAGCGCATCGATCGCGCGGTCCGGCCGCATGCGGTCCGTCTGGTAGCGATCGGTGAGCTCGACGGCAGCGCGCACCGCCGCGTCGGTGATGACGACGTTGTGATGTCGTTCAAGCCGCTCGAGCCGCGCGCGCAGGATGTCGAGCGTCTCGTCCGCCGACAGCTCGCGGACAAGCACGCGTTGGAAGCGCCGCTCCAGTGCGGGATCGCCGCACACCCACCGCTCGTATTCGTCATTCGTCGTTGCACCGATGACGCGAAAGTCACCGCGGACGAGCGCCGGTTTGAGCATGTTGCCCGCGTCCATCGCGACGCCGAGCGCCGTGCCCTGGCCAATGAGGTTGTGCAGTTCGTCGATGAACAGGATCACGTCGGGTGACGCACTCGTTTCGGCAACGAGTCGGCGGATGCGTTCCTCGTAATCCCCTCGGTACGTCGTCCCGGCCAGCAACGACACGTGATCGACCGCAAGAATGCGAGTGCCGCGGAGCGAGAGCGGAACGTCGCCAGCAGCGAGTCGCTGCGCGAGCCCTTCGATGATGGCCGTCTTGCCGACGCCCGCCGGCCCCACGAGCGCCGGATTGTTCTTGCCGTGTCGGAGGAGAATATCGATGACGCGCGAGATCTCCTCGGTGCGACATCGCACCGGCTCGAGCCGGCCATCGCGAGCATCAGCAGTCAGGTCTCGCGCGAATCGCGCAAGCACGCCGTCGGAACGGGGAGCCATGAGTCAGCGTCAGGGGATGCGGGCGGCGCTTGAAGACGGCGACGTGATGCGAGCGATTCCCGCGTCATTCGCCCGCCGAGCGCCCTCTGGGCGGGTGCGTGCACCCGATCCGCGGGGTGACAGTGACGATCGCTGTCGGTCGCTCGGCTTGATCTGTCGTCACCCTGCCATGCGGCTGGTGTACCAGCCGATGAGGTCATATCCCCAAAGCAAAGTGGCGAGCGCGGCGGGCGCAAGGAACACGCCGAACGGAACGTTGGGCAGGCCCACCGGTGCGTCACCGAGCGCGAGGTCGAGTTGCGGCGCGCTGGTCGTGCGCCGGACCCGTGCAATGGGATACACGATACCGAGGAACGCGACGACGCCAACGACGGCGCCGACGAACACGACAAGCAGTGCGCGCCCGGGACCGACCGCCGCACCGATCACGGCCATCAGCGTCACGTCACCGAATCCCATCGCCTCGCGCTTGAGCGCGACTTCGCCGAGCCACCCGGCAATCGCGATCGCGCCGGCGCCGGTACACGCGCCGATCATCGCGTCGTACGGATCGGCGAACGGCGACTGATGGTTCAGCATTGTCCCCGCGAGCGCCGTGACGAACACCCACACGAGCCCGAATACTGTGAAGCCGTCGGGGATGAGATAGTGCTTGGCGTCGGTCACGGCGATGCCGAGCAGGATCGTCCCAAGGACAGCCACGCGCACGCCGGTGAACGTCGGACCGAACGCGAGAAAGGCGGCCACCCAACCGAGCGCGGTGATGAGCTCGATGGCTGGGTACATCACCGAGATCCGCAGGCCGCAGCCACGGCATCGGCCGCGCAACATGAGCCAGCTCAGTATCGGGACGTTCTCGAGCGCAGCGATCGGCCGCTCGCAGTTCGGGCATCGCGATCGCGGTGAGATCACCGACAGGTCATTGGGCCAGCGGCTGATGCAGACATTGAGAAACGAGCCCACACAGGCACCGATGACGAACGCGAGGGCGAGCTCTGGCCAGACCATCACGGGCGAAGCTGGTAAAGGAGAATGCCCGCAGCAACGGCAACGTTCAGTGATTCGACGCCCGCCGCGAGCGGAAGGGACACCAGCGACGTCGCCGCATCGCGGACGTTCGGCGAAAGACCAGCGCCTTCGTTGCCGACCGCGATAGCGAGCCGCTCGGGCGCGGCGGCGCCGTCCAGGGCGGTGCCGCGGGCGTCAGCGGCCCACAACGACGTATCCGTCCGCGTCAGGAACGCGCGGAGGTCGTCCCACGTGGCATGCAGAGCGGCGTGCAGGAAGTGAGCGCCCATTGCGCTACGGACGACTTTCGCGTTCCACAGGTCAACGGTGCCCGGGAGCGCGACCGTCGCCGCGGCGCCGAGCGCCGCCGCGGTACGCACCATGGTCCCGACGTTCCCGGGATCCTGGACGCCATCGAGCACGAGAATGCGAGTGCGGCCGATCGGCGCAACGATCTCGAGCGAGCGACGCGGGATCTCCGCGATTGCGAGGATCCCCTGTGGGGCATCCGTATCGGCCGCGCTATCGAACTCGGGCGTAGTAACTTCCAGCACGTCGATCCCGCGATCGGCCAGCGTATCGCGGAGCGCGACGCCCCGGGGGTTGGAGCGTAGCTGGGGCGCCGTCAGTACCCCGACAACGCGAAGGGGCGAACTGACCAGTTCCTCGACCGCCCGAGTGCCCTCAATAGTGAACAGTGCAGTGTGCTCACGTGCCTTTCTGCGGCGGAGATCGCGAGCTAAACTAAGTAATCGCAACGGGTTGCAATGCGGTACGGGTTGGAATACGTCTTGCCTTCGATACCGCGGGGCAACTTCCACGTCAGGAGCGAAGGATGAAACGTATACAACGTATCCTCGGAGGGTTCGCCGCCGCAGCGCTCGTCTCTGGATGCGCGATCTCTACGCAGCAAGAAGTTCAGATGGGGACCGAGTACGCGCAGCAGATCAATAGCCAGCTGCCGATCGTGCAGGACCCGGAAGTCGTTCGATACATCAACGTGCTCGGCGATTCCATCGCGAAGCTTGCCGATGAGCGCGACCTCAACTGGCAGTTCTTCGTAGTGAACGCGCCCGAAGTGAACGCGTTCGCGGTGCCTGGTGGATACATCTATGTCAATCGCGGGCTGATCGAGCGAGCGCAGACCATGTCGCAGCTCGCGGGCGTGCTCGGGCACGAGATCGGTCACGTGGTCCGCCGGCACTCGGTGGAGCAGATGGAGAAGGCACAGGGCGCCAACATCGGCGTGACGCTCGCGTGCGTGCTCACGAGCGTGTGTAACAACCAGGCGGCTGCGGCGGCCATCAACGTCGGCGGCGGTCTGGTATTCGCGAAGTTCAGCCGCGACGCCGAACGTGAATCGGACGAGGAGGCGGTGAAGAACGTCGTCCGTGCCGGGATCGACCCGCGTGGCATACCGGAGATGTTCCGCATTCTCCTGGACGAGCGGCAGCGGTCCCCGTCGTCGGTCACCTCGTGGTTCTCCACGCACCCACTCGAGGAGGAGCGGATTCGCGAGACGGAAGCGCTGATCGCCAAGATCAATCCGGCGATTCTGAACGGGTTGACGAAGGACAGCCGGAGCTTCCAGTCGTTCAAGCAGCGAGTGAGGTCACTGCCGGCGTCCGCGACGCGAGCGGGCAGGTAGGCGAAGCGCGAGACGACGTCATTCCGAGCGCAGCGAGGAAATCGTCGGTATTTCCGGTAGAGGGGCTGGTCCCTCTACAGGTCCCTCTACCGGGATGAGGAAGAAGACCAAACGCGGATTCCGCGGATTCCGCAGAAGAATCCGAATGACAGGAGCTACAGCTCCTTCACCCATTCCATCACGACCGCCTCGAACCTGCCAGCAACCGCGCGGGTCACGGCAAGGACATCGTCGTGGTGCACAGGATCGGCGGTGATGCCGGAGGCGAGATTCGTCACGCAGCTGAGGCCGGCCACGCGAATGCCGGCCGCCCGGGCCGCGATGACTTCGGGTACCGTGGACATGCCCACCGCATCGAGACCAAATCGCTCGAACATGCGGACCTCGGCGGGGGTCTCGTACGCCGGGCCTAACGACCAGCCGTAGACGCCGTCGGCGAGCGGCACCCCTGAGCGCTTGCCCGCTCGGTGCAGCGCGGCGCGGAGCACGGGATCATACGGCGCGGACATGTCGGGGAAGCGCGTGTCGCCCGGTTCGACCGCGCCGAGGAGCGGGTTACGCCCGGTGAGGTTCACGTGGTCGGCGATGACCATGAGGTCACCCGGACGAAAGGTGCGGCGAATACCGCCCGCCGCGTTCGACACGAAGAGCGTGCCGACGCCTAGCGCCGCGAGCACCCGCACCGGGAAAGCCGCCACGCTCGCCGAGTGGCCCTCGTACATGTGGAAGCGTCCGGCGAGTGCAATGGCACGACGACCCGCGAGCGTTCCGCTCACGAGAAAGCCCGGATGTCCTACGACGCTGGTGGTCGGAAAGCCGGGAACATCGGCATATGATACCCGGCGCGCGTCCTCGAAACGATCGGCAAGCCCGGCGAGGCCGGAGCCGAGGACGAGCCCCACGACCGGCTGGTCGTCGCCGATCCGTGCAGCGATGACGGCTGCCGCCCGGGCGGCAGCCGCCTTCCCGTAGCCATTGTCATCACCCGCCGTCACGCCGGCGCCCCCTTCAGTGCCGCGATGTCCGCCGACGCGGCCACGACGAGGCGCGCGCGTTCCCCGGGCGGTAGGAACGCGCTCTCGAATCCGTTCATCGCGATGGTCGCGAGCTCGTCGAACGAGAAGTTCAATTGATCCGCGGCGTGCACGTACTCGTCGGTGAGGGTCGTGCCGCTCATGAGCCGATTGTCGGTGTTCAGCACGACGTTGAGGCCGGCGTCGAAATACTGGCGAAGCGGATGGGACTCATAGGACGCCGCGGCGCGCGTCTGCACGTTACTCGTGAGGCAGATCTCCAACGCGATGCGCTCTGCGTTCACGTGATCGACCAGTGCCGGATCCTCGAACAGCCGCGTCGCGTGCCCGATCCGATGGGCGCCACACACGTGAACCGCTTCCCGAACGGAGTCGGCCCCTGCCCCTTCACCCGCGTGGCACGTGCAGCGGAGGCCGTGCTCCTGGGCGTGCGCGAATGCCACGGCGTGGTCCGACGCCGGATGTCCCCGCTCACCGCCAGCGAGGTCGAAACCCACCACGCCGCGGTCCCGGTACGCAACCGCGAGCCGTGCCAACTCGAGCGAGATGCCAGGCGGCAGGTTCCGGAGCGCACAGATGATGAGCCGCGAGACGATCCCGTGGTCCCGACGCGCGCGCTCGATACCCCGCAGGGGAGCTTCGACGGCCTCGCCTAACGAAAGATCGTGGCGCGTGTTGAGTACGGGCGAGTACCGCATCTCGATGTACCGCACGCCCTCGGCGGCGGCATCCTCGGCCAGCTCGTACGCGATGCGCTCCAGCGAGTCGGCCGTTTGCATGACCGACAGGGTGATGTCGAAGCGCGTGAGGTAGTCTTCGAGGTTCCGGGCGTCGCGGACGATCATATAGTCGCGGAGCGCTTCGACGTCGTCGGCCGGCATCGGCACGCGATGCTCGCGCCCGAGCTCGAGCAGCGTCTCGGGGCGCACGGAGCCGTCCAGATGACAGTGCAACTCCGCCTTCGGCAGCCTGCGGAGTATCGATCGGTCGGGATGTGGCGCCATCGTGCGTCAATCGCTCGGCTCATCGGCATCGTGCCGGCGACGCGCCGGCAAGACGCGGAAGATCGCGCCGCCGTGAAGCGGCGTGTCGGGCGACGCCGGGAGGCCCCGGCTGTCTGCCAACACCTTTTCTCCGGCGGCGACGGCGTCGGCCGCCGGTGCATTCCAGGCCCGCACGGCGTCCAGGGCCGTCGACCCGTCGGGCAGGTCGAGCGCGACGGCGTTCACGTATACGCGCATGTGTCGGTGTTCAGGGAAGTGCCGCAACGAGTCGCGGCTCGAACGGTACGCGAAGCGGTTGTGGTTGCGTGCGCACGTAGGCGATGAGCGCGTCGAGGTCCGTGCCGGGCACGGATTCGTTCTTCACCGCCTCCGCGCCCAGCCCCAGGCCGTCCCCGCCGCTCAGGAGGAAATTACTGAGCACCATCGTGTACATCGCGTCGTCCCGGAGCGGGCGCCCGTCGGCCATCCGCACCGATACGAGACGCGCCCCCGCGGGCTTCGCCGGAGCGTAGACGACGGTAGCGCCACTGATGTGGGCGTTCAACGTCTCGCGGCCGACGAGCCGTTCCAGGTACGCGCGGAGGTCGCGTCCCCGAACGGTCAGCCGGTGGAGCGTGTTTCCGAACGGGTGGATCTCGAAGAAGCTGCCGTACGTCGCCTGCCCCGCCCCGAGGTCGGCGCGAATGCCGCCGTTGTTCATCACCGCGAAATCAGCCTTCCCGGCGGCACGCTGCGCGTCGGCGATGAGGTGGCCGAGCGCATGTTCACGCCCGGACCTGCGGAGTGGCGCGGCGATCTGCGCAATGGGTTGCGCCATCTCCCGGGCGACCACCGAGAGCACGCGCTGAACGAGGGAGTCGACCGCGGGGTGGGGTGCGACCGAGTCGGCGCGCACGAACCGGAGGCTCACGGGTGCGTCGCCTCCGCCTAACGGTATATCGATGACCCCGACCGCTCGGCCGTGCGACCACGATTGCACGATGGGAATGCCGTTCACGTGTGTCTCGACCATGGAATGGGTGTGTCCGGCGACGATCGCATCGACTCGCTCGGTGAGCCCCTGGGCAAGCCGGATGATCTCGCCGTTACACCCACGTTCGTCGCCCGCATTGCGCCGGCAGAACGCGCCCGCGTGCGCGACCACCACGACCGCGTCAGCGCCACCGGCGCGGAGGGCGCGGGCCCGCTCGCTCACGAGCGGAGCCGGATCGGGGAAGCGCAGGTCCGCCACGTTCGACGCCATCGTCGTCCGCGGCGTCTCCACCGTTGTGACGCCAATAACGCCGACCTTCAGCGCTCCCACGGTGAGTAACGTGTCGTCCGGGACCCAGGGTACGTCACGCCCGTCAGCGAACTGCACGTTGACGCCGAGGATCGGATAGCGCGCGTCGCGCATGCGCGCGCGGAGGGAGTCGCGTCCCCAGTCCCATTCGTGATTCCCGAGCGCGGCGGCCGCATACCCGAGCGCATTGTACAGTTCCACCACCGCGCCGCCGAACGTGCGGTTCGACGCCACCGAGCCCTGGAACATGTCGCCGCCGTCGAGCAGCACGCTCTCGCAGTTCCCGCGTGCCGCGCATTCGTCGCGCGCGCGCGCGATCACCGAGGCGACGTGCGCGGCCCCGCCGCGTCGAACGCCCGCGCTGTCGGCACGCGGCTCGAACGCCCCATGGAAATCGTTCGTCGCGATCACTCGGAGCGTCCGTCCGCCGGGCGCCGGGAGCGGGGTCGGACCCGGCCGCGGCACCCCAGCCGGGGGCGTCCGCACGGGGCCACCCGCGCGTTCCGTGACGTTGCGGCGCATGGCCTCGTACGCGGCCGCGACGGCGCCCGCGGGTTCGAGCCGCCAGTTCTGCCGAAAGTACTCGTCCGGCGCGATCGTTCGGCGGCGAGTCACCTCGTCGATGAGCAGCTGCCGGATCTCCTCCTGTCGATCGTACACGACTGGTGCGTCGTGCAGCATCGCGTACCCGCCGCCGCCACTCTGCCGGTAGTTGTTCAGCGCCAGTGTGAATGTGTCGGTGTCGGTCACCGGCTTTCCGTTGACGGCGAGCGATGCGACGCGGGAACCGCGCGGGCGCGACACATCGAGGACATAGTCCGCGCCCGCGATGATGTCGTACGTGTACCCCGGGACGGCGGAATCGATGAGTGGGATCGACTGGCCCGTATCGCCGGCGAACGTGCGGAAGTATCGCGCGCTGTATTCCAGAAAGTCCCGAAGCTGTCGGCCCGTGATGCGGACCGCGCGCAGCGTGTTCTCGTACGGGTAGAGACGGGCAATCTCCGCCACCGTGATCGGGCCGGCATCGAGCGACGCATCGAGTGAGAATGCCGCCGTGGCCGCGAGGTCCGCTCCCGCCGCTCGCCGCTGGACCTCGAGCATGAAGTCAACGAGAGGCGTGTCACGCACACGCGCTGAATCGGCTCGCCAGGCGACCGGCGTCGTGCCCACCGACCGATTGACGTACGCGATCGTTGACGCATGTGCGGCCGCGACGGCCTGCATTACGGCCGGATGTTCCACGTGACCCGCCGCGCTCACCGTTTCGCCCCGGCTGTTCGTGACCCGCCAACGGCCGTTGCTCCGCTCGAGCGTCAGGTGCGCGAGCCCCACGCTCGTCGCCCAGTTCTTCGGCTGCAAGAGCCGCGTGGTACCGATACTCGTGTCCGGATGCTCCTGATGCGAGTGACCGAACACGATGAGATCGACGCCCGACACCTCCCGGGCGACGCGCGCGGCGACGTTCTCGCTGGGGACGCCAGTGGTGACGGTATCGTAGCTCGCGGGTTCGGCGAGACCGGAATGCATCGTCACAATGATCACGTCGGCGCCTTTGCCTCGAGCCTCGTCGACCGCGCGCTTGACCTCGGGCACGATGTCACGAATGACGACGCGGCCGCGAAGGTTCTCGCGGTCCCAGATCATCGCGCCGGGGTTCGTGGCGCCGACGATGCCAACCTGCACGTTTCCACGGCGCACGATGCGGTATGCCGGATACGCCCGCGTTCCGTTCGCGTGATACGCGTTCGCGGCCAGGAACGGGAACGATGCCTCATCGATCGCGCGGCCGAGCGTCACGAGCCCGTAGTTGAACTCGTGATTGCCGATCGCCGCGGCGTCGTAGCGCATCACGTTCATGGCCGCGATGATCGGGTTCGGCCGAGCCGAATCGACACGCGCGGCAACGAACGCGAGCGGGTTGCCTTGCAGGAGATCACCCGCATCCACCAGCACGACGCGGTCCGGGTTCGCCGCGCGCACCGAGTCGACGATCGTCGCGGCGCGCGCCAGCCCTCGGGTCGTGTCCGCCGTCCCGGCATAGTAGTCCCAGCCGGTCATCCGACCGTGCACGTCCGTCGTCGCGGCGACCACGATCTCGGTCGCCTCGACAGCGCGCGGCGCCAGGCGCGCGCGGGTACATGACATCGCTGCCGCGCCGAGTAGCCCCAGCGCTGCAATGCGGCCGAAGCCGATGACGGTGCGTGGCATGGCGGAAAGCTACTCCACCGCCCGGCTCGATTGAATCAATGCGCCCGCGGGGAATGCCGCGACGATTGACGAACCCGGTACGTCCGGCAAGCTTGGGTCGATGGCGAGCGACTCCGCCCCCTCGACTTCGGATACCGGCGCCGCAGTACCGGGCGGCGCTCAGCCGATACAGAACCGTGACGCTGTCCCCGCTTCTCTTTCCGATACGGGGACGCACACGTTACAGGCGAGTGCCAGCGCCGACCGCGACAATGGCGACGGTGCCAAACCGCTCGTGATCGGCATTGCCGGCGGCTCGGGATCCGGGAAATCGACGGTCGCCCGCCGAGTGGCGGAGGCGCTCTCGCGGTCGTCGGTCGCGTTCCTCGACATGGATGCGTACTACCGCAATCACGCTCACCTCCCGATGGAGGAGCGGAAGCGCGTGAATTGGGATCATCCGGACGCGTTCGATACAGAGCTGCTGGTCGAGCATGTCAGCGAGCTCTGCGTAGGGCGCGCCGTGAACAAACCAGTGTACGACTTCGTGACCCATACGCGGAGTGCGCGAACGCAACGGGTGGAGCCGGCTGACGTGCTCGTGGTCGATGGCATCCTCCTCTTCGTAGACGAACGGGTGCGTGCGCTGTGCGACGTGAAAGTGTTCGTCGATGCCGATGCCGACATCCGTCTGATCCGGCGCCTGCGGCGCGACGTCAACAAGCGTGGCCGCGCGCTGGACGAAGTGATCGCGCAATACCTCGAGACCGTCCACCCGATGCATCTGCAGTTCGTCGAACCGAGCAAACGCTACGCGGACGTGATCGTGCCGCGCGGGGGGCATAACGCCGTGGCCATCGAGATGATCGTCGCGAAGATCCAGCACCGGTTGCGGGCCCGCCACCCGTGACGACGCCAGTCGTCGGGAATGGGGAGCGTCTGCTCGTCGTGGAAGACGAGCCGGACATCGCCGCGCTCGTGTCGTTCCATCTGGTGAGAGCCGGCTATCGCGTGTCGACTGTCGCCAACGGGGTCGACGCTCTGGCGCAGACGCGCCAGGAGCATCCCGCACTCATCGTGCTCGACCTCATGCTCCCGGCGATGTCCGGGTACGAGGTGCTCGAGCAGCTCCGAGCCGAGGACGCCACTCGCGATGTCGCGGTCCTCATGCTGACCGCGCGGAAGGAGGAGCAGGACCGCATCCGCGGCCTCTCCCTGGGCGCCGACGACTATCTCACGAAGCCGTTCAGCCCGCAGGAGCTCGTATTACGCGTCGGCGCGATCCTTCGCCGGGTGGCGCAATCACCGCAGGCGGAGGCGGACGTGTTGCGGATTGGGCCCCTGCAGATCGATCGCGCGGCCCACCATGTCGCCGTGGACGGGGTGTACGTGGAGCTTACGCCCACGGAATACCGCCTCCTGGTCACGCTCGCCGAGCGTCGCGGCCGGGTTCAGGCGCGCGGCCATCTGCTCGAGACCGTATGGGAAGCGGCGCCCGACATTCAGACTCGCACGGTCGACATGCACGTCCAGCGACTCCGCACGAAGCTCGGCGCCGCGGGCGACCTGATCGAGACCGTTCGCGGGTTCGGGTATCGCCTCCGCGCGCCAGGACAGTCGCGCAGCGCGTGACTGCCGTCGCGGTGGGGGTATGGCCCTGCCCCGCGTGAGCACTGCGCCGTGAGGCTGACGCAGCGGCTCCTCATCGGATCGCTGCTGATCGTGGGCGTGCTCGTCACGCTCGTTGTCGCCATCCTCGACGGGCGGCTGCGTCGCCGGTTCTACGACGAGATCTCGGACCAGTTGGTGCGCGAAGCGCGGCTCGTCGCCGCGCAGTGGCACTCGGGCCTGGCGATCGATTCTTTCGCGAACGCCGCCGGAGGCGCTCTCGGACACCGTGTGACACTCATTGATTCCTCGGGTCGCGTGGTCGGCGACTCGGAGTTCGACTCGCCAGCCCTCGAGGGGCTCGAGAATCACCTAACGCGACCGGAGGTCCAGGATGCCCTCCGTAGCGGTCACGGGATCGTTCGCCGGGTGAGCCCCTCAGCCGGCGATGAGGAGTTGTATGCGGCAGTGCGCGCGGGCAGCGGATACGCGCGGGTGTCCGTGAGTGGGGCCGCCATCCAGGCGTTGTTCTCTCGGGCGCGCGCCGACGTCCTCATTGCTGCGATGCTTGCGCTGGCGCTCGCGTGCGTTCTGGCGTGGCTGTTCTCCCGATCGGTCGCGCGCCCGGTGGTCGAGCTTCGGGACGTGACGCGGGCACTGGCGGCGGGGGAACTCACGCGACGGCCGTCGCTCGCGGCGCCTGGCGAAGTGGGCGAGCTCGCGAGCGCGGTGAATCGGCTGGCCGAGCAGCTGACGAGTCGAATGGCGGCGCTCGAGGCGGAAGAAGGGCGACTCGTTGCAGTCACGGAATCACTCAACGAGGGCGTCATCGCGATCGACGCGCGGCAACAGGTCGTCAAGGTGAACGAGCGCGCTCGGCACCTGCTCGGGCTGAAGGACGCGGTTCCGTTCCCTACCACGAACCTCCCGCGAGAACGCAGTGTCCGGGAAGCCGTCGGTTTCGCGCTCGCCGGCCAAGTCGTCGACGCGCGTGAAGTACAGCTTGGCGGACGCGAACTGTCACTGACGGCCCGTCCGCTTCCCGAAGGTGGCGCGGTGGTCGCGTTGTTCGACCTGACGCCCGTGCGGCGCCTCGAGGCGGTGCGACGAGACTTCGTAGCGAACGTCTCGCACGAGCTCAGGACGCCGCTCACGGTCATCGGCGGGTTTGCGGAGACGTTGCTCGATGATTCGCTGCCCGCCGAACAGCGTCGGCATTTCGCCGCGACGGTGCTCGCGAGTGCGCAGCGAATGCAGCGTCTCGTGGACGACCTGCTCGACCTTTCCCGAATCGAGTCGGGAGGGTGGACGCCGAAGCCCGCGGGCGTCGACGTGAGCGCCGTGGCGACTGAAGCGCTGGCCGCCGCGGAACAGCTGCGAGGCGGGAAGCCGATCGAGCTCCGTCAGGAGATCGCCGCCGACGCGACAACGGTGTGGGCCGACCCGACGGCACTGCGGCAGGTGCTGACGAACCTCGTGGACAACGCGGTGCGCCACACGGCCGAGGGATTCGTCTCAGTGTTCACGCGGCGCGTCGCAGACGGCGTGGCCGTCGGGGTGACGGACACCGGGATCGGGATTTCGCCGGAGCACCTGCCGCGCATCTTCGAGCGCTTCTATCGGGTCGACGCTGGCCGCTCCCGCTCAGAGGGTGGCACAGGGCTCGGGCTCGCCATCGTGAAACACCTCGTCGAGGCACACGGTGGCCGCGTTCGCGCCGAGAGCACGGTGGGACGTGGAACGACCATCTGGGCGGAGTTTCCTGGCCGGGACGACGTCGTTACGTCGTGACACGTTCGTTGCGCGTCCGTGTGCGTTTCGAAACGCCGCTGACGCAGTTACAACGCGACCGTGATGATCGAGTGGTCCGACACCACCCCATCCTACCAGGCGACATGCGCAAACATGGTCGGCTTCGCGGGCTCGCATTGCGGGTTCGTTTCGTTCATATGGTCCTCGTTGGTTTCGTCGCGAGCGCGACACCGAGCAGGGCCCAGGAACCCGCAGCCGACGGCCCGCCAGTTGGCCGGATCGTCGGACGCGTCATCGATGCGACGACCGGCCAGGGGCTTACCGACGCCGGGGTGCAGATCGTCGGTACGACGTTAGGCGCGATGTCTGGCGTCGAAGGGCGCTACTCCGTGGCCGACATTCCGGCCGGTACCATCACGGTTCAGGTGCGGCGGCTCGGTTACACGCCCAAGACCGTTACCGGCATTCTCCTCGACGCCGGGCAGACGCTCGAGCAGAACATCACCATGCAGCCGGCCACCGTGCAGCTTCAAACCATGCAGGTGACGGCAGCGGCGGAGCGCGGGACGGTGAGCGAGGCGCTCGATCAGCAGCGCACCGCCACTGGGATCGTCAACGCCGTCACATCGGAGCAGATCTCGCGAAGTCCCGACAGCGACGCGGCGCAGGCCGTACAGCGCGTGAGCGGCGTGACAGTACAGGACGGCGGCACAGTGTTCGTGCGCGGTCTCGGTGAGCGGTACACGACGACGCAGTTGAACGGAACGCGCATGCCGAGCCCCGACCCCGAGAAGCGGGTGGTACCGCTCGACCTCTTCCCGTCGGGTCTCCTGCAGACGATCACGACGTCGAAGACGTTCACGCCGGATCAATCCGGCGATTTCGGCGGTGCGCAGGTAGACATCCGGACGCGTGAATTCCCGGCGCGACGCCAGACCGTGTACTCGCTGACGCTTGGCGTGAATGGCGCATCGTTCGGCGATCGTGTGCTCGCGGCGCCGCGTGCGGGTGGTGAGCGGATCGCGTACGTGGGGAACAACCGCGATCTCCCCGCGCTCTTCGACCAGGTCGGAAACTTTCAGACCATCAACCTGAACCAGGGCGACAAGAACCTGCTCGTCTCGAGCTTCCGAAATGCGTGGACGCCCGATCGAAGGGCGGCGGGGCCGAACTCGTCGACGTCGATCTCGGTGGGTGGGAACGATCCGGTGCTCGGACAGCGCATCGGATACTTGCTGTCGGGCACGTACTCGGCATCCACTGACGTGAGAGTCTCGGAACGCCGGGCGCTCGCGAATCGCGGGACGACCCCGGGATCCACGATCGAGACGGACCGATTCGACGGTGAGTCCGGGATCGCGAGCGTGCTCTGGGGCGGCGTCGCCAACTTCAGCACGCTGCTCGGTGCGCACACGCGCGTCATGTTCAACAACACATACACCCGCACGGCCGACGATCTCGCGCGGAGCGAGACGGGCAGCTTCGAGAACGAGGGGATCAACGCGCGCATCGACCGGATGCAGTACGTAGAACGCTCGGTGCGATCGAACCAGCTCGCCGCCGAGCATCAGGTTGGCGAGCGGCATCGGATCGATTGGAGCGCGAACGTGTCGGCAGTGACGCGCGACGAGCCGGACCGAAGCGAGTTCGTGTACGTGGTAGAGCAGGACGACGATGACGGCCCCGCCGTACTGCGGTGGTTGAACACCGGGAACGCGGGTGCCGTGCGTACGTTCGCGGCACTGGATGAGACCGGTGCCGAAGCACGAGTGAGCTACCAGCTGATGTTCGGTGGGTTCGGTCGCCAGCATTCGCTCAAGGTCGGGGGGCTGTATCGCACCACGGCGCGTGACGCGGGCACCCGCGCATATGCCATCGCTGGACCGGGAGCCTCGACGAACACGCGTGAGCTCCGACCGGAGCAGATCTTCGACGGACGATTCGGTCAGGCCAACGCGACAGTCTTCGACATCTTCCCACTTGGCCAGGGCGGCGTGTACTCCGCCGACGACCGCCTAACGGCGGGGTACGCCATGGGCGAGTTGCAGCTGAGTGACCGCGTTCGCGTGATCGCCGGCGCGCGCTACGAGCGCGATGCGCTCACGGTGGCGGCGCAGTCCACACTCGGTGTGCCCGCCGAGGCCGACAAGCTCTGGACCGATGTGCTGCCGGCGGCGGCGGTGAACGTGAAGTTGACGGAGTCGCAGCAGTTGCGCGCCTCGTACACCGGAACGCTCGCGCGCCCCGAGTATCGCGAGCTCGCCCCCGTGAAGAGCCGCGACGTCCTGAATGGCGATGACCTGGAAGGCAACGCGCAGCTCGAGCGGACGCGCATTCAGAACGCCGACATCCGCTGGGAATGGTACCCGGACGTGACCGAGGTCGTCAGCGTCGGCGTGTTCGCGAAGCGGTTCGACGCGCCAGTCGAGCGTGTGTACCGCGCAGCCGGAGCGTCGTCGCGGTTCATCGGGTTCGTGAACGCCGACGCGGCGACGAACTACGGCGTCGAGATGGAACTTCGCAAAGGGCTTGGTTTCCTGAGCGACAGACTTCGCGGCGTCTCGGTCTTCTCGAACGCGACGTTCATGCGCTCGAAAATCGATCTGGGAGATCAGCAGGCGGCCGCGACGAACCGCGAGCGGCGGATGGTCGGCCAGGCACCGTACGTCGTGAACGCCGGGGCCGTCTACAGCACGGCGAGCGGGGCGACGAGCGCTACCCTGCTCTTCAATCGCGTCGGCGAGCGCATCGACGCCGCAGGGGATGCGCCGCTGCCCGATGTCGTCATGCGGCCGCGCAATCAACTGGACTTCTCGCTCCGGTTCCCGATCTTCGGCTCGCTCTCCGGACGCTTCGACGCGCGCAACGTGCTCGATGCGCCGCACGAGATGGCGCAGGGTGATGTGACGCGCGAGTACTGGAAGACCGGGCGCGTCTTCCAGACCGGGCTCGTCTGGCGTCCCTGACGTCTGTCGCCGAGGGCGTTGTGACACGGCCGTGACCGCGCCGAGACGAAGCGAGCACACACCAGCATTTCCTTTGACGGGTGCCGAGCAACTCAGCTCGGCACCCGTTCTCACAGGTGCGGTAACCGCCGCCCGACGATAACCAGACGAGATACAGGAGACTGATGCGCGTACACGTGCGCAGGCTTGCAGCGAGCTCGCTGCTCCTCTCCGCGGCGTTGGTCGCCGCGTGCGACGACGATGAACCCACCGGTAACGGGAGGCCACCGCAGGTCCTTGGCGTGCAGGCCACCGCGACTGGCCCGACCAGCGTGCGCGTGACGTTCAATAGTCGCCCGGGCGACAACAGCTTCATTATCCAGCGCGCGGAAGGCGCAGGGAGCACGTCATTCACGGACGCCGGGACCGCACAGGCACCGGCAGCGCCCGGTCCCGTCAACTTCGAGGACGCGGGGCTCGAGGCCAACACCGACTACCAGTACCGGGTCGTTGCGGTTCGCGGGACCGCTCAGAGCGACCCGTCCACGACCGTGACCGTCAAGACGTTTCAACCGCAGGGCCAGACGATCGAGGTCGCGCAGGACATCATCGCCAGCACCACCTGGACGAAGAACAACACGTACCTGCTCAAGGGATTCATTCACGTCCTCAATGGGGCGACGCTGACGATCGAGGCCGGCACGAAGGTCCTTGGCGACTTCAACACGTTGGGCTCGTCACTCTTCATTCTTCGCGGCGCGAAGATCAATGCCGTTGGGTCGGCTGCGGAACCCATCGTATTCACGTCGTCGCAGCCTGCGGGACAGCGGAAGTCGGGTGATTGGGGTGGACTGATCATCGTCGGGAACGCCACGATCAACCGAACGGGCGTGGATATCGAGCTCGAAGGCACGAACACGGACACGCGCCAGCCGCCCGTGAGCGGGACCAACTACAGCGTGAAATACAATGGCGGCACCACGGACACGGACGACAGCGGAGAGCTGCGATACGTGCGGGTGGAGTTCGCCGGGTTCGCCCCGTCGCAGAACGCCGAGCTGAATTCGTTTACCTTCGCGGCGGTGGGAAGCGGCACGAAGCTCTCGAACCTGCAGGCGCTCGCCGGCCTCGACGATTCGTTCGAATGGTTCGGCGGCACCGTGAGCGCGTCCAACCTGGTCTCGTATGACGCGGGGGACGATCACTTCGACATGTCCGAGGGTTTCCGCGGCCGCCTCCAGAACGTGATCGCGTTGCAGACGCGCTCGTTCGCGGCGGGGGACATTCGCAGCGGCGCGGGCGCACCGGCGAGCGATCCGCAGGGCATCGAGAACGACGGGTGTGAGGGTGCGGGGTGCACGTTAGGCCGCAACTCGACGCCGCTCACCACGCCGGTTGTCGCGAACTTCACTCTGATCGGGACGGGGGACGTCGCCTCTTCCGGCTCGAGCGGCGGCGTCGGCATGATGCTGCGGCGCGGTGTCGGCGGGTGGTACGTGAACGGAATCGTCGCACGGTGGCCGCGCGCCGCGATCAGCCTTCGTGATACGGAGACCTTCGCGCGCGCCGGCAGCGCGGCGACACCGGACCTTGCCACGGCAGATCTCGCCGTGAAGAACGTCTTCATCGCGCAGTCGGACGCGGCATTCCAGAGCGGCGGATCGAGCACGCAGAACGCGTTCGATCTCGCGAGCAACGCGATCGAGCACAACACGACCGCGACGCTTGCCTCCTTGTTCACCGCCTTCCCCGCTGCGGTGGATGGTAGTACGACCGCGGCTGCGTTCGACTGGACGCCGCCACCAGGCTCTCCAGGCGCGACCGGCGGTCTCACCACCTTCACGGGTAAGCTCGCTACCGCGGCGGGCACGGCGGTCACCGGCACCCCTTACCTCGGCGCGGCGGAACCGGGTGGCGCCAAGTGGTGGCAGGGCTGGACCGTCTACGCGCGAAACTAGTGACAATCACGGTGTCATCCGGAGTGCGACGAGGGATTCTCGGCTCGCGGGGACAGGCGCGTCCGTCGGGACGCCGACGATTTCTCGCCGCGCTCGGACTGACACCCCTCTTCGCGTGTGAGGGAGCGACGCTTCGCTTTGAAGATCGCGCGTCCCAGGGCTCGAGCATCGCGGCCGATGTTGCGGAACGCGATCGGGCTCGCCGAGACTCGGTCATACGATCGAGTCCCGGCTACGTCGTCGACAGCTTACGCCCGATCGAGGATGAGCTCCGCCGGTTTCGGCAGGACGCAGGCGAACCGCCGCCAGGCGGCTTCTCGTTCGGGGCCACAAGCTCGGGCGCGCTCGTTGCCGCCTTCGTGCGAGCGCTCGAACAAAGCGACACGACCGCGCTTGCGCGGCTCGTAGTGAATCGCAAGGAATTCGGCTACCTCGTGTACCCATCCTCGCCGAACGTTCGCCCGCCATATCGCCAGTCGCCCGAACTCGTCTGGCTGCAGCGCAGCGCGGCAACCAACAAGGGAGCAGCACGCCTCCTGAGCCGGTTCGGCGGCCACTCACTGGACTACGCGGGACACACCTGCCCCGGGGCGCCTGTCAGAGAAGGGGCCAACACGCTCTGGAGTGCGTGCTTCGTGAACTCGGCGTCGCCGACGAGCGGAGACACGACCCGCTTGCGCCTGTTCGGGCCGATCATCGAACGCGGAGGTCGATACAAGTTCCTGTCGCTCGCGAATGGGCTTTGAGGACGGTCGATTCGTCTCGCGAGCTAGATCCACGCGCGGTTAGGCGGGCCAGTGGGACGCCTGCGTTACACGGGCGTTGCACGTCCGTTACAAAACTCCGGTAGTGTAACGGTGTCCCGGGCCGAGCGTGTGCCTCGGCGGATGACACCCGACCACTACTCAATGAGATCACTGCCCTGGCCCGTCAAAGCGTCGCGCCGCGGACTCACTCTACTGGCGCTCACATCACCCACACTCGTCGCGCAGGACTCGGTTCGCGCGCGCGCTGACAGCACCGCACAAGCGACGTCGCTCTCGGGTCAGGCGCCGTCGTCGATCGAGCTCTCCGGCGTTCTCTTCGCCAACTATCAATACGGCGGACTCAAAGGCAATCGGTCCGTCAACCGCTTCGAGGTCGATCGCGCCTACCTGACGTTCCGCGCCAAGCCTGCCGAGCACCTCGGCGTGCGAGTTACAGCGGACGTCTATCAGCAGCGCGATACCACGCGCGACGCGTACTACCGTGGATGGGCCGTGCGCGCGAAGTACGCCTACGGCCAATACGACTTCATTCGCGGCGCCGAGGACGCGTTCAAGGCGAGCGTGCGACTCGGGATCCTGCAAACCGTCGTGATCGAGAACGAAGAGCGGTTCTGGCAGCGAGGCCTGGCACCTGTGGCCGTGGACCAGAACGGTTTCTTCGCGTCAGCGGACGCAGGCGGGTCGGTGGCGCTCACGCTGCCCAACAAGCGCGGCGAGGTCTACGCGACGATCACGAACGGCCCGGGCTACACATCGCGCGAGACCGATCGCTTCAAGGACTACGCGGTGCGCCTAACGCTGACGCCGCTGGCGAATGGCGCCGGGTTTCTCAACGGGCTGACGATCTCGCCATGGTACTCGAAGGGCGACCGCGCGAGCGACTTTGCGCGTCGTCTCGGCACGGTCCAGCCGGTGTCGGATGCACTACGAAAGGATCGCGCTGGCCTGTTCATCGGGGTTCGCGGGCCGAGGGTCGTCCTCGGCGCGCATTTCGCCCAGCGTTGGGACGTCGTCGAATCGGCCGACACGACGCAGGACGCCAGCCCAACGAACGCGACCCGCACCGGCCGCGTGATCTCCGTGCACACGACGATGCGGCCGTTGGCATTTCTCGGCGAGGCCCCCCGCCCGCCGATCGCGATCGTACTACGGGCCGACCACATCGAGGCCGACATCGATGCCGCACCGTACGCGCGCAACTACATCGCGGGTGTGCAGTGGGAGCTCAATGGCCGGACCTCCCTCACACTCGACTACCAGAACCGATCCGGCCGCGACGGCAGCACGGCGCCGGACAGCAAAGTGCTCTTTGTGCACCTCATCGCGGGGTTCTGATCGAGACGTGACACGTCCGTTACGGGCCTGTCTCTCCGATCGGCGCGCCGAGCAGCGAACGTTCGATTACTCCGTGTTGTGGAGGATTCTGTGATTCGAACAACCGTGTGGACGCTGGCGACCGCCGGCGTGATGGCGTCACTCGCCTGCGGCAGCGGCGATGGAAACGCGAACGACTCGGCGGCCGGGCGCTCGGCACCGGCGTCGAGCGGCGGTGTGGATCTTACTGGAGCAGGCGCGACGTTCCCGCAGCCCATTTACCAGAAGTGGTTTTCCGACTACGCCGCGAAAACCGGAGTCCGGATCAACTACCAGTCGATCGGCTCCGGCGGCGGCATTCGTCAACTGTCCGAGGGTACGGTCGACTTCGGCGCCTCGGACGCGCCGATGACCGATGACGAGATGGCGCGGGCGAAGGGAGGGCCCATCCTGCACATCCCCACCGTTCTCGGCGCGGTCGTCATCACGTATAACGTCCCCGAGATCTCTCAGCAGCTCAACCTGACGGGTGAGGCGATCGCAGACATCTTTCTCGGCAAGATCACAAAGTGGAACGACGGACGGATCGCGGCGCTCAACCAGGGCGTGACGCTGCCAGCGAGCGACATTCTCGTCGTGCACCGCTCCGACGGCAGTGGCACGACGTTCATCTTCTCCGACTATCTGGCAGCCGTGAGTCCGGCATGGGCCTCGGGGCCGGGCCGCGGGAAGGAGCTCAAGTGGCCAGTCGGATTGGGCGGTAAGGGCAACGAGGGGGTCGCTGGGCAGATCAAGCAAACGCCAGGCACGCTTGGCTACGTCGAGCTTGCGTACGCGAATCAGAATCGGCTCCCTACCGCGAAGGTAAGAAACAGCGCCGGCCAGTTCGTCGCCCCGACGATCGAGTCGATCACCGCGTCGGCAGCCGGAGCCGTCGAGAAGCTGCCGCCCGACACGGACTACCGGGTGTCGATCGTGAACGCGCCAGGCGGAGACGCGTATCCGATCTCGTCGTTCACGTGGCTGCTCGTCTATCAGCGGCAGGCCGATGCGACGAAAGGCACGAAGCTCGTGGACTTCCTGCAGTGGGCGCTCACCGAGGGCGAAGCATCGGCAGCGGCGCTCGACTATGCGCCACTTCCGGCGTCGGTGAGTAAGCAGCTTCTGGATCGGCTGTCGACCATCCAGGTGGGAACGGTCTCGTGAGTGAAGCGTCGCGCCCGCTGGTCACCGCGCGGCCGGACGACACGGGTATCGCCGCTCGCATCGAAGGTTCCGCGATCGGCGATACCGTCTACCGCTGGACGATCAAGGCGTTCGCGTTATGCATCCCCCTTTTGCTCGTCTTCATTGCCCTCGAAGTAGGTACGGCGGCGTGGCCCGCGCTGAAGACGTTCGGCCTCGGATTCCTCACGTCCAGTGAGTGGGATCCCCCGCATAACGTGTTCGGCGCGGCCCCGGCCATTTACGGCACGGTCGTTTCGTCGATCGTCGCCCTGGTCATTGCGACGCCGCTCGCGCTCGGGGTGGCGATCTTCCTCTCCGAGTTTGCGCCAGGGTGGCTACGGCAGCCGGTCGCGTTCCTCGTCGACTTGCTGGCCGCCATTCCGAGCGTCGTCTACGGCCTCTGGGGGATCTTCGTGCTGCTGCCGCTGCTGCGCCAGCACGTGATGCCGTTCCTCGCCGGGCTCCCTGGTATCGGGAGGTTGCCGCTCTTCCAGGGACCAGCGTACGGACCGAGCATGCTCGCGGCGGGGCTCATTCTCGCCATCATGATACTCCCGTACATCTCGGCGGTCTCGCGCGAAGTGCTCATGGCGGTGCCGCGGTCTCAACGCGAAGCCGCGCTCGCGCTCGGCGCAACCAAGTGGGAGATGATTGCCGACGCCGTGGTACCGTACGCCAGGTCCGGCATCGTCGGTGGCATCATCCTCGGTCTCGGCCGCGCGCTCGGCGAGACAATGGCGGTGACGATGCTGATCGGTAACGTCCACGACATCTCCGCCTCGCTCTTCGCGCCGGGGTACACGATGGCGTCGCTCATCGCGAACGAGTTCGCCGAGGCGACTGGTGACCTTCACCTCTCCGCGTTGATGGCGGTTGGTGCAGTGCTGTTCGCGGTGACGCTCATCGTGAATGCGATTGCGAGGTGGCTCGTGTGGCGTGTTTCGCGCGAGGCACGCGTATGACGCCCCCGCGCCCCGGCGCTGCTCGAGAGCGAGGCTCGGGAATAGGCCGCGCCGGTTCGCGCCGGCGCCCATCGGGGGGCCAACGTGCGGCGGCCGAACGGACGCGCACAACGCTCGGCCGCCGACGCGTGGTGAACGCCATCATGGTCGGGGTCATGTGCGTGGCGGCCGTCGTCGCGACGCTGCCGCTGATCTTCATCCTCGCGCACCTCGTGCGCGAGGGCGCCTCATCCATCAACCTGGCGTTCTTCACCGAGCTCCCGAAACCGCCCGGCGAGGAAGGCGGCGGGATGGCGAACGCGATCGTCGGAACGCTGGTGCTGATCCTGGCAGCGTCTGCGTTCGGCCTTCCGATAGGCATCGGTGCCGGGATGTACCTCGCCGAGAACGGGGGAACCCTGCTCGCGAACGTGGTGCGCTTTCTCTCGGACGTGCTGAACGGGCTGCCGTCCATTGTGATGGGGATCTTCGCGTGGCAGTTCCTCGTGCGCCCGATGGGAAAGTTCACCGCACTCGCAGGCGGCATCGCCCTTGGCGCCATGATGATCCCGCTCGTGACGCGAACGACGGAAGAGATGATTCGCATTGTCCCGGTGTCGCTCCGCGAGGCCGCGCTGGCGCTTGGATACTCACGATGGCGCACATCGCTCATCGTCGTGTTGAGGACCGCGCTGCCCGGGATCGTCACCGGGGCGCTGGTGGCCGTGTCGCGCATCGCCGGGGAGACGGCGCCCCTCCTGTTCACCGTGTTAGGCAACCAGTTCTGGTCGACGTCGCTCGGCGAACCGATCGCCGCGCTGCCGCTCCAGATCTTCACCTTCGCGATCAGCCCCTACGAGCAACAGCACGCGCTCGCGTGGGCCGGCGCGCTCGTTCTCATTGGTATCGTCCTTGTCATCAGTCTGGCAGCCCGCTTCGCCACACGATCCCGGTTCGCCCGCGGTGGCGACTGAAATCGAGCGACCGCGTGTTCCCCGCCCCGCGTCCAGCGCGGGAGCGCCGGGCCCTGCGGCGAGCGAGCGCGTTCACCTCGCGACGCATGAGCTGAGCGCATTCTTCGGACAGACCGCGGCCGTGCGCGGCGCGTCGATCGCGTTTCGCGACCGCGAAGTCACCGCCATCATCGGCCCATCCGGCTGCGGGAAGTCCACGCTGTTGCGGTGTCTCAACCGGATGCACGAGACCATTCCGACCGCGCGCGTGGCAGGCACAGTGACGCTCGACGGTCAGGACATCTACGCGCCTGGTGTGAATCCCATCGAAGTACGGCGCCACATCGGGATGGTGTTCCAGCGGCCCACGCCGTTCCCGACGATGTCGATCCGCGACAACGTGGCGGCGGGCCTCCGGATCCTCGGGCGTAATCGCCCATCACGCGTCGAGACCGCCGAGATCGTCGAGGACGCGCTTCGCCGAACGGCGCTGTGGGATGAAGTCAGCGGCCGTCTCGAGGAGAGTGCCGTCGCGCTCTCGGGCGGGCAGCAGCAGCGTCTCTGCATCGCCCGAGCCCTGGCGACGCGGCCGGACGTCCTGCTGCTCGACGAGCCCACGGCATCGCTGGACCCCATCAGCACACAGAAGGTCGAGGAGCTCGTCTACGAACTGCGAAAGGACATGTCCGTCGTGATCGTCACGCATAACATGCAGCAGGCCGCCCGAGTGTCGGATCGCACCGCGTTCATGCTTGCGGGCGAGCTCGTGGAGGTGGCGCCGACGAACTCGCTGTTCACGACGCCAGGTGATCCGCGCACCGAGGCGTACATTACAGGGAGGTTCGGGTGACGTCTTCGCCGCTGGGAACCGGGAACCGGATACCGGGAACCGGAATTTCCGAAGACATCTCCGGTTCCCCGTTCCCGGTTCCCGGTTCCCGTGAATCCGGAACCATCCGCGCCGACAAATTCTCGTTCTGGTATGGGTCCAAGCAGGCACTCCACGACATCGCGCTGACTATCCCGCCACGTGCGATCACCGCGCTCATCGGCCCATCCGGGTGCGGAAAGTCCACATTCCTCCGCTCGATCAATCGCCTCAATGCGCTCATTCCCGGCGTTCGGCATTCGGGCACGATCGAGCTCGATGGAGAGGACGTCTACGGGGCGACCGTCAATCCCGTGTCGCTCCGCCAGCGCGTCGGGATGGTCTTTCAGCGGTGGAACCCGTTTCCGAAGTCGATCTACGACAACGTCGCGTACGGGCCGCGGATCAACGGCAGCGCGTCGCGCGCGGCGCTCGATGAGATCGTGGAGCAGTCGCTCCGCCGAGCCGCGTTATGGGACGAGGTGAAGGACCGCCTTCGCCAGAGCGCGCTCGGGCTCTCCGGTGGGCAGCAGCAGCGGCTGTGCATTGCGCGCGCACTCGCGAACGAACCAGAGGTACTTCTGCTCGACGAGCCCGCGAGCGCCCTCGACCCCATCGCGACACAGAAGATCGAGGAGCTGCTGTACGAGCTGCGCGCGGAGCTGACCATCGTGATCGTCACGCACAATCTGCAACAGGCCGCTCGCGTCTCGGACCACACGGCGTTCTTTTATCTCGGTCGGCTGGTCGAGATGAACGAGACCGGCCAGCTCTTCACGACGCCACAGGAGGAGCGCACCGAGGCGTACATTACCGGGAGATTCGGATGAGTCCCGAGACCGCTGCCTTTCGTCATTTCCACGACCAGCTCCAGACGCTCAAGGAGCGGCTGCTCGACATGTCCGCTCGCGCCGAGGAGCTCGTGGACCTCGCCGTCGATTCATTGCTCACGCGCGACAAGGCCAAGGCCGACGCCGTCGTCAGTGGTGACCGCGAGCTCGACCTGATGGAGCTCGAGTGCGAGAACCTCGCCGTGTCACTGCTCGCCCTCCAGCAGCCGATGGGGCGGGATCTGCGGTTCATCATCAGCGCCATCAAGATCACGAGCGACCTGGAGCGGGTGGGCGACCACGCCGTAAACATTGCCCAGTCGGCGTTGCGTCTGATCGTCCTGCCCGTCGAGATTACACCGACGCCGGAGATCGAGGACATGGCACGGCGCGCTCGCCGCATGCTGGCGGACGCACTCGACGCCTTCGTCCGCGCTGATGGCGCCCTGGGTCGCGAGGTGTGCAAGGCTGACGACCTCGTGGATACGCTGCACGACTCGGTGTTCCGGATTCTACTGACGCACATGATGGCCGACGCACGAACGATCAACCCGTCGCTCGAGCTCCTCCTCGTCAGTCGCAACCTCGAGCGAGTGGCCGACCTCGCGACGAACATTGGCGAGGACGCCGTGTTCCTGGCAGAAGGCAAGCAGATCAAGCATCATTTCGAAGAGCAGCAACGCGACCGTTCGCCCTTCCCGCAACCAACCGGATAGGTGGCTCTCCCCGCCGTCTCCCGCACTTCCGACAACGCAGCACGATCGCCGCGAGCCGAACAGGACATTCGACTCGCGGCGATCGACATCGGGTCCAACTCCATTCGACAGATCGTCGCCGACGTGTCACCGTCCGGGTCGATCCGCATCGTCGACGAGATGAAGGCGGCGCCGCGACTAGGCGCAGGACTCCGTGAGACGGGCGTGCTGAGCGAAACGTCGATGCGGCAGGCCCTCGACGCTCTGACGCGGATGGCGACCCTCGCCCGGCAGCTCGGCGCATCGCGCGTGGAGGCTGTCGCCACGAGCGCCGTTCGCGAGGCAGCGAACGGACTCACGTTCCTCGAGCTCGTTCGCGCCGAAACGGGGCTCAAAGTGAAACTGCTCAAGGGCGAGGACGAAGCACGGCTGTCATTCCGGAGTGCCCTTGCGCACTTCGAGCTCGGTGTGGGCCGCGCGGTGGTCATGGACATCGGTGGGGGCTCACTCGAGCTCACGCTGAGCGCCGATGGTCTCCTCGATCGCCTCATTTCACTTCCGTTCGGCGCTATCCGGCTGACCGAGGAGTTTCTCGGCCCACGGGCGCGCCGCAAGGACGTGAGGAACCTCCGCTCCGCCATCCGGGACGACATTCGCAAGTCGCTCCCCGTCCGGGATTGGCGCGGCGCGCAGGTGATCGGGTCCGGCGGGACGTTCACGAACCTCGCCGGCATCTACCTCACGCGTCAGGGCGTGCAGACCGCGCGCACGACGCACGGCACTCGCGTTCCGCGCGTGGAGCTCGAGCACATCCTCGACATGCTGCAGGAAATGTCGCCCGAGCAGCGAGCCGCGGTCCCGGGACTCAATCCCGCTCGAGCGGACATCATCGTTGCCGGCTTCGCCGTCGCCGCCGAAGTGCTCGCTCGTCTGGACGCGCGCGAGCTCATCGTGTCCGCGTACGGTATTCGTGAGGGGCTCCTGCTCGAGACCGCGCGCGTGGTTCCGACGTTCTCGGACCGCGGCAAAGCGCGCGAGCGATCGGTGCGGGAGTTCGCGGAGCGCTGTCACTACGAGGCACCTCACGCGACCCACGTGCAGCGGCTCGCCCTCCAGCTGTTCGACGCCATAGGCCCGCGTATCGGACTGACGGCAGTCGATCGTCAGATCCTGGCCGACGCAGCGCTACTCCACGACGTGGGCTACCACATCAATTACGAGAAGCATCACAAGCACTCGTACCATCTCATCGTGCACGCCGACATGCTCGGCATGACGCCCGAGGAGCAGGTCGCGATCGCCAACGTCGCACGCTATCACCGCGGGGCGCCACCGAAGCGGAAGCACTCGAACTTTGGCTCGCTCGACCGCGGTCTCCGGCGACGCATCAAGAAGCTCTCGGCGATTCTCCGAATCGCGGACGGGCTGGACCGCGGCCACATCGGCGCCGTGGAGCGGGTGAAGGTGCGGTGGCTCGACCGCGCGCTGCGAATTACAGCCGTCGCGAACCGTCGCGCCCAGTCGCTGCGACTCGATCTCTGGGGCGCGGCGCGGAAGTCCGTGCTACTGTCGGAGGTCGTGCGGGTGCCTGTCGAGATCGTCGCGCCGGACGGCACCGTCATCCCGCCGAGCGAGTCGAGCGCCGATTAGCCGGCGTCGTCATTCCGAGCGGAGCGGCCGGAGGCCGCGCGGTCGAGGAGTCGCAGGCCTCCCTGTAGACGGATGTGTCATTCAGAGCGCAGCGAGGAATCGTCGGTATCCGGGTCGAGGGACTGGTCCCTCTTCCGGGAAGCGGAAGAAACACGACGCCGATTCCGCCGATTACGCAGAAGTCGCAAGTTCTCCCGCGGAGGATTCCTCGCTGCGCTCGGAATGACGACGAGACGCAGCTATCCGCGCGGTTCCACCATCCGTTGCGGTTCGGGTGCGCGCGCCAGCGGCCGCTCCGCATTCCCGGTTCCCCACGGCTCACGAAGCAGTACCCGATGCGTCGCCCACTCCTCACGGTCCCCGGGGCGCCGCTGCGTATACGTTCCGTCGGACCGAAGTTCCCAGGCCTGACGGTTGTCCGCGAGGCACGTCTCGAGCAGTGCATGGAGGCGCGGGTGCAGCGCGCGGTCCTCCACGGGGGTCACGACTTCGACACGACGATCCAGGTTGCGCGGCATCCAGTCCGCCGAGCCGATGTAGTACCGCTCGTCGGCGCCGTTGGCGAAGTAGAAGAGGCGCGAATGCTCGAGAAACCGGCCGACGATGCTGATGACGCGTATGCGGTCGCTGACGCCCGGCAGTCCCGGCCTCAGGCAACAGATGCCGCGGACGATGAGATCGATCTCGACACCGGCCGCCGACGCCTCATAGAGCGCTTCGATGATGCCCGGATCGACGAGCGCGTTCATCTTCGCGATGATGCGTCCGCTCCGCCCCTCGCGCGCCGCGAGCGTCTCGTTCGCAATGAGCTCCAGAAAGCGCTCACGCATGTTCGGCGGAGCAACGAGCAGCTTCCGGTACATCCGCTGGCGCGAGAACCCAGTGAGCGAGTTGAACAGGTCGCTCAAGTCCGCGCCGATCGACGGACTGGCCGTGAACAGCCCGATATCGGTGTACGTGCGCGCGGTCTTCGAGTTGTAGTTCCCGGTCCCGATGTGCACATAGCGGCGGATGCCGTCGGCCTCGCGCCGAACAACGAGCGCGACCTTCGCGTGGGTTTTCAGCCCCGGCAGGCCGTACGCCACGTGGACCCCGAAGTTCTCGAGCGTCCGTGCCCACGTGATGTTGTTCGCTTCGTCGAACCGCGCCTGGAGCTCGACCAGCACGGCCACCTGCTTCCCGCGCTGCGCGGCTTCAGTAAGCGCGCGGACGATCGCGGTGTCCCCCGATGTCCGGTACAGCGTGAGCTTGATCGCCAGGACGTGTTCGTCGCGTGACGCCGCATCGAGGAACTCCTCGACGGTCCCCGTGAACGACTCGAACGGATGATGCACGAGTACGTCGTGCTCCCGCACGACGTCGAAGATGGAGCGCGTCGTGTCGCGCACCGCGACGGGTACGATCGGGACGAACGGCGGATCGCGGAGGTCGGGAATGTCGAGCGTCGCGATGGACATGAGGTCGCCCAGCTCGAGCAGTGCTCCGCCCTCGAAGACGTCGCGCTCCGTGAGCGCCAGTCCGGGGAGTGTCTCGCCCTCGCGAAGCTCCTCGAGTATCAAGGAGCGGATGTGCTGCGGCATGCCGTCCTGCACCTCGAGCCGCACGACCTCGCCAAACCGTCGCTGGAAGACCTGCTCCTCGATCATGGCGAGCAGGTCCTCGGGCTCATCGACCGTCTTGTCGAGCTCCAGATCGGAGTACCGCGTGACCTTGAACGCCCACCAGCCGAGTACCTGCATGCCCGGGAAGAGCGCGCCGAGGTTGGCGCCAATGACTTCCTCGAGCGGCACGACGTGATGGCCACGTCCGAACGGCACCCAGCGCGGCAGACTTCGTGGCACCTTCACGCGCGCGAAGTGATCAATGCCGCGATCGGGGTCGCGAATCTCCACCGCGAGCGAGAGCGACAGATTCGAGATGTAGGGGAACGGGTGGCCCGGGTCTACGGCGAGCGGCGTCAGGACCGGGAACACCTCGGACTCGAAGAACATGTCGACGGCATTCCACTCCGCCGACGTGAGATCGCTCATGTGCACGAACTCGATACCGGCGCCGTGGAGCGCTGGTACCAGGCGCTGGTGCAGACACTCGTGCTCTCGCGTGAGCAGCTCGCGCACGCGCTTGTCGATGGCCTCGAGCTGCACCGACGGGGAGAGGCCGTCAGGGCCACTGGACGTCACCCCGGCCGCCATCTGCCGCCGCAGGCCAGCGACGCGCACCATGTAGAACTCGTCGAGGTTCGTGCTGAAGATCGAGAGGAACTTCAGCCGCTCGAGAAGCGGATTGCGCTCGTCGAACGCCTCATGGAGCACGCGCGAGTTGAACTCGAGCCAGCTGAGCTCACGGTTGAAGTAGAGCATCGTTGGCAACGATTCCGGGGTCATCGCGTGTCGCGGAACGGCTACGGGGGAGTCGAGCTTCCGGCGGAAAAAACGCCCGGCGTGGGCCAGGCGTTCATCTTAACGACGGCGATGAAGCCCGGGGGTCACGAGCCCGTCACACCGTCACGATGCGGGAGATGATGTAGTAGGAAACCGACGCGATCAACGCCGCTGCCGGGATGGTCATGATCCACGCCCACACGATCCGGCCGGCGACCCCCCAGCGAACAGCCGACAGCCCGCTCGTGGCGCCGACGCCGACGATCGCCCCGGTGATCGTGTGCGTCGTGCTGACGGGGATGCCGAACCTGGTCGCAATGAGAATCGCGACCGCGCCACCCGTCTCGGCGCAGAATCCCCCGACGGGGCGCAGCTTCGTGATCCGGCTCCCCATCGTATGCACGATCCGCCAGCCGCCAAACAGCGTCCCCAGCGAGATGCAACTGTATGCGCCGATTTCGATCCAGTAGGGCACCGGGCCGTCAGGATTCGGTACGTACAGCAGGCCGAGCAGCCCGGTCTGCCCCTGAAACGCTTCCTGCGTGCCCGCCGCGCCGAGCAGGCCGACGATGATGCCCATCGTCTTCTGCGCGTCGTTCGCGCCGTGCGAGAACGAGAAGAGCGCCGAGCTCGCGAGCTGCGCCACGCGGAACGTGCGATCGACCCGCGCGGGGACGACGCGCTGGAAGATCCAATACACGGCCACCATGAGCACGAACCCCGCGGCCATCCCAATGAGCGGCGAGAGGGCGATGAACTCGAGCGTGCGAATCCATTTGTCCCCCCACAGGATGGCGCTCCACCCCGCCTTCGTGATGGCCGCCCCGGCGTAGCCTCCGATGAGCGCGTGCGACGAGCTCGAGGGGAGACCGTACACCCACGTGATGAGGTTCCACACGATGGCGCCGAGGAGCGCCGCGAGGATCACCGTCGGATCGACAATGGCCTGGTCGATCATCCCGCTCTGTACGGTCTTCGCGACGGCGGTTCCGACGACGAACGCCGCCGAGAAATTGAAGAACGCCGCCCAGACGACGGCGGCGAACGGGTTCAGCACTCGGGTGCCGACGATCGTCGCGATCGAGTTCGCCGAGTCGTGAAAGCCGTTGATGAAGTCGAACGCGAACGCAATCAGCACGATCACTACGACGTACGTGACCATGCTATGAGTTCTTGAGGGAAATGCTCTCCAGGACGTGGCCGACGCCCTGACACTGGTCGAGTGCGCGCTCGAGGGTGTCGTACAGTTCCTTCCACTTCATGACCTCGAGCGCGTCGGGCTGCCCGCGGAACAATTCGCCGACCGCCTCCTGGTAGATCGCATCACCCTCTTCCTCGAGCTTCTTGATCTCGCGGCTGCTCGCGGTGACGACGGACGGTTTCTTGATCGCGGCGACGCCCGCCTCGATGTGGTCCGCGGCGCGGGCGATGGTGTCGGATAGTCGACGCGCCGGCTCGCGAGACTCAGCGATGTGGAACATGGCGGCCCGCCGCGCCGTGCCATCGATGAGGTCGATGACGTCGTCGAGCTCCGTGGCGAGCAGGTGAATGTCTTCGCGATCGATGGGGGTGACGAAGCTGCGATCGATGCGCGCGCGGACGTCGTGAGTGAGGACGTCGGCTTCGTGTTCGACGGTCTTGATGGCGGCGACGTAGTGGTCCAGCCGTTCCGGCTCCGCGAAGAGCCGGTTGAGAAGTCGCGCCGCTTCTTTTAGTCGCTTCGCAAGCTCGTTGAAGAGAACGAAGAAACCTTCGTCGCGGGGGATGAGACGCACGGGTGTCGTCGGAGGTGGCGGTAGCCACGCGGCGTCCTCGGCTTCGCCGCGCAACGGGCTGCGTTACGCTATCGCCGGAAAAGATAGCGGTCGCCAGGTAGGCGGCGCAAAGGGAGGGTCAGTAGACGGGTACGCCACCCGTCATGACCGCAGCACACGTTCCCGACGTACAGTGGCCGGCATGCGCGTCCGGGGAACCCAGGAGCTCACGCATCGACACCCGGCCACGTGCCAGGCACCGGGCCATTGCCACGCCGCTCGAGGTACCAATGCGGGTCGCGCCACTCGCGATCATTCGAAGGGCGGTCGCGCAATCGCGCACGCCGCCCGACGCCTTGACCCCCATGGAATCGCCGACGACGAGCCGCATGAGGGCCACCGCGTCGGCGCTCGCGCCGCCGGACGGATGAAAGCCGGTGCTCGTCTTCACGTAGTGCGCACCGACCTCGCGCGCGAGCGCGCTCGCCTTGATGATCTCCGTGGGGGTGAGATGCGCCGACTCGATGATGACCTTGACGAGCGCGCCACCCGCCGCGCGAACCACGGCGTCGATGTCGTCGGCGACGTGGTGCCAGTCTCCGCTCTTGATGTGACCGATCGCGGCCACCATATCGACCTCGGTCGCTCCTTGCCGGACCGCGAGCGCGGCCTCGGCCGCCTTCGTCTCCGCCTGGTTCGCGCCTAACGGGAAGCCGACGACGGTCGCAACCGCGACGCCGCTCCCGCCGAGCATCGCGGCGCAAAGTGGAACCCAGACGGGATTGACACAGACCGCGGCGAACGTGTGCTCGATCGCTTCGGCACACAGCTGCTCGATCTCGGCCCGCGTGGCTTCCGCCTTGAGCAACGTATGATCGATGAACTCGGCGATGTGGGAGGCCTCCCCACCGTCGCGCACGCCAGATGGTGGTCCGCTGGCCTGATCGGCCCGACCCAGTTCCCGGGCGACCCGCATGGCGAGCGCGTCGAGGTCAATGGGCGCCACGTTACACTGGCTCACCCAGGGGCAGCGCCGCGTCGCGATCGATGTCCACGCGATCCACCACGCCAACGACCACCGCTTGCACCGGAATCGTCGCGTCCTCGAAGAGCGTCCTCGCGGCGTTCCCTTCCTGCACCACCAGCACCTTCTCGCCCACCCCCACACCGATCACGTCCAGCGCGATCACTTCCGCGCCTTCCTCGACATCGTCGAGATCGAGGCGGCGGACGAGCAGGAGCTTCTTCTGGCCGAGGTGCTCGTGCCGGTGTGTGGACACGACGTCGCCGATGACGCGCGCGAGGTACACGTACTCACCCGCCTCGATGAGCGGGCGGTGCGCCGGGCCCGTCCGCCTGTGGAGCGGCGGCGTCCATGTCCTCCGCGATCAGGCGACGAGTTCCCGCCACGTCGACCCAATCGACCTTGCCGACGATTCCAGCGTCCACCGCGGCGAACGGATCATCGAGCGTGAGCGCTGCCTCGCGCGACGTAATGAAATAGACGGTCTCCCCCGGCCCCACTCCGATGCGATCGACGGCAACAAGAGGGTTCCCCACGTCAGCACCCGTCGTGGAGACTGGCTGAATCCACTGCAGGGTGACCGCAGTCAGCGTCGGTTGCTTGACGGTCGCGACGACGCGTCCGATGACTCGCGCGAGTTGCACGCCGGATATAGTACGCCGGAATCGGAAATGGGGAATCGGATCGAGGCCGAATCAGCGCCCCCAGACGCCGCGCGCGTCCGAGACGAGCGTGCGCCGGCGGACGAGATCCCTGTTCTCGAAGAGCTTCACGAGCAGGACACCGGCGACGAACCCGCCCACGTGCGCCCAGACGGCAACGCCACCGGACACCTCGGGGTCGACCTGGTTCAGCTGCGGCAACCCAGTGATCACCTGCACGACGAACCACCAGACGAGCACCGCCCACGCGGGGATCGAGAACACCCGGAAGAAGATGATGAAGATGAACAGCATCCGGACGTGCACGCGCGGGTACAGCACGAGGTACGCGCCGAGGATACCGGAGATGGCCCCCGACGCTCCGACGGTGGGGACCGGAGAGGTGGGATCCACGAACACGTGCACGGCCGCCGCGGCCAGCCCACATACGAGGTAGAACACCAGGAAGCGGAATCGGCCCATGCTGTCCTCGACGTTGTTGCCGAAGACCCAGAAGAACAACCCGTTGCCGATCAGGTGGCCCCAACTCCCGTGGAGGAACATCGACGTTACCGGCGTCGCGGTGTTGATCGCGTGGTCATCGATCGCGCACCCGAGGCCCGGGCCGAGTGGCACGGTGAACCCAACGGGGCGCGTCTGGGTAAGCTCGGCGGGCACGAGCCCATAGTTGCAGACGGACACCGCGAGCTTGAGGACATCGAAGCCCGCGCCCTGGAAGAGCAGCCACGTCGCGACGGTCAGCCCGAGCAGCAGGTACGTCGTGATTGGCGTGCGGAGCGTCGGGTTGTCGTCACTGAGCGGGATCATGGTGCCTCGGTTCTGCCATTCTGACGCGTCTGGCGGGCCCCGACCTTGCGAGCCAGCCCCCCGAACGGCGAGCGAGGATCACTCGCATGACGCCGACTCCGTTTCCAACTCCCGTGCGAGGGCGCAATGGCAGATAAGGTAATTGGCATCGATCTCGGAACCACGAACTCCGTGGTGTCTGTCATGGAGGGCGGAGATCCGGTCGTGATCCCCAACTCCGAAGGCGGGCGCACCACGCCGTCCGTGGTCGGCTTCAGCAAGGACGGCGAGCGCCTCGTCGGACAGATCGCAAAACGTCAGGCGGTCACCAACCCCCAGAACACCGTGTTCTCCATCAAGCGGTTCATGGGGCGCAAGATGAACGAGGTGCAGGAGGAGACGAAGCGCGTTCCATATAAAGTCGTTTCTGGCGCGAACGACGTCGTCGCGGTCGAGGTTCAGGGCAAGCGGTACACGCCGCCCGAGATCTCGGCCATGGTCCTCCAGAAGATGAAGCAGACCGCGGAGGACTATCTCGGGCACTCGGTCACGAAAGCCGTCGTGACGGTCCCCGCCTACTTCAACGACTCGCAGCGCCAGGCAACGAAGGACGCCGGGAAGATCGCGGGGCTCGACGTACTGCGCATCATCAACGAGCCCACCGCGGCCGCGCTCGCTTACGGTCTTGATAAGAAAAAGGATGAGAAGGTCGCCGTATTCGACCTGGGCGGCGGCACTTATGACATCTCTATTCTAGAGCTTTATGACGTCGAGGGCTCCCGTCAGTTCGAGGTGAAATCCACGAACGGCGATACTCACCTCGGTGGGGACGACTTCGACCAGCGCGTCATTGACTGGCTCGTCGGCGAGTTCAAGCGCGACCAGGGAATCGACCTCTCGAAGGATCCAATGGCGCTCCAGCGCCTCAAGGAAGCCGCCGAGAAGGCCAAGATGGAGCTGTCGTCCACGCAGCAGACCGACATCAACCTGCCGTTCATCACGGCGGATCAGTCCGGTCCAAAACACCTCAACTATACCCTGTCCCGGGCCAAGTTCGAGCAGCTGGTCGATGACCTCGTCCAGCGCTCCATCCCGCCCATGAAGCAGGCGCTGAAGGATGCAGGGCTGGAACCCAAGGACATCGACGAGGTGCTCCTCGTCGGCGGCTCGACGCGTATCCCCAAGATCCAGCAGATCGTGAAGGACTTCTTCGGCAAGGAGCCGAACAAGGGCGTCAACCCGGATGAGGTCGTCGCGATCGGCGCGGCGGTTCAGGGTGCCGTATTGACCGGCGAACAGAAGGACGTGCTTCTGCTCGACGTCACCCCGCTGTCGCTCGGCATCGAGACGCTCGGCGGCGTCACGACGGTGCTCATTCCGCGGAACACGACGATCCCGACGAAAAAGAGCGAAACGTTCTCCACCGCGGACGACAACCAGACGACCGTCGAGATCCACGTGCTCCAGGGCGAGCGCGAGCTCGCGGTCTACAACAAGACCATCGGCAAGTTCCAGCTGACGGGGATTCCACCCGCCCCGCGCGGCATGCCGCAGGTCGAGGTCACCTTCGACATCGACGCGAACGGTATTCTCCACGTGACGGCGAAGGACAAGGCGACCGGCAAGGAGCAGAAGATCCGCATCGAGGCGTCGAGCGGGCTGTCGGACTCCGAGATCGATCGCATGGTCAAGGACGCCGAGAAGAACGCGCAGGCCGACAAGACGCGGCGCGAGGAGATCGACACGCGGAATCGCCTCGACAGCCTCACCTACGAGGTCGAGAAGAACTCCAAGGAGTGGGCGGACCGCCTGTCGCCCGACCTCAAGACCCGGCTCGACAACGCCGTCGACCGTGCACGGAAGGCGCTGCGCGGCGATGACATGAGCGAGATCCGGTCGGCGCAGGAAGAGCTCTCGAATGCCTTCCAGGAGGCCGGGCGCTCGTTCTACGCGCAGCAGCAGGAGGCGTCTCCGCCACCGGCGGGTGAGCCCGCGGCGGGCGAGCCGGCCGGCGCAGGGGCGACGTCAGAGAAGCAGGATGACGTCGTCGAGGCCGATTACGAGATTGTGGACGAAGGGAAGAAGTAGAAGGACGAATGACAGGGATGTGTGGGGGCCGCGTAAGCTTGCGGCCCCCACGAACATCCAGCCGTATTCATCCGGAAACTCTTCGACACCTGTCGGTGTCCTACGGGTAGTACCGGGTCCCCGCGGCACAGGTCTTCCGCAGTTTGTGCGCTACCTGCTCGACGGTGGACCTTCTCCGCCTCTACATTTCGAAAGTCCCAGCCAGGACACAGGCCTATGTCGTCTCGCACTTTTGCACGCGCGCGGTTCGGCGCTGCCGTGGCAGTCGCCTTCGCTACCGGTGTCGTCTTCGCGTCGGGATTCGATCTCACCCGCTTCGGTTACGCGCAGGCGCGTGGCGCGCCGACTGCGAAGCCGACCGTCCAGGAGGTCAAGTCGATCTCCGACGCCAGCAACGCGTTCGTGACGATCGCGGAGCACGTGACCCCGGCCGTCGTATCGATTCAGGCCGAGCGTGACCGCGACTCGCGCGTCCAGCGTGCGCCGCGCCGGAACGTCCCGCCCGGGCTCGAGGATTTCTTCCAGCAGTTCGATCCGCGGCAGCAGGTTCCGCAAGCTGCGAGCGGCTCGGGGTTCATCGTCTCGAAGGACGGGTACATCCTCACGAACAATCACGTCGTCGAGAACTTCGACCGCGTGAACGTGACGCTCACCGACCACCGCGTCTTCAAGGCGAAGGTCGTCGGGCGCGATCCCACGACCGACGTCGCGATCATCAAGATCGACGGCCAGAACCTCCCGACCGCGACGCTCGGCAACGACGAGACGGTACGCGTGGGAGAGTGGGTTCTCGCGATCGGCAACCCGCTCGGTCTCGACTTCACGGTCACGGCCGGGATCGTGAGCGCGAAGGGACGCGGCGGCGCGGAGCTTCAGAGCCTGCGTGGAAGCGATTACTCGATTACCGACTTCATCCAGACCGATGCGGCGATCAACCCGGGCAACTCGGGTGGTCCGCTCGTGAACAGTCGCGGTGAGGTCATCGGCGTGAACAGCGCGATCGCGAGCAGCACGGGCTATTACTCGGGCTACGGCTTCGCGATTCCCATCACGCTCGCGAAGCAGGTGATGGACGACATCATCGAGCACGGGCGCGTTCGCCGGGCCGTGATCGGGGTGCAGATCTCGCCCGTGGAGCCGGAAGACGCGGAGGTCGCGGGGCTCAAGGAGATCCGCGGCGTGAAGGTCGGGGGCTACAGCGACGACAACAGCCCCGCGAGAGCCGCTGGAATCCAGCCGGGCGACATCATCATCTCGGCGGATGGGAAGCCGGCCGACCGGGTGAGCACGCTGCAGCGGATCATCCGCGGGCACGAGCCTGGCGAGACGGTCACGCTCGAAATCATGCGGTACGGCGAGAGGAAGACGTTCCGCATCAAGCTGGCCGAGGCTCCGAGCGAGCCGTCGCTGGCATCGCGGGAGCGTGAGGAGAATGATGCGGCGCCGGCGGGCAGCATCTCGTACGACAAGATCGGCGTCCGTATCGAGTCCGTGAGCGCGAACCCGCAGCTCGCGAGTCGACTGTCCGAGGACCAGCGCGGGGTGCGCGTCGTGGAAGTCGATCCGCGCGGCCCGGCCCGCGGTCGCCTCATCCAGGACGACATCATCACGGCGGTGCTCTACCCCACCCCGCGGAAGGAAGTCCGCAGCGTGGCGGATCTCCAGAGCGTCCTCTCGAAGGCCGGGGACGGTGACGTGGTGAGTCTGCTCGTCTACGACGTCCAGCGAAAGCAGACGCGGGTGGCGAACATCAGGATTGGCGGTCAGTAGCGACGTCGACTGGAACGAGCGAACGGGGCGATCGCTCGGATCGCCCCGTTCGCGTTAGGCGGAAGTGGCGGAATTGGTAGACGCGCTGGACTTAGGATCCAGTGGGGCAACCCGTCCGGGTTCGAGTCCCGGCTTTCGCATGGGAATGGGTCGACCCGCCTCGCGTGCTCCGCGAGGCGGTTTCACTACCAGAGGCGCCGCCGCGTCGAGCGCCGGCGCGGCGGGCCCAGCAGCGCGCCCATGATGCCGCGCGTCACCACTCCCGCGATCGTTCGCGTGAGCGGGGAGTTCATGACCTTCTCCAGCGCGCTCGGTGCCGGCTTCGCGACACGACCGCCCCGCCCTGCCTGCGCCCGGCTTTCGCGCGAATCGCGGTCGTCGTCGCCAGCATCACTCCCCGCATCGGCCGCGCCCGCGGCCGCCATGCGCTTCGCCAGGAGCTCACGCGCACTCTCGCGGTCGAACGCCGTCGCGTACTCGCGGACCTGATTCGATGAGGACAGGCACCGATCCATCTCGTCGGGCGTGAGCGGCCCCATGCGAGCGGCCGGCGGGATGAGCCGCGTCGCGAACGGCGGCGTCGGCGCGCCGTTAGGCGACAGTACCGTCACGAGGGCCTCCCCCGTGCCGAGCGTCGTGAGCGTCTCCTCGATGTCGTAGAACGACGTCTTCGGGAACGTCCGCGCGGCCGCTCGCAGCGCCTTGTCGTCGTCCGCCGTGAACGCGCGCAACGCGTGCTGTACCCGGTTGCCGAGCTGCCCGAGCACAGTGGGCGGGATGTCCTTCGGGCTCTGCGTGATGAAGAAAATGCCGACACCCTTCGACCGGATGAGGCGGACGACCTTCTCGACCTCGTCCAGGAGCGCCTTGCTCGCCCCATCGAAGAGCAGGTGTGCCTCATCGAAGAAGAAAACGAGCTTCGGCTTGTCGAGGTCCCCCACCTCGGGCAACTGGTTGTAGAGCGAGGCGAGCAGCCAGAGCATGAACGTGGAAAAGAGCGCCGGCTTGTCCTGCACGTCCGCCAGCTCGAGGATGCTGACGAGCCCGCGGCCATCGCGCTCCGTCTGCATCAAGTCGTCGATGTCGAATTCCGGCTCGCCGAAGAACTCCTCCGCGCCCTGTTGCTCGAGCTCGACCATCTCGCGCAGCAGCACGCCGACGGTCTGCTTCGACATTCCGCCGTAGTCCTTCAGCTCGTCGGCGCCGTCACCCGACAGGTACTGGAGCACCGCGCGCAGGTCGGAGAAATCGAGCAGCGCCAGCCCCTTGTCGTCGCAGTACTTGAAGACGAGGGTGAGCACGCTCGTCTGGGTGTCGTTGAGCCCCAGGACCTTGGAGAGGAGGAGTGGACCGAACGACGACACCGTCGCGCGCAGCTGCGCCCCGCTCTTTCCGGTCAAGCTCAGGAACTCCACCGGAAACGCGGTCGGCGTCCAGGCGTACCCCGTGTCCTTCGCCCGGCGGTCGATGCGCTCGTTAGGTGTCCCGGCCGCGCCAACGCCCGAGAGGTCGCCCTTCACGTCGGAGAGAAAGACGGGAACTCCGGCCGCCGACAGTTGCTCGGCCACGAGCTGGAGGGTGCGGGTCTTGCCAGTCCCCGTCGCGCCCGCGATCAGCCCGTGCCGATTCAGCATTGCCAACGGGATCCGGACGATTGGCTCGGCGTGGCATTCCCCGTCATGGAGCACGGCCCCGAGCGTGATGGCGTTCCCCGGACTCGCGTAAGCTTTTCGCGCAGCGTCGACGACTTCGACCTTCATCGCTCAACCCCGATCTCGAGTGTTGGCCCAAACGGTAGCACACGAGGCGGACGTTCGGGAGCACTTGCCGGCCGGGCAGCGTAGCCGGCTTGTATTCCGGGATTACTCGCCACGGCTCACGACTTGAATCCCATGCGAATCGTTGTCATTGGGTCCGGGTTCGGCGGACTCGGCGCTGCCATCCGGCTCCAGGCGCAGGGGCACGAAGTCGTGATCGTCGAGAAGCGCGACCGGCCCGGCGGCCGCGCGTACGTGTTCCGGCAGCGGGGTTTCGTGTTCGACGCCGGCCCCACGATCATCACCGCCCCGGCCATGATCGACGAGCTGTTCGCGCTCGCGGGTCGAGCAACGAGCGACGCCGTGCGACTCGTACAGCTCGACCCGTTCTACAACGTTCGCTTCGAGGACGGCGCGGTCTTCCGGTACACCGGCGACCACACGCGCCTCCGGCGCGAGGTCGCCCGTTTCAACGCGAGGGACGTGGAGGGATACGAGCGGTTCAGTGTCGCGGCGCAGCGGGTGTTCGACTCCGCCTTTCCGCTGGTCGACAAGCCGTTCACGACCCTCGGCGACATGGTGCGAGTCATTCCTGCGCTGCTGCGGCTTCGCGCCGATCGCTCGGTGGCACACCTCGCCGAGCGCTACTTCCGCGACGAGCGGCTGCGTCAAGTCTTCAGCTTCCACCCGCTGCTCATCGGAGGGAACCCGTTCACGAGCTCGTCGATCTACGCCCTGATTCATGTGCTCGAGAAGCGATTCGGCGTGTGGTTCGCGATGGGTGGAACGGGGGCCCTCGTCGATGCGCTCGCGCGGCTGTTCATCGACCTGGGCGGCGAGCTTCGTCTCGAGACAGAAGCAGCGCGGATCGAGGTCGACCCGACGTCGGGTCGCGCGGTGGCGGTGTTGCTGGCGAACGGCGAACGGCTGGGGGCAGACGCGGTCGTGAGCAACGCGGATGCCGCGTACACGTACCAGCGTCTCGTGCCAGTGACGGCGCGGCGTGTGAACACCGACCGTCGCATCGAGCGCCTGCGCTACTCGATGTCGCTGTTCGTGATCTACTTCGGCACTGACACGCGCTACGATGACATTGCGCACCACGAGATCCTCATGGGACCGCGGTACTCGGGGCTCCTGGACGACATCTTTCGCCGGAAGCACCTCGCCTCCGACTTCTCGCTGTACCTGCATCGGCCCACCGCCACCGATCCCTCGCTGGCCCCCGCCGGCTGCGACAGTTGGTACGTACTGTCGCCGGTCCCGCATCTCGGCGGCGGGACGGATTGGGACCAGGCCGCCGGCCCCTATCGCGACGCCATCATCCGGTACCTCGAGGCGCGGTACCTGCCGGGGCTGAGCAAGCACATCGTGGCCGAGCATCGGGTCGATCCGAGGTATTTCCGCGATTCGCTCAACAGCCACCTCGGCAGCGCGTTCTCGGTCGAGCCGATCCTCACGCAGTCGGCCTGGTTTCGCCCACACAACCGGAGCGAGGACGTGCCCAACCTGTACCTGGTCGGGGCCGGGACGCACCCGGGAGCCGGCGTGCCCGGGGTACTGAGCTCCGGGAAAATCGTCGCCGAGATGATCGAACGAACGGGCTGATTCCCTCCGGCACGGTTGGTGAATGAGCGAAGGCAACCACATGTTGCCGACCCCATCCGCTCCACTCACCTGCGATCCGAGCCGGCGATCGCCGCCCACGAGGCGTCGACCGTTCGTGGCGTCATGGCTGTGCATGGCCGGGCTTCTTGTCACCGTCGTCGGTGTCCCGGCCCTCCACGCACAGGCACCGGCTTCCCGAGGCCTTCCGCTGATCAGCCGGGTGGACCTGCGTGGGGTGAAGTCGGTACCGAAAGAGCAACTCGAGCTCTCCCTGAGCACGAAATCGACGTACTGCCGGCTGCCGTTCCTCCGACCGGTCTGCTGGTTCGTGCGCACACCGTTCCTCGTGAGGCACCACTACCTCGAGCCGGGTGAGCTCGAACGCGACATTGTCGCGCTGCGTGGCGTGTACTGGAGGCGGGGCTTCCGCGAGACGACGGTCGATACGGTGATCACGACGGGGCGCCACGGGCTTCGCATCGCGTTCGTGATCGACGAGGGGCCGCCGACGATCGTCGACACGCTCGAGGTGGAACACGCCGGCGACTTGCTCGGCAGTGACGAGGTAGCTCGCGCCGTACGGCTCGAGCGCGGTCGGCCACTCGACCTCGCGTCGCTCGACACGGGGCTCGTCGCGCTCCGCAACGCGTTGTGGGACGCGGGACACGCGGATGCCAGACTCGACCCGCAGGTTCGTGTCGATGAGCGCACCCGGCGCGCGACAGTTCGCATTGTCGTGGATCCCCGCTGGAAGACTCGCGTTGGCTCGATCACGATCGACGGCAACGGGCGCCTGTCCGACGGCGCGCTGAAGGACGCGCTCACGCTCCGCGAAGGCGGGCTGTTCACGAGGAAGGACGTACTCGAGAGCCAGCAATACGTCTATCAGTCGCAGGGCATCGCGACCGCGACGATCATCGCGCCGCCGTCGGGCGATAGCCTGAAGCACGTCCGCGTGCTCGTGCGAGAGAATCCTCCGCGCCGTGTGCGGCTGACGGCGGGATTGAACACCGTCGAGTTCATCCAGGTGGGCGCGCGAGCCGGTTTCTACGCGCTCCGAGGCGGCCGATGGGAGCTCGAGATCCGGGGCGCTACCGGCAACCTGTTCGCGCGTCAGCTCGAGGGCGCGGGGCCGTTTGCCGAGCTCCCGCCGGCCACAGACGGCAGCGACGCCGAACGTGAGTTCACGCGCCCTACATGGCAGGGGAGCGCCGAAGTCACTCGGCTGTGGGCGGGGTCTCCGCGCAACAGGTTCACGGTCGGCGCGTTCAGCCACCGACGGTCGGAGCCCGCGGTGTTCATCGATCGTGGATTCGGCGGATTCGCGATGTTCAGCCGCGACCTCGCGCCGCGGTCGCCGCTCACGGTGGGGTATCGCATCGAGCGCGCGTCCGTCGACGCGGGGGACGTTTACTTCTGCCAGAGTTTCGGCGAGTGCGATGCGGACGCGGCGGCCGTATTTCGGGAGCCGCGTCGGCTCGCGAGCGTGGCCATGAACTGGTGGCTCGACCGAACGAACCACGCGGTGAGTCCTTCGCGCGGGTACACGCTGCGCGCTGACGCCGACCACGCGTCATCGGCCACCGGTTCCCAGTACCACCACAATCGGTTGTCCGCCGAGGCGACAGCGTACCGGAGACTCGGGCCGGCCGTCCTCGCGACCCGGCTGCGCGGTGGCTGGGTTCGGTCCTCCGAGGCGTTAGGCGACGGGGGTGGTCCGGTGTTGCACCCGCGCGCGCTCTTCTTCGCCGGTGGCTCCGAGTCGGTGCGCGGGTATGATGAGAATCAGCTCGGCCCGCGCGTGCTGCGCGTTCGAGCGGAGGAGCTTCTCGCCCACGGCTGTACCGCCGAGAGTATCGACGACGCGACGTGCGACCCGTCCGGGACGCCACCGCGCGCGTTCTCTCCGCGGCCCACCGGCGCGACCACGCTTCTCGAGGGAAGCGTCGAGTTACGCATGCCGATCAGCGGGAGCGTGGCCGGTGTCGCGTTCGCCGACGGCGCGGTCGTGCGCTCACGACACGGTGGACAGAGTGCCGGCGCGGTGACGCCGGGCCTCGGCGTGCGATACGAAGCCAACGTGGGCACACTGCGGTTCGACGTCGGGTGGCGCCCGGGTCGGAGCGCGCAGCTCCCGGTGGTGGTCGCCACAGGCGGTCAGGACGGACCGCCGCGGGTGACCCGCCTCCTGACCGAACGACGGTGGACCGACGGCGATGGCGAACGGGGGCTGCTGCGACACGTCACCCTGCACTTCGTGCTCGGCCATGCGTTCTAGCGCGAGGGATGTGTGAGGACCGCGCGCGTCCTTCGCGTCACGACCGTCGTCGTCGCAGCCGTGCTCGTTCTCGTGGTGGGTGCGGCGGCATTTCTTCTGTATACGGGGCCGGGGAGGGACTACGTCCGACGCCTGCTCGTCGCTCGACTCGGGGATCAGGTGACCGGGCGCCTCACCATCGGACGACTGAGCGGTGACCTGCCTAACGAAGTCGTGCTCCACGACGTGGCACTGGTCGACAGCGCCGGGTCGCCGGTCTTCGCGGCGAACCGGATTGGCGCGCGGGTGAACGTGCTCCAGCTCTTCTCGAAGCGGATCGACATCTCGAGTATGACGCTGGAGCAACCGCGCCTCGTCCTCCGACACCGTCGCGGGGGCGCATGGAACGTGGCGCGGGTGTTCGCCCGCGAGGACCGCGACGCCACCGACTCGCGTGGTCGCGGCTTCGGGCACTGGGTGCGCATCGCGAACGCCGAGGTGAGTGACGGTGAGGTGATCGTGCGTATGCCGTGGCCGGCTGATAGCGAGGTCACGCGAGTGGCGCGCGACAGCGACTCGACGGTCACTGCGCGCGCGCGCGCGCGTGTCGAACGCACGGACGACGGATTCGAGCAGGTAATGGAGTTTCGGGACATCGAGGCTGCGTTCCCGCGCGTGCTGCTCGCGCACCCGGACACGGCCCGCATCATCGCCGAGGTCGGGCGAGCGAGCATGATCGCGGCGCCGTTTCAGCCGCCCGTCGCCGACATTCGCGACCTCGGGGGTACGCTGGTGGTGACGAGCGATTCACTCCAGTTCGTCGGCTGGCGGGTGGTTCTTCCGGGCTCGCGGATGACGGTGCAACTGCTCTACGCGCCTACGACCGGCGCGTTGCGCGGTCAGCTTCGCGCCGACCCGCTCGCCTTTCGCGACCTGCAGTGGCTCTACCCGTTGCTGCCTGGCGACGGCCATGGCTCGGTCACGCTCAACGCGGTACGTGACACGAGCGGCCCGCTCGAGCTGCGAGCGACCGACCTCGCAGCCGAAGTCGGCGCGTCGAAGGCGGCTGGCGAGGTGGGATTCGCCGTGGGAGACACGGTCCGGCTGACCGACGCGGATGTGCGGATCGCCTCCATGGACACGGAGCTCGTCGATCGCTTCCTTCCGGGCCGCATTCCCCTCCAGGGCACGGTCGACGCTCGCGCGACTGTCAAGAGCGCGGAAGGCGGCCTCGCGACCAACGCCGTGGTCACGTTCCGGGATCGTCGTGGCGCGACGAGCCGCGTGGAGGCTCGCGGGACCATCACGTTGGGAGACGCGTTCGGCGCCCGAGAGCTGCGGGTCCGTCTCTCGCCACTCGACGCAGGGGTCGTGAGAGCGTTCGTCCCGCGAGCCCGCGTCCGCGGAAGACTCATTGGCCGTGCCACGATCGCCGGAACGGCTCGACGACGGTGGCGGGTCTCGGGGGATCTCACGCACGTGGACGGTGGCGCGCGCTCGCGCGCCGTCGGAACGGCGATGGTCCTGCCGGGTGAAGGACGAGTGGAGTTCGATGGGCACACGCTCCCACTCTCGCTCGATGCCATCGCCCGCCTCGCGCCGGACGCCGGGCTTCACGGCTCGGCCAGTGGCCGAGTGAGCGCCGAGCTCAACGGCGACACACTGGTATTTCGAACGACTCTGCGTGTGGCCGATGGGACGTTGGGGGGCAGCGGCCGCGTCTCGTGGGGCGCCGACGGGGTTTCGTACGACGTGAAGTTGGAACCGCGAGAGCTCGACCCACGCGCCGTGTCCACTCGAGCGCCGCGCGGACGACTCAGCGGCACCGTGACCGCCCGCGGGCGCGGCACCGAGCTGCGGATGGCTCGAAGCGAGGTGTCCGTCGCGCTCGATGAAGCGCGGGTGGACCGCGTTTCGGTGGACTCGATTCGACTCGCGGCTCGAGCCGCCAACGGAATCGCGACGGTCGACACCCTCGCGGCGTGGCGCGGCGGTGGGCGTGTGACCGCGACCGGTACGCTCGGCCTCGTGCCGGACAGGGTCGGATCGCTGGCGTATCACGTACGGACCGACTCGTTAGGTAGCCTTCTCGGGTTGGTGGGGCGTCCTGTCGGCGATGTGGACGGGGACACCGGGACAGCACGCTTGGCCACGACCGAGATCTCTGGGCGCGCCACACTGGAGGGTGTGGCGCGCGGCAACGTCGACTCGCTTCGCCTCGAAGGCAGAGCGTCGTTCGACCAGGTGGCCATTGGCGAACGCGGCGCGAGACACGCTCGAGCAGACTACACGCTAGGCGTGGGCCGCGACGACACCCTGGCCATCGCCGTGTCCGCGGAGAGCGCGCGCGTCGGGCGTCTCGCGTACGAACGGGCCGAGCTGGATGCTTCCGGCACGCGACGCCGGAGCGCAGTAACCATCCGCGTGAGACAGACGCCTGAGGTCCGGTTAGCCGCCACGGGCGCCGTCACGATCGACAGCTCCGCGCACGGTGACGCTGCGCGCGGGGGCAGCCTCGATCTGGAGGATGCGTGGGTCCACCTCCCGTCCGGTGACTGGCGGACCCGACACCCATCCACGGTCACCTGGCGTGCAGGCTCGCTGGGCGTCGACTCACTCGTTCTCGAGAAGGGCGACTCCGCGACCGTGGCGCTCGCGGGCCGATTGGCCGCGGCTGGCGACGGCGCGATGGGGATTCGCCTGGTCGACCTTCCCCTCTCCGACATCGCGACGCTCCGTCAGTCACGAGACGAGCTGCATGGGCGCGTCACTCTCGAGGCGCGCGTGACCGGGACACCGTCCGCCCCCCGTGCCAACGGAAGTGCGTCGCTTACGCACATCGCGGTCCGCGACGACAGTCTACCAGACGCGCGAGCGACGCTCGTCTACGCGGATGCTCGGCTGACGGTGGCGGCGAACGTCGGCGACAGCGCGGCTGCGACACTCGCCCGAGCAACCGCCGAGCTTCCGATCAATCTCGCGCTCACGGGGGTGTCCGGCAGCCGCCTGGCGCGCAGTGCTCCGGTGCTGGTGGACGTACGTGTCGATAGCCTTCCGCTCGCCGCGATGCCGCCTCGCGGCGGGATCGCGCTCGACAGCGGGTGGGTCCGCGGCGAGGTGCGGGTACGCGGATCGGTCGATGAGCCGGTCGTCGCCGGGCAGGTGGACGTGGTGGGCGGGCGCGCTCACGTGCCGGCCGCCGGCGTGACGCTGCGGGACATCAGCGCCGCGGCGCATCTGGCAACTGACTCGCTGGTGATCGACTCGCTCGTCGCGCGCAGCAACGGGCCAATCCGCGCATCCGGACACCTCGTGCGTTCGCCGGAAGGCCCTGGCCGCGTCGTCGCGTCGCTGACGGCGCGCGACGCCGAAGTGCTGGGAGGATCTCAGGGTATCCTCCACGCAGACGCCGATCTCGCGATCTCAGGCACGACCGATTCGGTTGCCGTCACCGGGCGGGCCGAAGTCCTCCACGGGTTCATCGAGCGGAAAGGTCCCGGCGAGCAGGCACTGCACGTGGCAGCGATGGGGGATCCGGAGCTGTTCGCGAACATCGACACGTCGGCGATCGCGCGCAGGGAGAGCGGACCGGACGTCGTTAGGCGCCAGCGGACCGTGCACGCGGACGTCGCGGTTCGGATCAATCCGGGCGTGTGGTACCGATCCGCGCCGAACGCGAGGATCGAAGCCTACACCCCGCGCGACCTGCGGGTTCGCGGGGACGTGCTGGCCGATGAAGCCGCGGCCGGTGGCGTCGTCCTGACGCGCGGCGGGGTGTACGTCTTCCGCCTCCGACCGTTCGAGATCGTCCGCGGCGGCGCGACGCTCGCCGGGGCGAGCGGCGTGGCGCCGCTCATCCAGGCGACGGGCGAACACGACGTATGGATTTTCGGGCGCGGGTTGTTCCCGGTGCGTTTCATCTCGAGCGGATTCCCGAGCGACGTGCAGTTCTCCCTGGGCGACGCCACCATACGCCCCGCGGCACCACCCGACGCAGGATCGTACCTCTCGTTAGGGCGTCCGCCCGTGTCGCTCCTGCAGAACGAGACCTCGTCGCTGTCGGGACTCTCGACGTCGGGCGGGCGATTCACCGGCGACCTCGGGGCGCTCGTGCGCCGCCAGCAGGTGAGCCCTGCCCTCGGCGCCATCCTGTATCAACTCGCCAAGGGCGCCCGCGACGCGATCGGCGTCCGCATGTTCACGGTCACACCCACGGACCTGCCACCCGAGCTCGCGGAGAGTCGGTTCGCGGGCGTCCGCGGGACGACGATGGACGCCGGCTACCTGTTCGGTTCGCGAACGTATCTCGGCGCCCGGATCCGGCTGTCCGCCGTGTCGCCCGGCGTCGTGCTCGTGCACAGCTTCCGCGATGACCTCGAGCTACGAGCGGCCTACGAGCCGCTCTTCCGCCTCGGCGCGCCGCCGACTCTCGGGCCGCCGCAGGACGGCGCCCTCCGTCGCGCGTTCGGCGCGTTCCTCACGAAGGAATGGTGGTTCTGATCAGAACGCGACGCCGATGAGGAACCGTGCCGTGCCGTATACGAACGGCGCGTCATCGAACTCGTCGGAGTCACCGAGGATACGCTTGGCGCCGAGCCCCGTGCCAACGAAGAATCGGTCGCTCCGGCCGAGGAGCCAGTTGTAATCCACGTACACGCCCAGCGACGGGTGCGTCTTGTCGCGCAGCGTGCGTGTGCCGCTCGGGAAATCCTCGATGTGCTCCCGCGAGTTCACGAGCCCCAGCCCGAGCGCGACGGAGAACGCGCGCGGTGCCTCCTCGTTCGGATAGAGACGTCCCTTCACCTCGAAGCTCGTGCGCGTGAAGTCGTCGGGAGAGAAGTAGCTGAAGTTGCCGGCGATCGTGAACGCACCGCTCAAGGCCTGCTCGAACTCCACGGACACGACTTCGAACGGAATGCCGAGCGGGTTGATCGCGAACACGCGGCTACGCGGCGACGCGGCTCCCTGCGTGGCGCTGGAAGGGCTGGCCTGTTGTGCCAGGGCCGTCTGCAGCGGGGTAGCGGCCGCAAGGGCGACCAGGGCAAGGCGGGCGATCGGGTGAGGCATGCGTGATTGGGTGGTCGTGTTGATTGGCCGGACTCGCAGGGGCGAGCCTCGGACAAACTAGCATGACGCAGGGGCGGATAGGGCGGTCGCGCCGGTCGGTTTTGGGTTGGTCCCCCTTTGGCCGCGGGTTAGGTTTCCGCTCGAAGGGACACCCCAACACTCCGCGCCCGCATGAACATCGAGATCACCCCGAAGAAAACAGACGGCGTCGAACGGCTCCTCCAGATCTCGGTTCCGGTCGAGACGGTGCGCGACGCAGAGGATCGGGCCGCGAGAGGCTACGCGTCACGCGTTCGGTTGCCGGGGTTCCGGCCGGGGAAGGCGCCGGCCGCCATGATCAAGAAGAAATTCGCCGACGCGATCCGGCAGGAGACACTCGAGAGCCTCGTCCAGGAGGCGTACAAGGAGGTTCTCGAGCGAGAGAAGTTCAAGCTCGCGTCGCAACCCCACGTGCACGACGTCAAGTTCGGCGAGAACGAGCCGCTGACGTTCGAACTGCATTTCGAGGTCCGACCGGATATCGAGCTCGCACGCATCCAGGGGTTCCGCGTCCACCGCACCGAGCGCGTCGTCACGGACGAGCAGGTGCGCGAGCAGATCGATCAGCTGCGCGATCAGAAGGCGACGTGGACGCCGGTGGATGACCGGCCGGCGCCGGGTGACATGGTGACGGTCGTTCTCGCGACGGCCGACGAGACGGGCGAGATCCCGGAAGGGCGCCAGTACCCACTCGTCCTCGGGGCCGGCCAGGCGATCGCCGGGATCGAAGAGCTCATCATGGAGGCGCGCCCAGGCGAGACGGTCGAGCGCCCCGTGAAGTGGCCGGAGGACTTTCCCGATGAGGCGCAGCGCTCGCAGACGAAGACCGTTCGCGTGACCGTGCAGGACGTCAAGCGCAAGACGATCCCCGACCTCGACGACACGTTCGCGCGTGAGGTCGGTGATTTCGATTCGGCGGACGCCCTCACGAAAGCGATTCGCGATGACCTCGAGACGAACGCGACGCGCGAGACCGAGGCCGAGGTTCGCCAGCGTCTGCTCGACGACATCATCGGCGCCAACTCGTTCGACATTCCGCCGAGCTGGGTCGGGCAACTCGTCGACGCGTACGCGAACGCGTACCAGGTCCCCGAGGAGGAGCGAGAGCGGTTCGCGACCGAGATCCGGCCGATGGCCGAGCGGCAGGTTCGGCGCGATCTCGTGATCGACACCATCGCGGAGCGCGAGAACCTAACGGCAACCGAGTCCGATCTCGACGACCGCATCGCGGAGACGGCGGCGAAGCGCGGCGGCGACCCGGGCCAGCTGTACGCGGCGCTGCAAAAGGCGGGGCGGCTCAAGGAGCTCGAGCGAACCATCACCGAAGACAAGGTTTTCACCTGGCTACTCGAGCGGAACACGGTCGAATGACCAACGGCCGCTGAGCGCCGTTGTAGCAACTCTCCCTACCCAGGAAGCATATGCCGACGATTTATCCTCCATATGTCATCGAGCGATCGAGCCGTGGCGAGCGCACGTACGACATTTTCTCGCGGCTCCTCATGGACCGCATCATCTTCCTCGGCACGCCGATCAACGATGACGTGGCGAACATCGTGATCGCGCAGCTCTTGTTCCTCGAGGCGGACAACGCGGAGCGCGATATCCACCTCTACATCAACTCGCCGGGCGGGAGCGTATCCGCGGGACTCGCGATCTACGACACGATGCAGTGGATGAAGTCGCCGGTGAACACCATCTGCATGGGGCTCGCGGCGAGCATGGGCGCGTTCCTGCTCGCGGCGGGGCGCAACGGAAAGCGCTCAGCCCTTCCCCACTCGCGCATTATGATCCACCAGCCGTCCGGCGGCGCGCAGGGCACCGCGGCGGACATCGAGATTCAGGCCCGCGAGATCATCTATCTCCGGGGCAAGATGAACGACCTGATGGCGAAACACACCGGCAGGCCGGTGGAGCAGATCGAGCGTGACATCGATCGTGACCGATTCATGTCGGCCGAGGAAGCCAAGTCGTATGGGATCGTGGACCACGTCATCTCGCACCGGGGAGAGCTCGTGGAGCCGACGAAACAACCGTCGATGACTTTGTGATTTAGAGGGGCGTCTCCTCGTGAACGATTTCACAAGCGACGCCCCGGATTTTGCTTGACCCCGCACGGGGACGTCTATTAGCTATCCCCAGCCACCTCGCCTTCGGGCGTCTGGCCTCCCGCATCACGGACCGCCATGTCCCACGATAAACACCTCCGCTGCTCGTTCTGCGGCAAATCGAAAGACTCGGTTCGGAAGTTCATCTCCGGCCCGTCGGTCTACATTTGCAACGAGTGCATCGCCCTCTGCAACGAGATTCTCGCCGAGGACGAAGAGCGCGAGGTAGCCGAGGCGATCACGCAGGTTCCGTCGCCTCACGAGATCAAGGACGTGCTCGACCAGTACGTGATCGGGCAGGAGCACGCGAAGAAGGCGCTGTCCGTCGCGGTGTACAACCACTACAAGCGCATCAACTCCGCGTCCGCCCGCGACGACGAGGTCGAGCTCGACAAGTCGAACATCCTGCTCATCGGCCCAACGGGCGTCGGGAAGACGCTGCTCGCACAGACGCTCGCGCGCATTCTGGATGTTCCCTTCACCATCGCCGATGCTACGACGCTGACCGAGGCCGGCTACGTGGGCGAGGACGTGGAGAACATCCTCGTCAGGCTCCTCCAGGCCGGCGACTTCAACGTCGCCGAGTGTGAGCGCGGCATCGTCTATATCGACGAGATCGACAAGATCGCGCGGAAGTCGGAGAACCCGAGCATAACGCGAGACGTCTCGGGCGAAGGGGTGCAGCAGGCGCTGCTCAAGATCCTCGAGGGCACGGTGGCGTCGGTCCCGCCGCAGGGCGGCCGCAAGCACCCACAACAGGAATACATCCAGATCAACACGAAGGACATCCTCTTCATCTGCGGCGGCGCGTTCGACGGCCTCGAGAAGATCATCGAGTCGCGCGTCGGGAGAAAGCAGATCGGCTTCACGCAGGAAGAGGTGAAGAGCGGGAAGGCGAAGCAGATCGCCAAGAACCCGTTCGCCGAAGTCGAGCCGGATGACCTGCTGCGCTACGGCCTCATCCCTGAGCTCGTCGGCCGTCTCCCGGTGTGTGTTCCGCTCGAGGCGCTCGACGAGGACGCGCTCGTACGCATCCTCAAGGAGCCCAAGAACGCGCTGACCAAGCAGTACACCAAGCTGTTCGAGCTCGAGGAAGTGAAGATCGGCTTCGAGGAGAGCTCGCTGCGCGCGGTCGCCCAGAAGGCCCTGCGTCGCGGTACCGGCGCCCGCGGTCTCCGCGCCATTCTCGAAGAGATCCTCATGGATGTGATGTTCGAGCTCCCGAGCCGCGAGGATGTCGTCGAGGTGAAGGTGACGGAGTCGTGCGTCACGCAGGGGACGCCCCCGCTGCTCGAGATTTCGCCCAAGCGGCAGAAGAAAGAGGCATAGCAAACGGGAACCGGGAACTGCGCTGGTCGCTGTCAGCTGGAACTGGTTGCTGCGGGGTGTGAAAGCGAGAACCCTCGGGAAGCCCCTTGACCCATTGGGAGGCCTCCCGAGGGTTGCGCCGTTATTGCCCCGCAGCAACCAGTTCCAGCTAACAGCAGCCAGCGTTTTCAGTCATCCGTTCCCGTCCCTGCAGTTCTGCCGGTGTGCAAGTAGTTTTCGGGCATGCCCTTGATCCTGACGCGGGACGCAGAGCAGTTCCAGGTCCCCGAACGCCTGCCCGTCCTGCCGCTGCGCGACGTGGTGCTGTTTCCGTACGTCGTCATGCCCCTGCTCATCGGGCGAGCGCAGTCGCTGGCCGCCGTGGACGCGGCGGCGAACGACGGGAACGTCCTGTTCCTCGTCGCCCAGCGAAACTCGGATCAGCAGGACCCCGGGGCGGCCGACCTCTATCGGGTTGGCGTCGTCGCGCGCCTCCTGCAGGTCGTGCGGTTGCCCAACGGGACGACGAAGATCCTCGTCGAGGGGATCGCGCGAGCTCGCGTCACGCGATACGCGACGTCCTCGGGTACGCTTCGCGCCACGGTCGCCGCCGAACCGTTCACCGAGCCAGACGCCGAGCCAGACCCGTCCGCCCTCGGGCGACGCGTGCTCTCGCAATTCGAAGAGTACGTGTCGCTGCATCGCCGCATCCCGCCCGAGGTCGTGACGCTCGTGCAGGCAACGGCTTCGGAAGAGCGTCAGGCGTGCGCGGTTGCGGCGCACGTGGCCGTACGGCACGACATCCGGCAGACCCTGCTCGAGGCGCCGACCCTCGCGGCGCTGCTCGGCCAGCTCGCGCAGCTGCTTGCGGCGGAGATCGAGATTCTGGGGCTCGAGCGCAAGATCGAGGAGGACGTGCGTGGGTCGCTCTTTCAGAACCAGCGCGAGTTCTATCTCCAGGAGCAGCTCAAGGCGATCCATCGCGAGCTCGGCCAGGAGGACGATGATTTCGGCGACCTCGAGGCCAGCATCGAGAAGAAGGAGCTGCCCGAGCCGGTGAAGGCGCGAGCCCTGCGCGAGCTCCGGAAGCTGCGACGCATGTCGCCGCTTTCTCCGGAGGCAACCGTCGGCCGGAACTTCGTTGACTGGGTGCTCGCGCTGCCATGGACGGAGCGCACGGAGGACGCCGTCGACGTGACGCACGCGCGGCAGGTGCTCGACGAGGATCATTACGGGCTCGTCGAGGTCAAGGAGCGCATCCTCGACTACATCGCCGTCCTCTCGCTCGTGGGCCGCCTGGAGGGCCCGATTCTCTGCCTCGTCGGTCCGCCCGGCGTCGGCAAGACGTCGCTCGGCCGATCGGTCGCGCGGGCGCTCGGGCGGCGGTTCGCTCGCATGTCGTTAGGCGGCGTCCGCGACGAGGCCGAGATCCGCGGCCACCGGCGCACGTATATCGGTGCGCTCCCCGGGCGGGTGATTCAGGCCATGCGCCGGGCGGAGGTCGTGAACCCGGTGATCCTGCTCGACGAGATCGACAAGCTCGGGCAGGACTATCGCGGCGACCCGGCGTCGGCGCTGCTCGAGGTCCTCGATCCGGAACAGAACCGCACGTTCAGCGATCACTACCTCGAGGTCGATTACGACCTCTCGCACGTCCTGTTCATCACCACCGCGAACTCGCTCGCAACCATCCCGGAGCCGCTTCGCGACCGCATGGAGATCATCAGGCTGCCTGGGTACCTCGATCAGGAGAAAGAGGCGATCGCGCGGCAGTTCCTGATCCCGAAGCAACTCAAGCAGAATGGCCTCGACCCTTCGCTCGTGACGTTCGAGCCCGATACGATCCAGGCGATCATCCATCGCTATACGCGCGAAGCGGGGGTGCGTGACCTGGAGCGCCGCGTCGCCCGGGTTGGGCGCAAGCTCGCCCGGCGGCAGGCCGAAATCACGTCCACGCTGGTGCCGGTGAGCATCGACGGCGAGGCGCCCGCCGACACGCCACGGGTGCGTGGCAAGGCGAAGCGCGCGCGCAAGGGGGGCGCCGAGGCCGACGACGCCGCTGCTCCCGCCGCACCCGCTCCCGCCGCCATCGATGCCAGCGCCCCAGCGACGGTGGCCGCCCCGACGCCACAGGTCGTTCGCCAGGACGACCTGCGATCGTTCCTCGGCGTCGCGCCGTACGACCCCGACGACCAGTCGCTCGACGACAAGGTCGGCGTGGCGACCGGGCTGGCGTATACATCCGTGGGCGGTGAGACGCTCGAGGTCGAGGTCGCGGTGGTGCGTGGGCGCGGCAAGGTGCAGCTCACTGGCACGTTAGGCGATGTCATGAAGGAGTCGGCGAGCGCGGCGCTGAGCTACGCTCGTTCACGCGCGGCCGGCCTCGGCATCGACCGGGACTTCCATCGCAGTCGCGACCTCCATGTGCACATTCCTGCCGGCGCGACACCAAAGGACGGCCCGTCCGCCGGCATCGCGATCGCGACGGCCGTCATCAGCGCGCTCACGGGCCGCCCGATCCGAGGCGATACGGCGATGACCGGGGAGATTACACTCCGCGGACGCGTGTTGCCGATCGGCGGACTGAAGGAGAAGTCGGTCGCCGCGCACCGGAACGGCATCGCGCGGGTCATCATCCCGTACGGCAACGCGCGCGAGATCGAGGAGTTGCCGGACGAGGTCAAGACCGGCGTCGAGTTCCTCCCTGTGCGCACGATGGACGAGGTGATGGCGCTCGTGTTGCGCGGCGTGACCGCGGCACCGCAGCCGGAGCCCGTGATCGCGGCGACGGCGGTGAGCACAGCAGCGAGTGTAGCGCACTGATGACCGCCGACGCCCCTGCCGACCCGCTGGTCATCCGCGACCTCCGCTTCCTCGGACCCATGGCGACGGCCGATGGGTGGCGTCCGGAAACCACCTTGCCGGAAGTGGCGTTCGCCGGGCGGTCGAATGTTGGCAAATCGTCGCTCCTGAATCGGCTCGTCCGGCGCAAGGCATTCGCCCGCGTGAGCCGCACGCCTGGACGCACCCGCGAGATCAATTTCTTCGAGGTCAACGGGCAGTTCGTGCTCGTCGACCTGCCGGGCTACGGATACGCCCAGGTCTCGAAAACCAGACGCGCGGAGTGGCGACCGCTGATCGAGGGGTACCTGCGCGCGTCGCGAAATCTGCGCGGCGTCGTGCAGCTCCTCGATGTCCGCCGCGCTCCGTCGGATGATGACCTGCAGATGCTCGATTTCCTGGGCGAGATCGGCACGCCAACCATCGTCGCGGTGACGAAAGTCGACAAGCTGTCACCGCGCGCTGCGGCCGAGCGGGTGCAGGAGCTCACGGAGTCACTCGAGCTGGATGCCGACCAGGTCATTGCCTTCAGCGCACACACCGGGCGTGGGCGCGATGAGCTGGCCACCGCCATCGTTCAGCTCGTCGGGTCGGAGCCGGCGCCGGAATGAGCTCCCTGGCCAGGCAGGGAGGGCAACGTGGCGGCGGGCAGCCAGGCAACGCGGCGCTGTTCGCCGTGGGGCTGCTGGCCGCGCTCGGGTGCGCTGGTGCGGGCGCTCCCGCGCCAGGGGCAGTGCCGGCGGCGGGCGCGGATACCGCTGCTCGTCGCGCTAGCACCGCAGCCTCGCGAGACACCGTGGGGCTGCTACCCGCGGGTTACGGGACGCTTCGTCAAGACGCCATCTCGTTGCGGCTTGGCCAGCTCGACGCCCTCCAGTTGCGTGCGACTCCACTCGACGAATCGGTCATCCGGCTCCTGTCGCCCGACTCCTACCGGGCGCTCGCGGAGCTCAAACGGAGCAAGGCGGCGACCATCGCACAGGTCGCGCGGCGCAACGGCGTGCGGAACCCCAGTGTATGGTACGTGTCGTTCTTCACCGTGCAGCGCGGCGAAACGCGCTTCAGCCCGCGGGAAGTGATCATCACGAACGTGGGCCGCGACTTTCGTCCGCTCGACGTCGTTCCTCTCACCCCGGGGTTCGGCGAACAGCGACTGCGACAAAACGAGCGGCAGGACGCGCTCTATGTGTTCGACGACCAGCTCGACGTCCAGCAGCCGCTCACCGTCGCCTACGAAACGGCACGCAACAACGACTGGGCGGCCATCCTGCCGACGCTCGAGCGCGAGCGATCGCTCGTGAAGAGTCGCGCGGCCGCCGGCCGCTCCCCGTGACCCGCGGCCGTCCCACCCGGGCTGCCTAACGCTAACCTCCGCTCGCCCGTCACCATGGCACTTCGACCGCTTCGTTTGCTGCCGGCTCGTTCGAACGCTTCGCTCGCCGACGCCTGGCTCGAGCGCCTCGGCGCCGCGCTCGCCGACCCCACCGTCGACCGCGCCCTGCTCTGCCGCACCACGCTGCTCGAGCTCGCGTACCCGCAGTTCACGGGCAACTGGGAGACGGCGGTCGCCGATGAGGCGCTGCCGCTGGCCACGCGACTCGCGCTCAGCGCGCTCGACCCGCGCAACATCACGCTCGAGCCCGAGTACTATGCCGAGTGCGACGACGAGAAGTTTCAGCGCGTCAAACCGCTGCTCTGGCTCTGGTATTCCTTCGATCGCCTGCCGATCGGCGGGCAGAACGTCGAGCTGGGCGTGCGGCTGCGGCGACTCCTGGCGCCGTACATCTTCAAGCGCTGCGGCGAGAACTTCAAAGCGTTCCAGCACGTGGAGTTCTCCTTCGGCTACAACATCGAGGCGGGCGACAACGTCGTGGTGCACCGGCACGTGCTCCTCGATGACCGCGGCGGCATCGTGATGGGGAACAACGTCTCGATCAGCGACTACGCGAACATCTACAGCCACACGCACAGCATCGTCGACCAGAAGGACGTCACGGACGCCGTGACGGTGCTCGAAGACGGCGTGCGGATCACGTACCACGCGACGGTGCTCGCCGGCGTGCGCGTGGGCGAGCAGGGGATGGTCGGCGCGGTGGCGGTGGCCACGAAGGACGTGCGCGGCTACCACGTGTACGTCGGCATTCCGGCGAAGAGCGTGCGGGTGAAGCCTAACGCGCCACCCGAGTCGAGCCGGTTGACGAGCGTTCGCGGCACGGGCGACGGCACACGGGATCGGCACGACTGACGCGGATGGCCGATGCCACGCCGCCGTCGCGTGCGCCGCGGCTGACGCCGGACAGTCCCCTCGCCCCGGGTGAGCTCGGGCGCGGGGCCGTCAGTGGCGTCCTCACGATGTCGCTCGGGAACGCGGGGCGCGCCGTACTACGGGTCGCGCTGCTCGCCGTCCTGGGCCGTCTGCTCGAGCCGGTCAGCTTCGGCCTGGTCGGGGCGGCCGGTATCGTCATCTGGTTCGGGATGATCTTCGCCGGCCTCGGCGTCGCGGCCGCGCTCATTCAGCGCGAGTCGCTCGAGCCGCGGCACGTCGCGACGGCGGTCACCTCTTCGATCGCCCTTGGCATCCTCGGCGCGGGGATCGTGTACGTCGCCGCCCCGGTGCTGGAACAGGCGCTGCGGGTCCCGGGGCTCACCCCCGTTCTCCGCTGGCTGTCGCTCGTGTTTCCGATCGTCGGCGTCTCCGCCGTCGCAGAGTGCATGCTTCAGCGTCGCCTGCGGTTCGGTGTCATCGCCGGCGGCGAGCTCGTGTCGTACGCCGTCGGCTACGGCGTAGTTGGCGTGTGGCTCGCGTTTGCCGGGTTCGGTGTTTGGGCGCTCGTGGCGGCGGAGCTGACCAAGGTCGCGGTGAAAGCCCTGATGTTCCTTCGCGCGGTCCCGGCGGCACGCCACGTCGCGTTCGATCCCCAGGCGTTCCGTGAGCTGATGCGATTCGGGTCGGGGTACTCGGCCAGCAGCCTCGCGTCCTACGCCGCGAGCCAGGGAGACGTCGCCGTGGTGGCGCGCACGCTCGGCCCGGCTGCCCTGGGGTACTACGGTCGGGCGTTCGAGTTGATGCTGGTGCCCGCGCAGAGCCTCGGCATCGTGCTCGACAAGGTCCTGTTCGCGGCAATGGCCAAGCTGCAGGACCGGCCGGACGCTCTGCGCCGAGCGTACCATCGGGCAACGGCACTCGTCGCCCTGCTGGTGCTGCCGGTGAGCGCGGTAACGGCGATTCTCGCACCCGAGATCATCGCGGTCCTGTTAGGCAGCGCGTGGGCACCGGCCGCCGTGCCGCTTCGCATCCTCGCCGCCGGGATGTACTTCCGCGTCGGGTATATGATCGGCCACGCAGTGGCCAACTCCACCGGCGCGACACACGCGGCCGCAGGGCGCAGCGTCGTGTACGCGGCGCTCGTCGTCGTCGGCGCCGTCGTGGGTGTGCGTTGGGGGCTCGCCGGAGTGGCGACCGGGGTGCTCGTCGCGGTCGCCGCAAACTTCGCCATGGTATTTCTCCTCGCCGAGCGCATCACCGGGACTCGCACTGCGGACTACCTGGCGTTGCACCTGGCCGGAGCGCGATTGGCGCTGCTGCTGGGTGGAGAGGCCTGGCTGATCGACACCGCCGCGGCGGCGATCGGAATCGGCGCCATTGGTACACTTGTCGCGAGTGTCGCCGTCATCGCGATCACGGTGGTGGCCTTGGTTCGGCTCTGGCCGCGATTTCTCGGAGACGACGCGTGGTGGATCGTCGACATGCTGTACGATCACGTTCCGACGGCGTTGCAGCCGCTCGTTCGCCGCACCCTCGCGCGGAGCCCATGACTACCCACCAGCCTGAAGCGGCGGGAGCGCTGACGCTCGGCTGCCACAGCTGCCATGCGACCACGCGGAACGACATCAAACGCCGTATCTACGCGGCCGCCAACGCGCTACAGGAGCAACGAGTCCGGGCGTCAGGCGCGGTGAACCACGTTCACGGGCCTGCGGACGTGGCCTGTGGCCCTAACGAGGTCGTGGTCCTCTGCATTGCCCGCGACGCCGCGCCCTGGATCTCCTCGTTCGTGGAGCACCACCTCTCGCTCGGCGCGAAGCACATCTTCTACCTCGACAATGCGTCTCGCGACGACACCATCGAGCGCGCCAGGCGTTACGACCGCGTCTCCGTCTTCACGACCGAGCTTCCATTCAACCGGTACGAGGTCGGGCTCCGTCGATGGATCACGCGGACGTTCGGACGCAATCGCTGGAGCCTGTACTGCGACGCCGATGAGCTGTTCGACTACCCCTGCTCCGACCGGCTTCCCCTCTCCGGGCTCCTCGGGTACCTGCGCGAATACGGCTACAAGACGCTCACCGCGCAGATGCTCGACCTGTTCTCGGACAAACCGTTCAGTCAGCTCGAAAGCTCTCCCGACGACGCGCTCCGAGCCAAATACCGGTTCTACGATCTCACGGATCTGATCCCGACGCAGGAGGTCTACTGGATTCGTGACGGGCAGCTCGAGAACCGAGCGATCACTTGTCTGTTCGGCGGCATTCGTAAGCGCGTCTTCGGAGATGATTGCCTGCTTCTCACGAAGCATCCGCTCGTGTACGCCGACGACAGCGTTGGTGTATACACGTACGACGGACACTTCATGACACGTGCGCCCGTCGCCGACATCTCAGCGGTACTCCTCCACTACAAGTACGTCGCGTCGCTGCCGGAGCGGGTAAGGCAGACGGTCGAGGAGCAGTGGCACAACAAGGCCGAAGCACTGTACGGAGGACTCTCCGAGCGTCTCGCGGGAAACCCCGACCTGTGCCTTCGTCTCGAGACAGCCCGCGAACTGACGAGCGTTCAGGAGCTCGTCGACAACGGTTTTCTCAGCGTGACGCCACGGTATCTGGATTGGGTCGACCGGCACCATCGGCGGTGAAGGCCGTGGCGCCGGCCGACGGTCGTGCCGGACGCACCGGCCAGTCGTCGCGGATGATCCGGCTCCAGTTCCTCAACTCCTCGCCAAGGCGCACGGACGCCTCGGGGGTGCGCGCAAACGCGAGCCGAGCGCGATCCCGAACCCAGAGCACGGCCGACGTGGCCTTCAATACCGCATCGAGTCCTGCCTGTCGCGACGGCGAGTAATGACGCGCATAGAACTGGCGCATCCCGACGTAGAACTGCAGCGCCATCGCCGCACGCATTTGCGTGGTGCTGGCGCCTCCCTTGTGCACGATCGTCGTCGCCGTCGTGAAATGCACCTCCCAGCCGGCATTCCACAAACGACGACACAGATCGGTCTCCTCGAAGTACATGAAGAACGACGGGTCGAACCCTCCCACTGCGTCGAACGCCGTCCGCCGGATGGCGAGCGCCGCCCCTTTGACCCAGGGAACCGGACGTGTCCGATCGTGCGGCCAGGTGAGCAGGGACCGGTCGCGCAGGACCGGGATGTATCGCAGCACCGGACGGATGGTGAACGGCGCTGGAAATCCGTGCGCGGAGCGCTGGAGCGAGCCATCGACGTTATGCAGCCGCGGCCCCACGAGCCCGACCCGCGGGTTCGCCGCGAGATACTCGTTCAGCACCGCCAGCGTGTCCCGCGCGAGCAGCGTGTCGCTATTGAGCAACAGAACGTACTCGGCCCGGCACGCCGCGATGGCTTGATTCGATGCCGCGCCGTATCCGGGATTCCCGAAGTCCGGATGGACGACGGTCCGTGGGAAGTCGCGGCGCACCATCTCGACGCTGCCATCGGTCGAGCCGTTGTCCTTGACGACAACCTCGTCGGCGCCGGCACCATACACACTCCCGAGACACTCGCGGAGGTCGCGGGCGGTGTTGTAGTTCACGATGGCGACGGCAATCCGGGACATGACAACGGGCGACTCTTGGACGCACGCTCCGGGAGCGAGCCGGTATACGGGTGCTCGCGGACGTGACGCCCGGTTGTTCGGACCTTCCGCAGTGTACGACGCGGGTGGCAAATGCCGTTCCCAACGCACCCGTCGCCGTGCATGTGGCACCGACGTTGCGACGATGCGGTTCCTTGCGACTGGTCATCGAGCGGGAATGACACGCCCCTTCAACGTGCTTCACACCGTCCGAAGCCTGCGCCTGGATGGCGTGACGAAGGTCGTACTGCGGAACGTCGCCCATCGGCGGTCGGGCGATTTTCGGCATCTCGTCTGCTCCATGCTCGCGGGTGAGGCGAACGGCGCCAGTACTCTGGCTGACGAGTGCCGAGCGGCGGGGGTCGAGCCGGCATTCGTGGGCCATCGTGGGGTGGCATCGGCGCCCCGCAGCATCGCGCGCATCGTGCGCCTGATACGACGGGAGCGCATCGACATCATCCACTGCAACCGCACACTGGACCTCGCCCTCGCGGGGGCCGCGGCGCGCATCTGTGGCGTGCCGGTAATCAACACACTGCATTGGCTCGGCCGCACGACCGATCACCCCGAAGACGGGGACCCGAGCTCGCTCCGCCGGCGCGCCGAGATGCAGATGCCGGCGCTGCTCAACCGGCTGTTCGCGGACCGTATCATCGCCGTGTCGGGGGCCGTTCGCGAGAGTTTCGCCGGCCTCCCAGGGTTCCCCACGGACCGCGTGACCGTCACGTACCCGGGGCAGGACGTTTCACCGCCGGAGTCGCCGGGGGAGACGCGCAAACGTGTTCGTGCAGCGCTCGGCATCGGTCATGACCAACCGGTGATTCTGAACGTCGGCCGCCTCCATCCGGTGAAGGGGCAGGCGCATCTCGTGCCCATGATGCTGCGCGTCCGCGCGCGCGTGCCTGATGCCCTGCTCCTGATCGCGGGCGATGGCGAGCTGCGCGACACGCTCCAGCACCGCATAGCGGCGGAGGGGCTCGCGGACGCCGTACGGATGCTCGGCGCGCGGGATGACGTCGACGCGCTCCTCGCGGGGAGCGATGTCCTCGTACTGGCGTCCGAGAGCGAAGCCGCGCCCCTCCCGCTGTTCGAAGCGATGCGCGCGGCGAAGCCCGTGGTCGCGACAGCCGTGGGCGGGGTGCCGGAGATCGTGGCGTCGGGGCGGAGCGGCTTCGTGGTGCCGCGGGCCGACCCGTCGGCGATGGCAGATGCGGTGATCACGTTGCTGGCCGCGCCAGTGCGCGCGGCCGAGATGGGGGCAACCGGATACCGCCTGCTCGTCGAACGATTCGACATCGACCGGGCCGTGGAGTCACTGGAAGCGTTGTACCGGTCCGTGCTCGCGGCGCATCGGTCGACCGAGCCGCGTGCTGCCTAACGTTTGACCGCGCAGAGGCACGCCGGATGCCGGGTGTCGTTCCAGCACGAGAACCCGAGCGGCGTGAGCGCGCGCGCGACGAACTCGGTCGTGACGGGCGGGTGCACCTCGACCTTCATCGACCGAACGCGGTGCGCCCATTCGATCGGCGCCGCGAAGATGGTGCCTTCGGCCCCTTCGATGTCGACCTTCATGTAGTCGACGCGGTCGGCACCGCACGCCTCGAGCACGGTCGCAATCCGCTTCGCTGGTGCCAAGCGCTCCGCCTTCGTCTCGCTTCCCGCCGCCGCGACCGCCTCGTCAGCGACGTGAAACGCGTCGTCGGCGTCCCCGACATACCGGACCACGCCGTCGTGTGTCCAGACAGCGGCATGCAGTAGCGTGACGCGGTCGCCGTAGCGCGCGGTATTACTACACGCGAGCTCGAAGTTGTCGCGGTCCATCTCGACGCCGACTATCCTCGCCTGCGGATACCTGTGGGCGAAGTCTGCGACGGTGTAACCGACGTTGCTCCCGAGGTCGACGATGGTCGCGTCAGGCGGCAGCGCGACAGGGGGCAAATGGTACCCGGCGAGGAACGTGTGCTTGAACGTGTAGACGTCCTGCGAGCTTCGGCAGATGACCCCGGCTCCCCCGAGCGAGCGCAGTCGGATAGTGGCGGAGCCGCTCTGGACGCCTCGGCGGTAACGCGTTCGCAACCGGGCATACCGATACATGTCCGCGGGGGACTGCATTACCCTGGCGTACCGAACGAGCGCGCGCAGCCGAACCGCGAGCTCGCTCACCGTGTGGCCATGACGGCCGGGACATGCCGCCCTGCCCCGTTATGTGTTCCTTCCTCGTTCGCCCATACGACGGCGCGGCGCAGCCCTTCCTCCCACGAGACGGCCGGGCGCCACCCCAGGACGCGGGCGGCGCGCGAACAATCGAACGCGAGCTTGGTCGTCTTGCCGAGGAGCAGTCGGCGCGTCGTGGGCGGTTTTCGCTTCGTGAGCCGCGCCGCGGTCTCCACGCCGAGCCCGAGGGCGTAGGCAATCGGCCGCGGAATGGCCGTCACGCGAAGCGGGCGCCCGGTGAGCTCGGCGAGGCGGCGCACGAACTCGCGCTGCGTCGGCAGCTCCTCGTCGATGATGGTGAACGTCTGCCCCGCGGCGTCGGCGCGCGTGGCGCACAACCAGAGCGCGTCCACCGTGTTCTCGACATACGTCAGCTGCAATGGCACCTCGCCATCACCGAAGACGACGTAACGATCGCCGCGAAGCGATCCCAGATGCGGCAGATGCGTCAAGTATGGACTCAGACCCGGGCCGAACACGAGGCCCGGTCGGACGATCACCGCTTCGAGCGCGCCGGCGTCGTGCGCCTCCATCAGCATCCGCTCGATGAGGAGCTTCGCCCTCGAGTAGTGACCGACGCGTTCCGGCACGTCGATCATCTCCTCCGTCACGCGTGCCCCGTCGCGGAGGTCACCGAGTGCGTAGGCGCCCATGGTGCTCGTGAATACGATGCGTCGCGCACCAGCGCGCTTGGCTTCCTCGATGAGACGACGCGACCCGTCGATGTCGACGCGCTCGAAATCGTCGCCGGGCCCCGTCATGACCGACGCGAGGTGAAAGATCACGTCGATGTCCGTGGCGAGGCCGTCGATTACCTCGGGGTCCGCGAAGTCGCCGACCACCACCTCGATGTCGCGTCGCAGGAGGCGCGCTCCGCGTGCCTCGGTGCGGGCGAGGGCGCGAACCTGCACGCCGCGATCGGCGAGCGCGCGAACGAGGTGAGTCCCGATGAACCCCGTGGCACCGGTCACGAGCGCGCGCAGCGGCGGCTCCGCGCGCGGAACGTGGTCGCGGCCCGATGCCGCTGCCCGCAGGACTCGACGACCCGGCCGTCCAACGGGCGACTCGGATTCGGGCCAGATCGTTCTGAGGAGCGCAACCGCCTCGCGCCCGGCTCGGCCATCGACAGGGGGGCGCCGTCCGCCGCGCAGTGCCTCATAGAACGCGTGGATGAGGCTGTGAATCCCCTTCGTCGTATCGCGCCGACCCATCAGTACCTGTGCCGTCGAGCCCATCGTTTGCCCGACGATCTGCGCGGCCGACTCCATGCTGCGGAGTCCATGAGCGACCTTCTTCGGCAGCCCGCGCTCGCGCTGCACGGTCATCGCCATCGTCGTCAGGTTGACGGCCACGGTCCCTCGCGTGCACCGCACCTCGAGGCTGACGTCCTCGGGCCGGGCGTCGAGGGACACGACGAGGGTGCCGGTGCCACGTGCCGCGCTCACGACAGCGGTGACACCGCTGACACCGCTGTCGTCCCGGCGCGCGTCGCGAACCGCCCGAATGTCCGACGCGGGGCCGAGGACGCGAAGCAGGAGGGCGGCGGGGTGTGCCGCCAGGTCCTCCACGAATCCACCGGGAAGCTGGCGGTACCACGATTTGTTGCGGTAACCGGGAATCCGCTTGGTGTCGAAGCAGTACACGGCGGTCGCGTGAACGACCTCGCCCAACTCACCGCCCTCAACGAGCGCGAGCGCCCGCTGGACCAGCGGATCGAACACCGTACAGTGTCCGACGCACAATGCTCGTCCGGTCCGGTCGGCCGCGGCGATCATGCGATCGCAGTCGGCGAGCGCCATCGCCATCGGCTTCTCGACGTACACGTGTGCCCCGGCCTCCAGCAGCTCGACGCAGGTGTCACCGTGCGTGAACGGCGGCGTGAGCACGTGCACCACCTGGGGCGCAGCCTCGCGCAGGAGGTCACGCGCGCTCGAGAACACCCCCGGGATGCCTAACGCCTGCCCCTTCGCCTGCGCGCGACGTCGGTCCGCGTCCGCGATGCCGACGACCGAGACCCCCGGGATGCGTCGCAGCCCGCGCACGTGGACGTCGGAGATCATGCCGGCGCCGACGATTCCGACGTGCAGTGGGCTGGGTCCGAAGGGTCGATCGATCACCGGCACCTCAGGGTCGTGCTTCCCAATCAGCTCGCGCGCCGTTGTGCCGGTCGGGCCAGCTCATGGTAGAGCGTCGTCAGGCGCTCCACGTACGCATCCAAGGAGAACCGCTGCGCCTGACGTCGCGCGGCGTGATGCATCCGCGCCCGCGTCGCGTCGTCGTTCAGGAGGGACACGATCGCGGTCGCGAGGGCATCGGAGTCCGCCGGCTCCACGAGCAGGCCGCTCTTGCCGTCCGCCACCACGTCGGGGAGGCCGCCGACGCGCGACGCGACTACCGGCACACCGAGCGCCTGCGCCTCGAGTGCGACGAGCCCGAAGCCTTCCTCGAGCGACGGAACGACGGCGACGGCGAACGTGCCGACATAGCAGTGCGCGTCGCGCCGGAATCCGGCGAACACGACGCGGTCGCCAAGCCCCAGGCATTCCACGCTCGCCCGGAGCTTTGCCTCATCCGGGCCGGCCCCCACGAGCAGCAGCCGTGCTCGCGGCACCTCGCGCACGACGCGCGCGAACCCCTCGACGAGGTATCCAATGCCCTTCGCGGCGAAGAACCGCGTGACGGCGCCGACCACGAGGTCAGCGTCTGCGATACCGTGACGCTGGCGAACCTCTCGGACCTCACGTTGCGTGGGCTCCTGCCAGGAGTGACGCGGGAGGGGGTAGCCGAGCACTTCGACGTCGTCGGGCCGAAACCCCATGCGGCGCACGGCGAACTCCTTCACGCTCGAGCTGATCGCCAGCGCGCGGGCGGTACTGGGCGCGAGCGCGCGGTAGGCCAGTTCCGCAACCCGCGGATACCCGCGCGGCTGTAACGGGCTGTGATGTGAGATCACCTGCACGATGACGGGCAGGCCGGTGAGTCGCCCCGCGATCCTGCCTAACGTGGACGCGCCGAAATCCGTCACGTGCAGCACGTCAATGTGCCGCTCGCGGATGGTGCGCAGGAACTTCGCGAGCGACGCGGGGTTGTACCGGGCGTCGCCGAAGAAGCGAAACGGCAACCCTTCCTCGCGGAGCGCGGCACCGAGGGCGCTCTCACGCCGCAGCACGCAAACGGTCGGCTCCACGCGCGCGCGGTCGAGCCCGCGCGTGAGCTCGATCAGCTGCCGGCCGCCGCCATGCAGCGCCCCGTCGAAGTCGATGTGGTCGCACGCAATGAGGACGTTCACCGGACACCCGGCGTGGCGCGTTCCGTTCTGTGCCGCCATCAGACGTAGCCGCTCGAGCGATACCACGCCGCGGTTTCCGCGAGCCCGGCCTGCAGCGGGACGGTCGGTCGGTACCCGAGGAGGCGCTTCGCCTTGTCGATGCGGAACGCGCGACTCCGGGTGAAGAAGGCCACCCGCCGTCGGTACAGCGGCGGATTGATCCCGAACGGAATGGTCACCGCCTCGCACAACGCACCAGCCGCGTAGAGCGGCCACGCCGGAACGCGAAGGCTCGGTGCGGCGACGCCCCACACGCGCGCGATTCGCGTCACGAGCTCTCGCACGGTGCAATACTCCTCGCCGCCGATGATGAACGTCTCTCCGATGGCCGCATCGCTCGTCGCGAGGAGCCGAAGCCCCTGCACGAGATCACGGACGTGCACCATGTGGAAGAAGACCTCGCCAGACCCGACCATCACGAACCGCCGGCGGGCGATCGGGCGGAACAACTTGAGAAGCCGAAGATCGCCGGGCCCGTAGATTCCCGTCGGGCGTACCACCGTCAGCGGGAGCCCGTATTTTCGCTGGAGCTCGAGCGCCAGCCGCTCGCCTTCGGCCTTCGTTTCCTGGTAGATGTCGCCGGGCGCGAAGGGTGACGTCTCGTCGGCGGGCGGGTTCCTCACATGACCGTGCACCCCCATCGTACTACAGTGGACGATCCGTTCTACCCCCTCGGCCTTAGCGGCCTCGAGCAGGTGCTTCGTCGCGTCCACGTGCACTTCGCGGTACCGCCGAGGCTTGATCCCCGGCTCTCGAAACGCCGCCGCGAGGTGGTAAACGGTGCCGCACCCGGCGACCGCGCGAGTCGCCACCCCCGGGTCTGCCAAGTCACCCTCGATGACGTCCACGCTGTCCCCGAGCGTTGCCATCGCTCGCTCACGCTTGCGGCTCACGACGCGTACGTCGTACCCGTCCGCCAACAGTGATCGCACGAGGTGGGAACCGGTGAAACCGGTTCCACCAGTGACCAGCGCGCGACGATGGGCGCGCGTTGTCAACGGGCCGCTCCGTATCGAGACAAGTCCAGATTCCACGATTCTTTCCCCCTAGCGAGCCGTCGAGCACACCACACGCCAAACGTCTCGGCCAGGACAGGAAATCGCGATCAGGGCGTCGTTCCGACTCACGCCGCTACCAAAAAGGCGGGATTTCGTCCTGACCGAGGGCAGTTGACCGCCGCTCGGGTGCCGCGCGTTTCGGTTGGTTCCAGACGAAAAAAACTCGTGGCCGGCTGTTGCAAGACCGGGACCGCAGATGGGCCCGTCACGACATTGTTTCCGGATCCTTCGGTCAACGCGACCGCGACCGAACTCGCGCCTGAGCTCGGCAGCTTCAGATCACGCGGAGGACATCCTCAGCCGGACCCGCGTCTCCGCCACCCAATAAGATCTGGATGTGAGCGAGTGCCTCCCGCTCGCGAGGCCAGGTGAACCGCGTAGCCGCCTCGGCGAACGATAGCCACTCGTACGCCTCGTGCTCGGCGCCGATCGCGACTTCGGCGGTCTCGGTTACGAAGGCCGCGAAGACGACCGCCACCTGCACCACGCCAGCGCGATGCAGGTAGAACGGCTGACACGTGATGTTGTAGAGGCGGTCTACCTCGAGGCCCGTCTCCTCACGGACCTCGCGTACTGCGGCGCCCTCCGGGCGCTCGTCGGGCTCGATGCGGCCGTGTACGGCCTCCCAGGAGCCCGGACAGCGCGTGCCAGCCGCGCGGCGGAGCACCAGCACCAGCCACTCGTCGCGATACGGCCGAACGACGTACACATCGACGACGCCGACACGGAGATCGGTCATGCGCGCGTACGCGCTACGCTTTCAGCTTGAGGAGCGCTCTCAGTCGCGCGCTCAACGCGCGCGGACGGAATGGCTTCGTCAGAAAATCGTTCGCCCCGTTCTCGAACACGCGCACTTCGTTCTCCTCATCGCCCTTTGCCGTGAGCACGATGACGGGAAGCTTCGCCGTGGACGGCCGCGCGCGGAGGTGACTCAGGACGCCGTAGCCGTCGAGCCGCGGCAGGTTCAGGTCGAGCACCAGCACGTCAGGCGCACTGCGGTCCACTTCGTCGAGCGCCTCCACACCATCAGCCGCCTCCACTACCGTGAAGCCCTCGCGCTCCAGCAGGTCACGGAGCACGCGGCGCAGCGGCTCCTCATCCTCGACGAGCAGTACCGTCTTCTTCGCGTTGAAGGTCTCGTCGAACAGGTCATCAAGCAGCTGCAGCGCGTCGTCCGGCAGGGCACTCGACGCCGACTTGACGGCGCTGGCGCGCGGGGGCGTTTGCGCTGGCGCGCGACCCGGCGCATCGGTGCGCCCTCGCCCCGCGTCCACGCCGTTCTCGCGGGTGGACCGGGAGCGCCGAACGGGGGTTTCGACCGGTGGCTCGACCACCCGGAGCAGCTCGTCGAGCGACGTAATGCCGGCGCGCACGTGCTCGATGCCGGACTCCCAGAGCGTCTTCATCCCGTCCGCCCGCGCCGCCTCGGCGACGACGTCGGCCGTCTCGGCCTTCGCGATCAGCCGCTCGATGTCCGAGCTCACGGTCAACACTTCCATCACGGCCATCCGGCCGCGATAGCCGGTTTGCACGCACTCGGCGCACCCGATCGCCTTGTACAGCGTCATCCCGTGCGGCAGCCAACGACGCATCCGCTCCGACACATGCTCCGTGGATGGTTGTTTGCACGACGGGCAGAGGCGGCGAAGAAGTCGCTGCGCCACGACGCCCTTGAGCGCCGCGGCGATCTTGTAGGGGTCGATGCCGATGTCCACGAGGCGCGCGATCGAGCTCGCCGCGTCGATCGTGTGCAACGTCGACAGCACGAGGTGGCCCGTGAGCGACGCCTGCACGGCGATGGCCGCTGTCTCCTTGTCGCGGATCTCACCAACGAGGATGACGTCGGGATCCTGGCGGAGAATCGAGCGCAGCGCATTCGCGAAGTTGAGTCCGGCCTTCTCGTTGACCTGCACCTGCACGATCCCCTGGAGCTTGTACTCCACGGGATCCTCGACCGTGACGATGTTGACGGCCCGCTGCTGGATCTGTCGGAGTGCGGAGTACAGCGTGGTCGTCTTCCCGGACCCTGTGGGACCGGTCACGAGCACGATCCCCTCACGCAGGTTCATGAGCTCATCGAGCCGCCTGGACTCGTCGGGCATGAGCCCCAGTCCATCGATCGACAGCACGGTCGCGCGGCTGTCGAGAATTCGAATGACGACCTTCTCGCCGTACGACGCCGGCAGCGTCGACACGCGAAGATCCACGCGCGAGCCATTCACCGACACGCGTGCTCGCCCATCCTGCGGGCGGAGGCGATCGGCGATGTCCATCTGCGCCATGATCTTGATGCGTGACACGAGCGGCAACCCGGCTGGCCGCGGCAGCGTCATCGTGTCACGCAGCACGCCGTCGATGCGATAGCGTACGGCCACCCCACCCTCTTCGGGCTCGAGGTGGATGTCGCTCGCGCGCGTCGTGATCGCTTCGGCGATGATGTGGTCGACGAGTCGAATGACGGGACGCTCGGACGCCCGGTCCGCCGAGAGGTTGAAGTCCTCGTCGTCACCGCTTTCGCTGATCGTGTCGATGTCGTACCGGCCCGTGACCCCCTCGAGGATTTTCTCGACTGCGCTCTCGGGCTGATATAGCTCGTCGATCCGCGCGCTGATCGCCGACGGCGCGGCCAGGTGCATGCGCACGGTGCGACCCGTCGCGAACGCGAGCGTCCGCTCGCAATCGAGATCGTGCGGGTCCGCCGTCGCGATGTCGAGCGCCGAGTCCGAGGCCGCGAGCGGCACGATGCGATACTTGCGCGCGAGTGACTCCGGCACGAGCTCGCGCGCCTGTGTGGTCACGGCCGAGAGGTCTGCCACCTTCATGCGGAAGCGCGACGCGAGCGCCTGGAGGATCGCGTCGTCAGCGATGGTGCCGCCGCGCACGGCAGCATCCCAGTAGCTCTCGGGTTCCTGTTGCTTCAGCTGCTCGAACGCGTCGCGCGCGACTAGCCCCTCGAGGGTCGGGAGCAGCCATTCGTCGCGCACCGGGCGGTGGGCCATGGTAATGCGGGTCGGTTTTACAGGATCGGCCAGAAATCTCTAATTACGTCGACGGAGAACGACCACCGTCCGTCACGCACGCCCTTCGCGACATCGAATCGGAGCAGGTCGAATACCGTGAGGAGGCCGACCCCGACCGACGGATACCATCCTACCGGGCGCTGACCCGGAGAAGGCGTATCGAGCCGAGCGATGTATGCGGAGTGGAAAAACGGGGCGAGCGTGGCGGACCTTCCGGTGTGTCCGTAGCGCCCGAGCGAGAGCGCGAAGAACGGAATCGGAAGCCATGCCTCGAGCCGCTGACTCCCCCCGATCCGCCCCACCAGTTCGTGGAACTCGTATCCAGGCGCCGTCGTCGGCCCGCCGAAATAGACGAACTCCTGAGGCGGAAGGTCAGAGCCGATCCCGACCGCCGCCGACGTCCGTCCGACCAGCCGAATCGCACCGAAGGGTCGCTCTACATGCGCCGACATCGCGACGCGTCCAAACTCGCGCGCCGTGATCCAAAAGGGAGGGACGCCAACCGACATACGGCCCACCCGCGCCTCGCCGAAGAGACGCACTTCGGCCCCACCTGCCGCAAGGGCGGTGGGACGGTCGTACGTCAGCACCGCGCGCGGTCCCCTCAGCTTCGCTGCAGCGATTGTCGGCTCGTAATCGCCACGTGCGGGCATCGCGTTCACCTCGAGCGGGTCCTGCCACTCGTACCCCGCATCGAGCCTCCACCGGCCGCCGAACTGCCGCCCAAGCTCGAGGGTAAGTGCCACTCCTCGAACGTCATAGGGGTCCGTATAGTCGCTGCCGAACTCCTGCGCGGCAATGCTGTTCTTGAGGAGCGACGCCTCTGGCTCATCCCCGACTTCCCGGTACGTCCGGAAGGCGCGGATACTGGCACCCACGCCGTCTGCCCGCTGCCAGCCCAGGCCGAACTGGCCTTTCGGCTCGTGGTCCGAGAAGCCGTACCGTCCGGAGAGCCGACCGAACACCCCCGAACCGAACCGGCGAGAGACGCCGAACCCGATCGCCAACCCTTCCACGCGGTTGACGCGACCGAACTCCGATAACGACCGAGCCAACACGCGCGTCTCCCGTGTCCGTGCGAGCGCGCTGGCACGAACGAGGGACCGGGCTTCCTCCTGCACCCGGCGGACGTCCTCGTCGGTCGCGGCCCTGATGTCGGCCGGGAGCGAGTCGAGAATGCGTCCCTTCCACGGGTACGCGCGCTGGGCGGCGCGTGGCGCCTGGACGATCTCGGGTCCTGTGAACTGCTGGGGCAGAAAGCCCTTGTTCACCTGATAGCAGCAGATCTCCCAACGACCGCGAATGATCCCCCGGGCCGGGTAATCGAGCCACGATCCGGTGCGGCGGATCTCGATCTGTTGGCGGCGGGGGAGCCAGAACCGGTTCTCGATGAGCGCGTTCTCCAGCACGATCGAGACGTCCTCGAGCTGCTTGTCGATCAACGCCGCGCGCGTGAAGCTGAACGCCATCCGCACGACCTGTGCTTCACCGCGGTCGATGTAGACGGCCCCGACCGCCGCGGCCGCGCGATCGTCCTTCGGCTTGACGCGCACTTCGAGCACGTCCACGGCGCGATCCGGAAGTTGAATGCGCAACGAGTCGCTAATCGCGTAGTCGTACGCCGCCAGCCCCTGCGCGGAGAGCGGGTGGGGCACGTCGCGCACCTCGTCTCCATCCCCGAGGCGGATGATGTTCGGGAAGTTGTTCTGGACGATTCCGAGGTGGTCGCGGTGGTAATTGATGTCGGTGGGGAGCAGGAGCGTGTCGCGTCGGCCCACGATGCGCTGCTTGCTGAGGTCCGGCGAACGCCAATAGACTTCCAGCGCGAGCTCGTCGGCCTTCACGATTTTCGGCGGCTCCGGAAAGCCTTCGCCGAGCTGCGCGAGGAACGTCAGGTAGCCGTGCGCGGACGCCTGATAGTCCACGAGGGCGGTGTCGGCGAGTTGGGCCGCACGGCGGGCCGTTGCACGCTCCACCAGGGCACGGGTCCGCGCATCGTTCCACGTCTGCGCGGCCGACAGGCCTGGCGTCAGCCCGAGCGCCCCGACATACCCCACGGCCGCGGCGGCCGCGGCCGCGAGAACACGAAACATGAGTGGCGAATATCGCCGGAGCCCCAAGTGCCTTCAAGCGTTGTAGAGGCCCCTCCCCGGTGAGCTTCGACCGGTTTCGCGAGATGGCCGCCGAGGGTGGGCTCGTCCCCGTGTGGCACGAGCTCATGCTGGACACCGATACGCCGGTCTCGGCGTTCGCGAAGCTGCGCCGTGGACCGTTCGCCTTCCTGCTCGAGTCGGCACCCGCTGGCGGCGAGACGTGGTCGCGTTACACGTTCCTGGGAACGGAGCCCCGAGCGGCGTGGCGCCTCACCGACGGCGTGGTGGAGGACTGGACCCCGCGCGCTGGCTGGCACGGCGCGCGTCGTCCTGCCGACCCACTCGTGGACCTCGAGCGGATAGTGGCGGCGTTCCCCGCGGTGGATGCGCCGGAGCTCGGTGCATTCTGGGGCGGCGCGGTCGGCTATTTCGGGTACGACGTCGTGCGTGTGATCGAGCGGCTCCCTTCTCCGCCGCCGCGAGGCGTGCCGGTGCCGGACGCGCTGTTCGTCCTCACGAGCGCCGTGGTGATCATCGACAACCTGCGCGCACAGGCACGCATCGTCGTCGGCGTCCCGGTGAACCGCGGCGCGTCCGAGGAATCGCTCCGCAAAGCGTACGAGAGCGCGCGTCGTGAGCTCGAGGAGATCGATGCGCGCCTCCGCGCGCCCGTCGCGCTGGAGCCGCTTCGCCTCGATCGGAACGCGCCAGCGGCGGAAGGCACGTCGAGCTACCAACGTGACAAGTTTCTCGCGGACGTCGAGCGCATTCGCGAGTACATCTTCGCCGGCGACTGCTTTCAGGCGTTGCTGTCGCGCCGCATCTCCGTGCCACACGATTTCCGCTCGGATGCACTGTACCGCGCACTCCGCGCACTCAACCCGTCGCCGTACATGTACCACTTGGTGCTGGACGGGATGGAGCTCGTGGGCAGCTCGCCCGAGCTGCTGGTGCGGGTCGCGGATCGTCGCGTCACGGTGCGTCCGATCGCCGGGACGCGGCCGCGCGGCCGTACACCCGCCGACGATGACCGACTCGCCGCCGAGCTCCTCGCTGATGAAAAAGAGCGCGCGGAGCACGTGATGCTCGTTGACCTCGGCCGCAACGACGTCGGCCGGGTGGCGCAGTACGGCAGCGTGACGGTGTCGGAGCTGATGCGCATCGAGCGCTACTCGCACGTGCTGCACATCGTGAGTCAGGTCGAGGGAACGCTGCGCGAGGGCGTGACGGGACTCGACGTGTTTCGCGCGACTTTCCCCGCGGGGACGATGACCGGCGCGCCGAAAGTGCGCGCGATGGAGATCGTCGACGAGCTCGAGCCGGAGCGCCGGGGGCCCTACGCGGGCGCGGTCGGTTACATCGCGGCGGGGGCGCAGCGCATGGACCTCGCCATCACGATTCGTACGTGCGTGATCGCGGACGGCGTGGCGTCGGTTCAAACCGGCGCCGGCATCGTGGCCGACTCGGTCCCGGAACGCGAGTGGGAGGAGACGGAAAACAAGGCGAGAGCACTGCTCACGGCGATTGGACGGGTCAGGAGTGTCGGGAATCGGTGACTGGGGCTGGCCGCTGGGCGCGGGTGACACGAGCTGATGGCTGATAGCTGATAGCTGCCAGCCTATGCTACTTTTTCCGAATGTCGTTCCGGCTGACCAGCCCTGACGGAGACCAGGTCTTCGAGCTACGCCGAGGGGCGTCGCTCACGGTCGGGCGCGCGCTCACGAGCGACGTGCCGCTCCTCGACCCGACCGTGTCGCGCCGGCACGCGTCCCTCGTGGTGGACGACTCCGGCATCGAGCTCAACGACCTTGGCTCGAGCAACGGCACGTTCGTGAACGGCCAGCGGGTCGAACACGCACGGCTCGGTGCGGGCGACGTGCTCATGTTCGGCAAGCTGTCGTTCAACGTCAGCGTGAGCGACGCCAGCGATAACGGGGCCGACACGCAGGGCGCTCGGCACGCGCCGACGATCATCCGCCAACGCGCGGTTCCCGACGCCGAGCAGGCGTTCGCCGAGGCGTTGCGGGCGAGCGGATCGCAGCCGGTGCTGGACGAGACGGCGATCGTCCTGCCTGACGAGGAACGCGTTCGCCAGAAGCTGGCGCTCCTGTTGGAGGTGTCGAAGGCACTGACCCGAGCCTTCGACGCCGATACGCTTCTCGAGAAGATCGCGGGGATCGTGTTCCAGATTCTCGATGTGGATCGCTTCTCGATCCTGTTACTCGACGATGCCGGCGACCTCATACCGAGCATCGCGCGAGACCGGGCCGGTGTGAAGTTGGGACGAACGGTGCCGCTGTCCATCGCGCGAAAGGCGATCGAGGAGAAGGTGGCCATCCTTTCCGACAACGCGCCGGAGGACGTCCGGTTCAGCGGGCAGTCCATCGTACACCAGCAGGTGCGCTCCGCCGTCTGCGCACCGCTGGTGGGAAGCGAGAATCGCGCGCTCGGCGTGCTGTATGTGGATAGCCTGACGAGCGCACACCGGTTCACCGAGAACGACCTCGATTTCGTGGTTGCGTTCTCGGGGATCGTGGCAGTCGCGATCGAGAACAGCCGATTCGCGGAGCGCATTCGGAAAGAGGTGCTCGCGCGGAGTAACTTCGAGCGCTTCTTCAGCCCGGGCATGGCCGCGCGGATCGCCGACGCGACGGGCGGGATCCACCTCGGTGGTGAGCGGCGCAACGTCGCCGTGCTGTTTGCGGACATCCGCAACTTCACTCCCCTGTCCGCGACGATGGACCCCGACGAAACGGCCCGGCTGCTGACGGAGTTCTTCACCGAGATGGTAGAGTGCGTGTTCAAGCACGGCGGCACGCTCGACAAGTTCATCGGCGACGCGCTCATGGCGCAGTGGGGCGCGCCCATCAGCGAACCCGACGACGCGGACCGCGCCCTCGACGCATCCGTGGAGATGATGCACTCACTCGACCAGCTCAACGTCCGGTGGGTGAACGAAGGCCGGCCGCAGCTCAAGATCGGCATCGGGCTCAATTACGGTGAAGCGTTCGCAGGGAACATCGGCTCGGACCGACGGCTCGAGTTCACGGTCATTGGCGACACAGTGAACACGGCGAGCCGCATTTGCGCCTGGGCCGAGGGCGGCGAGATCCTTCTCTCACAGGCGTTTCGTGACGCGTTGACGCGCACGCACCCGCTCGTCGAGCGTCCGCCACTCTCGCTTCGCGGAAAGACCGAGCCTGTCACCGTATATCGCGCGCTCGCGTGATCGCGCCGCCCGACATACCGACCGGGTACGCATCGTTCGTCGAATCCGGTGTCCTCGTCGTCGCGCTCGGGTCGTGTGCGGGTGCCGTTCGGCGCGCCGTTCACGATGGGACGCTCCACACCTACGCCGCCAACCACCCGTCCCGGCGTCCGCTGCGCGGTCGCGGGATGGCGTACGCAGTGCCCCTCCCCGACGGTCTGACGCGCGTCGTCGTGCGGCACTCGCGCCATGGCGGGGTGCTCGCGCCGCTGACTGGGGACCGGTTCCTGTATCCGACGCGTGCGCCGGAGGAGTTGCGGACAGCGGTGCGGCTGCGCGCGGCGGGCGTGGCGACGCCCGAGGTGATCGCGTATGCGACCTACCCGGCCGGCCGTCTGATCGTACGGTGCGACGTCGCGACGCGCGAGGTCGAGGGAGGTCTGGATCTCGCGGAGTTCCTCGCGCGAGAGCGATCGCCGGCGGAGATGCGGTCGGCGCTCGCCGCCGTGAGGGACCTGCTCGATGCACTCCAGCGCATCGGCGCGCGGCATCCGGATCTCAACATCGCGAACGTGCTTCTCGTCAACCACGCGAGTGCGCCATGGCAGGCGTACGTGCTCGACGTCGATCGTGTGACGTTCGGCCGGCCCGGCGATCAGAGCATTGGCGACGCCAATCTCCAGCGACTCCTCCGTTCGGCGCGCAAGCAACGGTCGCGCGGGGCGGTCACGGTCGCCGACGCCGACCTCGCGAGGCTCGGCGCCGCCGCGGAGGTGCTCGCGTGACCGCGGCGATTCCAGCATCCCTGGATCGCGTTTGCATCGTCATGATGAGCGCGGTGGGCGACGCCGTGCACGTGTTGCCCGTCGTCAATGCGCTCGAGCGGCATCATCCGGGCACGCACATCACGTGGGTCTTGCAGCCAGGACCGGCCACGCTCGTGCGTGGGCATCCGTCGGTCGACGAGATCATTCTCTTCGACCGCGCGAACGGGTGGCGCGCGTTCGCGGACATCCGGCGCGAGCTCGCGCAACGCGAGTTCGACGTCGTCGTGAACCTGCAGGTGTACTTCAAGGCCGGGATCGTCACGTCGTTCACCCGTGCGCCGGTGAAGCTCGGCTTCGACCGCGCGCGGGCCCGCGACTTCAACTGGCTGTTCACGAACCGAAAGATCCCCCCGCATCGGTCCGGGCAACACGTGCAGGACCAGTACTTCGAGTTCCTCACGGCGCTGGGCGTGCCGCACGAGCCGGTCGTCTGGAATCTCGGCCCGTGGGAGCATGAGCGGGCATGGCAGCATGAGTTCTTCGCGTCGATCGAGCGCCCCGTCGCGGCAATCGTCGTCGCGACGAGCAAGCCGCAGAAGGACTGGCTGCCGGAACGCTGGGCGGAGGTGGTGGACGCGCTGTACGCCGATTACGGGGTGCAGCCGGTGCTCGTGGGCGGGCGGTCGCCGCGCGAGCTCCACGCCGAGGCGGTGATCATGGAGCGCGCTCGGCACCGGCCGGTTTCGGCGTTAGGCAGTGGGCTCCGGAACCTCGTGGGGATTCTCGATGGCTCGGCCCTCGTCCTCGCGCCGGACACCGGCCCGCTCCACATGGCGGTGGCCTTGAATCGCCCAGTCGTGAGCCTCATTGGGTACACGAACCCGAAGCGCACCGGCCCGTACCGCCGGTTTCACGACCTGATTGTGGACGCATACGGAGATCCTGGCGAGGACTATCCGCTCTCGATGGAGACTCGGCTCGATCGGATGCCGCGGATCACCGTGGCCGATGTCCTCGGCAAGGTCGAACTGTGGAAACAGCGGTACTCGTCGGTATCTCGATCAGCATTGCGATGAGGGATCTGAGGCTCGCATAGCAGTGGCATCGGAAAGCTCGCCGAATCGGTAGTCCAATCCGACCTCCCGCAGGAGCCGCACCAGCCGCCCTAACGCGAGACCCATGACGGCGAAGTAGTCGCCGACGATGCGCTCCACGATCGTCGCGCCGTAGCCCTGAATACCGTACGCGCCCGCCTTGTCCATGGGCTCACCGGTCGCGATGTAGCGCGCGATGTCCTCGTCGGACAGTCTACGGAACGTCACGTCTACCGATTCCACGCCGGACACCAGCTGCCGCTCGCGGGCCACGGCCACGGCCGTGAAAACAGTGTGAGATCGCCCGGCGAGTCGCCGCAGCATCGCGGCCGCGGCCGCCTCGTCGCTCGGCTTACCGAGGATGTCGCCGTCGACGACCACGATCGTGTCGGCACCAACGACGACGATGCCGGGGTCGTCACCCAACCGCTCCGCGACGGCAGCCGCCTTCGCCCGCGCGAGACGCTCCGCGTGCGGTGCGGGCGCTTCACCCGGCAGCACGGTCTCGTCGAGCTCCGCCGGGCTCACCGTGTGCGCGATCCCGATGAGTGACAGGAGCTCGCGACGGCGGGGCGACGACGAGGCGAGTACCACTCGCGGTGCTGGCATGCGGCTACCGCTCGAGCCAGAGCGTCACCGGACCGTCGTTCACCAGCTCGACGTCCATCATCGCCCCGAACTCACCCGTCTCGACGCGGACGCCCGTCGCGCGAAGGTGCTCGACGAAGCGGTCGTAGAGCGGGATCGCGATGTCGGGGCGCGCCGCATCGATGAAGCTCGGGCGCCGGCCCTTCCGTGCGTCGCCGTAAAGCGTGAACTGCGACACGACGAGTATCGCGCCGCCGACATCGGCGAGCGCGAGGCTCATCTTGTCCTCGGGATCGGCGAACAGGCGAAGTCCGACGATCTTTTCCGCCATCCATGCGACGTGCGCTTCGCCGTCGGTCGCCGTGAACCCCACGAGCAGCACGTAGCCGCGGTCGATGCGCCCGGACGTTCTCACGGGCGCGCCGGCCTCCCGGATGTGTACCGCGGCCCGGGAGACCCGCTGGAGCAGTACGCGCACCTACTCGACGGTGACCGACTTCGCGAGGTTCCGCGGCTGATCGACGTTCGACCCGCGCTTCACCGCGATGTAGTACGCGAGCAGCTGCAATGGGATCGCCGCCAGCACCGGCGTCAGCATGTCGATCGTTTCCGGGATGCGGAACTCGTAGTCGAGCTTCCCGGCGAGCGAGGGCTCGTCGCGGCTCGTGATCGCGATGACGCGCCCTTTCCGCGCCTTCACTTCGGCGACGTTCGACGTGAGCTTGTCGAACACCGAGTCGTGCGGCGCGATGAACACCACCGGCATCATCTCGTCGATGAGGGCGATCGGCCCGTGCTTCATCTCCGCCGCCGGGTAGCCCTCGGCGTGGATGTAACTGATCTCCTTCAGTTTGAGCGCCCCTTCGAGCGCCGCGGGGAAGTTGTAGCCGCGTCCGAGATACAGCAGGTTCGACGCGCGCTTGAACTCCTCGGCGATGTCTTCGATCTCCTGGGCCCGGTCGAGGATCTGTTGCACCTGACCGGGCAGCGCGAACAGGGCCTCGATGATCTCGCGGCCTCGCAGGATCGACACGTTGCGCAGGCGTCCGATCTTGAGCGTGATCAGGAGCAGGGCCACCACCTGGCTCGTGAACGCCTTCGTGGACGCCACGCCGATCTCCGGCCCGGCGTGAATGTAGACGCCGCCGTCCGCCTCGCGGGCGATCGTGGAGCCGACGACGTTCACGATGCCCAACGTCCGCGCCCCGCGCCGCTTCGCCTCGCGCATGGCCGCAAGCGTGTCCGCCGTCTCGCCCGACTGCGAGATCACGATGCACAGCGTCCGCTCGTTGACAATCGGGTTGCGGTAGCGGAACTCCGACGCGTACTCGACCTCTACCGGCACGCGCGTGAGCTCCTCGATCATGTGCTCGCCGATGAGCGCCGAGTGCCAGCTCGTGCCACACGCGGTGATGACGATGTTGTCGAAGGCGAGCAGCTCCTCGTCCGTGAGGTTGAGACCGCCCAGCTTGGCGGTGCCCTCCTCGCGTAACAACCGACCGCGCATCGCGTTCTCGATCGTCGTCGGCTGCTCGAAGATCTCCTTGAGCATGAAGTGCGCGAACCCGCCGCGCTCGATCTGCGCGAGATCCCAGTCGATCTTGCTGACCTTCTTCTGCTGCTCCGTCGCGTTCAGGTCGATGATACGGTACCCGGCGGGCTCCAGCACCGCGAGGTCACCGTCATCGAGGTACACCACCTGACGCGTGTGCGCGAGTATCGCCGAGACGTCGCTCGCGATGAAGTATTCGCTGTCACCAAGGCCCACGAGAAGAGGACTGCCCTTTCGCGCGGCGACGATCTTCTGCGGGTCCGCGCTCGAGATCACGGCGATGCCGTACGTCCCCTCGACCTTGAGCAGCGCCTGGATGACGGCCTCCTCGAGGTTGCCATCGAACAGCTCCTCGATGAGGTGCGCGATGACTTCGGTGTCCGTCTCCGAGGTGAATCGGTGGCCGCGCTCCTCCAGGGTCAGCCGCAACGCCGTCGCGTTCTCGATGATGCCGTTATGCACCACGGCGATCTGTCCCTTGCAGCACGTGTGCGGATGCGCATTGCCCTCGGTCGGCGCCCCGTGCGTGGCCCAGCGCGTGTGCGCGATCCCGAGCGTGCCGTGAATCGGCTGCGAGGCGACGGCGGTCTCGAGGCGCGAGATCTTCCCGGCGGCACGGCGCGTCTCGACCCCCTTCCCGTTCATCACGGCGACGCCCGCCGAGTCGTACCCGCGGTACTCCAGTCGCTTCAACCCGTCGATGAGCAACGGCGTTGCGACGCGCGTTCCGATGTAGCCAACGATTCCGCACATAGTGACAACCGCGTTTGAAAAGGTGGTACGCGCCGCTCAGCCGACGAGCGCGTCGAGCGGGGCCCGCGAGCGAGCCACCAGGGCTCGCGCAGCCTCCTCCGACGGCGCCTCCGCTATCACGCGCACGATCGGCTCCGTACCAGACGGCCGGATATGCACCCAGCTGTCCGGCCACGAAAGCCGAAGACCGTCCTGCGTATCGACCTGCGCCCCCGGAAAACTGCTCCGCAGGGCATCATACACCGCATCGAGCGCGACGGATGGACGATCGAGCTTGTCCTTCACGATCGCGTACCGGGGATACCGAGAGACGATCTGCGTCAGCGTTTCTTCACCGTCCGCCAGAAGCTGTAGCACCAGCGCCGCGGCCAACGGAGCATCACGGCCCAGGTGCAGCTCCGGCAAAATGACCCCGCCGTTCCCCTCGCCACCCACGACCGCGTGCTCGTCACGCATCCGCGTTGCGACGTTCACCTCGCCCACCGGTGCCCGGACGACTCGCCCGCCCGCCTCGGCAGCCACGTCGTCGACAATTCGGCTCGTGGACAGGTTTGTCACGACCGTGCCCGGGGTCCGTTTCAGCACGACCCGGGCCGCAAGCGCGAGCGTGTAGTCCTCACCGATGGCCTGGCCACCGTTCGCGACGATGGCGAGCCGATCGACGTCGGGATCCACCGCGAACCCTACGTCCGCGCCCGAGCTCGCGACGTGCCGTTCCAGCTCGCCAAGGTTCTCCGCCACCGGCTCGGGGGGCCGCGGGAACCGGCCATCAGGCTCGAGATTGATCACCGAGACGCGGCAGCCCAGTCGGTCGAGCAACGCCGGCATGATGACCGCACCTGCACCTCGACAGCAGTCCAGCACGACCTGAAATGCTCGCGCCCGGATGCGCCCGACGTCGATGACCGGGAGCGCCAGGACCAGGTCAATGTGGCGACGAGCGGCCTCCTCGTCGAGCTCGATGACCCCGAGACGCTCCCAGCTCGCGCGAGCGAAGTCCCGCCCAACGAGCGACCGCATGTCCGCGCCCTCGGTCGCGTCGAGGAAGAGACCGCTCGGTCCGATGAACTTGAGGGCGTTCCACTCGACCGGGTTGTGGCTGGCCGAGATCATCAGGCCGCCGCCCGCGTGGTGATGCTCGACGGCCAGCTGGCACGTAGGCGTTGTCGTGAGTCCGAGGTCGATGACGCGCGCGCCAACGGATTGAAGCGCCGACACCACGCACCGGTGGAACATCGGTCCCGAGACGCGGCTGTCGCGTCCGACCACGATGGGGCGACTGGCGTCACGAGCGAGCGCCCAGGCGCCGAACGCGGCCGCGTAACTCGTGACGATCTCGGGGGTCAGGCCTGCGCCGACTCGGCCGCGGATGCCCGACACGCTCACCATCAACCCTTCTGGCCCCATTCACCCTCCAATGAGTTGTGGCAAAGCTAGTGGTCGAGGTTGGTCGAGCAAGCGCGCTTAGCCAATGGGCGCGGTTTCGCGTGATGCACGTCACACCCAGTCGTAGGGGTGACCCCCCTCACGACGCTGTCGTCTCCCTGTCGAGCGGCAAGGTGCGCCACGGCGGCCAGCCTTGGTCGCGTCACATCGGAGGACCCGCCTGTCATCGTCGCTCGGAGCGCGCGCGTCGCAGCTCCCCTTCCGCTGGAAAATGGCGGGGGTGAGCGCCGCGGCAGTGTTGCTCACCCTCATCGTCGTTCTGTTCCCGGTCTACCTGCGCTCGCGGGACAACCTCGCGAACGTGCACGGTCAGCGGCTCGCCGCGATCGCGCGCAGCACGAGCGTGGCCATTCCGGCCGAGTCGCTCGACGTGATCGCCCGCCCGGGCGGGCAGAACACCGAAGCGTTCGTGGCGACGCGCGCAGTCCTGAAGCGCCTCTGGGCCGCGAACGGAGGCGACGTCAGTGAGCTCGCGAACGGAATTGCCGTCGTGCGACGCAGTGGTGACGGATACAGATACCTCGCGCATTCCTCCTGGAACGCCGGTCAACCGCAATACACCACGAGCTGGCAGCCTCCCGACTCGCTCGCCGAACTCCTCGTGGGCGGCCACGGGGGGGTCAGCCCCCTCATGCGCGACGATGCCGGACAACTCCTCACGGCCGCCGCACCGGTGACTCGCGGCGACGGGTCCGTAGCCGGGTTCGTGATCACGACCATGCGCGCCGACGTCTTCCTCGAGGAGATCCGCGCGACGCTGATCCGATTCACGATCTATCCGCTGCTCGCGTTCCTGCTCCCGGTCGCGCTGTCGTTCTGGGCTGCATCGCGGCTCACGCGCGGAATCGACGCCGTCGCCGCGCACGCCGACGCCGTCGCGCGCGGGGGACTCCGACGCGAGCTCGGGTTCACGTCGGGCGATGAGGTGGGCCGGCTCGCGGACGCGGTCCGTCGCATGACGACGAGCCTGCGCTCCCTGCTCCGCGATATCGATGGCGGTGCGGGTGAAGTTGCCGCAACCGCGGAGCAGCTCGCATCGGGCGCCGAGCAGATGAGCGCCAGCACCCAGCAGGTCGCGGGCGCGGCGCACTCGATCGCGGACTCGGTCGGGACGCAGACGCACGGCATCGCCGCGGTGGCGGCCGGCTCGACGCGTCTCGCGGAGCGCGCGTCGCGCGTCGCCGATCACGCGCGGAGCGCGCAACGTGCGGGTGAGTCCGTCGTGGCGTCCGCGCGACGCGGCGCGCAGTCGGCCGCCGAGGCACTCGAGAGCATGGCGTCGATCAGCGCCGTGACGAGCGAAGCCGTCCCCGTCGTTGCCGAGCTCGGAGAGAAATCCCAGCGAATCGGCAAGGTGACCGACACCATCGGCGCCATCGCGCGGCAAACGAATCTGCTCGCGCTGAACGCCGCCATCGAGGCGGCGCGCGCGGGCGAGCACGGGAAAGGCTTCGCGGTCGTCGCGGACGAAGTGCGCAAGCTGGCCGGCGAAAGCGCGCGAGCGCTCGACACGATTCGCAAGCTGGCCGCGGAAATGCGGAGCGCCTCGCTTCGCACGGCCGACCAGATCACGCTCGTGAGCGACCGGGTCGCGAACGGCGAATCGGTGATTCGGGCGTCGGCCTCGTCGCTGACGCGCATCTCGGCGGAGATCGAAGGCAGTCGCGACGCGATCGCCCTCATCGTGGACGCGAGCGACGCGCAACGCGAGGAAGCGGAAGCGCTCGCCCGCGAGATCGAAGCCGTGGCGGCCGTCGCCGAGGAGAACGCCGCGACGTCTCAACAGGTGAGCGCGGTCGTCGAACAGCAGACGGCGTCGATGACCCACGTGTCCGAGTCGAGCCAGCATCTGGCGGAGATCGCGAATCGCCTCAAGGGTGCGATGTCGCGCTTCGAGCTGTAAGCTTCCCGGCCGTGAGCGACCCTCTCGGCCTCCTTCCGATCGCGATCGCTGCCGGCCACGGGCGTGTGGACGGCTTCGAAGCCCAGCAACTCGTCGCCGCCGGACTGACGTTGCTGCAGCGGAGCGCCCCGCTCGTGCGCGCGCTGCATCGCCGGCGCGCCGGCATCCTGCTCCCGACGTCGCCCGCGTTCATCACCGCGCTCGCCGCGTCCGAGGGCCGAGCCGCCGTGTTGATCAACCCTCTGGCCGCGGCGCCTGAAGTCGAGTATCAGATCGCCGACGCGGAGGTCGGCGCCGTGTTCACGACGTCGGAGCTCGAGCGGCGGCTCCCGCCGTACGTGACACGGGTGCTGCTCGACGACGTCCCGCGCACCGCGCGCGTGGTGTCGGACGGCATGAGCCGCGACGTGGACCTCGGCTCCCATCACGGCCTAACGCTGGAAGGTGACGAGGACGCCCCGGGATCCGCCGAGGACGCGGCGATCGTCTACACGTCGGCGATGGCCGGGATCCCCCTCGGCGCTCGGCTCACACACGCGAACCTGTTGTCGAACGCTCGCGCGACCGTGGAAGCGGGAGCGATGACGGCCGACGACCACGCGCTCGCGCTGCTTCCTTTCTCGCACCTGTTCGGGCTCGTGGTGTCGGGTGCAGCGCCGCTCCTGGCCGGTGGTAGCATGACGACGCTGGCGCGCTTCAATGCGGCCAGGAGCATCGAACTGCTCGAGAGCGAGCCGGTTTCGGTGCTCGTCGCCGTTCCCGCCGTGTTCGCCGGGCTCGTTGCGTTGCTCGGGCGTCGGCGCTCGGGGCTTCACAATGAGCGTCTCCGTCTCTGCATCTGTGGGGGCGCGCCGCTCCCCAGAGAGGTACAGGATCGGTGGCACGAGCTGACCGGGACGGAGCTTCGACAGGGATACGGGCTGACGGAGGCCGGACCGGTCTGCCTCTTCAACCGCGTGGACCGTCCCAATCGTCGCGGAACGCTCGGCGTGCCCTTCCCTGGCGTCCACGTGTCCGTTCGCGATCCGCGCGGGCCGGACGAGTGTGCCGACGAGGCCGCAGGCGAGATCTGCGTCGCCGGACCTAACGTGTTCGCGGGCTACGTGAACGTCGAGCGGCCGTCGGCCCCTAACGAGCCATGGAGCGCCGGCCTCGCGCGCGACGGGGCGTGGCTGCGCACGGGGGACCGCGGGGTGCGTCACGCGGACGGCACGGTCTCGTTTCGCGGCGTCATCAAGCCGATGTTCACGCGGAACGGGTTCAACATCTACCCGCGCGAGATCGAGCGGGTGGTCATGCTCATGCCCGGTGTTCGCGCCGTTCGCGTCCGCGCGATCCCCGAGCCGATCCGCGAGAACGACATCGCGCTGGAGGTCGAAGGCGATGTCACGGTCGATGACGTCAAATCGTGGTGTGACGCGCACCTCGCCTCATACAAGCGGCCGAGCGAGATCGTGAGGGGGAGCAGCTAACAGCCATCAGCTCAGCTATCAGCTAAGCGGAACCCTCGGGATGCCTCCCTGTTGGAGAGGGGCTTCACGAGAGGGTTCCGCTTTGCTGATAGCTGATGGCTGATAGCTCCTAATGCGACGCCGCCCCCTCAGGCTCCGGATCGATCGCCCCCGTTTCCAGCGCCTCTAAGAATGCCGACACGCATACCGGATCGAACTGCGCCCCGCTGCACCGCCTGAGCTCCGCCAGGGTGTCGGCGAGCGGAACGCCGGGCCGGTAAGGTCGCACACTCGTCATGGCGTCGAAGGTGTCCGCCACGGCCACGATCCGCGCCTCGATCGGAATCGCGTCGCCAACGAGCCCATCGGGGACCCCGCTGCCGTCGTACCGCTCGTGGTGCCAGCGCACGATGTTGAGTGCCATCGGCACGTCGCCGAGCAGGGGCGAGAGAATGCGCCAGCCGACGGTGGGATGCGTCATGATGTGCCGGTACTCCTCGTCCGTGAGCGGCGCCGGCTTGTTCAGGATCGCCTCGCGCACACCGATCTTGCCGATGTCGTGCACGTGACCGCCAATGCCGATCTCGCGGATCGCGTCGGTGCTCAGACCGATCGACCTCGCGATCGCGACCGAGTAGCTGCTGACCCGGAGCGAGTGACCGTGGGTATACGGGTCCTTCACTTCGAGCGCGTCGGCGAGCGACTGGATGCTCGCGAGGAACAGCGACTCGATGCGGCGTGCCTGCTCCGCGACGCGCGCCTCCAGCATCTGTTGATACCCTCGATTCTCGAGGATCAGACGCCGTTTTTCGAGCGCCTGACGCACCCGCGCGCGAACCTCGTCGAGGTGGAACGGCTTCGTGAGGTAATCCATCGCGCCCACGGACAGCGCACTCACCGCCGTGGAGACGTCGGCCACCGCCGTGATCATGATGACCGCCGTGTCGGGATAGTGCTCGCGAACCTCGCGCAGCAGGCCCATACCATCCAGCTCGGGCATGTGGAGGTCCGAGAGCAGGAGCGTCGCAGGCACGCGCGCGAGAACCTCGAGCGCGACGCGGCCGTTCGGTGCCTCGTGACAGACGAATCCTTCGTTCTGCATGAGGCGCATGAGCACTCGTCGTAAGTGAGCCTCATCGTCCACCACCACGCAGTGCGGTGCCGACACGTCCGGGTTATCTTGACCCATTCCCGCCCCTGACTGAGCCAACGAATGACGCGCGTTTTCGACGAAGACCTCGAGTCCGGCTTCGCCACCCGGGCCATCCACGCCGGCCAGCGACCCGAGCCGCTCGCCGGTGCAATCATGACCCCGTTGTACCTCACGTCCACCTACGTCCAGGACGCGCTCGGGAAAAACAAAGGCTACGAGTACGCGCGCGGCAAGAATCCGACGCGTGAAGCGCTCGAGCGAAACGTCGCCGCCCTCGAGGGCGGGCGGCATGGCTTCGCGTTCGCGAGCGGGATGGGCTGCCTCGACTCGATCATGAAGCTGTTCCGCGCCGGCGATCACATCGTCTGCGGGGAGAACGTGTACGGCGGGACCTCGCGACTGTTCGACCGGATCCTCGTGAACCTCGGCCTCAGGTTCACGTACGTCGACACGCGCTTCCCCGACCGTGTGGCAGATGCCATGACGCCCGAGACGCGCGCCGTTCTGGTCGAGACGCCGACGAACCCCATGATGTGGATCGCCGACCTCGCCGCGATGAAGGAGATCGCCGGGCGGGCCAACGCGCTCCTCATCGTCGACAACACGTTCGCGACGCCCTACTTCCAGCGCCCGTTCGAGCATGGGGCGGACATCGTCTACCACTCGACGACGAAATACCTGAACGGCCACAGCGACATGATCGGCGGCATTGCGGTCGTGCGTGACGACGACATCGCGGCACATTTGCAGTTCATTCACAACGCTGCCGGCGCCGTCGCCGGGCCGTTCGACGCGTGGCTCGCGCTCCGCGGGACCAAAACGCTGCACCTCCGCATGCGACAGCACGACGCGAACGGCCGTCAGATCGCGGCGTGGCTGGTCGACCGCTTCGGTGAAGAGCGTGTGATTTACCCAGGGCTGCGTTCGCATCCGCAGCACGAGCTCGCCTGCCGTCAGATGACCGGGTTCGGCGGCATGATCTCCGTCGATCTCGGGACCCGCGAGCGTGCCGCGACGGTCCTCGACCGGGTCAAGCTGTTCGCCCTCGCCGAGTCGCTTGGTGGTGTGGAGAGCCTGATCTGCCTCCCGGCGGCCATGACGCACGCCTCGGTGCCGCCGGAGCGCCGAGCGCGGATCGGCATTGGCGACGGCCTCGTCCGCCTGTCCTGCGGCGTGGAGGACCCCGAAGACCTGATCGCCGACCTCGAGCAGGCCTTCGACGGCCTCGACTAGCGCTCCGAGCCAGATACCCGCGAAGCGGGCTCGCGAGCGTCATCGCGCCAGGTCAGCATCGAGACCCGGGCGGCGGCACGGTCGGTCGCGCCAGCGGCCTGAGGAGAAGAGGGGAAAGCTTTGAGAGGCGGTGGCGTACCGGGCGGCCGTTCCCCCTCTCTTCAGGCGCCTCGAGCGACCAACGCTGCTGCCGCCCGAGTCATCTTCGTCATCCTGTTGATCCTGTCCATCGCCCTCCTGCCTTTCCCCCACTAGACCGGTCGCGATGCTGACCTGGCGCGATGACGCTCGGAGTCTGGCTGGGGCGTCGCCCCGCCGGTAGTTTCCCGACGACGGGACAGACACTTCGCGCGAGCTGGGTACGTAGGAATTCGAAGCCAGCTCCGAAGCGCGAGTCCAAGTCCCCAGTCCCCAGCCCCCATAGCAATGGCTGACCGCAAAGTCCTCACCCAGATCTCCTCGACAGCATGGGAACACGCGGCCGACCGCGCCGCCCTCAACAGCCTTCGCGCCATTCCCGGCTTCGACGAGGTCGTTCGTAAGATCGCCGGGTTCTTCGGTGAAAAGGGCGTGCGGCAGCTCTTCCTCGCGAATGCCGTCCTCGTCGGCCCGAAGCAGCGGCCCGCGCTGAACACGCTCTACGGCGAGGTCGTCGAGACGCTGGATTGGCCCGAGCGGCCGGATCTCTACGTCTCCCAGACGCCGTTCGTGAACGCAGCCGCCGTCGGCTTCGACAAGCCGTTCATCGTGCTCAACTCGGCGACCATCGCCCTGCTCGACAAGGAGGAGCGCCGCGACATCCTCGGCCACGAGCTGGGGCACATCATGAGCGGCCACACGACGTACACCACGATCGCGATCATCATCCTGACCGTCGGGCTCCGGAACCTGCCGTTCCTCGCCGGCATGGCGCTCCTGCCGTTCCAGCTCGCGCTCCTCGAGTGGTACCGAAAAGCCGAGCTCTCCGCCGATCGCGCCGGCTTGCTCGCGACGCAGGATCTCGACGTCTCCATGCGGACGTTCCTGAAGATGGCCGGCGGCGGCGCGGGCGACGACGAGATCAGCCTCGAGGCGTTCATCGAGCAGGCCGAGACGTACGAGACGCAGGG
>DAINRQ010000002.1:97567-154006 GCA_036741775.1 Gemmatimonadaceae bacterium | reverse complement strand
ACACGTCAGGTGGGTACACAACGCCTTCGCGTCCCCTCAGCACGACGAAACATGAGTCTTGACGATGTGATGCTTCGCCGCATCGACAGCGTTTTCGATGCGGCGCTCGACCTTCCGATTCCCGAGCAGACGGCGTTCGTCGACCGCGTCTGTGGTGACGACGAGACGCTCCGCGCCGAAGTGCGCGACCTGCTGCGCGCTCATCATTGCTCGGCCGGTTTCCTCGATTCACCACTCATCCGGCTTGCGTCGCTCCTCGGCGACGGCGGCAAGGTGACTGCCGAACGACTCCCCGACCGGGTCGGCCCGTTCCGTGTCGTGCGCGCGATCGGGGAAGGCGGCATGGGACAGGTGTTCCTGGGCGAGCGTGCCGACGGCCAGTTCGAGCAACGAGTCGCCATCAAGCTGATTCGCAGCGGCGCTCCGGGGCTCGTTCGCCATTTTCTCGAGGAACGCCGCATCCTGGCGCTGCTGGAGCACCCGGGCATTGCGCGACTCATCGATGGTGGCATCACCGCCGGCGGGCTCCCGTACTTCGCGATGGAATTTGTGGAGGGGGAGCCCATCGATCGCTACTGCGATGCGCGACACGCGTCACTCGACGAGCGGCTTCGCCTCTTTACCGACGTCTGCGACGCGGTGAGCTACGCCCACCACCACCTGATCATCCATCGCGACCTCAAGCCCTCCAACATCCTGGTCACGACTGCCGGGCAGGTGAAGCTGCTCGACTTCGGGATCGCCAAGTTGCTCGACGCGCAGGCCGCGGCCGGTGACGCGACGCGTACCGAGTTCAGGGCCATGACGCCGGCGTTCGCTGCGCCCGAGCAGATTCGCGGAGACGCGATCAGCACCGCGACGGATGTCTACTCGTTAGGTGTGCTGCTGTACATCCTGGTGACCGGACGCCTTCCCTACGATCTGAGCGCGAAGTCGGCGTCCGAGATCGAGCACATCGTGTGCGAGCTCGAGCCATCCCGGCCTTCGGCGGAAGCGCCCGCCGCGGTGGGTCGCCAGCTGCGGGGCGATCTCGACCTGATCGTGATGACCGCCCTGCAGAAAGACCCCGAGCGGCGCTATCAGTCGCCGGCGACGCTCGCGCACGACGTGCAGCGATTCCGTGAGGGGCGCCCCATTCTGGCGAGGCCGGACAGCGCGCGCTATCGGCTCGGGAAGTTCGTACGCCGGAACCGCACGGCTGTTTTCCTCACCGCCGCCACCGGAGTGGCACTGGTCGGAGCCACCGCGTTCTCCGTGGTGCAGATGCAGGAAGCGAAGGCGCAACGTCAGGAAGCAGTCCGCGCCGCCCGGCGCGCGATGGCGATGAGCGAGCTCCAGAGCGTACTCGCGGGCGATACACGCGATCCCGATGGGAACCCGTTGTCCCCGGCGGGTCGGATTGCCATGGCCGAGGGTGTCGTAGTGCGTCGGTTTCGGTCAGACCCGGCCCTGGTCGCGGGACTCCTCGTGGATCTGTCGGGGCGGCATCTCGAGGCAGGTGACCTGCATGCACAGCGTCGCATGCTCGGTCGCGCGCGAGAGATTGCGCTCGCTGGGAACGCGAGATCCGAGCTCGCACTGGCGAGTTGCTGGCGCGCGAACAACTACTGGATCGAGGACGTGCTCGACTCGGCCCGCACCGACGTGCTCGAGGCAAACGCGGCGCTCGCGGCGGAGCGACGACGAGATCCGGACGTCGAGGCCGCGTGCCTCGAGGCCGAGGGCAAGCTGCTCCAGGCGACAGGGAATCCGGATTCAGGCGTCGCCCTGCTGAAGCGAGCACTGACGCTCGTGGAGGGGCAGCCGAGCGGCACGCAACGACTCGGCCTCGCCAACTCTCTTGCTGAGGTCCTGCGTTTGAGCGGTCGCACTCGCGAGGCGGTCCCGTACTTCCGGCGCATCCTCTCGGAGCTCGAGGCGATGGGGTATGGCGAAACGGAAGCGTTCCCGAACGTCGTCAACTTCCTCTCCCTGGCGCTGGTGGATCTGGGCGAGCTGGCGGCCCTCGACTCGTCGGTTGGCCGGTTCATTCGGGACCGGGAGGCGGCGTACGGCGAGGGACGTGTCCCGACGCTGCTCGCGTTCCAGTATGCACGAGCGAAGCTTGGCCTCGGCATGCTCGACTCGGCGGATCTGTGGGTCGCGCGAGCGATGCGCGATACGACGCAGGGGGCCGGGGCGTTTCCCTCGTATCTCGCCGCGACGCTCGCCGACCTTCGGCTGGAGCAGTCGAGGCTTGCCGAAGCACGCGCCGCCATCGCGCAGGTTCCGGATGAGCGCCGCGGGCAACGTGCGACGGCGGCGATGCTTCGCGCGCGACTTCGCCGGGCGGAGGGCGATGGGCGCGGCGCGTCGGCGTTGCTCGAACGCGAGCTGGCCGCGCTGCTGAACGACGGACAGCAGCGCCTGACCCTGTTCGCGCTCCCGCTGGTCACGGCCGGGGAGTGGAGGCTCGCAGCCGGTGACGCCCAGGGCGCCGACTCGATCGCTCGACTCGCGCGTGACGCGGCGGCCATCGACTCGCTCGCCTTGGTACGGAGTGCGCTGGTGGGTCGGGCCGAGTTGCTCCGTGCGCGAGCGTTGCGTGCTCGCGGCGACACCGGCCATGCTCGGGAAGCGGCGGCGCGCGCGGCCGTGGCGCTCGGCGCTGGGTATGGCCCGCAGATTTCGTGGACGCGGGCGGCGCAGTCCCTCGCGGACTCGCTCGCACGGTGAACCCACGATTACCGGTGTCTGCGGCGCCTAACGTGATGACGCCCGGTCGATAGGCTGCCCAAACAGACGTGCCTCGCCTGCTCAAGGTTTCGACCGCCAACGCCGCGTTCCAGCGTCTCGAGGTGTTGCTGAGGAACCGCACGAAGCGCCATCGCTACGGCGAGTTCGTCGTCGAAGGAGTGCGGGCGATCAATGGTGCCCTCGCGGCCGGGTGGACGATTCGTTCATTCGCGTATCCGCGGGGTCGTCAGCTCTCACGATGGGCGTCGTCCATCCTCGAGGCATCGACGGCGGACGCACACCTCGAGATGGCGCCGGAGCTGTTCGCGCAGGTCAGCGGCAAGGACGAACCGTCGGAGCTCATTGCCGTGGCGGCGATGCGCCCGGATTCCGTCGATCGGATACCTGCCGTCGAGGGGATGACCGTGGTCGTCGTCGATCGGCCCGCGAGCCCCGGCAACCTGGGGACGCTGATCCGGTCGTGCGACGCGTTCGGGGTGAACGGCGTGATCGTCACGGGACACGGGGTCGATCCGTACGATCCCGTAACGCTCAGGGCGAGCGTCGGGGCGTTCTTCGCCGTGCCCTGCATAGCACTCCCGTCACATCGCGAGGTTGCCGACTGGGTGAGTGGCGTTAGGCGCCCGGTTCCCGGCCTGACCGTGGTTGGTACGAGCGCGCGCGCGCCATCCACCATCCGGCAGTTCGCCTGGCCGGCGGATATCGTACTCGTGGTCGGGAACGAGACGTCCGGTCTGAGCCACGCGTACCGCGAGATGTGTGATGCCATTGTGCGCATCCCCATGCGCGGGACGGCGACGTCGCTCAACGCAGCCATCGCGACATCGATCGTGCTGTACGAGCGGGATACCGTCAGCACCGACGCGCGATAGACAGCCGATCGGCATGATGGTGAGGCGATTCGACGCAGTGAGGAGGAAACGTGGACCAAGACCTGGACGGGATGTCCCGTGAGCAGCTGATCGAGGAGGTGCGGAAGCTCCGCGCTGGCATTCGCGCCCATCGCGACAGCACCGGCCACGAATTGTGCTGGCATCATCCGGCACTCTGGGGACTCCTCCCCGAGCGCACGGACCCGCAACCAACGGTGCCCACATGGCCCGCATTCCTGCTATGATGTCAGCGCAGTGCGCGGACAGCATTGTAACCAACCCCACGCTGTAGAACGACAGGAAGGTCAACGCCGCGAGACGCCAGCGGCGCCGCCCGCGACGCCAATGATCCACACTGGACCCGCCGGTGCCAGCGAGTAACAAGATCAGCACGACCTGATCGATGTACATCAGTCACTCGAACTCGCGGCGGCTCCTGGGTGGATCGACCTTCGCCCCCGAAGCGGTCGAGCCGGCGAGGCTAGACTACGCTCAGCCGCCAAACGATGCTTGGGTCAGATGACTCACCCCCCACCTCGACCGACGCCGCTCGTAACGATTCGGCTCGCCACGTCTGGCGATGCCGACGCACTCGCCCGCATCCTCGCCGACCAGCTTCGTGAGAGCTACCCGGGTCACGTCGGCAGCACCGCCGCGGAGCTCCGGCGCGACGTGCTCGGGCCCTCAACGAGTGGGCGGCCGCGCCAGGCCGTCCTCGTCGCCGAGACAGCGGCTGGTGCGCTCGTGGGGTTCGTTGCCTGGGACGTCATCTACGATATGCATTGGGCGTCGTACGGCGCCCAGGTGGCGGATTTCTACGTGGCCCCCGCGCACCGCGGGCGTGGGCTTGCGCTCGAGCTCGTGGCCCATCTTGCTGCCGCCGTCCACGAAACCGGCGGCGCGTTCATTCGCGGTGGAGCGTACGACCGTGCGAGTACACGCCGCTTCTATGCACGTATCGCGGTGGTGATGGCTTCCGGAGAGACGCATCTTGGCGGACGTGCCCTGCGTCACCTCGCGGCACTGGCGGGACAACCCGCGCGGACGATCCTTGGGGCTCTACCGCCCGTTGAATGGAACCACGAACCGTAGCGATGCTGATGCCCTCCGCCATCCCGATGCGGCGCGTTGCTCTGGCGCTGTTCGTCGCTGCATGCGCCGAGCCCCCGGCCGAGGAGCCTGCCGGCGATTCATCACCGGTGCCTCCGGCGTTGCCGGTGACGCCCGCTCTCGCCCCGCCACCGTGGAGGGACCCGCGCTTGCCGCGAGACTCGATCCCTGCGGTTTATTACACCCAGTGGCAGAAGGCCGAGAACCGCGCGTCCTGCGCGCTCATCGCCCCGGAATCGTTAGGCGATGGCGTGGGAGCCACGCCCCGTGCGGCAAACTTCTCCGGCGGTTGGGCGGTCGCGTACGACCGGCCGGGCGTGCGGAGCGCGTTCGGCATCGCCGGATCGGGGTCCAACGCGAGCGACGACGCGTACGTCGCGTGGCCGCACACGACGACGTGGGCCGATTCGAGTTCGGCCGGCTATGGTCCCGAAGGTGGATCGGGCCCGAACCAGCTCGCGTTCCTCCGCATTTCGGGACAGGCATGTCTCTACAATGTGTGGAGCCGACTCGGGGTCGAGCACCTCGAGTTCCTCCTCTCCCAGCTTCGCTTCGTCGAATGAACGTCGCGAAGCGGCCGCGCGGTCCCCAAGGTCACTCCGGCGGCGGCTCCAATCGTACGACCTCTCGCTCGAAGTCGAGCGTGACGCGGTAGTTCCGGAGCACGTTCAAACCGAGGAGGCCACGCACCTCCGGGCCGACGACACGCAGCACGCGAAGGTCCGTCGCGCAGACGGTCAAATCGCGGGCAACGGCGGCGCCGATTCGCAACGAGTCAACCGCTACGAGCCTCACGGCTCCCGACCCGCCCAGTCCGGTGGCGACGCCCCGCATGGCTCGCCGCTCGGGCAGCTCCCACGCTCGGGCAAGTGCGGTGTCGACACAGGTCATCGTCGCCCCGGTGTCGAAGAGCAGGTCGATCGGGCCGTGGCCGTTGATGTGGGCAGGGACCGTGAGCGCGACGCCGCCCGGCCCCGCCCAGCGGAAGCTCACTTCTCCGCTGGCCGTGTCCACGTCCGCTGTGCGCACGGACGACGGTTGCGTCTCGGCACACGCGTTGCTTCCCGCCGCGGTCGCCGCGGCAACCGCGAGCCACACCGCCCGTTTGCCGCTTCGCACTCGTTGTGCCCGCGTCACTGACATGCCTTGAACAGGGGCAAATCCCAATCCATCAGCCATCGAATGGGAGACCTGCATGGCTCGGTGACTTGCTCCGCTCGCCTCGTGACCCTAGTCTCGGCCATGACCACCGACGAGCCTTCCCTGATCACGCTCGAAACCGACCGGCTCCGACTCCGCCCGCTCCATGAAGGCGACGAGGAGGCGGTGTACACACTCCTCTCGGATGAGCGTGTCGTGCGTTACATGCTCTTTCCAGTCTTCACGCGCGAGCGAGCCCATGCCTTCGTCTCCCGCGTAGCCCGGGCTCCGGCGTCCGGGCAACCCTCGCAGCTCGTGCTCGCGATGGCGGGTCGGTCGGACGACGCGCTGATCGGGCTCACCGGCCTCGTGCTCAAGCCCGAGCTCGAGGAGGGGGAGGTGTGGTACCTGTTGCATCCAGACCGCTGGGGGCAGGGGCTCGTCACGGAAGGCGTTAGGCAGCTCGTGCGGCATGGCTTCGATGCCTTGAACTTGCATCGCATCTGGGCGAGCTGCCTTCCAGAGAACCCGGGCTCGGCCCGCGTGCTCGAGAAACTCGGATTTCGCCGCGAAGGACTGCTGCGCCAGAACCTACGGATCCATGGCGAATGGAAGGACAGCTACCTCTATGCCGCCCTCACGGACGAGTGGGCGAAGGAGTGACCGGAGTAGAAGTCATCCGACAGGCAACCAGTAGAACGCGAGCGCGAGAATCGCATAGACGGCGAGCAACTGGACCCCTTCCATCCAGTGCGACTCGCCGTCCTGCGCGATGATGGACATGATCCACACCGATATCCCCACCGCGACGACTTCGAGTGTCGTGAATCGCAGATCCATCGGCGCCGGCGCGACGAGGTAGCTCAGGAACACGAGCACTGGCGCGACGAACAAGGCCACCTGGATCGACGACCCGACCGCGATGGTGACCGCCGCGTCCATCTTGTTCTTCGCCGCCATGAGAATCGCCGATGAGTGCTCCGCGGCATTGCCGATGAGCGCGACGAGGATCACGCCGACGAACACCTCGTTCATCCCGAACACCTCCGCCGTCTCCTCTACCGCGCCCACGAGCATCTCGCTCATGAGCGCCACACCGGCGGTCGCGGCGAGCAGTAGCGACACCGACTTTCCCGTCGACGATGTCGGCGCGAGCTCGTCGGTGTGCGGTCCATGCTCGCCCACGTAGAGGTGCTTGTGCGTGCGGAGCGAGAAGAAGAGACTCGCGACGTACGTCGCCATGAGCACCACCGAGATCTCCAGGCTGAGCGTCCGCTCCGCGATCTCCGCAGTCGGCGGGACGACCATGTGGAAGATCGCGGGGATCACGAGTGCGACGGCGCTCAGGACGAGCAACGTCGAGCTCAACCCGGCGGCGGTCCGGTTGAACTGCTGCCGCTGGAACTTCGCGCCTCCCCACAGTGCGCTCAGCCCGAACACGAGCAGCACGTTCCCGATGATCGACCCGGTGATCGACGCCTTCACGAGATCGAACAGCCCCGCGCGCAAGGCAACGATCGCGATGATCAGCTCGGCCGCGTTGCCGAACGTCGCGTTCAGCAGTCCGCCGACTCCTTCACCGAGCCGTTCCGCGAGCTGCTCGGTGGCTCTCCCCATGAGCGCCGCGAGGGGGATGATCGCGGCCGATGATGCGAGGAAGATCCACAGCGCGCTCGAGTGGAAGACGTACTCCATGAGCAGCGCGATCGGCACGAAGACGAGGAGGAGGAGAAGCCAGTTCTCCTTCGCGAAGAGTCGGCCCATGAGCGTGGGTGTTGTCGGAAGTACCGAGGTGAGCTGCGGGGAGTCGCGATACAGATGCAATGCCCCGGCCGTCGTGCGCCAGTCAGCGGGTATCCCACCGCACCACCCCAACGAGCTCCCGGGGCTCGGCAACCGCGAGAAGCCCATCGCGAGCTCGGCGCGCCCTCCCAGGCGTCCCGGCAGAGCGTCATCCGGGCGCGGCGAGGGATCCTCGGCCCGAGACCGAGGGTCCCATCGCTGCGCCCGGATGACGGAGCGCTCAGGTCGCTGGTGGGATCAAGGTCATCTGCTGCGCGACGATCTCCCACGTACCACCCCGCTTCATGACCACCCATGCCACGCGCGTTCGGACCACACCGGGCTCGGTCGCCTGCAACCCGTTAGGCGGGAGGAAAGCGTAGCCCGTCAGTGCGACGTCCTGATGGACGATCGCGATGGTCCCCGTGAGGTACTGAATCCGCCGTATGGCGATAGTCTGCGTGCTGCCCGCGAACGGACCGTTGAAGAGGAAGACGTGACCCAGACGGACTGCCTCGCGCCCCGCGAGGATGCCGCCAATCGGATTTACAACTTCGGCGTCTTCGGCGTAGATCGAGGCGTAGAGGGCGGCGTCCTTGGCGGACCACGCCGCAGTCGCGATGGCGACGAGATCCTCGATGGCTGCGCTCCGCTGTCCCGACGCCCCGATCGCGGCCGAGGCGGCATCAGGCACCCGTATTGCCGCGGGTTCCGTGGCGGCCGCTGGAGCGCCATCACGGCACCCACCCGCCAGGGCCGCGAGCGGGAGTACCAGCCCAATGACACCGCGCCACACACTCGCGGGGGCGAGTCGAACGACGGCGGCGTGGCCGGTTCGAGCCGCCTGACGAGTACGATCCGAATCCTGGTTGTGCAAGCGTAACATTCTGCCCTCCAAAGGGTTGGATAGATCGCGGGGTAATGCTCCGACTGAGTCCCCGTACCCTTCGGCGCAAAGAGGTCGGAAAACGGCTCACATGGGGCGCTCGGCGCGATCGACGGGGCCGAGCGTCCTCCGGGTTCGAGTGCTGGCGCCCGTTGCGACCGATCCCCATACTGGCCCGGCAAGGATCGATACGGGTCAGCCCCCGCCCAACGCGTACGCCGTCAATGTCACTGACCCCCTCCGATGTCACCCAGCTTCTCCAGCGGTGGAGCGACGGGGACCGCGACGCCTTGGACCAGCTCGTTCCGCTGGTGTACGAGCACCTCCGGCGCGTGGCGCATCAGCGCGTCCGGCACGAGGATGCGAGCCCATCACTCAATACCACTGGACTCGTCCACGAGGCTTACCTCAAGCTCGTGGACCTGCGTCGCGCGCGCTTCCGCGACCGCGCCCACTTTCTCGCCATGGCGTCTCGTGTGATGCGGCGCCTGTTGATCGACCACGCGCGTGCGCGCCGTGCAGCCCGACGCGGAGGCGGCATTGCGGCTATGGAGCTGGGCGAAGCGCTCGCGATCTCCGACCCACAAGCAGACGCGCTCAGCGAGCTCGATGAGGCACTCCAGCGGCTCGAGCAGATCGACCCGCGTCAGAGCGAGATCCTCGAGCAGCGGTTCTTCGGCGGCCTCTCACTCGAAGAAACCGCCGAAGTCGTGGGCGTCTCGCTTGCGACCGTCAAGCGGGAACTGCGGTTCGCGCGCGCGTGGTTGGCCGCGGAGCTGAGCAGTGAGCTCGCCTGTTGATTCGGGGTCCAGGCGCATGGATGGCGAGCGCTGGCGACTCCTGAAGGATGCGTTCGCGTCACTGAGTGAGCTCCCGCCGCCTGAACGACTGGAACGGCTCGCGGCTCTGAGTGAGCGCGATCCCGATCTCGCGGCACGCGTTCAGGCGTTGCTGGATGCGGACGCACGGGCCGACTCGCTGCTCCACCGATTCGACCTCATGCCACAACTGTCGCGTGCGATCGACGGTCGCGAGGACGCGAGCGACGCAGGCCGCACGAGCGTTACATCGTCCGCGTCCGACCCGTTCGGCTATGCCGGTCACATGGTGGCCGATTACAAGGTGCTCGACGTGTTGGGCGCGGGCGGAATGGGCATCGTCTATCGCGCGGAGGATACACGGCTCGAGCGCCGCGTCGCGCTGAAGTTCCTGCTGCCGCAGTACTCGCTCGATCCCGACGCCAAGCAGCGCTTTCTCCGGGAGGCACGAGCCGCCTCGACGCTGGACCATCCGAACGTGTGCACGGTCTACGGTGTGGGCGAGACCGAGCGCGGAGACCTGTTTCTGGCCATGGCGTGCTACGAGGGCGAGACGCTGAAGGCGCGGATCGCCCGCTCACCGATAGACATCGCAGACGTCACGCACATCTCGCGGCAGATTCTCGCCGGCCTCGGCGCCGCACACGACGCGGGGATCGTGCATCGCGACCTCAAGCCGGGCAACATCATGCTCGCCGGGGACGGGACGGTGAAAATCCTGGACTTCGGTCTGGCGAAAGTGGCGGATGTCGCGGTGACCGGTTCGGGCCTCAGGCCGGGCACGGTGGCCTACATGAGCCCCGAGCAGGTCGAGGGAACGCCAGTCGATCATCGGAGCGACCTGTGGTCGTTCGGGGTCGTGATGTACGAGATGCTCACTGGACGGCGCCCGTTCAGTGGCAACGACCTTTCCGCGGTGTACTCGATACTCCACGATGAGCCGATCGCTCCGTCGCGCGTGCGCGCCAACGTGCCCCAGGCGTTGGACGCGCTCGTCGAACGATTGCTTCGTAAGCGTCGCGAGGAACGCTTCCAGAGCAGCGCCGACGTGGCCGCCGCGCTCGAGGCCACCGCCACAGATCCGTCCGCGCGCGTACCCTCTCCCAGTGCGACGTCGGCCAGGCGGTGGACCCGGCCGATCGTGGTCGCGGGGGTGCTCGGCACGGTTGCGCTCGGCGGCACGCTCGCCCTGGTGCCGGAGTGGCGCGGTGCCGTGGCGTCCTCGTTAGGCGGTATGACGGCGGTGCCGGCGCGGCAGGCCGGTATCGACCAGGCCGTGGACCCACGGTCGGTCGCCGTGCTCCCGTTCGTCGACATGAGTCCGCAAGGGGACCAGACGTACTTCAGCGACGGCATTACCGAGGAGATTCTCAATGCTTTAGCGCAGCTTCCCGAGCTGCGCGTCCCGGCGCGTACGTCGTCGTTCTCGTTCAAGCGGAGCAACCTGCCGATGCGTGACATCGCGCGGCAGCTCGGAGTGGCGTCCGTGCTCGAGGGCAGCGTTCGGAAAGACGGTGACATCGTTCGCATTACCGCCCAGCTGATCGACGCGCGCTCGGATAGGCACCTCTGGTCGCGAACGTTCGACCGTAAGCTCGACGATATCTTCGCCGTGCAGAGCGAGATCGCCCACACCGTCGCCGAGGCATTGAAGGTGCGGCTCGGCGACAAGGGCAATCTTGTCACCGCCCCGCGCGCCCCTGACGCGCGGGCCCACGACCTCTACCTCCAGGGCCGCTTTCACTGGAATCGTCGTTCGGGAGACGACCTCCGGCGGGCCATCCAGTATTTCGAGGACGCCACGCGCGCCGATTCCACGTACGCGCGCGCGTATGCAGGGCTGGCACTGGCGTACGCCGTCCTCCCGCTCTCGGACGCGGGACTGCCGGTTATACCCCCGCTGCGGAAAGCGGAAGAGGCAGCGGCGAAGGCGATCGCGCTCGATCCGGCCGAGGCCGAGGCGTACGCGGCGTTAGGCTACGCGTATAACTGGGAGTGGCGGTGGACCGACGCCGAGCAGGCGCTTCGTCGCGCGACGGAGCTGGATCCGTCCAACGCCACGGCTCGCCAGTGGTACGGTGAGCACCTGGTGCAGATGGGCCGAGCACGCGAAGCCGAGGCCGAGCTGCGACGGGCAGTGATGCTCGACCCCTTGTCGCCCGTCGCGAACGTCAACCTGGGGCTCGTCCTCCTACTCGGTGGACAGGTACACGAAGCGATCGCACAACTCGAGCAGACGAGCCGCATGGATCCGAGCTTCTGGATCCCGCTGTTGCTGCTGCACCGAGCGTATCTGCTCGTGGGCCGAGCGGAGGAATCCGCGACGGCAGGCAGGCGTTTCGCCGAGTTGACGGGGACGGGGAAGCCCGAGGACCTTGTGACGCTCGCGCGCGGGGTCGGAAGCCCGAACGCTCGTGGCGCCGCGCTCGCGGTCCTCGAGGATTGGAAAAGCGCTCGACGTCCACAGTGGCCAGTGATCGCCATGTATTACGCGCTCCTCGGCGAGCACGACCAGGCGATCGACGCGCTGGAGCACGGCCTCGAGGCGCGCGCGCCGATGATGATGGGCACCAAGGTCGCGCCGTGGCTCGTCCCGCTTCACGGCGAGCCACGTTTCGAGCGCATCCTGCGCCGCATGAATTACCCGTGAGCGTCCCCGATCGCGGGGCTACTCGCTGATCGTTGCCCTCGTTTTCACGACGACGTTGGGCACGTTGCGCTGCCGCAGGAGCTCGTTGAACGCGACCAGCTCCTTCGCCAGGAGCCCGTCGATCACCGTGAGGTGCTCGCGCAGCTGACCGTTCAACAACTGCTGCACTTCGAGATGCTGGTCCGTTGGCCGGAAGTCACTGCTGGCGATACCATTGGCGAGGTAGCCAAGCTTTCCGATGAGCTTCGAGCCAAAGCGCACGCCGTCCTGGCCGGCGCCGGTGAGGCGCAGCTCCACCAGGTTCATCTCGGCGTCGATGAGCTTCCGCTGGAGCGAATCGGCCGCGCGTTTCACGGCCGCATCATCCACCACGCGGTTCATCGCGTCGAGCTGCACGCGCACGGCCTCGATGCGGTGAACCGCGTCGGCCGCCTGGTCGAGGTCATTCTTGATCGCGACGAGCGTACGGGTCTGTGCAGTGATGTCGGCCTCGGTCCCACCCGAATTGGGATCCTTGCGCACGACGAGCGGCTGCGTCTGCTCCACACCACCGACGGTGAGCTTCACCGTGTAGTTCCCCGGCGGTGCGAGAATGGCCAGCGTGCTCGTTCCCGGCGCGGTGCGCCCGTTAGGTCCCGGGACGATGTGTGGCGCGTACATCGGTGAGGTCTGGAGTCGTACCTGCGTCGACGGCTCGTACCGCAGATCCCAGTGAATGCGATTCACGCCCGCCGAGTTCGTGCCGTTGAGCGCGCGCACCACGGTGCCGGTACCGTCGAGAATCTCCACCCTCGGCGCCGAGGATGCGGGCGCTTTGAGGTAGTAGTTGATCGAGGCGCCGTATTCGGGGTTTCGACCCGTCGTCGGGTCGTCGTACGTGGTGGACGGCGCGGTGATCGGACGGAACCGATAGGCGGGGCGCAGCGTGAACAGGTGCGCGTCCTTCGTCAGGACGTCGCTCGTGAGCTGGCGGAGTGGCCCGATATCGTCGAGGATCCAGAACCCGCGCCCGTACGTCGAGATCACGAGGTCGTCGAAGTGCTCCTGCACGACGATTCCCGAGACCGGAGCGTGCGGGAGGTTCATCTGCAACGGCTGCCAGAGCTCGCCGTCGTTGAACGAGACGTAGATTGCGTTCTCGGTGCCGACGTACAGCATGCCGCGCCGCTTCGGGTCCTCGTGGATGACCTTCGCGTAGCTCAGCATGCTCTTCGGGATGCCGTTCGTGATGCTCTTCCACGTGCGACCGTAGTCCGTGGTCTTGTAGACGAACGGGTCGCGGTTGTCCACCTGGTGGAAATCGACCGTCAGGTACGCGGTCCCCGCGTCATGACGCGACGGTGCGATGCTGCGTGCCGAGCCCCATGGTGGAAGGTTGGGGATGTTTTTCGTGACGTTGGTCCACGTCTTCCCGTTGTCGCGCGTGACCTGGACGAGCCCGTCGTTCGTGCCCACCCAGATCAAGCCCTTCTCGATCGGCGACTCGGCGATCCCGTACACGACGCCCGCGTACTCGACGCCGATGTTGTCGGGCGTCAGGCCGCCGGAGCTTTTCATGCGCGAGCGGTCGTTGAGCGTGAGGTCGGGGGAGATGACTTCCCACGACTGCCCGCCATTCGTCGTGCGATGGACGTGCTGGCTGCCGACGTAGATCGTGTTGTTGTCGTGTGGGGAGATGTGGAACGGCGAGTCCCAGACGAAGCGATACTTCACGCCTTCCGCGGGCCCGTTGGACTGTTGCGGCCAGACCTCGACGTTGCGGAACTGGCGGCGGTCCTCCTCGAACCTGACGACGATGCCGCCGACCATGCCGGAGCCCGACGCGGTGGACCAGACGATGTTCGGGTCCTTCGGGTCGGGCGTGGCCCACCCGCTCTCGCCGCCGCCGACCGAATGCCACATGCCGCGCGAGATGCCTGCCCCGCGCCCGCCGAACACGCGGGAGTTGGACGGGCCGCGGTAGGAGGGTTCGTCCTGCTTGTTGCCTAACACGTTGTACGGGATCGCGTTGTCCACGGTCACGTGGTACATCTGCGCGTTGAGGAGGCGCTGGCGGTACCACGTTGCTCCACGGTTCTGCGTGATCGACAGCCCCTGGTCGTGCGCGACGATCTGGCGATGGCCGTTCGTGGGGTCGATCCAGATGTCGTGGTGGTCGCCGCCAGGTGCGCGACTGCCGCTCTGCGTCTGGATGGTGGTGCCGCCGTCGATGGATTTGGAGAACGAAGCCGTGAGGAAGTAGGTCTCGTCCGGGTCATCGGGGGCGACGGCCATGCGCGAGTAGTAGTGCGCGCGTCCCATGGCGTTGCGGTCGCGCGAGATGAGCTGCCAGTTCTCGCCGCCGTCCTCGGAGCGCCAGAGCTGGCCGCTCTCGGTGGGCTGGCCGTTCCACGGAATCCCGTCGCCGGTTTCGATGAGGGTAAAGATCCGATCCGGGTTCGAAGGAGCGATGGCGACGGCGACCTTGCCCACGGGTTTCGTGGGGAGTCCGTGTCCCGTTAGGCGCTGCCAGGTGGCGCCGCCGTCGCGGGAACGAAACAGTCCGCTCCCCGGTCCGCCGCTCGTGCGGCCCCAGGTCTTGATCTCGAGCTGCCACATCCCCGCGTAGAGGTTGCGCGGGTTCTTCGGGTCCATGGCGATGTCGGAGCAGCCGGTGTTCTCGTCGACGAAGAGGACCTTCGTCCACGTGGTGCCGCCGTCGGTGGTGCGGAAGACGCCGCGCTCGGGTTGTGGTCCATACGCGTGGCCGAGTGCGCAGACAAGGACGGTGTTGGGATCGCTGGGGTGGATGACGGTGCGCGGGATGCGTCCGGTTTTCTCGAGCCCCATGAGTGTCCACGTCTTGCCGGCGTCGACGGACTTGTAGACGCCCTGTCCGACGGAGATGTGCGAGCGGATCTTGCCTTCACCGGTGCCAGCCCAGACGATGTTCGGGTCGGTGCGCGCGATGGCGAGGGAGCCGATGGATTGGACGGGGTGGTCGTCGAAGAGCTGCGTCCAGTTCGTGCCGCCGTCGGTGGTCTTCCAGATGCCGCCAGACGCGGCGCCGACGTAGTAGGTGAGGTGATCGCCGGGGACGCCGGCGGCGGCGGAGAAGCGGTTGCCTTCGGGGCCGATGGTGCGCCACTCGAGGTTCTTGTAGACCTCGGGCGTGAGGCGGGTGGCGGCTGTTGCGGGGGCGGCCGTGGGGCGCCCCTGGGCGTGGAGTACCGCCGGGGCGAGGATCAGTGCGACGACGAGACGGCGGATGCGCAGCATGTGGTGGCCTCGGAGGGGAGGGCGGGGATGCGCCGCTATCGTATCTCGGGCGGGGGCGGACGTCAAAGCAGTGTGGGAGGGTGGCTGACCTGGGGCCTCGCCTCAGCGCGACGTACCGGGCTAGGGATGTGGCTGGGCTGGGACGAAGACCGGGATCGGGCCGGAGGCTTGGGGTGGGTGCAGCACGGGGTTCGCCGTGCTTTGCACGGCCAAGTCGGATATCGTGAGCGTCTAATTGGCGTTAGGTGACAACGGCCATCCCGTAGCGCCGGACTACACGCATGTCCACTGACCGCGAGTTACCGAACGCACCGCCGTTCTCGGTCGAGGAGATCACGGCCGCCGTGCGCCTGAGCTACGACGAGCCGGAGGCCTCCGAGCAGCTCGCTCTCTGGGCGGGCGCCTTCACGGCGGCGGCCGACGATCCTCACGCCTCGTCGGTCTGGTTCTTCCCCGTCGACCTCATGGCCGCGCTCGTCGTCGCGCGGCCGGAGACGGCGACGCGCGTTGCCCACATGCGCCCCCGCGGCGACGCCAACGTCGAGGCCGAGGTCGAGCGGGGTTGGCAGGCGGCCCTCGCGTCGGCGCGCGCCCGCGCGGGACGAGTTCCCTGACCCTGTCACCTAACGTACGTTGGAGCTGTCGGGCGATCCGCAGTAGCGTCGCCTGCGGCGCCGCATTCTATTGAATTCGCCCGCAGCTCAACTTGAGGCGTTAGCCAGCCATATCGTTCCCAAGTCGCGCACCCGCCGCCGTTCTTGCTTCGGCCCGGTGGCCTAGTCTCAAGGCATGGACTACCGCGAGCGCATCACGATCGAGCCCGGCAAGCGGAGCGGGAAGCCCTGCATCCGCGGGCTCCGCATCACCGTCTACGACGGCCTCGACTATCTGGCCGCCGGCATGAGCGAGGACCAGATCCTCGCCGACTTCCCGGACCTCGAGCGCGCGGACATCCGCGCCGCCCTGGCCTTCGCCGCCGACCGCGAGCGCCGCCTGATCGCCGACCCCGCCGCGTGAACATGACACGCGAGTCCGCCCTCCGAAGTCCTCCTCGACCACAACCTCTCACCCCGCCTCGTCCGGGCGTCTGGCGGAGCTGTATCCCGGGTCGGAGCACGTGCGGCAGGTCAGCCTGCAGGCCGCCGACGACGAGGCGGTCTGACGCCACGCAGCCGACGGCGGGTTCGCGATCGTCACCAAGGACGATGACCTTCGCCAGCGCGGCTTCGTGCGAGGCGCGCCGCCGAAAGTGATCTGGGTACGCCTCGGAAATTGTACGACGGACGAGGTGGAGGCGGTCCTCCGTGCGCGTCCCGCGGACGTCCTCGCGTTCGACGCCGACCCCGCTGCCGCGCTCCTCGTCCTAACGAGGGCCACGTAGGTCGGGATTGCGAAACCGAGCAGCCGGAGAGATAGGTAACAAAAGTGTCCGAGGACATGGGTAACACTTTTCGGGTTACCCGCGGATGACAAAGTCGCGCTCATCCAGGGTCGCGAGGAGCACGGTGTTGAAGTAGATCGCCCACACGCCGTCGTCGGTCTCAGGGCGTCGGTGACAAAACGCAGTCGCTGATCCATGGCGTCACTCTCCTTCCACGGCACCACAGCCTCCCCTGTCGGAGTTCTGTGATGCAGGTTAGTCGAGTGTTACCTTGTCCTCGGACTACTCTGTTACCCATGTCTCCGGATTATACCGCGGTGCCGCCCAACGTAGCGTTGCAAGTGACGTGGGATTTATGGAGGCGCCCCTCGGGCGCCAATATGAGGTTCCCACGCAGCTGAACTCGGCGTTAGGCGGCGTTGGACCTCGACTAATGAAGCGGTGGCTGTTCAACCTCGCGGCTGCGCTCTCGCTGCTACTGTCGATCGCGGCTGCTGCGGCATGGGCGACGAGCTATGCGCGGCCGCCCGGCTGGCGGCTGATCGGGACCGCACACTCAGCGGACTTGACGCGGGTGGACCGCGGACGGCGCACGGTGCTCTTCACGACCGCGGCAAACTGGTCGAAAGCCCCACACTACGGGTTCTGGGACGCGTGGTGGGTGCTGAGCCAATCCGGGCGGCTGACTCTGCTCGCCCAAGTCATCGACTACGACGGCACATTGCGCCGGGTATACGCGTCGCCGCCGTCGCTGATCGTCGACCTGCCCGGCCAGGCGCGCCCGCAGGCCGTGGTATTCGGTCGCATACCCGACTCTGGGCCTTTGGCGAGTCGGCTGGGGTTCGCATTGCACGCCGATGCACAGCTGGTCGATGGGGGCGGCGGGGCCGCCAGCGCGCGCGCGTGGATGGTGACGTTGCCCTACTGGTTCATCATCCTACTCGGCTTGCCGATGCCGCTGCTGCGGCTGCGAGTCACCCGGCGCCGCCGCGACACTCCCGCGCCGTAACCCGGTCATCGGCGAGCCGGGTCGATTGCTCGCTGCGCGGCGGTCCGTGGCAACTCACCGATCCGAGTGAGAACTACGAGGTCGTCATATCGGCCGGATCTGCCACTACCGCGAATGCCCATCCCCGTGTCTTGTGTCGCGCCCGGCATTGCGGCGCGATCCCCCACCTCGCCGACGATCTCGACGCCGTCTCCCTCGAGGCTGATCTCGTCGCCAACCCGCCTCTCGAACTGCATCCGGCTATCGATACCCGCACAACGCTTCCCGCCGACGTTCAACGAATCCTCGTAGGCGGCCTGGCTACGCCTCCGCGCGACGACGCGTGATGGCAGGCTCCCGTTCCGCCTCTCTAACAGTGGTTGTTGCGGACAAGCGGTCTTTGGATTGCGCGCGGTTTCACGCGCGCTTCCATTTGAACCAGTTGCAACGGAACCCCCGACTGACCCACCATGCCTCGACAGCCCGTGGTGAAGTTCGAGATGTTTCGCGGCGTGCTCGCTTCGTGGCCCGAGCTGTTCCAGCAGGCCGCCGAGTTCGCGACCCGCGTGGGGCGCGAGCGCCTCATCACCATCTCACACTCCGAGGACAAGGAGGACGGTGTGGTCACGGTGTGGTACTGGGGCGACCCCGATGAGCGGTCGGCTACCGTGCGCTGAACCGGCCGAGCGCTCGGAGCATATCGACTCCTGACCATACGCTACGCCGATGGGCGAACCCGCGAGTTCTATCAGATCGGCCTGAGCGCCAACACGACCGGCATCTCCGTCTACATCACGGGGCTGAGTGACAAGACATACCTGGCTGAGACCTACCGCGCTGAACTCGGCAAGGCGAGTGTGACGGGATACTGCATCAAGTTCCGCACGCTTCGCGACGTCAACCTCGCCGTGCTCGAAGCGGCGATCCGAGACGGGATTTCGCAGACCAGTGCGTGACGACGCGTGAATATCCATGTGGACTACGCCACGCAGCGTCGTACGCCCAAGCTGAGCGCCGCGTCCCATCGCGAGGTGATCGACCGGAACGCCGCGGCGTGGAGCGCGGTGTGCTCGGCCTTTGTTCGCCGCCCAACGCTCGTTGCATCTGCGGGAGTCGCCGACATCAGCGATACGTGTTCGTGAATCTGACCGCGGTCGAACAGTAGAACCTCAGCGTTCGTCCGTTGGACGACACGGATGCGTAGGGGCCACGTGGCTGGACGGCCTCCGTAGCGAGGCGCACTTTGGCGCGGTGGACCGGAAGTCCTATCGGAATTGAATTGCTCGTCAACCAGTGGCCCGCCCACAACGCAGTGTCACATCGCGCGCGGAACGGCGACGCGCATGGCTGAAATCACCGAGCACCTCTCCACCGCGCTCGCCGACCGCTACCGCATCGATGATCCTGGACGAGCGGGTGTACAGCCACGACGCGTACCTCGAAGCGCTTTCGGCGCTTCCGACCCCACCCGCCCGTTCGCTTCGCGACGTGCCTGGCGGCCACTGACGCTGAGAACGCCTTAGGCACGGCGCGACCCGCACGATTCGGCTCGCTGTCGGGCCAGCGCGAAATCATCCCCAGGCTTCCGTCCCCGGCCCATCGGAGCGCCGCCGTGTGCGCGCTACCGATGTCGCATTTCGCGCACGAACGACGCAGGGACAGTGTCCGGACGCTCATGCACTCGCGGCAGGCGTCTCGACACGCACAGCACGCTGTCCAACGACATCAGACCACGGAGAACCGAGAACCTTATGACCAGGCTAATCAAGCGGCTCCAGGCCTCGTTGACTCTGGCGATCAGCGCCGCCTGCCTCACGCTGGCGGCGTGCGACGACTCTCCGGTCGCGCCGGAGCGCACCGTCGAGGCAGTCCCGCAGGAGCCTGAAGCCGTTGTCGCGGCCGTAAGTAGCGCCGACGCCCGCAGTCTCAGGTGGGACGCGGCAAGCATGGCGCTTCGGGACGTACTCGAGCGCGTGCTACCGACGTTCGAGCCCGGGGGCTCCAGAACGGCGCTCGGGGCGGGACTGACTCAGGCACTCGCGTCGCTGGAGCGCAGGGATCTCGCCGGTGCTCGGCAGGCTCTGAAAGCGGTGGACCAGAGCCTGGAAGTGTATGCGCGGCAGGCCGGCAAAGCACTGGGGCCAGACATCGACGCAGTTCGCCTGGCCATCGCGGCAGGCCTCTGAGAACGACCACAACGAGGAATCATACAATGAAGAGATCGCGCTCTATCCCGCGCCGCACCGCCGGCCTGTCTGGTCTCCTGGCCCTAACGATTCTGGGCGCCACGGTCGCGTCCCGTCAAGCGAAGGCGGAGTTGAACGGATTGTCGCTCCTGCTCGAGGACCCGGAGATCATCTACGCCTGTTATATGCCGAACAGCGGCACGATGTACCGCATCAAGACAGAAGATCCCACCGAGACCTGCAAAGCACCGAGCCATATCCAGATGCAGTGGGAGGTAGAAGGGCCGGAAGGGGCCCAGGGACCGCAGGGGCCCATGGGTCCTCAGGGCCCCGTCGGACCGGCGGGTCCAATCGGACCGGCCGGGCCGCAAGGACCCCAGGGTCCGGTCGGGCCCGCGGGATCCCAAGGCCCCGCTGGACCGGCGGGGGCGTCTGGATACGAGATCGTGTCGGTGTTGGTGGAGAACGAATTTTTCGTGACGGACGAGGTCGTGATCGCGCAGTGCCCCGCTGGCAAGAAGGTGCTGGGTGGCGGCCACATCATGAACCCTGCCGTCGGGCGGGTCGGGCATTCCAGGCCACACAACAACGACACCGCGTGGTACGTCTACGTCGACAACCTGGGAGGAAACACCCCATTCGTGTCGGCGTGGGCCATCTGCGCGAACGTGGGCTCGTAGGCGAAGACGCCGCGACAGCACACGCCAGTAAAATGACCTCAACGTTGAAGGATCTGAAAATGAAGATTCTGCGTCGTACCGCCTGGGCCTTCGGTCTCATGGCGGTCCTGATAGCCGGTGTTACACTGGCGCCACATCCAGCAATGGCGGAGTGGAACGGCGTATCGCTCCTGCCCGACGATCCGGAAGTGATCTACGCCTGCTACGTACCGGGTAGCGGCTCGCTGTATCGCATCAAGGCAGACGATCCAACCGAGACCTGCAAGTCGCCTAACCACGTGGAACTGCATTGGAACGTGGTTGGGCCCCAGGGTCCCGAAGGACCGCCTGGACCCCAAGGGCCAGCGGGACCGGCCGGCCCGCAGGGTGCGCAAGGGCCGGTGGGCCCGGCGGGTGAGCCTGGTCCAGCCGGGCCGTCGGGAGCGCAGGGCTCCACCGGACCCGCGGGGATTTCAGGTTACGAGGTCGTGTCCGTGGAGGTGGAGAACGCCTTCGGCAGCAATGGCGAGATCGTGCAAGCGCACTGCCCCGCGGGCAAGAAGGTCATTGGGGGTGGTTACAAGGTCGATCCGATGGTGGGCCGGGTTCAGCGAAACTTCCCCGATGACGACAACACATGGTATGTGTGGATCGATAACCTGGGCGGGAACACGCCGATTGTGGGAGCGTACGCGATCTGCGCGAACGTAGCGTCGTAATCCGTCTGCACCCAAGGCGAATGAAACGGCCCTGCAATGGCAATCGTTGCAGGGCCGTCGAGCTGAGGCTGACGAGCCTTGTTTGCCCGGCAAACCACCGGCGATACGCGTACGGCATACGACCCCGACGAGCCAGGACGGTAGCCGTCGCGGTCGCCTCAACCGTCCGCGTGCATTGCCTCTCTCGCCTCGATCGCGAGGATCCGCCGCGTCGGCACCAGACAGGAGCTCAGTCCCACGAGCAGCACGATACCCGTCGAGAGGCCGAGCGCAACCACCATCGATTGCACCACGGAGCCACCGCCATCGGGTGTACCGGTGAGCTCGAAGACGGAGCGCGCGGCGATCGGAAGACCGATCGCTGCCCCCAGCCCGATCTGTACCAGGGAACGTTTCAGGATCGTGAGAAGCAGCCCGCGACGCGATGCGCCTAACGCCGCACGGATGCCGATCTCGCGCGTGCGCTCCGATACGGAGAGCGAGAGCATGGCGTACAGACCGGAAGTTGCCAGGGCGATGAGCACGCCGACCAACACGAGGAGCCCGGCGGCGAGCCCCATCACCAGGTACCAGTCGCCCTGACGCACGTCGCTGAGCACCGACGCTTTTCCCATCACGAGGTCCGGATCCACCGCCACCGCCAACTCGCGCACACGAGGTGTCAGGCTGGCTGGCCGGACACCCACGTGCACCGCCAACTGCATCGGGTTGATGGTGCCCGGCGCCGCTGGCAGGTACACGGCCTCACCGCGGTCCGCGTTCAACACGTTCACGCCCAGGGGACCGACGACGCCGACGATCTCGTACCATGCCGCGTTGCCCGTGTCGCCCGTGTCGGACATCGTGGGGAGCCGCACGCGCCGGCCGATCGGGTCTTGGCCCTCGAGTGCGCGCTGCACGAACGCCGTGTTCACGATGGCGACCCGCGAGCCCTGCTCCGCATCGGTCCGCAGGAAATCGCGCCCGCTGAGGATCGGAGCCCCGAGGGCGTCGAAGAAGGCCACGTCCACACGCGCCAGTCGTGTCCAGCGCAGCGGCGCATCCGACGCACGTTCGACACCGTCCAACTCGTAGGGTCTCGACCGGTGCTCCATGCGCGGAAGGACGTCCCCGACGGCCACGCGCCTCACTCCAGGTTCGCGCTCGAGCGCAGCGACGAGCTCGCGCTGGGTGGAGGTCCTTGCGCCCTCCGGCAGACGAAACTCCACCGCCAGGTACTCCGACGCCGGAATCCCCGTCGCACGATTCGCCGCCTCGAGATCCGTGGCGTGCCCCGAGACCGCGAACGCCATCCCAACCGCCGCGACGGACACGGCGATATCAGCCACCACCAGCGCACCGGTCAGCTTACCAAAGCGAACACGCGACCCAACACGGATGTTCTGCGAGATCCCACGCCCCGTGATGACGATCGCTGGCAGTACGCCGGCCACGGTCGCGCTGACGGCCGCGAACGCGAGCGCACTGAGCGCCGTCTTGCCTGTCAGGCCGAGCGACAGCCAGTACGGCAACTGGGCCTGGCCGGCCAGCCCCGCGAGGTTCACATGATCGAGCGCCCAGTCGAAAACCAGCACGCCGACACCCGCCGCAATGACGGCAAGCAGCAACGCTTCCACGAAGATCTGCGATACGATGCGCGCTCGGCTCGCACCGAGCGCCGTGCGAATCGCCAGCTCCCGAAGGCGCGTGGCGGTACGTGCGAACACCAGCATGGCGACGTTGCTGCACGCGACGAGCAAGAGCACGAACATCAGCGCCTGCACGTAGCGAAACTCGGGCAAGCTGGCGAGTCCAGTTGCGGGAAGCCCCAGGTACAACAGACCGAACGGCACGATCTCCGCTTGCAGCCGCGCACGCTCGCGCGCCTCGCTCGAGGTCGCCGCGCTGATCGGCGGTGGTGGGCCGTGCGATGCAAGCTCCGCCTGCGCCTGTTGTGCGGACACCCCGTCCGCCAATCGGCCGAGCACCTGCACGCGCGTTCTCTCGCTCCGACCGCCGACTGACGTTAGGCGCAGAGGCAGCCAGAGCGCTTCGCTCGTGGGGAACGCGAGTCCGTCCGGCATCACGCCCACGACCACATGCAGGTTGCGCCCAATGCGAATGCTGCGGCCCAGCACGTCAGGGTCCTGGCCGAATCGAGATGACCAGAGGCTGTGGCCGATGACGACGACGTCCGGCGCGCCGGCCGCGAAGTCGCCGGCCTCGAGTACGCGGCCGAGCAACGGCCGGGCGCCCAGCATCTGAAACACAGAGGCTGAGAGCTGCGCACCAGCGGCCGGAGCAGCCTGTCCGTCGGCCGTAGCCACGTTGTAGCTCGCTGTGCGGAAGGCACCGAGCGAAGAGAAGCCGCGCAGCGTCTGCGCCCAGAACGTGAAGTCGGCGTCCCAGGTCGGTGCGACTCCGGCGGACAGTGGATCCCAGTGTCGAATGGCGCGCACGCGATTATCCGAATCGCCGGGCAGCGGCGCCTCGAGCGCCCGCGCGAGGTGCGACGGCGCCAGCCCCACTGGAATGCCCACAGCGAGAGCGAAGACTGCCGCCAGGTTGAGCATCGGGTGCTTCGGCAGCATGCGGAGGCCCAACTTGACGTCGAGCCACGAGAAGCGGAGCTGCGCGAATGACTCGAGCCCCATCGCCTCGCGCGCCTCCTCTCGATGGCTCCCCTCATGGCCGAACTCGCGCCGCGCTTGCGCGTTCGCCTCGTCAGGCGCGAGCCCTTCTTGCACCAGAGTCTCGGCACGCTCGGCCAGATGATGCTGGAACTCCTCTCGCATCTCCTGCTCCACCTGGGCGCGATGGAACAGCCCGCGGTATATCGAGCGCGCGCGCGCCTCGAGCCCCGCCACGAGGCCCCAATCCGGAAGGCCAAGCATCTCAGATCTCCTGAGGAGTGGCGGTGAGCGACCGCGCGATCGCATCGACGAGATGCTGCCAGCTCGTTTGCTCGTGTGCGAATTGCCGACGGCCGAGCGCCGTGAGTTGATAGAACCGTGCGCGACGATTGTTGGCGGATGTGTCCCAACGACCGGCGATCAATCCCCTGCGCTCGAGTCGGTACAGGGCCGGGTACAGCACGCCTTGCTGCACGAGGATCGCTCGGCCGGAGATCTGCTCGATGCGCAACAGCACGCCGTACCCGTGAACGTCACCGAGCGAAATGGCCTTGAGGATGAGCAGGTCGAGGTTGCCGGGCAGCAGTTGCGCGGAAGGCGCCATCGCTTCTCCTAAGCGGGTTAGGCACAAACTGCGTCCCTTCTCCTATGCCGTCAAGGAGAGCCAGGTTGACCGGGTGATGGTCGAGTCAGTCGTGTGATGGGTCGGTCGCACTACTCGCGCCTGGCCCTCGGTCCAGCGAAGATTGTCGATCCCGAGTACGCGAAGTTTGCTCGGCGATCGAGCGAAGAGAGCAAGGTCGAATTCTGGCGAGAGACGGCGTTAGGCAGCACCCGAAACATTCCTCACCCGACCACTGTGCACCGGAGGGCTTGTGAAGCGAGTCACCGGCATCGGCGGCATCTTCTTCAAGGCCAAAGACGCTCCCTCACTGCAGGCGTGGTACAAACAACACCTGGGAATCGATGTTCAGGCCTGGGGCGGAGCTGCCTTCACATGGACCGACGCCGAGGGCAAGCCGGTTGCAGGCACCACGGTCTGGTCAATCGGTCCGCAAGCAAGCAATCAGTTTGCGCCGAGCACTGCACCGTTCATGATCAACTACCGGGTGGAAGACCTGCATGCCCTGGTGAAGGTCTTGAAGGAAGAGGGCTGCAACGTGCTCGAGAAGATCGACGAATCCGAGTACGGGAAGTTCGCCTGGGTCATTGATCCGGAGGGCAACAAGGTCGAGCTGTGGCAGCCGCCGGAAGGCCAGTGAGCCGGTCGGAGCCGGCAGGTTGCGCCACTTCCGCCGACGAGCGTTGTTACGCGTGCGCCAGGAGACCTTGCTCGCGGGCTCCGTGCTCGAGCGGAAGCGGCTGGCGACGCTCCTACCGCTGTCGCCACCGACGGGGGCACTTCACAACCAGGACCACTCGCACGAGGCCGCGTGGACATGTCCGAAAGCTTTCGCAGGATACTCGTCGCTCTGGACCTTTCACCGCTCTCGGATCGAGTCGTGGGGCGCCTCGCCCGGCTGCCTTTGACCGAGGGCGCCCGAGTCACGCTGATGCACGTGGTGCCCAACAACCTTCCGTCACGCGCGCAGCGACGAGCCGACCGGGACGCGAAGAAAGCGCTTCGGGCCGAAGCGACGACCCTCGCGAAGACGTTACCGAAGGGCGTGACCGTCGATCACGTCGTCACCGTGGGCGCTGCTGCGGCGGAGATCGCCGCCTGCGCGAGCTCGGCGAGCGCCGAGTTGATCGTCATGGGACGTGGCGGTGGCCGAGCGTTGCGCGACGTCTTCCTGGGGTCGACCGCGGAACGCGTCATCCGGCGCGGGCAGCTCCCTGTGCTGGCTGTTCGCCTTTCGCCGCGCGCGCCGTATTGCCGGCCGGTGCTTGCACTCGATCTCGATCAGACGGCCCCCGAGGTTCTCGCCGTGCTGCTCCGGTTGATTCCTCCGCCACGCCCGCGATTAACGATCGTTCATGCCTTCAGCGTTCCGTACGAAGGTCTCGTGTATCCGAGTGTGTCGGAGGAGGACGCCGAGGATTACCGCGAGTCCTATCGACAGCAAGTCACGCAAGAGCTCGAAGGCGTCGTCGCCACCGCGCTTGCACAGCCGAAGGGCACCCCCCAACGGGTGGCACCCTGGAAGGTGATCGTTAGGCACGGGTCGCCCCGGATCACGATCGAGAAGGTGGTCAGGAGGGCGAACGCCGATGTGTTGGCGCTGGGGACGCACGGATACGCTGGACTCGCTCACGTGTTCCTCGGCACAGTCGCCGGAGACGTCCTGCGCAATGTCACGTCCGATGTCCTGGTCGTACCACCCCGCGCGGATGCTTCCCGGCAAGGCTGATGGCGAACGACGGAATACCCGCGGCGGGGCGACGCACGGAGGATAGGCCGATGTCCCATTTCGGCGATCAGGTCACGACAGAATGGCTGCAGGCGTTCGCCGACGCATTCAATCGCCACGATGCGGATGCGATCATGTCGTTCATGACCGACGACTGTGCGTTCGAGGCATCTGCCGGACCCGAAGTGTGCGGGGCGTGCTTCGAGGGCCGTGAAGCCGTACGCAGGGCGTTCGAGGACGTCTGGGCGACCTTCCCCGATGCACACTGGGGCGACGCGCGCCACTTCGTATGCGGCGATCGCGGTGTGTCGGAGTGGACGTTCACCGGCACGCGCGGTGACGGTGCGCGCGTCGAGGTACACGGATGTGATCTGTTCCGTTTCCGCGATGGAAAGATCGCGCTGAAGAACTCCTACCGAAAGAATCGTCCGTTGATCGCGGCGCGCACTGAGTGAAGCCCGAAGACCTAGCGTACGTACCGCGGATACGTCGCCTTCGCAGCGGTAGCGTGCTCGAGATCGATGTCTCGTGTCACGAACGGCTCCCGATCGGACGTCACCGCCAGCACCTCGCCATCAGGGTCGATGATCCAGCCGAGCCCCGCGAACTCATCGCCCGTGCTGCTCACGCCAGTCCGGTTCGACGACAGACAGAACGCGCCGCTCACGATCGCGCCGGCACGTCCGCCGACGAGCCAGCGCTCGCGACTCGTCGCCGGCGTCGCCCGCGGCACGACGATGATCCCCACGCCGCGACGACCGTACTCCCGTGACACGTCCAGCATCCACAGTTCCGTGCAGATCTGAACCCCAATCGTCGCTCGGCCTATCTCCACCGGATCGAAGGCGCCGTCCCCTGCCTCGTACCACGACGCTTCCCAGTAGCCCTCTTCATCGGGGAGGTAGCGCTTGTCGTGAATGCCTCGCGAGCTGTCGTGGGTCACCAGGAACGCCTCGTTGAGGCGCGTCGCCCCCCGCTCGGCCGGCCGCGTGGAGATGACGCACGGCACGGTGAGCTCGCTGATCCGCTGCTCCCAGCGCCGATGTGCGTCGAGTGCCTCACGCCACGCGGACGCGTCGAACGCACGGACGACGGCGAACCATCGAGCGAATGGCATTTCCGGCAGCAACACCAGGTCGCTCCCCTCACTTCGAATGTGAGCGCACAGGTCCATCCAATCCGACTCGAAATCGTCGCGGTCATCGCGCATCTGGCAGACGGTCACTCGCATGGGTACGAAGATGAATCCGCGACCCTGATCTCGGAATGTGGGGGCCCTGGCGACGTGATGCTCCGCGGACGGGAGCAGCCAGTCGGCGTGTTGCCCCTTGCGGCTCCGCTGCGTGGCGACCAGACTCGCGGTTCCGAGGTGTGCGCAATGAAGTATCGTCCACCATACCGGTGGGCGTGTCGACGTGAGAGGACATCATGATACTCGTCGCTGGAGCAACTGGCGCCCTTGGCGGACTCGTCACGCGCCAACTCCTGGCGCGTGGGCAATCGGTGCGCGCGCTGGTGCGCGACAAAGCGGCCGTCGAGCCACTGCAACAAGCCGGAGCAACGCTCGTCTACGGGGACCTCAAGGACCGCGACTCGCTCACGGCCGCCCTCGACGGTGCAGACATCGTCGTCACCACCGTGAACTCCGCGCATCGTGGTGGCGCGGACACGATCGAGAGCGTGGACCGCGCCGGCAACGCGAACCTGATCGACGCCGCGCGCGCGGCCGGCGTGCGGCAGTTCGTCTTCGTCTCCGCGCTCGGTTCTACCCCGGAGAGTCCTGCTCCCTTCCTGCGCGCGAAGGGTGAGACCGAGGCGCGCCTCCGCGCGAGCGGAATGCCGTACACGATCCTGGCGCCTAACTTGTTCATGGAAGTGTGGGTGGCGGCCGTCGTCGGCGCGGCCGTACGCGCGAACCGGCCGGTCGTCCTGGTGGGCGAAGGGCGGCGGCGCCATTCGTTCGTTTCGTTCCGCGACGTCGGCGCGTTCATCGTCGCCGCCATCGGGCACGAGCGGGCGATCAACCAGTACCTCCCGATCGGCGGGCCGGCACCCGTGTCGTGGCGCGACGTCGTTGCGGCGTACGAGCGCGTGACCGGCCGCGACATCCCCATCCAGTGCGTTGCGCCGGGTGACCCGGCCATCGGTCTACCCGACCCGATGCCATCGCTCCTCGCGTCGACGGACACGTACGACTCGGCGCTGGACATGACCGACCTGGCGCGCACGTTCGGCGTCAGCCTCACGTCGATCGACACGTTCGTCCGGGAGGACCTCGGCCCAGTGGGCCTGGGGGAGTCGCGGGGCGCTCGGCCCGATGCGGCGGCACCGCCGCCTGCCTAACGTGCGTACCCCAACATCGATCGTCTCGGGCGTGAAGGCGTGCGTCTGACCGATGCCTACGCCAACGGAGCCGTCTGCACGCTTACGCGCGCCGCCCACATGAGCGGCCGCTATCAGCAGCGCGTCGGCCTCGAATGGGTGCTCACAGTCTCGGCGACGGATCGGGAGCGTGGGCTGCCCGCCCTCGAAACGTCGTTACCGGCGCTGCTCGAGACGACGGCTATGCGACTGGGCTCGTCGGGAAGTGACACCTCGGCTCGAAGCCCGAGTTCGGGCCGAACGCTCACGGATTCGACGAGTGCTCGGCAAGTCGCACACGCAGTTCTACCGCGAGCCCGGAACTACTGCGTGCCGAGCTGCGCCGCGGCGTGACCGAACCTAACGACGCGTGCTCGACCTGGCGCAGGGCGACCTCTGCCGTATACGGCGGTTGACAAACGGCGTGCCATTTATGACTCTAGTCATAAATGACCACAGTCACAAAAGGGCCGTCGCTCCGGCAGCGGAAAAAGGCCGCTACGCGGGAGGGAATTCTCCGCGTGGCCATCGAGGAATTCTCGAAGTCCGGCTTCGAGCGGCCGACGATCGAGCAGATCGCGGCCAAGGCTGGTGTCGGGAAAGGCACCGTCTACAACTACTTCGCTACGAAGGAGGACATCCTCGTGGCGTTCATGGCAGAGCAGGAAGCCCGCGTGCAGGCTCGCGTGGGAGAATTCGCCGAGCGCGACGATCCGCTCCCGGCGCTCCTGTCGCGGCTGGTGCGCTACCAGTTTCGGCTCAAGGAGCCGCACCACGGGTTCGCGCGCGTGCTGCTCGCCCAGCTGATTCTGCGCGGCCCTGACCTGCAGGAGTACATCGCGCGGATGCAGGGGCATATCGATCCGGCACTGACGCTGCTCTTCACGCGCCTCCGGCAGCGCCGGCTCGTGCAGCCCGATTTGGAGATTCCCGTGCTCGTCGAGCGGTTCAAGGCGCTCCATTTCGGCCTGAGCTGCTTGTGGGCGATGGAAGGTCCACCGTTCCGGTACGCGTACCGGACCGCCGACGACCAGATCGAGATGTTCTCGCGAAGCATCGACTGGAGGTCCCGATGAACGTAGCGCTACGATTCATGCTGGCAGCGGCGGTGGTCTTCGTCGCCCGGTCGTACCCTTCGTTGTCGATCACCAACGCGCTCGCTGCACTGTTCCTGTGCGCGGCGTTAGGCGCCGTGGCCGTGCGCTCGACCGCCGCAGGGTCGGCGCTCGTCGCTATCCTCACCGGGCTGTGTTTCATTCCCACGGCATTCATCAACATCACCGAGGCGGTGCTGTTCGATCTCGTGGATGTCACGGCCGCGCCGGTCGCGCTTGCCCGCGACCTCGGAGTAGCGATCACCGCCGGCACCGCCGTCGCCGCGGTCGTGGGACGCCTCCGTACTCCGGCGGCGCCGGTCGATGCACTTACACCTGCTCCGACGCCCGTTCATTCGGTGCCGAGTCTCCTGTGGCGGCTCGCGGCGGCCGCCGCGGTGTTCGTGCTGTGCTACTTCGTCGTGGGTGCCGCCATCTACCCGCTGGTCCGGGACTACTACGGAGGTCGGCCCATCCCTCCGGTCGAGTCGATCGTGTCGATGCAGGTGCTTCGCGGCGTCGCGCTCGTGGCCGCGATGTATCCGGCAATCCGCACGATTCCATCGCGTCGGACATCGCAGTGGTTGTTCGCTGCCGTGTTGCCGGTACTTGGCGCCGTGGTCCCGCTTCTCCCGGAAAACACGGTCATGCCGCTTCCGATGCGCGTCGTGCACGGTGTCGAGATCGCCTCGTACTACACCCTGTACGGGTTTCTCGTCGCGACCTGGTTCAGTGCGCGACGTCGGCCGAGCGAACGCCCAATTGGGCGGGTGGTTCCAGTCCCTCACTGATCCCGCCGTGGTCTGAGTCCGCGGCCACGCGATGACCGCCCTCACCGCGCTCGACGCTTGCGAATGCACTCAGCGAGAGCCAGCTCGGGAAGGCGCGGACGAGCGACCGCGGCCCATCGAGCCGGATCAGGCCAGCACGGACGGACTCGGCCAGCCGCGCGTCACCCATCCAGACACGGGTCAGCGCCCGAAGGTCGGCGCTGACTACGAGGTCGGCCAGGAAGCCGGGTTCTTTGAGACAGAGGTCGACCTCTCGCCGCTCGAGCACTAGCCACCACGTCCTTGGGCACCGCATGGTCGCCGGCACGCCGCGGAAGTCGAAGCGCACGACGACCCGTTCCGGAGGCAGTGCGTCCAGGTTCATACGCCGGTGGATGTCCCACATGAGCAGGCCCGCGTCCAGGTCATCGCGCCCGATCTGCGCTCGGGCCCACCGCTGGCCCCACTCGCCCAGGCACTCGATGAGCGGCCGCAACTCCTCACCGGCGGCGGTGAGGTGGTATTCGCGCCCGCGGCCACGCGGCCTCGCCACACTTCGCACGATCCCCGCGTGCTCGAGCTGCTCGAGACGTCCGGCGAGCAGCGTGCGGGACATCAGGGGCACACCGCGGTGGAGGTCGTTGAAGCGATGGCTCCCGCAGAGCAGCTCGCGCAGTATGAGCGGGTTCCATCGCTCGGCGACGATCTCGGCCGCCTTGGCGACCGGGCAGAACTGGCCGTACCCCTTCATCCTGATCCGAGGGTACCGATCGGCGAAGGGCGCGGCAAGTCCAGTTTTTGTGCTTTATCGCCCGCTCGTCCGGAGCAATCCTACCGCGACGAGGAGGTGCCCTATGGTTGCTCCATCAACTCTCGAGACCGAGCGTCGCGACGCCATCGCTTTCGACGATGCGGCGCTCGCCGACCTAACGCCACACTTCCGTGGAGAGCTCGTCCGTCGTGGCGACGCGCAGTACGACGCCGCCCGCGCGATCTGGAACGGTGCGATCGATCGTCGTCCCGGGCTCGTCGCTCGCTGTACCAGCGTCGCCGACGTCCGAGCCGCCGTCCGGTTCGCGCGCGAGCGCGATGTGCTCGTGGCCGTGCGCGGCGGCGGCCACAACGTCGCCGGCACCGCGGTCTGCGATGGCGGGCTCGTGATCGATCTCTCGCCGATGAAAGGCCTCTGGGTCGATCCGACGGGGCGAACGGCGCGAGCGCAGCCAGGACTCCTGTGGGCGGAGGTCGACCGTGAGACCCAGGCCTTCGGGCTCGCCGCGCCCGGCGGCATCATCAGCCACACCGGCATCGCGGGGCTCACGCTCGGCGGGGGCCTCGGCTGGTTGATGCGCCGCCACGGGCTGGCCGCCGATAACGTCTTGTCAGCAGATGTCGTCACCGCCGACGGCGAGTTCCTTCATGCCAGCGCCGAGCAGCACGCCGACCTCTTCTGGGGGCTCCGCGGTGGCGGCGGCAACTTCGGGGTCGTCACGTCGTTCGAGTATCGTCTACACCCCATCGGACCGATCGTCCTGGCCGGCGTGATGCTACACCCTGCTGCGAAGGCGCGCGAGGTTTTGGGCTTCTACCGAGATTTCATCAGGACCGCGCCCGACGAGCTGACGACCATCGTGGTCCTCAGGATGGCGCCGCCCGCGCCCTTTCTTCCTTCATCGATGCACGGGCAACCGGTCGTGGTCATCGGCGCGTGCTACGCGGGTTCGGTGGAGGAGGGTGAGCGAGTGGTTGCCCCGCTGCGGCGGTTCGGCGAGCCACTGGTGGACCTGATCCGGCCGACGCCGTACGTCTCACACCAGTCGCTCTTCGACCCTACCGCACCTCACGGGCTCGGCTACTACTGGAAATCGGAGTACGTGCCCTCGCTCAGCGATGCCCTCATCGACGCGCTTGCCGAGCACGCCTGGCCGGTCGCGACGCCGGAGTCCTACACGATCATCTTCCACCTGGGCGGTGCCGTCGGCCGACAGGATCCGGATGGATCTGCCTTCGAGGACCGCCGCGCGGCCCATGCGGTGAACATCGACGCGGTCTGGTCCGAGCCCGCTCGGGCGCCCGCGTGCGTCGCGTGGACGCGGGAGTTATGGGAGGCGGTGCGTCCGCATTCCACGGGCCGTGTCTACGTGAACTTTCTCGGGGAGGAGGGGCAGGACCGCGTACGGGCCGCGTACGGTGAGGTCAAGTACGAGCGGCTCCGCGCGCTCAAGCGCACGTACGACCCGACGAATTTTTTCCGGCTGAACCAGAACATCCGACCGTAGATCGCGCTCGCCTCGTATACCAGCTGGTGATGGTGACGCGGGCAGGCAGGTCTCTTCTGACCACAGAAGTCCAATGGGTAGCGCGCGGCGCGCCTACGAGACGCCTCGACGCTGATTCACCCACGCAGCGCCTTCGCGCTCACCATCACCGCGCACATCCCACCGTGCTGCGCGACGTTCACCACGGACCGCTGCGACGCGCGCGCCACGAGCCCCACGCCGTAACGCGTCGGCGCGAATCCCATCACGACGTAGAACGGCTCCATGTGCAGCTGCCCGGCGTCGTCGAGCACGTGAAACGACTTGACCGGGATGTGGGCGACCTGCTGAAGGACCCAGCGATTCTCATCCGCAAGCACGCGCTCGAACGCCGACTCCCACTCGCTCTGCGTCGTGACCGGGCCGATGAGTACCCCTTCGCCTCCGTACGCACGATTCGGCTTGAGCACCAGCGATTCGCGCTCCCGCCGCGCGTACTCCAGCAGCTCGATGCGCTGCCCAGCCGGCGACGTCGTCCGGCGGTCGGACACGATGCGCGTCCACAGCACGTGTCGTCGCACCACCTGACGCTCCTCGACCGTCAGGAACCGGTCGGCGAGCTCCGAATCGGTGAGCACCTCGAAGCAGCTCTTCTGATCGAGCTCCGCCGTGATCGATGAGACGACGCGGTTCTGTCGAAGCAGCGCCCGCATCGGCGCGATGTCCACGTTCTCCGCCACGAGCTCCATGAGGTCGAGCACGCTCGCATCGCGGTACACGAGGTCCACGCGTGCGTCCTCGTAAAACACGTCGTCCCCGCGAAGCCGAAGCTCGCTCGCGTCAGCGTGAAGCACCGATACCCCGTGCCGCTCGCGGTAGTACTCGGCGAGCGCGTCCGGCTCGTCCGGCCCGTCGGTCGCATACTTCGGGTCGACGAGCACGATCTGCCCATCCGGCCGGCCCGTCGTTTCCAGGTGCTCCAGCAGCTCCTGCAGAAGGAGCTCGCGGATGTCGTCGGCGACCTGGAGCCGGATGCTCGGGTCCTGAGCGAGGAGGGCCGGCACGACGATGTCGGCATGCACAGCCATCGACGCGGGACCGATGTGCAGGCCGCCAATCCCGCTGAGATTCGGCTCCATGAACTTGATCGAGTCCTTCCACATCGCCGTCGTGTAGTCCACGACGGCGTCGAGCCGGGCGAACACCGGGTTGGCCTCGCGATGCGCTGGCGTCCAGCACTCGCGAAGCCATTCCTCCTCGACCGGCGTGACGCGCAGGACCTCGCGAACTTCGGGCACCTCGAAGTACAGGTCGGGAAGTCGCTTGATGCAGTTGAGAATCGTCTCCGAGACGTAGTGCGTGTACCCGAGTTGATCCGCCCGAAGCGTGAGCGGGCAGGGGAGTACGCGGATCGTTTCCGTGACCCCATGTCTCTGGTACGAGACGTGTCGCTCGGTCGCCGTGCGGCGAATCGAGTCTATGAGCTCGACCATCTGTTCTGCCGGGATCCGGTCGAGCGCATGCTGCACGCGCGTGGCGAGGCGAAGCCCCATGAGTCCGACTTCTTCGGCCGGTGTAGGCCTGTGCGTCATGAGGTCTCCGCCGTGGCGCGACGTCCGAGAGGTGACATCTTTCGCCTGATTCTACGACCGGGGCTTCGGGCATCAACCACATCGCACCAGACGCGGAGGATCGTGAACCCCGACCACGCATACGCTGAGCTCGTCCGGCTCTCGCGCGAGGAGACGGTGTTGTCGTCCTGTCTCTCGTTGCTCCAATGGGACGAAGAGGTCTGCATGCCGCACGGTGGGGTAGAGCATCGCGCGGATCAGATGGCTCTCCTCGCCGGGCTCGTGCATGATCGCGGGACCGACGTACGCTACGGCGACCTGCTCGCGTGCATCGAAGGGTCAGCCCTCTGTGACGACCCCGAAAGCCCGCACGCCGTGAACGTGCGCGAGCTCCGCCGTGCGTACGATCGCGAGCGTCGCATCCCGCGACACCTGGTGGAGGAGTCGGCGCGGGTGACAGCGCTCGCGTCGCAGGTGTGGGCGGACGCTCGCCAACGTGATGACCTCACCACATTCGCGCCGTTGCTCGATCGGATCTTCGCGCTGGCCCGAGAGGAGGCCGACGCCGTCGGCTGGGTCGGAGCGCGGTACGATGCCCTGCTGGACGACTACGAACCGGGCATGACGACGGACCGGCTCTCCGCGCTCTTCACGCGTTTGCAGGCCGAGTTGGTGCCGTTGGTCGACTCGCTGCGCGGCGAGCTCGCACCGGCGCCGGGCCACGTGCTCGCACGCGAGTTTCCCGTGGACCGTCAACGTCTCTTCGTGGAAGGCGTCGCCGGCGCGCTGGGATTCGACCTCCGGGGTGGCCGGCTCGATGTCGGGAACCACCCGTTCTGCGCCTCGATCGGCCCTGGCGACGTTCGGATCGCGCTGCGGTACCACCCGCGCAACTTCGCACGAGGATTCTTCGCGGTGCTCCACGAAGTCGGACACGCGTTGTACGACCAGGGGCTGGACCCGGCGCACTACGGAACGCCCATGGGCGAGGCCGCGTCCCTCGGGCTTCACGAATCGCAGTCACGGCTGTGGGAGAACCACGTCGGACGAAGCCACGGGTTCTGGCAGCAGTTCTTTCCACCCCTTCGGCGCGCCTTTCACGAGGCCCTGCACGACGTGTCGCTGGAGACGTTCCGTCGCGTGGTCAATCACGTGGCCCCGGGCATCATCCGCGTCGAGGCCGACGAGGTGACGTACGACCTGCACATCCTGATCCGGTTCGAGCTGGAGCGCGCTCTGCTCGCAGGTGACCTACGCGCGGCGGACCTTCCCGGCGCCTGGGCCGAGCTCTACGAGCGGTACCTCGGCGTCACGCCGGCGAACGATCGAACCGGATGCCTCCAGGATGGACACTGGTCCGAGGGGCTCATCGGCTACTTCCCGACGTACACGTTAGGCAACGTGTACGCGGCCCAGCTGTTCGATGCCGCGGAGCGAGCCGTCGGCCCGCTCGAGCAGGCCTTCGCGGCCGGTGACTTTCGGACGCTGCGTGACTGGTTGGGCGAGCAGGTCCATCGGCACGGGCAGCGGTACGCGGTGGCGACGTTGATCGAGCGGGCCACCGGAAGCGCACCGGATCCATCGTCCTTGATCGGGAGCCTTTCACGCCGGTACCGCCTGGCAGAGTAGCGTCAGCGCCGCGCCGGGGCCGTCGACATTGATGCACATTCAGACCTACAAACGCGCCCATCGCCTCGACGTGAAGCGAAAGGCGAAAGACGAGAAGTAAGCGGCATCACCGGGTCGCCTGCCTAACGATTTCTAGACGATGACGAGCGGTTGACAGACGCTCGCTGCGCGGGCTATTGTCTCATCCGCTCGCAGCGCGACTCGAGGCGTTCGCTCGCAACCGACCGGCGTCAGTCGTCCGGTTTCAAACCGGGAGGATCGGATGCGTCGCGTTGATATTCACTACTGCCCAGTCTGACCCGGCAAAGCCTTCATCGCCGCCCGGGTGGCGGCGCAGCTTGCCGCGGACGAAACCCTCGAGGTTCGCCGTCAGAAGGGCGGCTTCGGCGAGTTGCGCGTTCAGGTGGATGGAATCGACGTCGTCGACTCGAACCGGCTGTGGTACCCAACCCCGTCGTCTGTGATCGAGCGCGTACGGGCGCATCTCCGGGGGACGGCATCGGCGAGCTAGGATGCGAGCGGCAACTCACCGCCTTCGTCGCGAGACACCCTGCCATGACCGTTCAGATCCGGCCTGCAACCGAGGCCGACATCCCGACACTCGTCGCCCTCATGACGACGTTTTACGCCGAATCCGACTTCCCGCTCCCCGTCGGACCGGCGACGCGCGCGTTCGAGGCCCTTCTCGCCGACCCGCGCCTCGGCGGCGTGTGGGTCGCCGAGGTTGGCGCCACGGCCGTCGGGCACGCGGTGCTGACCCTGTGCTTCAGCATGGAGTACGGCGGGTTACGCGGCTTCATCGACGACCTGTACGTGCGGCCCGAGGCGCGCGGACAAGGCGTGGCCGCGGCGCTGCTCGCCGTCGTGCGCACCGCGGCCGTCGCGAGAGGCGTCCGAGCGCTGCACGTCGAGGTTGGTCCGGACAACCACACGGCGCGCCGCCTTTACGGCCGCGCCGGCTACACCGAGAGCGGGCACCTGTTCCTGAGTCTCCCCTTGGCGGCTCCCATCCACGACAGCTAGCGCGGCTCGCGATGACCGCCGCCACGAACCTCCAGTCCGAGGCCGACGGTAAACGCATGGACGGCTCCAGGACTCATCACGGCATGGACGCGCATCCTGCAGATAGCCGCGGGCTGCCGGCACTGGTCTCGAGCGTCGCTACCGGCGCCAAGGCCGCGTTCGTGACAGTCGTTGTCCGGTTCCAGCCACTCGTGTGCAGGTGGGCCGTCGCGCTGTGCGGCGACGCCGACGAAGCGGAGGTCGCTGAGCTCATCGGCGTCAAGGACGTGTCGGTGCGTGCCAGCCTGTTCAAGGCGCGTGCATCCATACGGCGCACCATCCTCGCGAGTCATCCGCGGTACAGGGATCAGCAGACATGACGTGCGACGAATATCTGTCGGTTCTTGCCACCGCCTCGGTCGATCGACTCGGCGAGCCCCATCTTCGGGAGCACGCCGACGAGTGTCGCTGGTGCAAACGAGTGACGCACGTCGTCGCTGAACGGGAGTCGGATCTCGTTGCCGCTTTCCGGAACGTGAGCTCGAGTATGCCCGCCGCGGTCACCGCCGACATGACGCTGACGGCGGTGCGGCGTCGCCGTATCGTCCTGCTGTTCGACATCGCGCTGGCGATCGTGATAGCCATTGCGATGTGGATCGCCAACGCCGACGTGCGTGCTGACCGCTCCGGAGACGACCAGAATACCGAGGCGGCCCCGCCGGGATCACCCCGAGGCGCCCCGACCGCGAGGTGAGCGTCCAGGCGTTTCGTAACGGACGGGGGGGGAAGCGCGTCCATATGCTATGCTCCCTCGCATCTCATTTTGGCTGTTCGTCGGCCTGCACCTCTGGAAGGTGGTGCAGACCTTCCTCTACGCTGAGGACCTCGAGCGTGAGAAGTTCTCGGACGTCGATGTAGAGCGCCCGTGGACCGGGTTCGTGAAGCTTGCGTTCGCGGCGACGCTGTATGGGTCCGGGTTCGTGTACGCCCATTTCCGGTATTTCTGGCTCGCCCTGACCGCCCTCGCGGTCGTGACCGGGCTCTCCACGCTCAAGCTGGCCGCGGAGTTGCGGCGGCTCGGCTTCACGAGCGGGATCCTGATCCCGGAGCACGAGATCGCGGCCCGGGGCGCCCGACGCCGCATGGTGGCGGCGATTGAGGTCGTGATCGTCCTCGTCTGGACTTACGCCTGGCGCGATGTCGTAGCGCCGCTCTGGCCGCCGATGTGAGGCCACGGCTACCCAAGGCCAAGCACGTCTGGCCAAAGGGCGGCACACCGGCGTTGGGCACTAGACCCCGATCCGGGCCCGGATCGCGTCGAACTGCGGGTTCCCGCGAAGCGACGCATAGACCGGGCGCACGCCGATGAGCGCGAGCTCGGGCTCGCGGGCATCCGCTGCCCGCGCGAGCGCCTGGACGGCGAGCTCCGTCTCACCTAACGACGCGTGCACCTGAGCGGCGAGGCTGTGCGGGACATGACGCGTCGCGGCCTCCGACTCGAGCTCGGCCTGCAGCTCACGCGCCCTGTCTCGCTGCCCGACGCGCGCGTGGGCCTGCGCCAACCCTGCGGTCATCTCGGGCGTCCCACCGGACTTCGCGATCGCCTGATGAAAGGCGTCGATTGCCCCCGGGCCGTCGCCCGAATCGCGAAGCACGCCGCCGAGGAAGTAGTACGTCATCGGGAATGTCGCGTCGAGCTCGATCGCTCGGTGCAAGGCGCGGATGGCCCCGGCGCTGTCGCCCGTCAAGTGATAGACCACGCCGACGCTCGTCGCGATCGCCATCGATAGCGGGTCGAGCGCGCGCGCGCGGTCGATCGCGACCCGAGCCTCGTCGAGCTGACCCTTCGGCAACAGATGATGCATGGCGCGCCATTGCCACGCCGTAGGCGAGCGCGGGCTCAGCGCAACGGCGCGCCGGAACGCGTCTCCCGCACCGTTCCAGTTCCAGTCGTAGAGGGCGAGCACGGCACCGAGGGTTGCGCAGCTCTCCCCGAGCGACGGGTCGAGCTGCAGCGCCTTGTCGGTCGCTTCCCGCGCCAGGGGAAACATTTCCGACGGCGCCTGCGCCCCGTACACGCCTAACAACAACAGCGCTTCGGCAAGCCCCGCGTACGCCAGCGCGTAATCGCTCTGCTCCTCGGCCGCTTCGGTGAAGTGACGTGCCGCCGAGCGAAGCTCTGACTCCGTGCGCTTGTTGAGCGCGTATCGACCGCGCAGGTAGTGCTCGTATGCTGCGGCCGCAACCACGTCACGCGTCCACGGCCCCGAGTCGCGGAGCAGCGTGGCCGACAACGCGTCGGCAACCGCGCTCGCGATGTCATCCTGGATCGCGAAGACATCATCGAACGACCGGTCGAAGCGATCGGACCAGACGGGGAAGCCGGTGGCGGCATCCACGAGCTGCGTCGCGACGCGAATGCGGTTACCCGCGCGCCGGACGCTGCCGTCCAGCACATTGTTCACCCCGAGACGCTCGGCCACTTCCTGTACGCTTGGACGCTGGTGCTTGAACGCGAACGACGAGGCGCGTGCCGCGACCCGGATGGTGCGCCGGCGGGTCAGCGTGCTGATGATCTCTTCGGTGATGCCGTCGGACAGAAACTCGTTCTCGGGGTCCGCGCTGAGGTTCGTGAGTGGGAGCACGGCCACCGACGGCAGCGACGGGTTGGTCGCAATCCCCAGCGTCCGCTGAATCGTGGAGACGCTCGTGTCCGTCGCACCGGTGCCTGACGGGCGCGACATCGCCGGAGATGTTCCCGTGACGCGGCTCGGGTTGATGAGCCGCGCGAACGCGAGGGCACCGGCCGGGCGGTCCGCCGGGTCCAGCGCGAGCGCCGCCGCCACGGCATCGTCCACTGCGGCAGGGATTCCCGGCATCCGGCTCGAGAGACGCGGCGCGCGCTCGTGGAACCGCTTCGCGATGAGCGCCTGCGTCGTCGCCGCCGAGAACGGAAGGGTGCCGCTCACCATCTCGAACATCACAATGGCCAGCGAGTAGACATCGCTGCGGCCATCGATCTCCGTCTCGCCGACGGCTTGCTCGGGGCTCATGTAGGCCGGTGTTCCAACCACCATCCCACCCGTGGTCGTCGCCCCGACCCCGGTGTCGGTTGCCCGCGTGAGCGCGCGCGCGATGCCGAAGTCCGCGACCACGGCGTGTCCGCGGAGGAGCAGAATGTTCTCGGGCTTGATGTCGCGGTGCACGATGCCAGCGGCGTGCGCGTACTCCAGCGCATCGGCGACTTCGGTGACCAGGGCGACCGCCTCGTCGATCGAGAGTCGCTCGCCACGATCGAGCCGCGCGCGCAGCGCCTCGCCGTCGATGAACGGCATGACGTAGTACGGCGCATCGTTCGCGCGCCCCGAATCGAGGAGGGGAACGATGTTGGGGTGCGTCAGCCGCGCGGCAACGCGGATCTCTCGAATGAAGCGATCGGCGCCGACGGTGGTTGCGAGCTCATGGTGGAGCACCTTGATCGCGACCTGCCGGTCGTGCTTCAGATCCTCGGCGAGGTACACGGTCGCACTACCACCCGTCCCAAGCACGCGCTCCAGGCGATAGTCAGACGCCAGAGCGGTACGAAGGGATTCCATGCAGGCGGGTGGGTGGCTCGTGGAGGCCCTGAACGTCAGGTCCGCCAATTATACCGGTTAGCTGAACGGCGCCGCCAGCCGTCAAGCTCCTCTACCGGGACGGAGAAAAAAACTGACGCAGATTGCGCGGATTTCGCTGATTGCGCAGAAGCCCTCCGTAAGGAGGGTTTGGAAGCGCGAGTACGAGGATGAATGAGCTGTCCCCATTCTCGTTCACGCCGGCTGGTGAGGGGTAAGCGCCCCGGTAGAGCGATTCTGCGAAATCAGCGAAATCCGCGCAATCTGCGTCAGGTCTTCTCAGATCCTACCGGTAGAGGGGCTTACCCTCTCTGTGCGACTTGACGATCTCATCCAGCCGGCGCTCGAGCGCGGCCATCGTCTTCGCGCTCGACAACACGTCATGCGACAGATCCCGAACCTCCGCCGGCGGCAGCTTGCCTCGTGTTGCCGACACGATGATCGAATGCGCGACGATCTCGGCGAGGTGGTTCACCGTCTGGCGCGGCGTTTCGGGCCCGGACGGCGGGTAGTTCTTGTCGTACGGAGGGGTGTACCTCGGCGAATCCGTGCGCGGCGCTGAGCGCGTCAGCACCCCCTCGAACGTCGGCGCGTGATGCGTGCGATCGCCCATGAACCAGCGCTCCTTCGGGATCCCGCACCAGTGCAGCAGCGTCGCGAGGAACGAGGTTCCGTCATACGCCACCGGTGTCGTCGAGCGAAAGACCGTCTTCGGTTCGATGAATGGTGAGACGACAATGGTCGGGACGCGCGGGCCGAGGAGATCGTAGTTGAACCCATCGTTCACATCGTGCGGCCACGGGCGCTCGGCGTACGGCGGCGGCACGTGGTCGAAGATCCCGCCGTGCTCGTCGAACGTGATGACGAGCATCGTGTTCTCCCACCCCGGACCTTTCGCGATGGACTCGTAGACCTGGTTCAGCTGGCGTTCACCGAGGACGAGATCAGCGCCCGGGTGATATGACGTCGTACCGCTCCCACCGATCCACACCGGCTCGATGAAGCTGAACTGCGGAAGGTTCCCGGCGAGCGCGTCGCTGTAGAAGCTCTCGACCGGCTCCACCCACGACGACAGGCTCCCGCCCCCCGCCTTCATGGCGGCATCCACGGTGGGGATCTGCCCCTCGAGGAAGAGCTGGTACGTGAACACGTACTGCTGCCATATCGTCGAGTGGTAGATGCGCCAGTTCGTGATGCCGTTGCACCAGAGCAGCTTGAACACGGACGGCCGGTGTGGCTGCTGCGGCCAGTAATCGTACTGCGGTGGCGTCATGAAGTTGTTCGCCTCGCCCATCGACGAACCGGTCAGGGCGAACGCGCGGTTGGCGTCGGTGCTCGCGGGGAGCGAGCAGAACCACTCGTCGGAGATGGCGAAGTCGCCGGCGAGCCCGTTGAGCACGGGAAGCTGCGTCGGCGTGTAGGTCTGCATGACCTTGTCGCTCGAGTTGTTCCAGATGAAGCCGTCCATGTCGGGCGTCGCGCGCTTCGCGTAGCCGTCGCGGTTCTTCCAGAAATACTGGCGCAGCGTATCGGACAGGTCGTGGTACGGGTCGAAGTCGAACAGCTCGAGCTCGTACTTGGTGCTGAGCTTCCCACCCTCGTACTTGCTGAGCGGCACGGCCTTCCCTGTGGTGGGATCGACGTTCGACATCTTCGTGCTGGCGCCCTTGTACGGTCCGTCCGGGCCAACGAAATGCAGCCCGCTGGCGTTCGCCGCGTGGAGCCACCCGACGACGTGATCGAACGACCGATTCTCGAGCATGTAGTAGACGACGTGCTTCACGCGCGAGCGCATGTAGTCAATGGTCGCCGGGACCTTCGCGTTCGCGTCGTTCACGGGGATCGTTGGCTGGAATCCCATGAGCGACGCGCCCGAGGCAATCCCGGACGGCAGCGTCCCTTCGCGGACGGGCCCAACGAGGATCGACGGGCTCTTGGGATCGACCTGCCAGACGCGGAACCTGAGCGTCCTTGGCGACCACTCCACGAGATAGTTGCCCACAGCGGTGAGCTCGTGGCTCGGCCTGATCGTTAGGTGCGTGGCCGCCTGAATGGCCGGGAACGAGAGTGGGTCGCGGTTCTGCGGGTCGACGCTCCAGAGCCGGAACATCGACGTCGCGCGATGCCGATCGACGACGTAGTTGTTGACGGCGATGAGCTCGTGCCCGGCGTCGATGTCGCGGAAGGACGCCTGCGGCGTGAAGGTGTACGGACTCGGAAACGGGTCGGCGGTGCCAGGCGCCGTGGGACAGGGATCGAAGCTCCAGAGCCCATAGTTGCCACGCCCGACCGTCGGGATCCAGCACAGCGCGAACGTTCCGAGCGGCAAGAGCTGGAATTCGGTGGCGGTGTCGTAGGCTTTGTGTCCGCCCGTTGGGTTGCCGAAGTCCGGGGACCGCCCCCAGAACTTGAGCTTCGACCATTGCCCGTGCTGCAGCGGCGTGGTGCCGAGCGGATCGTCATGCGAGAGGTCGAACGGGATGAGGCGGAAGTTCCAGTACGGCGACCCGGCGGATGGCTGCATGGGGCCCCACTCGAGGAAATAGCCGCCGATCGAGATGAGGCGGTGATCACGCGGAAATGACGCGCCGGACTTGAGCGGTACCTTCGTGAACGGCTGCTTCGCGTCGGGGTCGAAGCGCCACAAGCCGTACCGGTCGTCCTTCGTGGAGCGGCTGATGAGATAGCCGTACGGCGCACCGGTGGGAGGCATTTCGAGCCTTGTGAGAGGGGTGGGTGACACGAACGGCGCGATAACGTGGCGGTCCCAGCTCTTTCCAGCAAGCGCCGTTGACAGGTCCCTCGTCTCAGACAAGCTTCGGCCGCCCGCTCCTGGATTCCGTGTTCCTCTACTTCGGCTACGGTTCGAACCTCCATCTCCCCGCGCTGCGAGCGAAAGGGGTACACCCGGTGGCGTCCGTCCGCGGGACACTCCGCGGTTGGCGGCTCGCCTTCGACGTGCGCCACTGGTTTCCTCACGAGGGTGGAATGGGCAACATCCATTACACCGGCGACCCCGGCGACGCGGTGCAGGGTCTCGTGCACACGTGTCACGACACCGACCTCGCGACACTCGATCGGATGGAGGCGTACGGCGTGGGCTATGACCGAATCGAGGTCGAAGTGGAGACCGGCGCCGGCCCGGTGCGAGCCCAGGTGTATGTGGGAATTCCAACTTTTCTCGACCCGAGCCGCCTCCCGACTCGCCGGTATCTCGCCATCCTCGTGAAGGGCGCGATGGCGGCGGGGCTCACCGACAGCTACATTCGTCGCCTCCGGCAACACCCTGTCGCCGCGGAGGCGGAGCTGCCTCCTTTCGTGCCGCCGGCCGGCCAGTTCACTGCCTTCACGCGCGAGTCACTCGCGCTCCACCCGGAATCCACGGCGCTGTTAGGCGCCGTGTTCGACATGACGCACGCACGAGCCGACCTCGCGAGCGCCAAGCCCGTGCTCGGCGGGCGCGACACGACACTGTTCCACCTGCACCGGCACGACACGAGCGACGGAACCGAGACGCTCGACGACATCCGGCACGGACGGATTCCCGAGTCCGCGCGCCGGTACCTGGATGCCTGGCTGTACGCGTACGCGACGGAGTTCGAGTACGCTGGCCGGTACACCGACGTCTGACCTACACCCCGAGGAGCGCACCATGTCGGAGTACCATCCGGCAATGCCGCACGGCCCGATTCAGGAAGTCTTTCCCGATGTGTTCTTCGTGACGGGAACGATGCGGGCCGAGTTCTTCGGTTCCATGTGGCAGTTCAACCGCAACATGATCATCGTGCGCGACGGCGGTCGCCTAACGCTCATCAACACGGTTCGGCTCGACGACGCCGGCCTCGCGGCGCTCGAGGCGCTCGGGACGGTCACGAACGTCGTGCGCATCGGTGACATGCACGGGGTGGACGACCGCTTCTATGTGGATCGGTACGGGGCACAGTTCTGGGCCATGCCCGGCATGCGCGTCGGCGACGGGCTCACGGTACAGCACACGCTGACGGAAGGCGGCGAGATGCCCTTCGCCGACTGCTCGATGTTCACGTTCACGACCACGCAGCGACCCGAGTGCATCCTCCGGCTCGATCGCGAAGGCGGCATCATGATCGCCTGCGATTCGCTGCAGAACTGGGTAGCGCCGGACGAGTTCTTCGACGACGAGACGGTCACGAAGATGAAGGACATCGGTTTCTTCACCCCAACCAGCCTCGGACTCGCGTGGCTGCAGGAGAGTCAGCCGAAGGCCGACGACTTCGTGCGGCTCAAGACGGTGCCGTTCCGTCACGCGTTATGCGGGCACGGGGAGCCGGCGCGCGACGCGATGGCCGGGTATCATGCCGCGTTCAACCGCTTCTTCCAGGTCTGATGCGGTCGTGACCGACCGCTCCGCGATCGCGGCCGGAGTACACATTCCTGGTCACGCGATCGCGGATCTGGTCGAGGAAGCGGGCCCCTGGGTGACCTACCGCGGCGTCGCCGACGACGGCACACCCGTCACCATCAAGACGGCGCGCGCGCAGTACCCGCGCGTACGCGACCTCGCCGAGCTCCGACGCGAGTACGAGGTGCTGTCTACGCTCGGGTTGCCCGGGATCGTCGCGGCGCGCGCGCTCGTGCCCCATGGATCGGGTAACCTCGCGCTCGTGACCGAGGCGTTCGGACGGCCACTCGCCAGGGTGCTGGCCGAGCGCAACGGTGCCCCGCTTCCACTCGACGTCTTCTTCCCGCTCGTGATCCGCCTCGCGCGTATCCTGGGCGCGCTCCACGAGCGCAACATCGTCCACAAGGACGTCGGCCCGCGCAGCATCTTCGTCGAGCCGGACACGTGGGAGCCGCGGCTGGCCAGCTTCGCGCTCTGCTCCGAGCTGTCGCGCGAACGGCAGAGCGCGAAGCTGTCGACGAAACTGGAGGGGTCGCTTCCATACATCTCGCCCGAGCAGACCGGGCGCACCAGCCGCGACGTGGACTGGCGCTCCGACTACTACTCACTCGGCGTGACGTGCTTCGAGCTGCTGACCGGCACGCTCCCGTTCACTGCGGCCGATCCGCTGGAGTGGGCGCATCGACACATCAGCCAGCCGGCGCCGCTCGCCCACGAGCGTCGCGGCGAGGTGCCGGAGATGCTCTCCCGCATCGTCGCCAGACTGATGGCGAAGAGCGCGGAGGACCGGTATCAGGGGACGTTCGGGCTGATCGCCGACCTCGAGCGGTGTCGCGCCGCGCTGGCGACGTCCGGCCGGGTGCCGTCGTTCACGTTAGGCTCGGCCGACGTGTCGCGGCGGTTCCAGATTCCCCAGCGCCTGTACGGGCGTGAGTCGGAAGTCGAGCGACTGGTCGGGGTCTTCGACGAGGTCGCGCACGGAGGCACCGGGTTCACGGTGGTCTCGGGATATTCGGGCATCGGCAAGTCGGCGCTCGTCGCCGAGATGGGGAAGGCCATCGCGACCCGACACGGCTACCTGGTGGAGGGCAAGTTCGACCAGTTCCAGCAGGCCGCGGCCTACGGGGCGATCGCCGCGGCATTTCGCGGGCTGGTGGATCAGTTGTTAGGCGAGCCGGCCGCACGTCTCGCCGCCTGGCGCGCGTCCATCCAGCAGGGCGTGGGCGCCAACGCGGGGCTCATCACGGCTCTCGTGCCGGAGCTGTCGCTCGTCATCGGCGAGGTCCCGCCGGTTCCGGAGCTTCCACCAGCCGAAGCGCAGACGCGCTTTCATCTGACGTTCACGAACTTCGTGAAGGTGTTCGCGACGGCGGAGCACCCGCTCGTGCTGTTCATGGATGACCTGCAGTGGAGCGACGTTCCCACGCTCAACCTGCTCGCGCGGCTCGCCACGTCACGCGACGTCGGACACCTGCTCATCATCGGCGCCTACCGCGACAACGCGGTCGACACGACGCACCCACTGATGGTGACGCTCGACCAGCTCCGCAAGGTGCGCGAGGTCGTGGAGGTGCGGCTCCAGCCGCTCGCGCCCGCCGCGGTCGATGACCTCGTCGCCGACACGCTCCGCATTGACGCGCGCGAGGCCACCCCATTGAGTCGCCTCGTGTTCGAGAAGGCGCAGGGAAACCCGTTCTTCATCCGCGAGCTGCTGCGCTCGCTGAACGAGCAAGGCGCCATTGCGTTCGACCCCGATCGAGGACGCTGGCGCTGGGACGACGTCGCCGTCGCCGCGGCGGGAGTCGGTGAGAACGTCGTGGACTTTCTCGTCGGCGAGCTCCGACGCCTCCCGCGGGAGACTCAGGAGGTTCTGCAGCTCGCGGCGTGCATCGGTGGCACCTTCGACCTGGACACACTCGCGTTGATCGCCGGGCGGTCGGCGGCCGAGACGGCGGCGGCCCTGCAGCCCGCGCTCCAGCGTCAGGCGGTGGTTCCGCTCACCGAGAGCTATCGACTCGTGGCGCATGGTGCCGCCGAGGGCGACGGGGGATCAGGTGCGACGAGCGACGCCGCGCGCACCACGTACCGGTTCCAACACGACCGCGTCCAGCAGGCGGCGTACGCGCTCATCGGTGAAGAGCGGCGGCGGTCGGTGCACCGCTCGATCGGGCGGCTGATGCTGGCGCACGGCGACCCGGCTGCGCGCGACGCGAAGCTGATCGACATCGTCGCACACCTCAACCAGGGCCGCGACCTCATCACCGACGACGGGGAGCGATGGGAGCTCGTCCGGCTCAACCTCGCGGCGGGGCGAATGGCCGTGCGCTCCGCGGCCTACGATTCCGGGCTCGGGTTTCTGCGTGTGGCACTCGAGCTCGCGGGGCCTGACGCGTGGGACGCCGACTACGACCTGATGATGGCACTCGGAACCGAGGTCCAGCGCTGCGCGTACCAGGTGGCGGATTACGCCGAAGCGGACGCGTGGACGGAGACGCTGCTCGCGCGGGCGCGCGGCCCGGTGCCGAAGGCGGAGGTGCTCTCGGATCGCGTCAGGCAGTACGCGACCATGGGACGCATGCGCGAGTCGATCGACGCGGCACTGCAGGGGCTCGCGGTGCTCGGCATCGACATCCCGGCTGCGCCCACACGCGACGACGTGCGCCGCGAGCTGGAGGCGGTCCGACAGGCACTCGGCGACCGGAGCATCGAGTCGCTGATCGACGAGCCGGAGATGCACGATCCCGCCGCACGCATTGCCGTGCGCCTCATCATGGAGGTGTTCGCCGCGTCGTTCCTGTCCGGCGCCGGGGAGATCTTCCCGTTCCTCGTCGTTCGCAACGTGACGCTCTCCCTGCGGCACGGGGCGAGCTCCGAAGCGGCGTTCGCGTATGCGGCGTTCGGGATGCTGCTCTGCGGATCGTTAGGCGAGCCGGCGACTGGCGAGCGGTACGGCCGGCTCGGTGTCGCGATGAACGAGAAGTTCGATGACCTCGCGCTCAAGTCGCGCATCATCTACGTCTACGCGATGTTCATCAGCCACTGGAACCACCACTGGTCGAGCATGACCCCGTGGTTCCTGCGTGGCATCGAGGCCGGGTACCAATCCGGAGACATGCTGTACCTCGCGTACAGCGCGCAGGACTGCATCCTCTGGGACCCGAAGCTCGACCTCGCGACCGCGTCGCGCGAGACGCGGAAGTACCTCGCCATCGTGAAGGACTGCGAGTACCAGGACTCGTACGACTCCGGCACGCTGTTCCTGCGCATGCAGCTCAACTTCCAGGGGCTGACGGACGGCGAGTTCTCGATGAACGACGCGACGTTCGACGAGGAGCAGTGCGTTGCCGGCATGCGCGAGCGGCGCTTCATGACCGGGGTCGCGAACTATCACATCTACAAGGCGGAGATCCACGCCCTGTACGGGGACTGGGCCGGAGCGCTTCCTCACGTCGAGGCCATGGACCGCATGATCGCGTCGGCGATGTCGCTCCCGCAGCTCGTGCGGTATCGGATCGTGGCCTTCCTCGTGCGCGCGGCACTCTACCCGGCGCTGCCTCAAGAGGCGCGAGCCGCCGAGCGGGCGACGCTCGAGGCGCACCTGGCACAGATGGCCGCGTGGGCGCCGAACTGCCCGGACAATTTCGAGCATCTCCGCCTCACGATGGAGGCGGAGCTCGCGCGCCTCGACGGCCATGTGTCGGAGGCACTCGCGCTGTACGAGCGGGCGATCGCCGCCGCACATGCCAGCGGGTTCCAGCGCGACGAAGCGGTGGCCAACGAGCTCGCCGCTCGGTTATTGAACCAGGTCGGTGCGCCGCGCGCGGCCGAAGGGTACCTGCTCGCCGCGCGACATCTGTACGAGGCGTGGGGAGCAGCGCGGAAGGTGGCCCAGCTCGACCGCGAGTACCCGAACCTGCAAGCCGCAGCACGTGGCCTGTCGCGCCATACCGGATCGCACGCGATCTCTATGGAGTCCACCGCCCTCGACATGGGCTCGGTGATCAAGGCGTCGCAGACGATTTCGGGGGAGATCGTCGTCGACCAGCTCCTGCGCACGACGCTCAACATCCTGCTGGAGAACGCGGGTGGAAGCGTCGGCTATTTCGTGGTACGTCAGGGAGACACGCTCGTGCTGCGCGCGCAGGCTGGGGCAGCGGACAACGGCGCGGCGCGAGCGCTGCCGCTCACGCTGACCGCCGACGGGGAGTCGATACTGCCGCTCTCGGTCGTCAACCACGTCTTGCGGACCGGAACTCCGCTCGTGTTGGCTGACGGCGCGAACGCCGGGCGCTTCGCGGGGGACCCGTACATCCGGGCTTGCCGGCCCAAGTCGATGATCTGCGTACCCATCGAGCGAGCCCGCCGGTTCAGCGGCGCGATCTACATGGAAAACAACCTGATCACCGGCGCGTTCACGGCGGACCGGGTCGAGGTGATCAAGCTGCTCGCCGCGCAGGCTGCGATCTCGGTGGAGAACGCGCGCCTCTACGAGGACCAGCTTCGGCTGACCGCAGCGCAGGGACGGTTCGTGCCTGGCCAGTTCCTCGAGAATCTCGGACACAGCGACATCGCCGAGGTCGGACTGGGCGAGTTCGTCGCGCGTGACATGAGCGTCATGTTCGCCGACCTCCGCGACTTCACCCCCGTGGCGGAACGACTCCCGCCGCGCGACGTCATCGACCTGCTGAATCGCTACTTCAGCAGGATCGGCGTGCCCATCGCCGAGGGCGGTGGGTTCGTGGACTCGTACAACGGCGACGAGATCATGGCGCTCTTCCCACTGCCAGCCGACTGCGCCGTCGAAGCTGGCGTCGCGATGGCGGCGGCATTGCGTGAGTTCAACCGCGAGTCGCGCGCGCAGGGCTGGCCGGCGCTCGAGATGGGGATCGGCGTGAACAGCGGCCCGCTCGTGCTCGGCACCGTGGGCAGCGCCGATCGACTGAAGTGCGGCGTCGTCGGCGACACGGTGAACACGGCGTCGCGCATCGAGCAGCTCACGAAGCGGTACGGCGTTCGATTCCTCGTGGGCGAGCAGACATACCGCCTGCTGGGTGATGACGGCCGATTCGCGCTGCGCGCTGTGGATCGCGTAGCGGCCAAGGGGAAGGCGCAGGCGATGACGCTGTACGAGGTATTGGACGCCGAGGAGCCTGCTCGGCGCGAGGCCAAGGAGGCGACGCGATCACGCCTGGACGAGGCGCGATCCCTCTATGCCGAACGGCGATTCAGCGAGTCCCGCCGTTTGCTGGGGGACGCCCGCTCGATCGACCCTGCCGATGCGGTACTGGCAGTGCTGGCCGAGCGATGCCGTCGGTACGAGACCGACCCGCCGCCCGAAGATTGGCAGGGGGTGGAGGCGCTCGACTCGAAGTGAAGGGCCAGGTGCCGTCGGGCGCCACCGCGACCTCGTGCGAGCTCACGCCCTGGAACCAACGTGCCTACACGCGCACCTTTCGCGCGTATGATCCAATGAGATCCGCGGTCGGCCAGTCTCCAACCTCGAAAGGTCGCGAGTGACGAGTCAACACCACTTCTCCTCACGCATCGCCATGATGCTGACCATGCTCGGCATGGCGGTCGGCACTGGCAACATCTGGCGATTTCCACGGATCGCCTCGCAGAACGGCGGCGGCGAGTTTCTCGTCTCGTGGGCCGTCTTTCTGTTCATCTGGTCCATCCCGCTCATCCTCGTCGAGTTCGGGATGGGGCGACTCACGCGCCTCGGGCCTGTGGGGGCGTTCGTCAAGGTCATGGGTCCGAAGCGCGCGTGGATGGGGGCGTTCATCGCCTGGGTGGCGACTGCCATCATGTTCTACTACGCGGTCGTGTGCGGGTGGACGCTGCATTACGTCTGGGCGGCACTCTCCGGCGCCGTACCCGGCGCCGAGCCGGGCGCGTACTGGCAGGCGTACACCGCGTCGTGGTGGCCGCTGGTCGCCCACGCGATCTCCATAGGCCTCGCGGCCCTCGTGGTTGCCCGTGGCGTTCGCGGCATCGAGCGAATCGTCAACATTCTCATGCCGATCCTGATCGTGCTCGTGATCGTGTTGACCATCCGCGCCGTCACGCTTCCGGGCGCGGGCGCGGGGCTCGCCTATCTCTTCGGTGTGGATTGGGACCGCCTCGGCGACGCGAGGATCTGGCTCCACGCGCTCACGCAGAACGCGTGGGACACGGGCGCGGGGTGGGGGCTGATCCTCGTCTACGCCGCGTACCTTCGCGAAAGGGAGGACACCGCGCTCAACGCGTTCATTCTACCGATCGCGAACAATACGATCTCGCTGCTCGCGGGGATGATGGTGCTGTCTACGGTGTTCGCCGTGGTTCCTCAGCTCGTGGCGAGCCTGGAGACGAACCCGAATGCTCTCGCCGCGTATCCGCAGCTTGCGGAGGCGGTGCGCTCGGGGCAGGCGGTGAACGCCGATCTCGTGCAGCAGACGATCTTCGGGGCCGGGAACGAAGGGATCACGTTCATCTGGATGCCGCAGCTGTTTGCCCGCATTCCGTTCGGCCAGGGGTTCATGGTGCTCTTCTTCCTGGCCCTGTTCTTTGCCGCGTTCACGAGTCTCGTGTCGATGGTGGAGCTGGCGACCCGTGTGCTTTCGGACGCCGGTGTCGAACGTCCTCGCGCGGTGCGACTGGTCGGGGTGCTCGGCTTCATTCTCGGCGTGCCGTCGGCGCTGTCACTCGCGGTGCTTCACAACCAGGACTGGGTGTGGGGCGTGGGTTTGATGGTCTCGGGGCTCTTCTTCGCGATCGCGGTGATCAAGTACGGCGTTAGGCGGTTCCGCGAGGAGCAGCTGAATCACGAGGACTCGGACATCCGAATCGGGCGGTGGTGGGATGTCGTGATCGGGGTGCTGGTCCCGCTGCAGGCGGTGGTGCTCATCGGGTGGTGGCTGTGGCAGGTGTGGGGCCCGGGCGCGCTCGATCCGTTCGGGGTCGAGAACGTCGGGACGGTTCTGTTCCAGTGGGGGGCGATTCTGATCGTGCTGCTGATCGCGAACCGCTACCTCGCGCGCATCCAGCCGACGGAGGCGGTGGCGGGGCAGGAGCGCATGCCGCCGGCGGTGCCGTAGTCGCGACCGTTGTCGCGGTGCGCTGGACGTGGAGTCATATACCTAACGGTGGTTAGTGCTGAGAGTCGTGTTAGGGTAGCGGGGCGGCGGTCATGCCTCGTGGTAGTGCTCGAGTCGGCGTGGCCGCCGCCCCGCATTCTATTTGAACGGCCACAGTACAACTGCGGCACGCATCTCGCTGCCCGCCACCAGCGGCCGAGCAAAGGAGCCTTCTGATGCGAAACGTAGTGCTCTGGGTCGGGATGTCCCTCGATGGGTTCACCTCGGGTGAGAACGAGGAGCTGGATTGGCTCGTGCCACACGCTACACAACCCGAGGCGCACGAAGCCTTTCAGCGCCTTCGAGAACGTGCCGACACGATTCTCCTCGGCCGTGTCAACTACGAAGGCTTCCTCGGCTACTGGCCGCAGGTGAAGGACGATCCGAACGCGTCGCCGACCGATAAGGCGATCTCACGCTGGCTCGACGACACGGAAAAGGTCGTGTTCTCGCGGACGCTCCGCGACGTCACCTGGCAGAACGCTCGACTCGCCCGCCGCGAGGCCGCCGAGGAGGTCGCGGCGCTGAAACGCGATGCCGGTAAAGACATCATCATTCAGAACAGCACCCGTCTCGCCCAGAGTCTGCTCGCGGCCGATCTCGTGGACGAGCTCGCGCTCACCGTCGCGCCGATCGCGGTCGGGAAGGGGCGCGCACTCTTCGCGGGTCTTCCGCGACACATCGATCTCGAGCGCGTGGAGCTCACGCCAGTGAAGGACGGGACATTCGTGGTGCGGTACAGGGTGAAGCACGCCGATAGCCGTTCGAGCTGAAGCGCGTCCGTCGCGGTCCCTAGCGGAGTGATTGCCATGCGGCTAGCTCGTGAGACAGTCGTGCTGACCCTGATGTCAATGCTCGCCACCCCTCCCGCCAAGGGGCAGTCACAACCCCCGCGTACCGGGTCGGGGCTGCAACGTTTGCTCGACGCCGAGCTCGCCCGCTTTCCGGGGAAGGCCGGGGTGTGGGTGAAGCACCTGACGACGGGAGAGGAAGCCGGCGTCCGCGCTGATGAAACGTTCAATAGCGCGAGCGTCATCAAGATTCCGGTGATGGTGCTCGCCTTCCGGATGGCCGACAAGCGCCAGCTCTCACTTGCCGAGCGCGTGACGCTCCGCGCCGAGGACGTTCGCGGCGGGTCCGGGATCTTTCGCTATCACGATCCCGGCCTTCAGCCGACGCTCCGCGACGTGATCCTGCAGATGATCATCACGAGCGACAACACGGCGACGGACATCGCGATCGCGAAAGTCGGCGGAACGTCGCGCGTGAACGCGTGGCTCAGCGAAAGCGGGTATGGTGACGCACTCGAGCTCACCATGACGACGGGCGAGCTGTTCGCGAAATACCGCGCGGTGCCGCGGGGCACGAACGCGAACGAGAAGACGATCGCGGACCGCGCGTACTGGTTGGGCGCGATGACGCCGCGCGGCACGGGACGGATGCTCGAAGCGATCCAGCGGTGCAGCGACGGAACGGCCCCCGCGCCCGCCATCGCCGCGCGAGAGTCGTGCACCGACATGATGCGTATGATGCGCGCCCAGCAGTCCGGCGCTCGGCGCTTGCCTCATTTTGTGAGCATACCGGTCGCGCACAAGACGGGCGACTTCCCGCCAGTGTTGGCGAACGACGTGGGGGTGATGCTCGCGCGCTCAGGGCCGATCGTGATCGCATTTTTCGCGAACGCGATCGAGGGGTCGTACGGGGAGGCGGAGGACAGGATCGGGCGCATCGCGCAGCTCGTCGTCTCGTACTTTGACGGGGCGCAGTAACGCCGCACGCTGGCCTCAATTGTCGTTCGACGACCGTGGCCGCCGGAAGTGAACGGCCTTCCCGTTGTTCCTGGATCCGCGCACGCCCCTGCGAAAGGTCGCCGAGGCGACGTAACGCGACGCGTCGGGTGGCGGATCGTGCGGCTCGGCGAGCGGCTCGCCGCCCCGAAGCTCGTGGCCCAGCCGCTCGAATTCCCATGTGTCGATGAACCCGATCGACGCGAACTCGGCCAGGCTGCCGTCCGGCGCGCGGACCTCGACGTCGCTGAGCATCCGCCCGACATCAATGATCTTTTGGCCAGCGGGCGTCGTGTCGAGCAGCTCTTCGACCTCGCGTGGGTCCATGTCGTCCGCGGAGAGGCCGTTCGCGTCGAGGTGCGTTTTCAGCGCATGGCCCGCGGAGAGAATGCCGGTGAGCCGGGGGAAGATCTCGAGCCCGTAGGCCGTTGGACGAAAGACGCCACTGCGATGTCCAGGATGGCCTGACCGCTCCTCGAGGTCGGATTCGCCGATGAGGATGCCGGAGTGCCAGAAGGTGTATGAATGTGTCATGGGCCCACGTTAGCCGCTGGCGCACCGGCATGTGTCATCGTACCGTCGCGCCTGACATCAGGTCATTCCGCACCTCGAGCCAACCTGAATCCTCCCTAATAGGGTCACCGTAGGCTGGTCCAGCCGGCCGGTCATCCGGGTCGCCCAACGGACACCGGGCAGCTCGATCTCCCCGGAACCTTCCAGCCCGAGTATCCCCATGCTGACGCGACGACTATGGCCCGCGGCGCTGATCACGACCGCGTACCTCTCCGGTTGCGCTTCCACGCCACGCAGCGCACCCATCGTTGACGCCGACCTGGCCGTCACGAACGTCGCCGTCGTGGACGTCGAGCGCGGACGCGTCCTTCCTGACTACGTCGTCGCGATCAAGGGCGACCGCATCGTCACGGTGGGACCCACGTCGCGGACGCGGTTGGGCAGCACCACGCGAGTCGTGGACGGCGCCGGCCGATACCTCATCCCGGGGCTCTGGGACATGCACGCGCACCTCGGCGGCAGCGGGAATCCGCTGGCGCTCGAGCTGCCGCTCTTCACGGCGCACGGCGTGACTGGCCTACGCATGATGGCCTCGCCACGCGATCTCCGTGGCCTCGCTCAGGTTCGCCAGCTGCAGACGGCTATAGAGGCGGGAAGGCTCGTCGGTCCGCGGTTCGTCGCGGTCGCGAGCTGGCCCGTGAACGGCGAGGGGGGAATCGCCGACACGTTGCCGCCGTTCTTCAAGGCGCGCACGCGTGATGAGGGACGTGCGCTCGCCCGGTACTTCAAGGAGAGCGGCTACGATTTCATCAAGGTCTACAGCGCCGTCTCGCGCGACGGGTACCTCGGCCTCGCCGAGGAAGCGCGTCGGCTCGGCCTGCCGTTCGCGGGGCACGAACCCGCTTCGCTGTCGGCGATCGAGCTGTCAAACGCCGGGCAGAAGAGCATTGAGCACTCGCGCATCTTTCTGTTCAACTGCTTTCCCGGAGCAGACTCGTTGCAGAAAGGGCTACTGCGCTCGGGAACGGCGCTGCGACGGCGCATGGTGGACGAGTACGATGCGCGTGTGTGCAGGGAAGTCTTCCAGACCTTCGCGCGGAACGGCACGTACATCACGCCCACGCACGTCACGCGACGCATGGACGCGTTCGCCGACGACTCCGCGTACCGGAACGACCCGCGCATGAAGTACATCCCGGGCAGGCAGCGGATGGCATGGCTTGCGGATGCCAATGGAATGGTGGCGTCGGACCCGTCGGACGCGGGGCGCCGCAGCTTCATGGATTTCTATCGTACGGGCCTCGCCCTGACGAATGAGGCCTATCGCGCGGGCGTGCCCCTCATCCTGGGCACCGACGCGGGCGACACGTTCGTCTTCCCTGGCGCGAGCGTGCACGACGAGCTCGGCGAGCTGGTCAAAGCCGGGCTCTCACCGGCCGAGGCGCTGCGTGCCGCGACGCTGACGCCGGCACAATACGTCGGGCGCACGGCCGACTTTGGCGCTGTGGTAGCGGGTCGGTTCGCCGACCTCGTCATGCTCGATGCCAATCCTCTCGCCGACGTGGCGAACACCCAGCGCATCCGCATGGTGATCCGCGGCGGCCGACCGTTCGACCGCGTTGCGCTCGATTCGATGTTGGCGCAGGTCGAGCGACTGGTCGCGCCTAACGCGCAAGCCAACCTGTGGATCGCGGCGGTTGCCGGTGACACCGCTGGAATCACCACGGCCCTGCGCGCTGGTGCGAACGTCGACTCGCTCGATCCGCAGGGCAACCGCCGGGCGCTCAATTACGCCGCGATCGGGAACCATGTCGCGGCGGTGCGCGTGCTGCTCGCGGCGGGGGCCAGCGTGAACCTGCCGAACCGAACGGGCTTTACCCCACTTCATCACGCGGCGGAATACGGCTCGGTTGACGCGCTCGCCGCGCTCCTGGCGGCCGGCGCCGACCCATCGATTCGGAGCATACAGGGTGCCCTGCCGATCGATACAGCGCGCAGGCGTGGGGATCAGGCCGTCATCCGGGCACTCGAGTCGGCGCCCCGCAAGCCGTGACACCTGGGGCCTAACGTTGGCGAATACGCTGCCGCAGCGCGGCCCGCGATAGGTGGACGTTTCGCTTCCCGCGTCGTGCCGAACTCGTGGCGCACCATCGCTCGGCGCGCAGGCCGGCGGGGTCGCGGCGGTGGCGGACG
>DAINRQ010000002.1:38473-97467 GCA_036741775.1 Gemmatimonadaceae bacterium | reverse complement strand
CCGGTTGGCCGGTGATGCGGCCCGGGGCCGGAGTGCGCTCCGCCGATGTTCTACGCGGGTGATTTATGCGGCGCCGGTCGCCGCATAAATGGAGCCGGCTGGCAACCTATCTCCAACGCGGCAAGTGCCCGGCAGTTACGCGGTGCGTTTCGTGCTTCGCATAGCGGCACCGATTTATGCAGCGTGGTGACGCTGGACAAATCATCGGCTACTGTCTAAATGTGTTAGGCATAAAGAACCTAAGGCGAGTTAGAGGGCCACAACGATTTACGAACACCACGGAATCGCTAATGAGCGAGTGCATCTTCTGTCGGATCCTGGACGGTCAGCTCCCGGCCAGTTTCGTCTATCGCGACGATCGCTGCGCCGCGTTCATGGACATCCAGCCGGTCAACCTCGGGCATCTTCTGGTGGTCCCGGCGCGCCATGCCGCCTACCTTGCTGACCTCGACTCGGAAGCCGCTGCCGACCTTATGCGCGTCGGCCACGGAACTGCGGCGGCTCTCCGCGGGAGTGGACTCCCCTGTGAAGGCGTGAATCTCTTTCTCGCCGATGGCGAGGCCGCCATGCAGCACGTATTTCACGTCCACCTGCACGTCTTCCCGCGGTTTCGCGGTGACGGGTTCCGACTACAGGTCGCGCCCGAGTACCACACTCGCCGCCCCGAGCGATCGCAGCTGGACGAGATAGCGGCAACGCTCGCCTCGCTCATGGTTTCAGGGGCATCCGGTCCGAGTTCCGGCCGGAGGCCATCTAACGATCGTTGAACCTGACGGGCGATCTGCGGATTCTTCGCTCGCTTTTGGTTGATTCGCCCGCAGGTTAACTCGGGCGTTAGGACGCCAAATACTTTCGAGCCGCGATGCGACTGACGAAGCAGCTGCACTGGCGGTGGGGCTTTGCCCGGGCGGTTGTGGCACAGGTGCGCACCGGGCGCCCACCTGAGGTCCGCGCTACCTACGAGCGGCTCCGCGCGGCGGGGCTTACTCGGTGGCGCGCCCACCGCTTACTCGGCGCGGCTAGGAGGCGGAAGTTGCGAGCATCCTCCTCGAGGAGCCGGTGTACAGCCACAACGCCTGCGTGCGATGCTCGCGCGCCTGCCGGTCCGCCCCACACGTTCGCTTCGAGACGTCCGCGGTGGTGGCCGGCGGCGGGCGGTTTGACTCCGGTGTGACGGTCACCTAACGTATCCCTGCCGCTGACGAGCGAGCTGCGGAGGCAGCTCCGCCGTAACGGTAATGCCTCGCTCGCGGCAATACCTGGGAGTTAGCGTGCAACGAACTTCTCGCGAAACGATGGACCTGCCTGTATTTCAGCAATCAGTTGCCGCGCTCGGCTGGGCAGTAACCGATCCCGTCGTCGACACTCCAACGATCGCGGAGTTGCGCGACTGCGTCGCTCTTCTCGCGCGAACCGGCCGCGGCGGGGCTCGCAATCTGCTCGACCACCCTCGCATCGCTGCTCTGGCCGCGGCGCCGACACTCCGGCAGTTCGCGGTCGCCGTTCTTGGCGACCCGTGCTTCGCCGTCCGTGCGCTCTTCTTCGACAAGACTCCCGACGCGAATTGGAAGGTCGTTTGGCACCAGGACTCACGGTCCCCACGCAGCAGCGCGTTGAGGTGGCCGACTACGGACCTTGGACCGAGAAGGGCGGTGTCCCGCACGTACAGCCGCCGGTCGACGTCCTCGAGCGCATGCTCGCCGTTCGCCTGCATCTCGATCCGTGCACCGCAGACAACGGCCCCGTTCGCGTTATCGATGGCACGCATCGACTCGGTCGGCTCACGCCGCAAGCAGTCGACCGAATTCGCGCGGAGCAGCCCGAATCCATTTGCCTTGCCGCCGAGGGCGCCGTGCTCGCCTTTCGTCCCCTGCTTTTACACGCTTCAAGTCCGGCCACGCGTCCGGGGCATCAACGTGTCATTCACATCGAATACGCTGCGCAAGCGCTCGCGTCTCCGCTCGCCTGGCATCGGCAGGTTGCGTGATTCGGCTATGTGCTACCGAGAGACCCATGACGAAGCATCGGATCTTCACTACGTCGTTCGCTAGCGTGTATCCCCACTACGTCCAGAAAGCCGAAAAGAAAGGGCGTGCGAAACAAGAGGTGGACCAGGTCATCTGCTGGCTGACGGGCTACACTCCCACAGCACTCGCAGAGCAGATCGAACGCAAGAAGGACTTCGAGACCTTCTTCGACGAGGCGCCAGCGCTGCATCCCAATGCCAGCAAGATCACTGGCGTCATCTGCGGTGTCCGAATCGAGCAGATCGAAGATCCGCTGATGCGCAACATCCGGTACCTGGACAAGTTGGTGGATGAGCTGGCGAAGGGCCGGCCCATGGAAAAGATCCTGCGAAACTAGCGGGGTGCGCGGTGCGAATACGACCGTCTTGGGTGGCGATCTTCGTCTGCGGCGTCGTAGGCCACACGCGGCAGGGAGGTGCACAGGTCGATCAGCAGCGCGCCCAGGCATTTTTCAAAGAGGCCCAGGCGCTGTGCGAGCGCGACGGCGGCCGTCTGTGGGGCGTGTCGCTCTGCGCGCCCATGGTAATTGGCGACGCGCGGACGCAGACCTTCGCCACGAGTCAGCCGCCGCCGGCGGCGCCGCGGCCGCGAGCCGTCGGCTTTCTGAACGCACCTATCCAGTGGGGCGGCGTCACCTGGATCGCGTACACCTGGGATGACCTGGCCAACGCGCCGCCCTGGAGGCGGAACGAGATACTGCTCCACGAGATGTTCCACGGAGTGCAGCGGCAGCTCGGCTTGGGCGTGGGGCTCCTGGAGAATGAACAGCTCGACGCACTCGACGGACGTTATTGGCTGCAGCTCGAATGGCGCGCGCTGGCGCGGGCACTGCGGGCATCTGGAGAGCAGCGAAACGCCGCCGTTCGCGACGCGCTAGCGTTCCGGCAGGCGCGGCGCCGCATCTATCCGGCGGCCGCGGAGAACGAGCGAGCACTGGAGATCAACGAAGGGGTCGCGAGTTATGCGGGCACAGTCCTCGCGGCATCCTCGAGGGCCGACGCAACCGCGAACGCGCTCGTTATTCTGACAGGGGCAGGCACTGATACAGGGGAAAGCTTCGTCCGTACCTTTGCCTATGTGTCCGGGCCGGCGTATGGCCTGTTGCTCGACGAGGCATCGCCGGGGTGGCATCGAGCGCTCCGGAGTAGCGACGACCTCGGCCTCCTGCTCAAGAACGCCCTCGCCGTTCAACCAGCCAACGACGCCGCAAGCGCTGCCGCCGAGTACGGCGGTGTCGAACTTCGCGCGGCGGAGCAGCAGCGCGAGCAGTTGCGACAGGAACGTATCAACGAGTTGCGGCTGCGGTTTGTTGACGGGCCCGTGCTCGTGATCCCTGGAGGAGGCAGCGGACTCTCAGACTCCCGAGGGGCGACCGTCATTCCGGGCAGCGGGACCGTGTATTTCCATGCGTACCGCGCGTCGGGACCGTGGGGCACCCTCGAAGCCGAGAAGGGCGTACTGCTCGCGAGCGATGGCCGCTCGCGCCGGGTACCGGCGCCGGCCCGGCGGGACGACGGTACTTTCTCCGGAGACGGATGGACCTTCAAGCCCGCGCCCGGATGGACCGTTCGCGAAGGGGCACGGCGCGGCGACTTCGAAGTCGTTAGGCACCAGTAGCGTGACGTACCTCCGAAGGAGCGACTGCATGCGTTCGTTCGTCGTACGCGCTGCGCTCCTCACGTGCGCGTGTGCGCCATCGACCCCTGGTCTCGAGAGCACGCCCGAGCCGACGCGCCAGGCTTCGGTGACCAGGGATGTGGTGTACGGACACAAGGATGGTCTCGCGCTGACGCTCGACGTCTCTCGTCCCGCAGATCCCAACGGCGCCGGTGTCATCGCGATCGTGAGCGGCGGATGGCAATCGAGCGTGGAGATGAGCCGTCTTATCGCCGACGGCTATCTATCCCCGTTGTTGAACGAGGAGGGATTTACCGTATTCGCCGTGAGACACGGGAGCAGCCCGAGGTATCCCATGTCCGCAATCGTGGCGGACGTTCGCCGGGCCGTCCGGTTCATCCGTCAGCACGCGGGCGAATACGGCGTCGACCCCAACCGCATTGGCGTGTATGGCGGCAGCGCCGGCGGGCAGCTCGCGCTGCTGCTCGGTACGACAGCCGACTCCGGGGACCGGTCGGCCTCCGATTCCGTGCTCAGGGAATCCAGTCGCGTGGCCGCGGTGGTGGCGTACTTCCCGCCGACGGACCTCTCTCGATGGGAAAACAGGCGGGCATTCCCGGCCACCACATTGACGGAATCCGAAGCGGCGCAGTACTCACCCATTCGCTTCGTCTCCCCCGCCGCGGCTCCGTCGCTCATCGTGCACGGCGACGCCGACAGAGTCGTCTCCATCGTCGAGGGGGAGACGATGTACGCGGCGTTGTCGAAGGCGGGCGTGCACGCGTCGTTCGTCCGGATCGAAGGCGCCGGACACTCGTTTGACGGCGCCGATTTGACACGTGCCAACGCCGAAATGGTGAGGTGGTTCGAGCAGCATCTGCTCGGCGTAGCGAAATAGAACCTCGCCACAGGCGTTGCAGTAATACCGCGGTCGATTCACCGAGCGGCGCTGAACGCTCGCGCCGCGAGCGCATGAAGCGCCAGGGCGAGCCCAACCGTCATCCCGGGGGCGTCGCTTACGGACGCCCCCTGGATTCAGGCCGACGTACTGTATTTTGTCGCGTCCCTGCCGCGGGTGCCAGCCCGCTCGTGAAGCCTAACGCGACACCGATGTCGCCGGGCGCCCATCCGACACGACCGGAATCACCGACGGACGCTCCCGCTTCCGCGACGGAGCCGGGATCGGCGCCTCATCTTCGCGACCCGTTCTGATCTTGCCAGCCGTATGGTTCCGGTTCGCCGCCGATGCCTTGGCGTACCCGAACTCCGCCTTCTGGGCCTCGACGATCGCCTGCACGCGCTTGCGATCGCCCTCCCACCGCCCCTTCGCCTCGTGCAGCACCTTCACCGGGTCCGCATCCCAATGCTCGGCCATGTGCGCCTGCCAGCGCGCCGCGATGAGGTCCTGCAGCATGATCTCGAACGCCCACTTCGCGTTGTGCTCGGTGAAGAAGAGGAACTCGCTCGGATGGTTGGCGCAGAGAACGGGCGTGACCGACTTCCCGGCACCCACGCGGAGCTCGAGCACCGAGAAGAGCGTCGGCATCTTCTTCACCTGCGTCGGGAACGCCGACTTGAGCCAACCATGCGCCGGTCCTCCGTACGCAACGACCGGCTGCGTGCGCGCCCCGGACTGATCGAGCAGCGCACCCAGCATCGCTTTCCCATACGGTATGAAGTACTGCTCGACCTCGTTGATGACCGTCGCGTCACTTCCCGGTCCGGCGAGCGGAACAGCATCGCAGATACGCTCGAGCAGCGTCACCCCGGCGGGATTATAGTCATTGTAGCCGAGCAGGCTCTCCCACCGGCGGTTCGTCGGGGAGTAGAGGTAGTCGCTATAGGTGCGCGCCTCGTACGGCGGGTAATGCAGCAGCTGCACCGACCGCGTCGCGAGCATGGGCAGTCCCACGGGGAGATAGAAAATCAGCTTCCCCTGGAGGATCGTGGCGCGATGCGCCATGTAGGCGCTGTACCCGACACGCGCCGCATCGATGAACGCCGGAATCATCGCCGCGTATCCCTTCACCTTCTCGAAGGGAGCCGCGATCTTCACGCTGAGCGTATCGCCGCTATCACGATAGACGTCGGCCCAGGAGCCGAGCAGTCCGTCGCGCTGCATGGTTTGATTGATCCCGTGCGCGATCAGGTCACGGAGGTCGACGCCCGAACTTGCTTCCCAGGAGAAGAGGTCGGCCATCTCATCCCAGGGCCCGAGCTTGATCTCGATCGTGTTCGTCACGTCGTACCTCGCAACCGTGATAGGGGGCCTGAGAACGTACGACACGTGTCAATGTTAAGGAAGAGCCCGCTTCCAATTGCCGTCTACCGTGTTAATCGGTTGATTCTGCCCGCATGACCAGGCGGCTCGGCGTGGTAATGGACCCGATCGCGGCGATCACGCCGCAGAAGGACAGCACGTTGGCCCTCCTGCTCGAGGCCGCGCGACGCGGCTGGGCGCTGGAGTACATGGAGCTGGCAGATCTTCGTCTGCGAGACGGACGCGCGGAAGCGTTCGCGCGGCCCCTCGACGTGCGCGACGACGCCACCTCGTGGTTCACGTTAGGCATGCCGCGCACCGTGGCGCTCGCCGAGCTCGACCTCGTGCTGATGCGAAAGGACCCGCCGGTGGACTTCGAGTTCATCGCCGCAACCTGGATCCTCGAGGCCGCGGAACGCGAGGGGACGACGGTGAGCAACCGGCCACAGTCGTTGCGCGACGCGAACGAGAAGCTGGCTGCGACGTGGTTCCCGCAATGCACGCCACCCAGCCTCGTGAGCCGCGACAGCTCGGCGTTGCGAGAGTTCATGGAAGCGCAGGGGCGTGTAGTGCTCAAGCCGCTCAATGAAATGGGCGGCCGCTCGGTGTTCGTCACGGGGCCGGGCGACTCTAACGCGACGGTGATCCTCGAGGAAATGACGCGGCGCGGCGAGCGGTTCGTCGTGGCGCAGCGCTTCGTGGCGGCCGTGGCCGAGACAGGGGACAAGCGCATCCTCCTCATTGATGGCGAGCCGGTGCCGGGTGGACTCGCTCGCATTCCTGCCGCGGGCGAGCTGCGGGCGAACATGGCGGCCGGCGGGCGGGCGGAACCGGCGGAGCTCACGGACCGCGAGCGCTGGATCTGCTGTGAGGTCGGTCCGACGCTGCGCGAGCGCGGGTTGCACTTCGTAGGGATCGACGTGATCGACGGCTGGCTCACGGAGATCAACGTGACCAGCCCGACGGGGATCCGGCAGATCGACAGATACTTCGGGATGAATGTCGCGGGGCTGTTGTTCGACGCACTCGAATCGACGCTCGAACGCACGGCGCGACAACGCCGGGCTCGAGCAGGCGTCGCGTCAGGCGGACCTGGTCGAGGTACGCCTTCGCCGCACGGGCCGGTCCCAGCGCCATGGACATGACCGCGCGCCGCGGGGCACATTACGAAACCCGTGTCGAACGGGACTCCCCCAACTCTCCCAGACCGCTCATGCGCTACACGTACGGTGCCGCGCTGCTCGCCGGCGCCCTCGCGATACCCCCCGCCCGCGCGCAGGACACGCGCCCTCTCGTCCACTACGTCGACTCGGTAGCCAGCGCCGCCGTCGCCGAAAAACGAACCGCTGGCGTCTCCATCGCGGTAGCGAAGAACGGCCGGACGGTCCTCGCGAAGGGGTACGGTTTCGCGGACCTCGAGAACGACGTGCCGGCTACGCCCGAGACGGTCTACCGCATCGGCTCGGTCACCAAGCAGTTCACGAGCGCGGCCATCATGCGCCTGATGGAGCAGGGAAAGCTCTCGCTCGATGACACGCTGCAGAAGTTCTTCCCCGACTTCCCGGCGCAAGGGAACCGCGTCACGGTGCGGCATCTGCTCAACCACACGTCCGGCATCAAGAGCTACACGAGCCTCGGGCCCAAGTGGGCGCGCGTCATACGCCTCGACCTCGCACCGGACTCGGTCGTCGCGCTATTCGTCAACGAGCCATTCGACTTCAAGCCGGGTGACTCGTATCGCTACAACAACTCCGGCTACTTCCTCCTCGGCATGATCATCGAGAAGCTGAGTGGGAAGCCGTACGGGCAGTACCTGAAGGACGAGTTCTTCACGCCGTTAGGCCTCGAGAGCACGATGTACTGTGACCAGGCGCCGATCATCAAGCACCGCGCGCAAGGGTATGCAACGCGACCCGGCGGCGAGTTCATCAACGCCGAGCCGCTGAGCATGACGCAGCCGTACTCGGCGGGCGCGCTCTGCTCCACAGTGACCGACCTCGTCGCGTGGACGCAGGCGCTGTCGAGCGGAAAGGTAGTTAGCCCTGCATCGTACAAGCTGATGACGACGCCCGTCGCGCTGAACGACGGTAAGCCGATCAACTACGGCTTCGGCCTCGGTACCGGCACGCTCGGCGGTCACCGGCAGGTGAGCCACAACGGCGGCATCAACGGCTTCATCTCCGAGCTGCATCACTACCCCGATGACTCGGTCATCACGGTGGTGTTGACCAACACGGGCGCGTTGACGGCGATCCAGCTCGAGCGTCTCATTGCGCGCCGCGCGCTCGGGATCAAGGACCTGCCGGCGGTGGCGATCGACGCGTCGGCGCTCCAACGCCTCGTTGGTGAGTACGCGCTCGGGAATGCGCGGCTCAAGGTGTCGGTCGAGAACGACCGGCTCCGCGTACAGCAACAGGGGAATCCGGCGTTCGGTCTCAAACACGTCGGCAACGGGCGCTTCGTGCGGGACGACAACGACGACGTGCAGTTCGAGTTCGCGGCGGGGACGCCGGCGCCGAGCGTGGTGCGGCGGCAGGGGGGTAACGTGGCGACGGGGACGCGCGTGCCCTGACGACTCTTCGTCGCGCGCCTGGCTCAGTGCGCGCGCTGACGCTCGCGGAACGCGGCCACCTTCGCCCTGTTGCCACACGCGGCGGCGCTGCAGTAGATGCGGCGCCGCGCCTTCGTTCGATCGAGAAAGGCGAGCGTACACTCAGGACCGGCGCAGCGCTTCACGAGCTCTGGCTGCTCCGTGGTGACGAGCAGTGCAAATTGCCTGGCGATGAGGCCAATGAGCGCGTCGGGGGAGTCGAGGTGCGAGCGCTCGACGATCCTCACGCCGCCTTCGTCGACCACCTCGTCGTAGCGGTGCTCCCGCTCGAGTAGACGGTTCAGCCGGCGGAGCTCCGCCCCGTAGTCGCCGTCCGGGTCCTCGTGCCAGCGGAAGATCCAGTCAGCGGCCCACTCGCGAAAGCGTCGCGCTTCCGACGCCACTGCGTCCAGAGCCTCTGATCCGAAGCGTCGCTTGAGCTTTGCGGCGTTAGGTGTGTCGAGCAGTCCGGCGTCGACCACCCACTCGACGAACGCCTGCCCGCCACCGATGAGCTCGACCGGCGTGCCGCCGGGGCTCAAGGTGGTGTTGAGGAAGTCCATCGCCGGATGGCTTCCGATCAGCAAGGCTTTCATGTCGGCGTCGGGGTTCGAGTGGAGCGCACGAGGGAACGTAACTACAAAACAGGCCAGTTGACAAGTTACACGTCCCTTGTGTAACCTGTGAACGAAGCCCAATACACGTTACGTATTCCGTAACGACCTGTTCCGCTCACCTCATTTGCGAGGGATTCGATGCAGCGCCGCTTTCGCTCCCATGCACTTCCGCTCGCGCTGGCGACCGCCGGTGCGATGTTCGTGGCCTTACCGACCACCGCGCCCGCACAACTCGCTGTCGCGCACCATGAGTCGCGCGTCACGCATCACCGAACGACCCGGGTCGGCGGCGTGGACATCTTCTATCGAGAGGCCGGCCCCGCGGATGCTCCGGTCGTGGTCCTGCTGCACGGCTTCCCCACGTCGTCGCGCATGTATCGCAACCTCATCCCGGCGCTCGCGGGGCGTTACCGGGTGATCGCGCCGGACTATCCGGGCTTCGGCCAGAGCGGAACGCCTGACCGGAAGCAGTTCCAGTACACATTCAGTCGGTTCGCCGAGCTGATGGATGGGCTGTTGAGTCAGTTGGGCGTGGACCGCTACGCGCTCTACGTCCAGGATTACGGCGCACCGGTGGGGTACCGCCTGGCGCTTCGTCATCCCGAACGCGTGAGCGCCCTCGTCGTGCAGAATGGCAACGCGTACGAGGAGGGGCTGAAGGAATTCTGGAACCCGCTCAAGGCCTACTGGGCCGACGGCTCGAAGGAGCACCGCGAAGCGCTGCGTGCCGGGCTCACGCCGGCAGCCACGAAGTCCCAATACGTCGACGGCGTGAGCGACGTATCACGCATCGACCCGGACAGCTGGGTGCATGACCAGGCGCTGCTCGACCGGCCGGGCGTCGATGAAATCATGCTCGACCTGTTCAAGGACTATGGCACCAACGTGGCGCTGTATCCGCAATTCCAGAAATACTTTCGCGATCACCGTCCGCCGACGCTCATTGTGTGGGGAAAGAACGACGTGATCTTTCCGGCGGACGGTGCGCGTCCGTACCTGCGCGATCTGCCGGACGCGGAGCTTCACCTCCTCGACACCGGTCACTTCGCGCTCGAGGACAAGGGCGACGTGATCGCGAGGCTGATGCTCGACTTTCTCGACCGGAAGCTGCGCGACCGGCCGGGCGCCTGACGATGCTCCGCCAATCGCTTGCACGACCATACTCCGCAGTACGGGGCCTAACGACCGTTAGGCAAGCTCGGCCGGATGATCTGGCAAGCCGCACCTGTGCAGATCGTCCCCACGGAAGCTAGGATTCCGTTGTGGAGCCGAATTCCCACGAAGCCCTCCTTCGGCGGCGGGACGCGGGAACGCTGACGTGGCGCGGTCCGGGGCTGATGCTGTTTGCCCGGACCGCATTCGCCGTAGGAGCGCAAGCCGGTTGTCGTCGCCGTGTTCGCGCTGCAAGGATCGCCGACCCCATAAGGGCTATCTGCTCCCCCGCTTCCAGGTTCTACGCACCACGAGCGTCGCCATCGCCATCGTGGCGCTCGTCTGGTCCGCGCAACACGCATTCATGCCGATGACGTGCGACGCGAAGTTCACGGCGTATCGGCTACTGTCGCCGATCCCATTCTCCGTCTTCCAGACGTGGTTGTATCTGCGACTCCGCCGCGTGATCCATTCGCGGTTGCGCACGCCCTCATGGATGGCGCGACCGTTCTGATTCCGTCGCTGAGGGCCTGAGGAAGCGGTTCCTACCGCGCGGCGACGACGCGGACCCGCGGTGACTTCAGCGCGGCGGATGACAGCCGTGCTCCACCACCTCGAACCGCTCGTGCACCTCGTGCAGCGACGCGCGAACGTCGGCGTCCGACGCGTTCGCGGCAACGAGCTCCGCCACCTTCACCGACCCAGCGACCACGTCGGCGATGGCGTCACGGATCGGCTTCGTGTCGCACGCGGCTGGCACTGCCGACGCCGCCCACTTCTTTGCAGTCGCCAACAGCGAATCCGCCTTCGCGCGCGTCGGCTTGAGATCGTTCGACGCAGCGGGGTGCCACGTCGCTGCCATGATCTCATGGAATGCATCAAACTCCTTCCAGCCACTCGACGCGTGATGCTCCATCGCTTTGGCTGGCGGCGCCGGGGTCTGCGCCGCGAGCGGGGTGGACAAGGTCGCGGCAGCGAGTGCGACCGCGAGGACGGAGGAGAGGTTCGCGAGCTTCATGATCGTATCACGAGAGAACGATGAGAACGGGACGCACGTAATCTACGCGGTCCGCCCGGAGCGCCGCACTCCCGCCACGACCAGCGCGATACCCGACACCCCAAGTGCCTCGAACACCGCGATCCCGTCGCTCACGCTCATCCCAACCCGTGGGAGATGCACGATCCAGAACCACGAGAAGATCATGAGCCCGGTTGCCAGCGCGGCGAGCGCCTCGGTGCGCGGGAGCAGAAGCCCCAGGCCACCAGTGACCAGCGCCACCCCGGCGAACCGGGTCCACCAGACCGGACTCCCCGGAATCCACGCGGGAATGAGCGTGACGACGAACTCGAGAAACGTGAAGTGCTGTATGCCGGTGAGAATCAGGAACCCGGCCAGGCTGAGCTGCCCCAGCCTGACGAATGGGCCGGTCGCATTCACGAACCGCCGCCAACCTTCGTTTGCTACTCCCGGGAGCGCCGGCAGCGTAGCGGCCACCGCAAACGACCCTCCGAAGATCGTGAGCGCCTTGCCCGCTCGCGTCCAGCTCCCTGCAAGCAGCGAATCCGTGATCACAACGGGCAGGTGCCGAAGGAGGGCCCACGCAAAGACCAGCACACCGAGGCCTAACGCGGCGGGCCGGCCCCAGCGGCGACCAAGGACACCCAGCCCCGCCAGCACGACCAGGACGCCCGAGCCGTACACCCACACCACCTTGCCCGGGACGTCATCAGGCCAGGCCGGCGCCCTGCCAGTGACGAACTCCCCATAGACGAAGTGCTCGGCGCCGAGGCCGACCAGCGCGAGCGCGAAGAACGATCGTCCGATCGCGATCAGTGACACGCTGGTTGTCCGGGCAGTCCCGTTAGGCCCGCTCACCGACCAACGGTGCGAAAGAATGCCCGGACATCTGCGACGTAAAGGTCCGGGACCTTGTGAGCCGCGAAATGGCCGCCGTGGTCGTGCGTTGTCCACCGGATGATGTTCCTGTGATCCCGTTCCGCGAGCCGTCTAATGCCATAGAAGTCACCGCCGAATCCGGCGAGCCCCGTCGGACGCGTCGTTGGGCCAGCCGACCGGTGGGGTGCGCGGGCGTTCTCGTAGTACAGGCGAGCCGCCGACGAACCGGTCCGCGTCAGCCAGTAGGTCATCACGTTGGTGAGCACGAAGTCCGGGTCGAGCTCCTCGCCAAGCAATTGCGCGAGCCACGCCAGGAGCCCGACCGGCGAATCATCGATCGCGTAGCCGAGGGTCTGTGGCTGCTGCGCCATGAGGACGTTGAAGCTGAACTTGTGCTCGTAGAACCACTGCAGCGTTTGTAGCTGCGCCAGCTCGTCGGGCCCGAAGTCTTTCATTTCGTCAGGGTCGCCCGTCGGGAACGAGAAGAGCTGCGTGACGTGCACGCCGACGACGTGGTCGGGATCGATCCGGCCGAGCTCGGGGCTGATCATCGATCCCGCGTCGTTGCCCACCGCACCGTATCGGGTGTAGCCGAGCCTGGCCATCAACTCGGCCCACGCCCGGGCGATTCTCTGGTTATCCCAGCCTCGCTCGCGGGTGGCGCCGGAAAATCCGTAGCCCGGGAGCGCGGGGATCACGACGTGAAACGCATCGGACCGTTCGCCACCGTGCGACGCTGGATCGGTCAGCGGGGCGATCACGTCGAGGAACTCGACGATCGACCCCGGCCACCCATGCGTCAGGATCAGCGGAAACGCTCCGGGCTCCCGAGACCGTGCGTGTAGAAAATGGATGCGCTGACCATCGATCGTGGATTCTGACGGCCCGGATTGGTTGAGTCGGGCCTCCCACGCTCGCCAGTCGTAACGATCAAGCCAGTAGTCGACGAGACGCCTAACGTAGGCGAACGGGACGCCGTAATCCGAGCCGGCGCCGATCAGCTCGTCGCCCCAGCGCGTTCGCTCGAGGCGACTCCGAAGGTCGTCGAGGTCGCGCTGAGGGACGTCGATTGGCGACGGCCGCACGGCCGGCTCGGCGATGGATATGCCGCCTGACACGAGCTCTCCGGTTGTGGTCATGGACGGCTCACCCCCGTACGGCGATCCTCGTCCAATATCCGGCGGAGTGGTACTTTAGCCATGGCCAACCATCGCGCAGTCGACATAGCCACTTCGCGCCTGTGTCATTCGATCCCCCATGACGTTGCACCTCCCCGTCGACCGGAGCATCGGCGTCCCGATTTACCGTCAGGTCTACGACGGACTTCGTCAGGCTATTCTCGAGGGCCGGCTGCGTCCCGGGCAGCGGATTCCGTCCACCAGAGGCCTCGCCGCCGACCTCGGGGTCTCGCGGTTGCCCGTGTTGAGCGCGTACGAGCAGCTCCTGCACGAGGGCTATCTCGTGGGCAGGACCGGTTCCGGCACGTTCGTCAGCAGAGACCTCCCAGACGATCTGTTGCGGGCTCCCACGATCGGGCGCCTAACGCCGGCGGCGCGGCGCGAGACCGGCGTCCGCAAGCGCGCGGAAGTCACTCACCCGTTGCCAAGCAGTTGGAGCCTCCCGGTAGTGCCCTTTCAGATCGGCCTCCCGGCGCTCGACCTCTTCCCACGCGCGGCGTGGGCGAAGCTGGTCGCTCGTCAGGTCCACGCGGAGACCTCGGACCGCTTGACCTACGGCGACCCGGCCGGTCTACGCAGCCTTCGTATCGCGGTAGCCCAACATCTCCGTGCCTCCCGGGCAGTGCGGTGCGAGGCGGATCAGGTACTCATCGTGCCCGGATCGCAGGCGGCGCTCCGGCTCGCTGCCACTGCATTGCTCGAGCCGCACGACCGCGTCGCCATCGAGGAGCCCGGCTACTTCGGCGCCCATCGCGCGTTTCGGGCGGCCGGCGCGACGCTTGTCCCCGTCCCTGTTGATGCGGAGGGCCTGAATGTCACCACGCTCCACCGTCGCGGTGCGGATATCCGTGCGGTGTACGTGACGCCGTCGCACCAGTACCCGTTAGGCATGACCATGTCCGCCGCTCGGCGATTCGCGCTGCTGGACTGGGCGGAGCGACACCGCGCCTGGATCCTCGAGGACGATTACGACAGCGAGTTCCGGTACGTCAGCCGGCCAGTCGGCGCCCTGCAAGGCATGGATGCCCACGAACGCGTGATCTACATCGGCACGTTCAGCAAGGCGCTCTTTCCCGCGGTGCGTGTGGGCTACGTGGTGGTCCCGCCAGCGCTCTGGAGCCGATTCCTCGAATCACGCCTGGCGTTCGACGTATTCGCGCCGACGCTCTACCAGCGAGCCCTCACCGAGTTTCTGCAGCAGGGCCACTTCGCCCGGCATCTTCGCCGCATGCGGAGCGCGTACCTGGAACGGCGGGATGCGCTGCTTCGCGGGCTGGCCCGACACTGCGGTGACCTGCTGCGGGTCCACAATTCGGATGCGGGGCTCCACGTGACGGCGACCCTACGCGAGGGCGTCGATGATCAGGACGTGGTGACGCGGTTGGGCCGTCGCGGGCTCGCGGCGCTTCCGCTCTCGAACAGCTACCTGGGGCCGGTCCGGAGGCAGGGATTGTTGCTCGGATTTGGGTGCGCCACACCTCAACGCCTGCTCCAGGCGACACGAATCCTGGACGACGTCCTGCGGGCGCCGGTGTGAGAGCGCTGCCCACGCGGGGCCGCGCGATTAATCCGCGCCGGAGCGGTGACGGCCGAGGAACTGGATCAGATGCGCACTGAACTCGTCGGTCCCCGGGGCGCCGAGGTGATCCGCTCCGGGGATGATGCGCAATTCGAGATCGTTCACAGCGTCCGCCATACGCTCGGCCTGTCGGCGTAGCGGGTCGTGTTCGCCGATCAGGATCAGTGTAGGCACCCGGATCTCCTGAAAGCTCGCGAGCGGAATCAGCGGGAGCGGCGGCGCTCGGAACGTTGCCGCGAGTGCGCGCATATCGTTGGTCGCGGTCAGGACTCCCTCTGCGAGGGCCAGCTTACGAGCCGATGGCGCGCCTTCGTTCTCCGGCGTCAGTGCCCGCGCGAGCGGGCCGATACGCCCAAGCGCGAGCGAATCGGCGACCTCCCCGGCAGGGATGGACTCGATCGGTCCCGAGCCGTCGCCGACTGAACCGTAACCGCCGAGCGTGACCGTCCAGAACCGCTCAGGGTACAGCTGGCGCGCGTGGTGGGACAACATCGCACCGCGGGAGTAACCCACGAGATGAGCCTGTGGTAATCCCAGATGGTCGAGCAGCCGGACGATGTCAGTCACGTCGTTCGCGCCATACCGAGCGGGATCGTGCGGCTTCTCGCTTCGGCCATGGCCACGAGTATCGTAGGCGACCACCTGAAACCCGGCCTCGACCAGCGCATCGATTACTCCGGTGCGAAGCCAGTTGTGCTCCACACTGGACGCGAACCCGTGCACGAGAAGCACGGGCTCACCCGTTCCTTCCACGACATAGCGCAGGAGAACCCCGTCGGAGGCGAAAGTCCGGTTATCGAGCTCGTTCGATCGAAGATTCGCGGCGCCGCGCGCTCCCCAGTACGCGAGGATTCGGAGCGCAGTCGACGTAGTCGCGGCCGCCAGGCCTCCGACCAGGAGCACAGAAGCGAGCAGAATCCGGTGGCGCTTCATCTCGAGAAGCCCCCAATCCTGAGTTTGGCCAGCCCGTCGGACCCGGCACCGCAGCGGAGCCGGACGGGTACGGAACACGAATTCCACGCGGGCTTTCGGATCCGGTTTGGTCGTTTCGCGACGATAGTCCGGCAAGAGGACGTGGTCAATGAATGCCGATCTCTATGAGAGCCGCCTCGCCTGGGCTTGACGCCCCTCGCCGCCGTGATAGGCTAAGCCACCCTTGGGTCCGTTCCCAGACGCACGGAGCACTCGCAATGCGCCCCAGCCGCCATTTCGCTCGCCTGATTCCAGCGCTCGCCATCGCGGTTTCGCCCGCCCTCACCTCCTCGCTGTTCGCGCAGGCGACGACCCCGCGGGCGATGTTCACCGTCGATGACGCCTTGAGCGTCGCATCGTATTCGCAAACGGATCTGAGCGACGACGGTCAGTGGCTCGCCACGGTCAGCACGGTGCGGCGCGATGGGCTCGGGGTCGACTATCGTCGCGACGGCGATCCCTCCTACATCCGCCCGACCGCGGGCACGGTCTGGGTGATCGAGACGGCCACCGGGAAATCGCGCGCCATCTTCCCGAACAAGCGGAACGTCCGGAGCCTGGCGTGGTCGCCGGACGGCTCGAAGCTCGCCATGCTCGTGCTGCATAACGAGTCGTTCCAGCCAGTGATCTGGGACCGCGCTACCGGCCGCACCACGACCGTCCCCGCTCCGGCCGGAACGTACGTGGCCGAAAACAGCGACGTGCGTTGGAACGACAGCGGTACATCGATCGTGTTCTCGCTCCGTAAGATCGAATGGAAGCGCGCAACACAGGAGACGTTCAACCGGTACACGACGGGCCCGGTGTTCGTACAATCGAGCAGTGATCCGTTCCTGGCTTGGGATGCGCTCCGGCGCTCAGCCAGTCGCCGATCCGTCGTGGCGTACGACCTCCCCGTGCGCCGTACGCGCGAGCTCGTACCGGAGGGGATGATTTCGTCGTACACGCTCGTGGCGGGCGATTCTGTTCTCGCGTACAACGAGGACGTCACCCCCAAGACCGATTACGACGTGATCTTCGGGACCGAGAATCGCATGGTGGTTCGAACCCACCGCTCCGGGTCAACGCGGATACTCGTGCCGTCGCTCAAGAGTACGACGGTCGTGTGGTCCGAGGATGGCCGCCGCTTCGCGTACGGAAAAGAGGGCCGAGTGTTCGTCGGCACACCGTACGACAGTGGCGGCCGGCAGATCGCCGGCCCGGCGGCGGGCGCGCCGCGCGATACCGCAGCCTCCGACACGTCCGCGGCGGCACGCGAGCAGCGTGCCCGCGAGCGCTTCTCGCCGGTTCGGTTCAGTCCGACAGGGGACTTGCTGCTGCTCTCCAACCGTCAGGGACTGTGGGTCGCGGATGTCGCCACCGGCAACAAGGAGCTGATGCTCGAGATCGCGCCCGACTCGTCGGCGACGGGTCCACGCATGACCGCCGTGGGTTGGAGCCCCGACGCGCGCTACGTGTACCTGACGTCGGCGTCGCGGACCGCCTGGGAGCGCGGGATCGCGCGATTCGATCGCCAGACGAAGCAGCTGCAGGACCTCGTGAAGGACAGCCGGCTCTACTCCAACTTCCGCCTGTCGCGGAACGGCGCGGTGGCCGTGATCTCCGCGAGTGACGGTAATCGGCCCACAGACATCTACGTCGGTGACGCGGCGTTAGGCAGCCTGCGGCGCGTGACCGACGGCAATCCGTGGATCCGTGAACGCCAGATCGGGCGGACCGAGCTGCTGTCGTACCTCGATGCGGACGGACACAAGAAGTACGGGGTCGTCTACTACCCCGCCGGGTATACGCAGGGACAACGCTACCCGACGGTGTTCAACGTCTACGAGAACTTCTTCGACGACACGTTCGACGCGACGGCCAACGTGCTCACGGCGTCGGGGTACGTGGTCGTCAAGCCGTCGGTCGACTTCGATATCGGCTACCCTGGCGAGGCGTGGGTGAAGGGCGTGACGTCGGCCGCCAACAAGCTGATCGAGATGGGCGTCGCCGACTCGGCGAAGCTCGGTGTGCACGGTACGAGCTACGGCGGATACGCGACGAACCTGCTCATCACGCAGACGAACCGGTTCAAAGCCGCCATCAACATCTCGGGCAAGGTCGACATCATCAGCTTCTACACCGACAGCCCACGACTCGGCGTCCGCAACGTGCACGCGGCGGAGAAGAGCCAGGATCGCCTCGGCGCGACGTTATGGCAGCAGCCGCAGAAGTACGTGGCGCACTCGGCGATCATGTTCGCGGACCGCATAACGACGCCGCTCCTGCTCATGACGGGTGAGCAGGACTCGAACGTGCCGGCGAACAACACGCGCGAGATGTTCTACGCGCTGCGGCGCCTCGGGAAGACGGTCGAGTGGGTGAACTACATGAACAGCGGCCACGGCACGCCGGGCACGAACGTCGAGGACTTCACCGACTTCCACCGCCGCATACTTGGCTGGTACGACAAGTACCTCAAGGGCGATGTGAAGAAGGTCGCCGATCAGAACTGACACGGGGCATTGCTGGACCGTTAGCCCCCTGTTGGCCGGTTCAGGCATCGCCGTGTCCTTCCGGCCGTGATGCCAGCCACCGCGTAACCGCTCCGCATGCCAATCACCTCGCGCCCCGCGCTCCTTGCCCGGCTGGGTCTCGATCGCCCCGAGCTGCGCGCGTGGGCGATGTACGACTGGGCGATCTCGGCGGTGCAGACCACGATCATGGTCGCGGTCTTTCCTGCCTACTTCGGCGAGGTGGCGAAGGATCAACTCGGCGAGGGCGGCGCCAGCCAGGCGGTGAGCGACACGCACATCTTCATCGCCCTCATTGTCGCGGTGGCGTCGCCCGTCCTCGGCGCTCTCTCCGACATTGCCGCGGCGAAGAAACGGATGCTCGCGATCGCCATGGTGCCCGGCGTGCTCGCCGTCGCCGCCATGTTCGGCGTCCTCCCCGGCGAGGTCACGGAGGCGCGCACGCTGTTCGCAGTCGCGCTCATCAGCGCCGCGGCATGCACGATCTTCTACGAGGCTCTCCTGCCGCACATCGCCCCGCCGGGCCAGATCGACCGTGTTTCGAGCGCGGGGTATGCCTTGGGATACCTTGGCGGCGGGATCCTGCTCGCGCTGAACCTCGCCTGGATTCTCGCGCCCGGCATGTTCGGGCTTCCGGACGGCGAGAGCCTCTCCGCCCGAGAAGCGACGCTGCCGGTGCGACTCGCTCTGGTCTCCGTGGCGGTGTGGTGGGTTGTCTTCTCGATCCCCCTCTTCCGCCTCGTGCCCGAGCCGCCGCGCGTACGCGAGCCCGACGAGGGCGAGCGCGTGAATCTGATCGTCACGTCGTTCAAGCGCATCGGCGAGACCTACCGCGAGCTGCGACGATTCAAGCATGCGTTTCTCATGCTCGTCGCCTTCATGATCTACAACGACGGCATCGGGACGATCCAGCGGCTCGCCAGCGTGTACGGCACCGATCAGGGCATCGGCCGGACGCACCTCATCGGTGCGTTCCTCCTCGTGCAATTCCTCGGCGTGCCGTTCGCGTTCCTCTTCGGCGCGTTGGCGGGGAAGATCGGGGCCAAGCGCGGCGTGATGCTCGGCCTGTCGGTGTTCCTCGCGATCAGCATCTTCGCCGCCTTCGTGCAGACGGCCTGGCACTTCTGGTTGCTCGCGTTCCTCACGGGACTCGTGCAGGGCGGCACCCAGGCGCTCAGCCGCTCGCTCTTCGCCAGTATGATCCCGGCGCACAAGTCAGGGGAGTTCTTCGGCCTGTACAGCGTCTTCGCGAAGTTCGCGAGCATCTTCGGGCCGCTCCTCTTCTCGTTCAGCAGTCGCACGACGGGGAAGAGCGAGCTGGCGATCATGTCCATCGCGATGTTCTTCGTCGTCGGTATGCTCGTCCTGTCGCGCGTGAACGTCGACGAAGGGAGGCGTATCGCGCGCGAGGCGGAGCAGGGCGTTCGTCTGAGCGAGAGCCAGACGTCCCACGTTCGCCAATGAGCGACGGAGCCCGCGCCCGCGGCCGACGCGGCCGGGCGGGGTTTCGTCACACCGAAGCGCACGCCAACGGGTGAGCGGTCCACAATCTGCAGGCCAGGCGGCGCTGTGGACCCAGTGAGGTGCTCGGCGTCGGGCTCTGCGGGAGCGTCGGATGGCTCGGCGGCCGCGCGCAGGAGATTCTTTGCATGACCCTCAAAGCCGTGCTGTCGATTGCGGCAGCGTACATGGCGCTGGTGGGCCTCGGGATGCTTCTCGTTCCATCCCGATTCGGTATCGGCGCCGTTCCCGCGGATGCTTCTCCGGCGCTGATCGCGTTCCTTCGCATCTTCGGCGGCCCTTGTATCGGCATCGCCGTGCTGAACTGGGTGGCTCGTGACGCGGAACCGTCGAGCGCGCTGAACGCGATCATCCTCGGCAACCTGGTGGGCTTTTCGTGCGTGGCGGCCAGCGACATCTGGGGCGTGTTCAGCGGCAGTGCGCGACCAATCGCGAAGCTGTTCCTCGTGATTCATCTCGCAATGGCCATCGCGTTCGCTCTTCAGTGGCGAGCCAAAGATCGCGCGGCACTTCCCCGCACCTGATTCACGAGGACTCCTCCATGCCTAACAAGACTCTTATTGCTGCAACGCTGCTCATCGCGGGCGCCACCGTGGCGCAGGCGCAGGCCGTCGGCAAGCGTGTCAGCGTCAACGGCATGCGCATGTACTACGAAGTCTCCGGCACGGGCGATCCACTCGTCGTGCTGCACGGCGCGTACATGAACATTCCGTCGATGGGCGCGATCATCCCCAGGCTCGCCAGGACGCACACGGTCTACGCCGTCGAGCTCCAGGGACACGGCCGCACGACGGACATCGATCGGCCGATCACGTACTCGAACCTGGCGGACGACGTCGCCGCGTTCATGGACTCGGTGGGTCTCGCGAAGGCCGACGTGTTCGGCTACTCGATGGGCGGCCAGGTCGGCCTGCAGCTCGCCATCCGGCATCCGGCAAAGGTGAACAAGCTCGTCGCGGCGTCCGTCGCCTACGACCTCAAAGGATGGCAGCCAGTGTACACGGAGGCGATCCCGCAGATGACGGTCGAGATGCTCACCGCGATGCCGTTCGCGAAGGAGTATCCCAGGCTGGCGGCAAATCCGAATGGCTTCCCGGAGCTGGCGAGGAAACTGATCGCGCTCGAGAAGGAGCCGATGGCGTGGGAGGCGGACCTGAAGGCGTTGAAGACGCCGGTGCTCGTCATCGCCGGCGACGCCGACGTGGTGACGCTCGAGCATTCCGTCGCGCTGTTTCGGCTGCTCGGCGGCGGCGTGATGGGCGACATGGGGAAACCGCTCGCGGCATCTCGCCTCGCGATCCTGCCGGCGACGTCACACACGGCCGTCATCACACAGGTCGATCTGCTCCATGGATTCATCGAGCCGTTCCTGAAAGGGCAAACGCCCAAGGGATTCTTCGAGCAGTAGGTCCGCACGACGTCGGCGACGCGCACTCCGAGACGAGGAGGCGACCTGCGCCCTACGCCGAGCGCGCCCTGCCCGATCGCCGGAGCCAGAGTGCCTGGAGCGAGAGGATGACGGCCAGGGTGCCCGAAACGCCGACCGCGATGAGCGTCCAGACGAAGAAGAACCCTCCGCTGGACTTGGCGATCGCGGGGTATCCCCTCCCCGTCATGTGAAGGTACGGCATGGCCGCGGCAAAGACCCCACCGAGGAGCATGATGACGTACCCGAGTCGCCGCTCAGCGAGCATCAGCGTTCCGACGAGCCAAACGACGAAGATGACCACCGCGCCAATGTTATCGGGGCGCGCTGGCGATATGCCACGGACGATGTCGTCCGTGATGTGGACCGACATGAGCAGGATCGAGAGCAGCGACGTGATCGTCAGCAGCGCGTTGGGTTTCATGGGCTCGCCAGGTGGGAGGTGGTCCTCCTATGGCAAACCCATACGAAGCACTCGGCGCCGGGTTTCAGACCGTGGCGGTAGTGTCGCACTTCGAGCGTTCCTCCCCGAGGAACGGCTCCCGTGTCGCCAGCCGACGTGATGATCCGTGGGCGCCCGGTCTGCCAGTCGAGCGCGCGGCCGGTGACCGGAGGCTGACCGTTCCGGGTGCGGACGCGGACAACCGTACTATCAGGAACCTGCGAAGTCAGCGAGGGCCGGAAACCAAACGTCGGTCGCGTGCATCCACCCACGAGAGCGACCGCGGCCGCCAATTCGAACGGATGAAGTCGAAACATCGCCCCGGCCCCCGCGGGCGAGCGGGGAAATGATCTCAGCCCGAGGTGTGATGCGATGAATTTTCGGCGGCGATCGCCGCCACTCCATACGCGGTATGACGTAGTTAGCGCACCACGTATGCGAGTCCATCAACACCGTTCTGCGCGGCGCGGACATCGAGTTCCACGAGCTCGCCTGCTGCCGACAGCGCGACGTATGCGGGCGCCTCCGACTCGACGCGGTGTTCGCATTGGCGCCGCCACTGAGGTGATTGGTGCCTCGCGCCGCTCGCGCGACGGAATGGCGTCACCGTTCGAGCCCGAGGGCCCGCAGGAGCGCATCGTAGCGCCGGTCCGCGCGAAGGGGCGCTAGCAGCGGATCTGCTCGAAGCTCGATCATCTCGGGTAAGTCCCACTGGGCTTGACCGAGCAACGTGAACGCACTGTCCGTCTCTCCCAGCATCGCGTGCGCAAGTGCGAGGTTCAGCCTGCCGCGCGCGTCGGTCCCCGTCCGTCGCAGGTCCTCAACGATCCCGTCCGCCTCGCGCTGCCTTCCGAGGCGTGAATAGCTGTACGCGAGTGCTGCCTTCACGCCTGGGAACGCCGGCGCCTCGCCGGCGGCCCGCTCGAGCACCGCCGTCGCCTCATCGTATGACCGCTCCGCCGCATGCACCACGCCGAGGTAGTAGAGGGTTAGCGGAAAGTTGGGGGCCAACGTCAGCGTGCGCTGAAGCTCTCGCCGTGCACCGGAGTAGTCGCGCGCCTGACAGAGGATGATTCCCAAGTTCGCGTTCGCCGGCAGCGACAGCGGGTCCAGGCGACGCGCCGCGCGATTGTGCTCCAGCGCCTCGTCTAGTCGGCCGAGCCCCATGAGCAGAAGTGAATAGAAGTGATGCCCCGTCGGGTAGTTGGGGTTCAGCGCGATCGCTTCGCGGAAGGCGCGCTCGGCTTCCGCGAACGCACGGCGCGACGTCAGGATGAACCCGCGGGACGCGTGCGCCTCGGCAAGGGTGGAGTCGAGCTCGAGCGCGCGGTTCACCGCCCGTTCGGCGAGCGAGAGCGCCTGAGGCGTCGGGAGTTGGCCGTAATTCGCGAGGTTCACGTACAAGTCCGCCAGCCCGACGTATGCCATCGCGAACTGCGGGTCCCGCTCCGTCGCCCCACGGAGGTAGGCGACTGCGCGCTCCAGGCGTTCGGGCCCGCGCAGGTTCCAGGTTTGTCGTCCCCTCAAGTACAGTTCGTATGCCTCGAGATCGTGCGTGGGACGGTCGACCAGGCGAGTTCGTTCGTCGTTGGACAGGCGAACTTTCAACGCCGCCACGATCGCTTGCGCGATCTCGGCCTGTACCGCGAACACATCGCGCAGCTCACGATCGAACGTCGCATGCCACAGCACCGTGTTGGCTTTCGGGTTCACGAGTTGGACCGCGACCTTGAGTCGCGTCTTATCGCGTCGCACGCTTCCCTCGAGCAAGGTCTCGACGCCGAGCGTGTCGGCGATCGTTCGGGCATCGAGGCCGCGCCCTTTGAGCGCGAACGACGACGTCCGCGCGGCGACCTCGAGTCCCTGGATCGTGCTCAGCGTCCCGATCAACTCGTCGGTGAGGCCATCCGAGAAGTGCTCGTTCTCCGCGTCGCCGCTCGTGTTCTCGAACGGTAGGACCGCGATTGACTGACCAGCAACCGCGGGCGCCGGCGTGGCCGCCGCGCCCGACGCGGACGCGGCGTCGGGTTGCGCACGTTGCCAGGCGGCGAACGCACCCAGGGCCAATACGCCTATGACCATGCCGCCGAGCACATAGCGCGAGCGTCGCGCTCGGACGGCGTGCGCCACCTCGGTCGGAACGTTAGGCACGCCGACGTGCGGCAGCGCCGCCCCGGTGCTCGCGATTTCGAGCGCCTCCCCGAAGGCGCGGGCCGATGGCCATCGATCCGCCGGCGCCTTCGCCAACGCCCGGGTCACCGCCGTTTCGAGCGGCGCGGGCACGGCACGAACCGTGGACAGCGGTGGCACCGGGTCGCGGGCGTGCCGCGCCATCACCGCCTGCGGTGTTGGGCCAGTGAACGGCGGGGCGCCTGTCAACATCTCGTACACGACGCAGCCTAACGCGTACTGATCGGCCCGCCCGTTCACCCGTGGGTCGGCCGCCGCTTGCTCCGGGCTCATGTACGCCGGCGTCCCGACGGCCAAGCCGGCGTCGGTCAACGTTACACGCCGGATGCCGGCGGCATCCGCCGCGCGCGCGATTCCGAAGTCGGCGACCAGCGCGTGTCCGGACGCCAGCAGGATGTTCTCGGGCTTGATGTCGCGATGCACGACACCGCGCTCGTGCGCGTAGGCAAGGGCGTCGGCGACCTCTCGCCCGAGGCGCGCCGCCTCCTCGGCGGGGAGCGGACCCTCGCGGTCGAGCCGCTGCCTCAGGTTCTCGCCCTCGACATACGGCATGACGTAGAACAGGAGATCGCCGACCGCGCCAGAGTCGTGCACCTGAAGGATGTGCGGGTGGAGGAGGCTGGCCGCGGTTCGAATCTCGCGCAGGAACCGGTCGACTCCGGGTGCCCCACCGAGCTCGGGGTGCAGCACCTTGAGCGCCACCCGCCGTTCGTGTCGCACGTCGCGCGCGAGGTAGACGACCGCCATGCCGCCGCGTCCAATCTCGCGCTCGAGCTCATAACGGCCCGTCAGCTCGCGACGCAGCTGCTCCAGAACCCAGTCCATATCAGTGCATCACGATAGACGCGCCGACAGAGACACGCAATGACGCACCGTTTGCGGGATCCTGGAACCGCCTCCGCCCCGCCGCTATTGCGACGCCAGTGCGCCCAGCATCCGCTCCCGCTCGGCCGGCCCGATCCAGCGCCCATTCACGACGACGCCATTGATGCGGAGCGAGTTCGCGATCGAGGACAGTGGATTCGCATCCAGCAACAACAGATCGGCGCGCGCGCCGACGCGCACGACACCCGACCGCCCTTCCTCGCCCAGGAACTTCGCGACGTCCACCGTTCCGGTGCGCAGCGCCTGATACGGCGTCAGGCCCGCCGCCACCAGCGCCCCCAGCTCGCGGTGCGCCGAAAATCCGGGAACGTTCCACAACTGCGGGGCATCGGAGCCGAGGAGGAAGGGCACGCCGCCGTCGTAGAGCGCCTTGACGATACGCCGGCGCAAGGCAATGAACTCCTGTCGCTGCTCGCGCGGCACTTGAGACTGCGCGAGCAGGTTGTTCTTGCTCGTCCGCCACGCCGCGACCTGCTGCGGGACCCAGTACTTGAACTCGGGGAGCGACGTCAGCTCGTCACCGGTCGCATCGTTCGCGTAGTTGTCCATCAGGATCTGCGTCGGGACCATCGCCACCCCCGATGCTTTCACGCGATCGACGATCGCGCCGAAGCGCGACTGGTCGAGCTGCCGCATGATGCCGAGCCCGAAGAAGCCGTTCACCTGCGCGGTCAGTGGCTGCGGGCCCGCGTACATCGCCTCGACGATGCCGTCGAGATGGTCGATCGTGGAGTACTTCGACGTGAGCGCGAGATCGAGTCCGACCTCGAGCGGCACGTGCCCGGCGAACGGAATGCGCAGCGCGTTCGCGACGGCAGCGAGCGAATCGAACGCCGCTCTCGGCACTCCGGGATGGATCTTGAGCAGATCGTAGCCGGCGGCCTTCTGATCGCGGACCATCGACGCCACGACGCTCGGCGACGTCGCCGAGTTACCGTTGAACGATGGCCCCGATGTCAGCAGGCGCGGGCCGAGCAGTTGTCCGGCTGCGATGCTATCACGCAGCGCGAGGTGCATTGGCGCTCCGAGCATGCCGCGAGCGGTCGTGACTCCAGCGAGCACGTACAATGACAGCGTTCGGTGCGCATGCACGGCCTGCTGGCCGCTCGGCACGTGCGCATGGAACTCGGCGATCCCGGGCATGAGGAACTTGCCGCGTACGTCTACGGACGTCGCGCCTGCTGGCGCCGACCTCGGGCCGCCGACGTACGTGATGCGTCCGTTCTCGACGATGACCGTCTGATTGGTGAGGACGGTCTCGCGATCCATCGGGATGACCGACGCGCCCGTGAATACGACCGGCGCCTGCTGCGACCGGGCGAGGGCGGGGCAGCCGATGGCGACGAGGATGGCACTGACTGCGAGCGCGGAACGAAGCACCTGAGGCCTCCAGGAGAGGATTGAGCGTCGACAACAAAATACGCGCGGTGGGATCGCCCCGCCGCGCGCATCTCATTCGCCCGATCGATTGTTTGCTACTTCCTGAACTCGAGGTCAGTGGTGTCTTGGCTTACAGCCGTGCTCGACTAATCCAAACGGTTGTGGACGTCACTGAGCGCTGTCCGGACGTCAGCGTTGGCTCCTTTGTTCGCCGCCATGAGGGCCGCCGTGGCGTGCAGCACCCCGCGTAGCGCGTCCGGACCTACCGGCGGTGTCTCCAGCATCGGCACGATCGCGGCTCGAACCGCCAGCTCGCGCCAAACGCGCTCGATCAGCGGGCGTTCGGCGCCGGCGCGAGCGCGCAAGAGCGGGTCCGTCACGCCGGCTGCCACGAGACTCTGGTTGATGACCCAGGCGAACGGCTCGATCCCGGCGCGCCGGAGGTCGGCCTGCAGCTGCGACGCCTCCTCGACTGGCGTCGGCTCTGCGAGCGTCACAAGCACGACCATCGTGTAGCCCGGATCCCCGAGACGCATGAGCGGGGTCACGATACGCTCGGCGGGAATCGCGCTGGTCCGAAGGACTTCCCGATGGTAGGAACCCGCAGCGTCGAGCAGCAGCAGCGTGTGTCCCGTCGGCGCCGTGTCGAGGATCACGATGCCGCGCCGCGCCTCGTTCACGATGCGCGAGAACGCGTGAAAGACCGCGACCTCTTCGCTGCACGGTGAGCGGAGGTCCTCCAGCAGCACGCGCCGCCCCTCCTCGTCGAGGTCTTTACCCTTCGTCGCGAGCACGCGCTGCACGTAGCGCTCCGTTTCCGCCTTGGGGTCGATGCGCGAGACGGTGAGCCCCGGCACTTCGCCCGCGACCGTGTCCGCGAGGTGCGCCGCGGGATCGGTCGTCGACAGGTGAACCGTCAGGCCACGCGCCGCGAGCTCCACCGCGACCGCGGCCGCGATCGTCGTCTTGCCGACTCCGCCTTTCCCCATGACCATGACGAGTCCGTGATCCAGACGCGCGATCTCGTCCACGAGGGAGCCGAGCGTGGGCGGTAACGCGTCGTCGCTCGGCGGAGCGTCGGTCGCTTCGACACTGAGTGGGACATCGGACAGCAGCGCGCGGAGCGCGGCAATCCCGACGACGTTCAGCGGTCGAAGCGAAACCGTCTCGAGCGGTAAGGTGCGTAAGTGTGGCGGAAGCGCTCCGAGCGCCTCACGCCCTCGCTCCTCGAGCGCGCGGGCGAGCGGGTCACTCGCGTCTGTCGCACGAAACACCGCATTCACGATCAGACGCTGGTTCTCGATCTCCAGGGCCGACAGCTCGGCGCTCGTACGGCTCGCCTCCGCGAGGGCCGACCGCTCGGCGCGACTGACCAGCAGTACGGTCGTCGTGGCGGGGTCGCGCAGTGCCTTCACGGTAGCGGCATACTGAGTGTGGTGCGCCTCCAGTCCGGACAGTGGGCCGAGGCACGAAGCGCCGTCGGGGTTCGCCTCGATGAAGCGAGTCCAGGCGCCGGGCAGTTGCAGCAGGCGAAGCGTGTGTCCCGTTGGTGCCGTGTCGAAGATCACGTGATCGAACGTTGACCGGACGTCATCGTCCGTAATGAGCTTCGTGAACTCGTCGAACGCGGCGATCTCCGTCGTGCAGGCACCGGAGAGCTGCTCGGTCATCTGCGCGATGGTCGTCTCGGGCGTCGTTGCGCGAAGCGGCGTTATGATGCGGTCGCGGTAAGCGGAAGCCGCCGCGTCGGGGTCGATGTTCACGGCGCTCAGTCGCGGCACCGAGGGGACGTCAGCGATCGTCGGGCCGACATCGCACTCGAGCACCTGAGCCAGGTTCGACGCAGGGTCGGTCGATACGATGAGGACGCGTCTTCCGCGTTCCGCGAGTGCCAGTGCAGTGGCACAGGCGAGCGACGTTTTGCCGACGCCGCCCTTTCCGGTAAAGAACAGATACCGCGTCGCGTGTTCGACAGTATGGAGCGTCATGAGGCGTCGTCCACGAGGTCAGGGTGCACGTCACGAGTATAATAGAGGTGATGGACGCACCGCGTCCGCCGTATCCTGACTCCCGATGGGTGTTCTCCCGACGCCGCGCTGCCAGGCCACGCCGCATTGTACAGGTACGCCATCTGACGATGCGCGCTCTTCAGCGGAGGACGATGCGATGTGGCGGCGGACGCGCGAAGCGCCTGCTCCGCTCCGATCTACTGCACTCCTCCGCGACCGCCGCGCGGCGTCGGGGCCCACGCAGCCGTGTCGGCCGCGTTCACCGGCCCGATCTTCCCCTTCACCGACTCCATGAGCGCTTCCGGGTCGTATGTTCGCCCCGCCTTGATGACGACACGCGGCTGGCGCGTCCGACGAATGTCCTCGAGGGGGTTGCCACGAACAACCACGAGATCCGCCCATTTTCCCACCTCGATCGAGCCAAGCTGGTCGCCGAGCCCCATGGCGCGGGCGCTGTTGATCGTCGCGATGCGAAGGACGGCTGCGTTCGGAATGCCGGACCGCGAGAGCGATTGCAGCTCGCGGTGGACCGAGAACGGCGAGAAGAACTCGCCCCAGCTCGGATGGTCCGTGCCGAGCGTGATGAGATCACCCCCGCCGGCGTCGTAGAAGGCTTTGATCTCCTTGCGCTTCGTCCAGTAGATGTTCTCGAACTGCTCATTGACCCGGCGTGGCGGACGCGCGTCGATCACCGACCGCATGTACGGCGTGAGGAACTTCTTCTCATCGACGAAATACGTGAAGACGTCGGGGTCCCGCTTTCCATAATAGCCGTACGCGCTCAGGGTCGCGTCGAAGTACGTGCCCTGTCGCTTGTACAGCTCGGCAATACGCGCGAACTCCGGCGTGTCGAACGTCATCCGTTCGTACGACGCGTATGCCGGCCTGTCGGGTGTGAATGCATCGCCGCCCATGAAGTGCTCGATGCGATCTATTCCCGAGAGAATCGCGTCGCGCGGGTTCACGCTGTTGCGATTGCCGGAATCCAGATGGCCGGTGACGGTCAGCCCGTGAACGTGCGCGCGCTCGATGAGCGCGCGTAGCTGGTCGGGCGTGATGCCCTTGGCCTTGAAGCCCCTGGCACCGCGTTCGGCCCAGTGATCCACTTCGGCGTAGATCTGCTGCGCGGTCATGTTGCGGTCCCAGCCGGGGCGCGCCGTGCCGAAGTACGGGCCGGAGTTGAGCAGCCGCGGTCCGGGCTCTACACCGTTCTCGATCCGGATGCGCAGCTCGCGCATGACGTCCGGATCCATCTCGCCAGCCGGGAAGGTGGACGTGACGCCGTTCGCGAGGAACAGGGACGGGTAGGCGACGGTTTCGTCTTTCCGGCCGGCGTCGAAGAGCTCGATTGCGTAGTGGGCGTGGAGGTCGAACAGGCCCGGAATGACCGTCTCGCTCTCCGCGACGACGATGCGCTCAGCGTTAGGCGCGGCGATCGACAGGTCGCCGCCGACACGCAGGAACTTGGCCCCCCGAATCACGATGCCGGGATTGCGGATGCGCGCGGCGCCGGTCGAGGTGAAGAGCCAGCCGCCGGTGATGATGACATCGCGCTCCTGAGCAGGCAGCGCGGTGGTGACAAGCGAGAGCAGCAGGGTGGCAGCGCGCAGGTCCACGAATCGGAACTCCACTTATCGCTCCATCACCCGAATCATCCCATCGGCCTTGTTCAGCACGAAGATCCGCCCGTCCGCCGTCACGTCGAATCGCAGGTCCGCGCGTTGAGCGACGGTCTTCCCCCGCGTGCGGTTTTTTTCCTGAATGATCTCGAGCGCCGGGCGCGGCGTCGCGCCTGGTGCCGTCACGAAGAGCACGCGACGGACCGCGTCCTGCCCACCGTTCGGGAGCGTGTCCGCACTCACGTGAAACACCTCGCCACTCGGCATGTCGCCGACCACGATCCGGTTGGTGAGCTGCGGGATCGTGGTGCTCCGGTAGACGACGAGGCCGACGGACGCGGACCGGCCGTTGTCCAGCAGAACCGAGTCGACGTGGTCCCACTCGACGATCGGATACGTGACCTTCGGATCACCACGGACGGAATCCGTGCGAACCGCCTGCCGGCTGACGAACCGGTAGCTGCCCTCCCACGTGTTCCAGCCGAGGTTCGCGCCGGCCGTCACCGGGCTCACTTCCTCCACGATGTTCTGACCGATGTCGCTCGAGAACATGGCGCCGTTCTTCGAGTCCCAGGCGAAGCGCTGCGGGTTGCGCACACCGTACGCGAAGATCTCCGGCAACGCGCCGGCCGTCGAGACGAACGGATTCGCGATGGGGATGCCGTACTTGCCGCCGCGGCCGCTATTACCGAGCGGGTTGATGCGGAGGATCTTGCCGAAGGCGGAGCCGAGATTCTGCGCGAGCCCCATGGGGTCGCCTCCGCTGCCGCCGTCGCCGACGCCCACATAGAGCAGCCCGAAGTCGGGCGACCCCGCACGCGCGGTGGGGTTGAACGCGATCGCGCCGCCGTTGTGATTGGCGAACGGCTGACGGAGCCGGAACAGCTCACGCGGGCCCTCGCCGTCATAGGTCGCGGCACCTGGGGTTTTCGCTTTCCATTCGAGCAACACGGTCTCGTGCGTGGACGTGGCGTTAGGCGTCGTGAAGTCCGGCGTCGCTGTCCCCGTAGCGACGTCAGTGTAGGTGTAGAACCGGCCGAACCCGGGCGTGCCCGCCTGGGCGAACTGCGGGTGGAGCGTGAAGCTCTGCACCCCGCGCTCGCGCCCCTGCGACAACACGGCCACGCCCCACTTCGGGTCACGGAGGTCGAGGTACGGGCTCACCGTTCGCCCATCGGGACTGAGGACGTACAACAAGCCGTGCATGTCGCTCACGAAAAGCCGCCGCGTCGCCGACTCCTCGACGAGCGTCATCGCGCGTGCGGCGACGCCATTGATGTCGGGCAGCGACGCGAACTCACGCAACGTGACGGCGATGACGCCCTCATCGGCGACTATCGCCTGCGGGAACGGGTTGTTCGTCTGTCCCGCGGGGAGCGGCGGTGGAGCCGGCCGGTCCTGAGCCGGCAGGCGCGAACCGCCGAGTGCAGCGGCCGCGGCAAGCGCGATGATGCACGTGAGGCGTGTGAACATGAATCCCTCCGGTAAAGTGCCTGCCTCTCTGCCGGGAGGTTCTGAAAAAAACCTGACGCAGATTGACGCAGATTTCGCCGATTTCGCAGAAGCCCTCGGTAGCGAGAGACGTGGAGTTCGAGAACAAGCGTACTCGGGGAGTTTCCCCGTTCTCCTTCCCGGCCGCTGGCGAGAGCATCGAGGGTCCCGGTAGAGGGAGAATCTGCGTTCTTCTGCGGAATCGGCGTAATCTGCGCTTGGTTTTCTTCCTCATCCCGGTAGAGGGATCAGTCCGTCTAACGGGATGATTGCGATTCCTCGACTACGGCCGCTTGGCGGCCTCGGCTCGGAATGACGACGTCACTGAAGCACGCGCTGCTGAGAGCCTAACGTGTACTTCGTGATCCAGTCCAGCTCGCGCTGCATCTTGTCGATCTGGTGGTAGTACTCCGAGAGCCCGTGCCCCGCCCGCGGATAGAAAACCATCTGGACCGTCTTCCCGCGATCCTTGAGTGCGCGGAAGAACTCCATCGCCTGGCCGACCGGCACGCGCTGGTCATTGCCGCCGTGCTGGATCAGGAGCGGCGTCGTCACGTTATCGACGTACTGGATCGCCGAGCGCTCGCGATAGAAGTCGAGCGTCTGCTTCGTCGGGATGCCGCTGAAGAACGTGCCGATATAGCCCGGGATGTCCGTCGTCCCGTACATGCTCTCCAGGTTCGACAGCCCCGCGCCCATGCGCGCCGCCTTGAACCGGTTCGTCTGGCTCACCACCCACGACGTCATGTAGCCGCCGTAGCTCCACCCCTCGAACGCCATCTTCGACGAGTCGGCAATCCCGCGCCTGATCACCTCATCGACGCCGGTCATGATGTCGCGGTAGTCGCCGCCACCCCAGTCCATGATGTTCGCCTTCATGAACTTCTCGCCGTAGTTCGTCGAGCCGCGCGGGTTCGGGTACAATACCGCCCACCCCTGTCCCGCCCACACCTGCCCCGGCGAACCCCAGCTCGCCTTGAACCCGGCGTTCGTGGCCCCGGTCGGGCCTCCATGCGCCTCGACGAGCAACGGATACTTGCGCCCGGCCTCGTATCCAACCGGCTTGAGCAGGATGCCTTCGACCGGCGTCCCGTCGGTGCTCTTCCACGTGATCACTTCCGTCTCGCCCAACGCGAGATGGCGCACCTGCGGGTTGACGTCGGTGAGCTTCTTCGGTGACGCAAATGACAGGTCGCTGATGTATACGTCGGGCGGGGCATTCGACGAACCTAACGTGTACGCCGCGAGCCGCCCGTCGCGCGAGAGCGACGGCTGGCCGATCAGGACCTTGTCGACGACACGGTTCAGCTTGCCCGCCTTGACGTCGTAGGCATACACCGCCGCCCACGCCCGCTCGCCCGTCGTGAACAACACACGCGACCCATCCGGCGTCCAACGCGGATTGCCAGCCGAGACGTCCAGCTTCGGATCGTACGTGTCCTTCGCCGTGCTCGTCGCGACATCGTAGAGGATGAGATGGTCGTTGCCGATCTCGCGGTCCATGATGCTGTCGGGGCGAGCCGTGTGGCTCTGCGGCAGCACCGTGTATGCGATCGTCCTCCCGTCCGGCGACCACGCCGGCGGCGATCCCGCCTCGGACTTCGTCGTGATCTTCCTCATCGACTTGTCAGCGATCGTGACGACGTAGATGTCCGAGCGCGTGTCGCGGATCATCGTCGTCGGCGCCGCCTGAAACGCGAGGCGCGTCCCATCAGGCGACCAGCTCGGCGCACCATTCACGGTGATGTTGCCGTGGGCCACCTCGGTGGCGCGCTTCGTCGCGACGTCGATCACCCACGCGTGCGCGAGGCGGAAGTTTTCCTCGAACACCTGCGGATCATCGCGCCGAGCGACCTTCGCTTCGTCGGTCTTGGGCAGCGTGTCAACCGCGAGGAAGGCGATGCGTGTGCCATCCTTCGACCACTCGAAACCGGTCACATTCTCCTTCGAGGTCGTGAGCTGATACGCCTCGCCGCCGTCCATCGGCAGAATCCAGACCTGTGTCTTGACGTCCGTGCCGGTCCCGCGCGCCGACGTGAACGCGAGCGAGCGGCCATCGGGCGACCATTGCGGGTTGTTCTCGCCACGTTCGCTGAAGGTGAGCTGGCGCGGCGTGCCGCCGGCGGCGGGCACCATCCAGATGTGGGCGCGCATGTCGTGCTTGTCGCCCTTCGTGGTATCGGGCTTCGTGGAGTCCGTGGACGGCCGCGCGTTGGGGTGCTCCCAACCACTGACGGTGTAGGCGACCTTCGACCCATCGGGCGACAGCGCGACGCCGCCCACGTTTTTCAGCTCCATGATGTCCATGATGCTCATGGGGCGTTTGGCCTGCGCGCCGGCTGATGTGGCGGCGACGATCAGCAATGTCGCGATACCGGCCGTTCGGCGCGGCAGGGAGGAAATCATTCAAGGCTCCAGTGGGGGTCGTGAGAATCTTGTAGTCGCGCACCCGCCCTTGGCCATGCCCACCGGGGGATGCGTGCACCGTCCTCTTGACATTCGGGAGGAGATGGGCAACCTTCCTCCTGTCATTCGGGAGGAGACGTTCTGGCCAAGCCCGCTACCAACGAACAGGTCCTGCAGGGCACCCTCGACCTGCTCATCCTCAAGACGCTCTCACTCACACCGATGCACGGCTGGGGACTCACCCACCGCATCGAGCAGCTCTCCCAAAATGCGCTGCAGGTAGGGCAGGGCTCCATCTACCCAGCGCTCGTCCGGCTGGAGCAACGGGGATGGATCGACACGGAGTGGCGCATCACGGAGAACAGCCGGCGCGCCAAGTACTACCGGCTCACCGCTGCCGGACGGCGCGCGCTGGGGCAAGAGCTCGCGTCCTGGAACCGCTTCGTCAGCGCCGTCGGTCTCGTCCTCGCCGCGGAGAGCTGAATCGATGCTGTACCATGCACGTGCTGCGCTCGCGCGCATCCGGGAGCTGTTCCGCCGCCGCTCGCGCGTCGCGGCCGAGCAGGATGAGGAATTCGCCTTTCACCTGGAAATGGAGACGGCGGAGAACATCCGCCGTGGCATGAGCGAAGCCGACGCTCGGCGCACCGCTGTGCTTCGCTTCGGCGGTATGCAGCGGTTCCGCGAGGAAACGAGCGCTGCGCGCGGTGTCGTCGCCCTCGACAATCTTGCTCGGGACGTTCGCTTCGCCGTCCGCCGGCTGCACCGCGCGCCGGGCTTTGCCGCTGGTGTCATCGCCACACTCGGCATCGGCGTCGGCGCCGTGGTCGGCATCGGCACCATCGTCTACGGCGTTCTCCTTCGCGACCTCCCCTACGACAACCCCGACCGGCTCGTGCGGGTCGGCTTCCACACCGACGGCATCGCCGCGCCGGGCGACCTGCACTCCCCGGCCACCTACTTCCACTTCGCCAAGAGCGCGCGCTCCTTCACCGAGCTCGGCGCGTACTGGACCAGCGAAGAGTTCAACATCACCGATGGCGACGCCCCCGAGCGCGTGACCGTCGCCATGATGACGCCGAACACGTTCACGCTGCTCGGGGCGCGGCCGTTGCTCGGCCAGCTCTTCGAGCGCGGCGATACGTCGTGGTCGAATCCCCGCAGCGCGATCCTCATCTCGGAGAACCTCTGGCGGCGGCGCTACGGCGCGGACTCGTCGATCATCGGCCGCCGCATCGACATCAACCGCGGGGCACGCAACGTCATCGGCGTCCTCCCGCGTTCGTTCGCGTTTCCGACGGCGTCGGTGGACCTCTTCTACCCCGCCACGGTGCCCGTCAACCGGCCGCAGATCACGGCGCGCGGCTTCAACGTCATCGGTCGCCTGCGCGACGGCATCGAACCGTCGCGCGCCGAGGCGGAGCTGCGCGCGTCGATCCCGTCGCTCGTCGCGCGCTTCCCGCTGATCACATCCGAGATACTGCAGGAGAGCCGGGCCCGCGTCTCCGTGGAGTCGCTCAAGGTCGCCACGGTGGCGTCCGTCCGTCCGCAGCTCGTTCTCCTCGGCGTGCTGGTCGGTGTCGTCCTGCTCATCGCGACGACGAACGTCATCAACCTGTTCCTGCTCCGGACCGAGCGGGCCGGCCACGAGATCGCCATCGCGCTGTCGTTAGGCGCGAGCCGCCTTGCCCTGGCGCAACGGTTCGTCATTGAAGGCATCGTGCTCGGCCTGGCGGCGGCGATCGCCGCACTCCCCGCTGCCGCTCTCGCGTTGTCCACCAAGTTCGGGTTCACGGAGCGCGAGATCCCGCGGCTTCACGAAGTTTCGTTCGCCGCCGAGACGGTGGCGCTGGTGGTTGGATGCGCGACGCCGATCGGCGCCGCCGTCGGGCTCATTGCGCTGACGCGCACCGGAGTCGGCGGGCTGTTCGATCGACTCCGCGCGTCGCGATCCACGGCGAGCCGTACGTGGCGGCGCGCCCAGAACAGCCTCGTCGCCTTCCAGGTCGCCATCGCGCTCACACTGCTCGTGGCGACGGGACTGCTCGGCCGCAGCTTCTGGAACCTGCGCAACGCGAAGATCGGCTTCCAGCCCGAGAACGCGATGACGTTCCAGGTGTCGCTACCCTGGGACGGCTACACGTCGTACGCCGCGCAGGCGGCGTTTCACGCGAAGATGATCGATCGGCTGGAAGCGCTCCCCGGGGTCACGTCCGTCGCCGTGGCGCAGAGCCTTCCCCTCGCGAGTCGCGGCGCGCCGAGTCTCGAAATGCAGCTCCAGGCCGGGGACGAGGAAGGACGGTCGATGGTCGCCTCGGCCGGCAACCTGGCGAGCGCCGAATATTTCCGCGTGATGGGAATTCCGCTGCGCGCCGGACGGAGCTTCCGACGCGGCGACCTGCGCGGCACGCCGGCAGTGGTGGTGAGCGAACGCCTTGCGACGGGTCTGTTCGGGACGACCGATGTCGTCGGCCGGCGGATCAAGCGAGTACCGCGCCCGGGCGCGGCGCCGATGCCGTTCACGATCGTCGGCGTGGTTGGCGACGTGCACTGGGAGCGCATCGAGGACGGGTACGTGCCGATGGTGTACTTTCCCCTCCTGCGCGACGGGGATGGTCTCCCGCCCGACAGCTCCGCGGTGCCGTACGATCCGAGGGACGTGCAGTACGCGATCCGGGGGACGCAGCTGCCCGCGGCGCCGGCGATTCAGGAGATGGTGATGGAGCTCGACCGTCGAGTGCCTGCCGCGAGGGTCGGCACTCTCGGCGGGCTGGTGGACGGCGCGACCGCCCGCGTGCGTCTCACGATGCTGCTCATCGCGATCGCCGGCGTCGCGGCCCTGTTGCTCGGCGTGATCGGCGTGTACAGCGTGGTGTCCTACGCGGCGAACGGACGGGTGCGGGAGTTCGGCATTCGCCTGGCGCTCGGTGCGGCGCCGGCGCGCGTCGGCGGCATCGTACTCGGCGACGGCCTCAAGCTCGTCGCGATCGGCACCGTCTCTGGGCTCGTCGCAGCGCTTGGCGCGACGCGATTCCTGCGCGCCCTGCTCTATGAAGTGGAACCGACGAGCGTCGCGGAGTTCGGGATCGCAACGGTGCTGCTGGTAGTGGTGACGCTCGCCGCGACGCTTCTCCCCGCGCGCCGAGCGGCGCGTACGCATCCCGCGATCGTGCTCCGCGGCGAGTAGCGAAATCCGAGAAGACTCCAACCCGTTAGGCTGCACCCAATGGGTTCTGTCGTTGATTCGGGCTACGGTTTGACCTCGTTGTTCGTACGCAGATGGCGCTCCAGCCAGTCCAGGATCACTCGAAGTGCCTCGTCGTTGCTCGGTGGGTCATCCAGCAAGGAGTGTCGCCCTCCTTCGATGAGACTGAGTGTCTTGTCCTGTGATCCTACTGTCTCGATGAACGCTCGGCTGCTGCTCGCGTCCACCACCGGGTCGCCAGTGCCGTTTACCACCAGGACGGGCACGGTGATGCGCTGGTACTGATTCCAGTTCGCGTGCGCTGTCGCTGATCCGGTCGCAGCAGTCACCCACGATATGCTGCTCAGGTGATAGAGCGGATCTTTCGCCAGTCGCTCGTTGAACTGCATGTCGCGGCTCTGGTCGGTCGGATTGCCGGGCGGGACCGGCACGGAGAATGTCGGCAAGAGAAAGCCTCCCACTCGGGCAACGGCGCGCATGAGGCCACTGACCTTCCAATCCAGTGTCGGGGCAATGAGGACCATGCCGCGCACACCGCTCTGATCGCGCAGAGTGCTTGTGACCGTTACGAGCCCGCCAACGGAGTGCCCGAGCACGAACACCGGTAGCGGTTGCTCCCGCAACTTCCGCCGCGCAGCGAGATGATCGGTGACGGTCTCGCGCAGGTCGGTCGCGCCGCGTGCTCCAGGGGAGCGGCCATTCCCCCACATGTCGATGGCGTACACGCTGATTCCGCGCTGGAGCAGCTGCGGGATGAGCTGACCGAACTGTTTCACGTACCGCTGGGTGTAGTCGCCCCACCCGTGCTCGACCAGCAGTGCCGCTCTCGGAGCCGGCGCGCGCCACACATACCCGGTGACACCGGTCCCGACGTCCCAGGGCTCGCAGCGAATCGGCGCCGCATCACGTCTGAACTGGCCCAACTCGGCGACCGTGTTCGCGTCGGATCCGCAGCCGGTATCCACCGTCGATAGACGGGCCGTCAGGCGCATCGTCGTCACCTTGTACGCGGTCCAGACGACGACCAGCGCCCCCAAACCGGCGAACAGAAAGTGTAGTCGACTGCGACCAGTCTTCATTGAGTCACTCCTTCAACTCGTGACGGTGCGGTGCGCCATGCGTACTCCGCCGCTCAGGGCGCTTTCGGCGGCGACGTCATTCGTCGGAACGTGGCGTAATCGACGTAGTCGATCTGCCGCGCGATCCTGTCTCCGCGCACCTGTAGCCACGTCGCGAACCGCGTTGCGAACGGATGGCCCTTGTAGACTCCGCGCAATGATCCTTCGAGCGCGACCCACTCACCGTCCGTGATGTTGCGATCGATCTCCCAGTGAATGGGCCCCTGGTTACCCGTCGCGAGCGCCTCTCGTAGTGCCGCGTGCGTTGTCGCCCGCGGGCTGTAGGACAACCGGCCAGTGGGATCCTCGAGCCTGAAGTCTTCGGTCAACAGCTCGACGAATCGCGCGAGGCCGGCGGCCGGCGACGTCACAACGGGCAGCGATTCGTACCGGCGGTAGAACTCGTCGGTGAGCCGCAGTGCGCGATCGGCATCGCGGCGCCCGCGCGTCGGCGTCGCCGGAGGTTCGCCCCCGTCGCGCGGCACGACCTCCTCCCCGGCGACTTGCCGCCTGATGGTTGCGTAGTCGAGGTAATCGATCTGATGGACGATCTTCCCATCATGGATCTTGAGCCACGTCGTGAATCGGGCGCGCACCGGTTTACCTGTCTGCGTCCCGTCTACCCATCCTTCGACGGCAGTCCATTCACCGGTGGTCACGCGACGGAGAATCGTCCAGTGCACGGGACCGAGAGGTCCGGTGAACGCCTCCACGTATGGTTTCCGAATCCGGTCGTGGCCGATGCCGCTGAGCCCCGCGGTGGGGTCCTCGAAAAATGCATACGGCGCGTAGTGCGCGAGCCACCTGTCCATCGCCGGACCGGTCGGGGCGGCACTCATCGCGGTGTAGTCGGCGTAGTACTGGTCGATCCACGACCACATCCCCGGCGCGTGGGGCTGTTGGGCGCCGGCACTGACGGCACCGGTCGGTCCGGCAGCGATCCCGACGACCGTAGCGAGCATCGCGACGCGAAGCCGGCGAACGAGAGCAGGTGTCAAGTGAGTCATCGACGAATCCCGGAATGGAGGCAACCGTGCGCCTTGTGACGTGGCGACTTGCGCTGATATATACCACTATGTAGGAGAAATAAGCACAAGAGCCATTCTCCCTCAGAAGGGGTAGGGAAATGGTCTGCCGCGCCGCGATCGGCGCGGCGCGGTCTCGGTTACGCCGAGTGCCCGCGTCGGGCCAGATGACGCGCCCGCAGCCATCCTCCGCTCACCGCCGCGGGGATGAGCAGGATCTGGAGCGCCGGGCGATACCAACTTTGCGTATCTCCGCCCGATATGGCGGTGAGCAGGACGCCAAGGACGCCAAGGACGAACGCCGCGCCGAGCGGCGCCGCCCGTCCAAGACGTGCCGCCAGATAGCCGCCCGCGGCGCCGTAAGCGAGATCGATCACGAGAGCGAACATCATCAAACGCCCTATCGCTTCCGGCGAGACCAGCGACGACACCACGGCCGCCGACACGCCGATCCACGCGCCGACTGCCAGCAATGCCGCGCACGCCGCTCCAACAGTAGCGGCCATCAGCCGCACTCCTCCGTTCCGAACCGCCCCCAGCACGAACGAGGGCACTGACCACAGGATTTGCTGCCGCATCCACCGATCGGCGAACCGGTCGCCATGGGCTGCCGCCAGCGCGGCGCGCTCTTCGATCAGGTCGCCCGTGATCGCGTCGCGAAGGGCGCGGTCCACGTTGAGGCCGGCGAGCACGGTCTCGATGAGTGCGAGGGTCACGTGTCGGACAACCTCAGTCCGGATCCGCTCCACAGCCGTTGCGCTCTCGCCTGCGCCTGGCGAATGACGCGCTGGCCAGCGGCGGTCAACGCGAAGCAGCGCTTCGCGCGTCCGCCGCGCACGGGAGTGGGGTCGGACGTCCAGGACCTGACGAACCCCTTGTTCTCCAGGCGCTGCAGCGTGGTGTATACCGCTCCGATGGCGCATTCGCGGCCGAGCCGCTTCGACACAGCCCCGCGTACGGCGACGCCGTACGCGTCGTCGCCGAGGACGCCGACGCAAACGAGAACGGCGAGCTCGAATTCGCCGAGGGCGCGAGGAGTCATATCAACTACTGTGTCGAAGATCTCGCAGGCGCGCAAGTGAGATCCTCAGTCTGGAGTCAAAAGGGAGCTGAACCGTTCCGGGGTTGGACAGCGTCCGGGCCTCCTTGTTAGGTTCGCGTAGCACCCATCCCGAGTCCGAGCGATATGGCTGACACCCGGCATACGTCACCCTCACCTGACGACTCCGGCGAGACCGAGTCGCCGCCCCGCCACGAGTTCACGCGGGACCTCTACGGGTGGATCACCCACACCGACCTGGCGAGCAACGATCCAGCAGCCACGAAGGCATGGTGCGCGACAGTCCTCGGCTGGACGTTCACCATGGACTTCCCGGCTCCGGACGGCGGACGGGTTCACATGTTCACCTACTCCGAGAAGGGCGGTGGGGCGGTGCGTGCGGTCAACCCGCCCGAGGTGCCGGGCTCGATCCCGTACGTGCACGTCGAGGACGCCCATGCGGCGTACGAGAAGGCGCTTGCCGAGGGTGCCGAGGAGATGCTTGCGCCCACGCGCGTAATGGAGGGTGTCACCATCGCGATCGTGCGCGCGCCGGGTGGTGTGCCGATCGGGCTCTCGGGGCCCTGAGGTTAGGCGTTAGGCATCAGCGGCGGTGAAGCGTCTGGCCATCATCGGCGCGCCAAGCAGCGCCGGAGCATATGCACCTGGCCAGGAGAAGGCGCCGACTGCTCTCCGCGCCACTGGCCTGGTGGGGTTGTTGACCGAGCGCGGCATCACGGTTGACGACCATGGAGACGTTCTCGGCTTCCGTTGGCGTGCGGACAGGGAGAACCCGCGCGCCATGAACGCGAGCGCGGCAGCGAGGGTTGCGAGGGCCACTGCCGAGCGTGTCGCTTCCGCCCTAGCTGCCGAGGCGGCCGTGCTCGTCATAGGAGGCGACTGTACGGTCGAACTCGGGACGGTATCCGGCGCGCTTCGAGAGACGCAAAGCGTAGGTGTCGTCTACATCGACCTCGATACCGACCTCAATACACCTCAGAGCACCCAGGACGGCGCCCTGGACTGGATGGGAGTCGCGCACATGCTGGGCATCGCAGGCACGGTGCCGGAGCTCGCCGCCGTGGGTCCGCGCGTCCCGATGCTGCGCCCGGAGCAAGTGCTTTTCTTCGCACACGACAACGTCGAGCCGTTCGAGCGCCAGATCATTGACGAGCTCGGCATTGCTGAAGTTCGGCTCGCGGACGTTGCCGCCGACCCAACGGGTGCCGCGGAGGGGGTGGTGCGTGGCTGGGCGCGGCAGTTCGACCGGTTGCTCGTACACCTGGATGTCGACGTGCTCGATTACGTCGACATGCCGCTCGCGGAAAACACTCGCCGTAACGTAGGGCTGAAGTTCGATCAGCTCACGGCGTCGCTGCGTCCCCTGTTGCGCGCGCCGAACTGGACGGCGCTGACTGTTTCGGAGTTGAACCCCGACCACGGGGAAAGCGACGGCTCGACCCTGCGGACCTTCGCTGCGGCCTTGGCGGAAGCTCTGCCCGTATCACGATAAGGTGGTTTGCTCCGGCCTCCGATCAGTCGAGTACCACGATCGGCGCCGTCCACCGGAACGGTCCCCACTCCATTGCCAGCGTGCCACGACGAGCGTTTGTGCCGACGATCGAGATCGTGAACTGCTCGACGGGCGACGCGAGTGACTCGGTCGTCATGGGTGCCCTGCCGAGGTCACGTCCGGCGTCGTAGCCCGTGCCCCACTGGCCGGTTTGGGTGTTCACGATCAAGGTGGGCTTGTCGGGGCGCGGAATCGTCCAGAGCGTGTACGTCCCCGGAGGCAGGCGGATGCCGGCCACCGTGATGTTCGCCGACGTCGTGAACTGCGTCGCCGCATTCGCGCCGGTCCGCCACACGCGGTCGTAGGGGACGACGTCGCCCAGCAGGTCGCGTCCGCGCGCGAGCGGGCGGCCGTAGTCGACGGCGAACGTCGCGGCGCCGATCGTGGCGCGTGTGGTGTCTCTCACGCTCAACTGCCTGACGCCACCGTGCCGCGTCTCGAGCGCGGCGAATTGCTGTCCGATCGCCTCCACGTCAGGCGGATCCGCGAGGCGGACGACATCCACCTTGTACGTGGAGCGCGCCCCCGAGTAGCGCAGCAGGCGATGATTCGAATCGAGCGTCGCTTCGCCGATACCGGCCAGCCAGTCGTGCGCGATCTCCGCCTTGCCTTCCGGCAGGCGCCGCACCCGGCCTCTGTGCAACGGAAAGCGATCGAACTCGCGATCGATGTAGAACTGGCGCAGTGTCACCGTGTCGCCGGCCTGCGAGTCCGACGCGAGACGCCCTAACGCCGCGGCGAAGTACAGCTCGTAGAGACTGTACATCTGCGGCAGATGCGCCATGGCGATGCTACCCGCGGTGGCGAAGTCGCGCCGTAGCGTGCCCGTTCGGTCGCGCTTGACGATGTGCACCGAATCGTCCGTCACATCGACGGTGACGCGCCGCTCGCGCTGGTCGGCGGACTCGCTGGGGGTGACGATGTCCATCACGAGCCGCCGGATGCCGCCATCGGGGCGGAGCTCGATCTCCGTGTGGCGTTGCCGAACCCGTGGGAACCGGTCGACGGCATCGCTCGTCAGCGTATTCCCGCGACGGGTCACACGCTCGACGGATACGGTGTCGCGCCCGAGTTGCGCCACGAACCCGTATTGCTCTGGCGGCTGGCTGGGGCCGCAGGCCGCGAGTGCGAGACCTGCGAGGATGAATCGCTTCATGTGAGACACCAGTCGGTGGAGGTCGGAGAACGCTCGACCTTCTGCGCCGGGCAGTCTCGGCACAAGGTCCGGAGCGCCGATGTGATGAATGAAGCGGATGACCGACGGCCACGGACCGACGGGTGGAACGCACGCTTGCGCTGAACCGCGGTCTAGCTTTACTGTGTAGAGTACTTGGCATAGTATACCTCACCCGTGCGTCGCCCAGCCATGCGGTCGTTCCTCGTATGTATCCACGACGCCACGCCGGCCTACGCCCGCGAGACCCGAGTGATGATCCGGGACCTCGCCCCTTTCCTCGCGCGTCGTCTCTCGTTCGGCGTCGTCCCCAACTGGTATGGCGAGTGGCCGCTCGCGTCGCACCCGGACTACTGTCGACTGATCCAGGACGGCGCCGAGGAGCTGCTCCTTCACGGCTACTCCCACCAGCGCCGACGCGGCGTGGGACCGATCGCGTTGTTCGCCGACCGATGCGATGAGATGAACGGCCTGAACGCGCAGGACACGCGACGCACCCTCGAGCGTGGACAGCGCGTCTTCGCAGAAGTCTTCGGGAAGCCGGCGCGGGGCTTCCTCGCGCCGGGCTGGCAGCGAGGACACGTGCGCCTGACGAGTCACGTCGGCCTGGGGCTGGAGCACGTCCTGGGCTTCTTCTCCCTCGAGTCACGGACAGGCCGACGCGTGCCCCTAGCAACATGGACCTGGGACTGTGGTCGTTGGGATTGGCTCGGACACGTCGGCAACGGTGTCGGGCGGCTGCTGCACTCATTGCATCGAGTCCCGGTGCTCGCGATTCACCCCAGAGATCTGCAGCGCGGTTTCTGGCCGACGATCCTTCGACTCACTCAGGAGCTCCTCGAGAAGGGATACGAACCGACGACGGTATCGGGGTTGCTCGAGGCGACAGGTGCTGAAGTCGCTGCTTGACGCCGCCATGGAACGGCGCGCCCGTCAGCTGATGGAACAGCTGAGCGCCTGGCTACCACCCGACGGCCCCGTGCTCGACCTCGGCTCGGGGACCGGCCACCTGTCGGCGCGGTTGCAGCAGGAGTTGGGGATCGAGGTGGTCACCGCCGACGTGAGCGATATCCACGTCGTGGGACGGCCCCCCGTCCTCATCGCCGACGGAGTCCTGCCTTTCGCGGAGGGAACGTACACGGCCGCGCTTCTCATCTTCATGCTCGCCTATCCTGACGACCCCGCCACTGTCCTGAGCGAAGCGGCTCGCGTCACTCGGGGACCGGTCATCCTCGTGCAGTCCCTTCATTCGGATCGACTCGGCTACGCGTGGCTTCGCGTCCGCGAGTTTCTCTGGACGATCGTTGCGTTCCACGTCTCGAAGCTCGTCGGCTACATCTCGCACGAGGCCGCGTTCGCGATGTGCACTCGACGCTTCTACACCGCTCAGGAACTTCGCAGGGACGTGGTGGCGGCCGGACTCCGCATCCGGTCCCAGCAGGAGCGACCGGTGCTACCCGGCCGTTCCCTCGTCGTCGCCACGCTGATCCTCGAGCGCGATGACTGAGCGGCGTCTCTCGTTCGTGATCCCCGCGCATAACGAGGAAGCACTGATCGGTGAGGCACTGGAGGCCATTGTTGCGAGTGTGGCTCGGGCTTCGGGCATCGCTCGGAGCGATCTCTGGCTCCCCGATACGTCGTTCGAGGTTGTCGTGGCAGATGACGGAAGCGAGGACGCCACCGCGGCCATCGTGGGACGATTCACAGCGGACGTCGGCGTGCGGTTGGTCTCGTGCGCGGGCGGGACGTGCGCCGCGGCCCGTAACGCGGGCGCCGCGGCAAGCGGCGGGAGGGTGCTCTGCTTCGTCGACGCGGACACCATTGTTCCGGAGAACGCCGTCCAGCGCATCCTCGAGGTCCACGAGGCCGAGGGCAGGTGCCTGGTGCTTTATCGTCTCGTCTCGCGGGAGCCCGGGATCCGTGCCTGGGTGTGGTGGACCTTCTGGGGGCTGGCGCGGCACCTCCCCTTGGCGAGGGCCAAGTCGATGCCCGCGTTCATGAGCTGCGACCGTACACACTTCGAGAGCTACGGTCCCTTCGAAGAGACCCGCGTGATCGCCGAGGAATGGCCGCTGACCGGGGCGGCATACCGGCACCACCGTGAGCGCTTCCTCTATGATCGAAGTCTCACCGCACGGACCTCCAGCCGGCGAATGGAGCTCCGGCCGTTCGGGTACCTTCGAACGTTCCTGAGATGGGTTTTCGTGGTCCTCTTCGCCTGGGCGCGCACCGATGCCTACGATCGGATCCGACACGAGGCAGGGAGTCAATGATGCAAGGAAGGACGATGGTCCTGATTCTGGGCACGGTCGCGTTCTCGGTGTTGGGACAGCTCTTGTTGAAGACCGGCGCCCAACGGCTCGCGGGGCTCGGTGGCGTCGAGTTCCTGCTTGCCGCCGCCCGGAACCCGCACGTCCTGTCGGGGCTCGCTGCGTGGGCCGCTTCGACGGTCTGCTGGCTCTACGTTCTCCGAGCCGCCCCGTTGTCGAGGGCCTACCCGCTGACCAGCCTCACCTACGTGCTGCTGCCGCTCGCGAGTGTCTACGTCTTCGGCGAACAGCTTCGGCGGCTTCACGGTATCGGCACGGTTCTGATCCTGATCGGTGTCGCGTGCGTGCTCTCCGGGGATTGATGGTACCGTCCTGTCAACGCCTGGGTTACCGTCGCTGACGGGCGGCATGCTCCCGGCACGCGTCTACTACGTCCTGTGCCGCGCTTTCGGGCGACTGCTCCGCGACGCGAAGTATTCGAACGTTCGACTCGTCGATCAGGACGGCGAGCTTCGGGTGCGAAAATGGCGCGCGGCCTACGCACCGCTCCTGGTATCGTTAGGTCATCCGCTGGTCAGGATCCTGGACACCGGCGTGCGGGTCCTCCCGCAGCGCGAATGGGAGGCGCGGGAACGCGTGATGTATGAAAGCCTCTACGGTACGTCGATTCGAATCACCGCCGATGGAACGCTCGTGCTGCCTCGGCTGGGCGGCCAGACGCTCGCGGCCCTGCTGGAGGATCCCGCGTTAAACGCCTCCGTCCGCAAGACAGCGATCGATCTCGCGGTCCTCGCCCTCGCCGACCTCCACGCCAGAGGCTTCACGCACGGCGACGCGATGGCGGAAAACGTGATGGTCGATCGCGAGGCCGGAGTCGCCCGGTGGTTCGACTTCGAGACCGTTCATGATCCGAGTCGACCGCTCGTCTGGCGCCGCGCCGACGACGTGAGAGCGCTGCTCGCGACGTCGCTGGTTCGAACCGCACCCGCCGAGCTCGCCGAAACCCTTTACCACGTCGTCGACGTTTACGCGGATGGCGCGATCATGCCGCACTTGCTGACGAGCTTCACCTCGGTTTGGCGCCGCTCGCTGGCGTTCCACCTCGGCCAGGCGCCATTGTCCTTTCAGGCGTTCCGCGTGATTGGCGGGCTGCTCGGGGGTCGTCGGGACGAGTCGTAACGCGGAAGCGAGCAGCGATGTCACGAGACCGCACAAGGCCAGACGGTCTGGCTACGCCCGGAACGATGCGTAGTGTTATCTCATGACGCAGCCACCCATGGCGCTTCCGCAGAGTCTGGCGGGACAGTACCAGATCGAGCGCCTGCTCGGCGAGGGTGGGATGGCGACCGTCTACCTCGCGCACGACGTTAGGCACGGCCGCAAGGTCGCCATCAAGGTGATCCGGCCGGACGTCGCCGCGTCGCTCGGCACCGAACGGTTTCTGGCCGAGATCAAGCTCACGGCGAGCCTGCAACACCCGCACATCCTGGGGCTCATCGACTCCGGCGTGGCGACGAGCCCGGGTACGGGCGAGCAGTTGTTCTACGTCATGCCGTATGTCCAGGGTGAGACCGTTCGCGCACGGTTGGCTCGCGACGGGGCTTTTCCCATTGCCGAGGCGGTCGGCATTCTCGCCGAAGTCGCGGATGCGCTCGCGTGCGCGCATGGTCAGGGGATCGTGCACCGTGACATCAAACCCGAGAACCTCCTGCTCGGCCAAGGCCACGCCATGGTCGCCGACTTCGGGATCGCCAAGGCGCTGGACCGATCCCTTCACGGTCCGAGCATCACCCGGACCGGTGCGTCGGTCGGGACGCCGGTGTACATGGCGCCCGAGCAGCTGGTTGGCGATCCCGGTGTCGACCACAGAGCGGATCTGTACGCTCTCGGCGTGGTTGCCTACGAGATTCTGACCGCGAGCCGGCCGTTCGCCGGAAACGACGTCGCCGGGATGCTCGCCGCGGCGCTGACACAGCCCGCGCCGTTGCTCTCGGCCAGGTTATCATCGACGCCGCCGCGGCTCGTTCGCCTGGTTGCCGACCTGCTCGAGCGAGATCCGGCCGACCGGCCACAGAGCGCGGCAACCGTGCGGGACTCGCTGCGGATGATCCTCGCGGGGCTGTCGACGTCGGATCCCCGCGTCGAGCTGCCGGCGCGGCGACCGCGCGTTCTATTCGCGGTTCTTGGCGCTGTCGGCGCGGTGCTCATCGGCGGTCTCGCCGTGTCGCAGTGGCGACGAGGCGAGGGCCCAACATCACCCGCGCCGTCGCTGGCCGCCCGCACGCCACGGTCGGTTGCCGTGCTCCCGTTCGAGAACATGAACGGCGACTCGGCCAGCGATTACTTCGGCGATGGCATGGCAGAGGAGCTGATCAGCGCGTTAGGCCGCATTCCGGGGCTGCGAGTTGCCTCGCGCACGTCCTCCTTCGCCATGAAGGGCCGAAACACGGGGCTCGAGGAGGTCGGTAAGCGGCTGAGTGTCGGCACGGTGCTGGAGGGCAGCGTTCGTCGGGACGGTGACCTGGTCCGCATCACCGCCCGCCTCGTGGACGTCAGCCGCGACTCGGTACTCTGGGCCGGACAGTACACGAGCCAGCTTCGGAACGTCCTGTTTCTTCAGGACAGTCTCGCTCGCGCCATCGTCGGCGCGCTGAGCGGCACGTTGAGCGGCGAACCCACTCTCGTCCTCGCACGACCACGGAGCTGGGATCCCGACGCGTACGAGGACTACTTGCGCGGCCGGCGCTTCCTCCGGCAGCGCCGACCGGGGTCGATGACGGCGGCGATTCGATCGTTCGAGTCCGCGATCAGGCGCGACTCGTCGTTCGCGCCGGCGTACGCTGGCCTGGCCGATGCGTACGTTCTGTCGGCGCCGTACGAGAGCAAGCCGCCTCGCGAGGTATTTCCCCAGGCACGGGACGCTGCGCGGTTCGCACTCGAGCTCGACTCCACCCTGGCCGAGGCCTATACCTCGTTAGGCATGGTGGCGATGTTCTATGAGTGGAACTGGGCCGATGCGGGGCGGTCGCTGCGGCGCGGCGTCGAGCTCAACCCCAGTTCGGCCGAAGGTCGCCTCTTTTACAGTTGGTACTGGCTCTTTCAGGGTCAGATGGATTCGGCGACCGCCGAAATTTCCCGCGCATACGACCTGGATCCGCTCTCCCCGGTCATCGCGACTCGGCGTGGAAACATCCTCATCAAGCAGAACCGTGATGCCGAGGCGATTCGGTACTTCCGCAACGCGCTGGAGCTCGACAGCACGTCCTACTACGCCCGCGTCGGGCTCGCCGTCGCCTTCATCCGCACGAACCAGCCCGATTCGGCTCGAAGAACGGTTCCGCGCAGGATCGTCCGGCCGGGGACTGCCGAGAGCGCGTACGCCACCTGGGTGCTCGTACAGCTCGGCGATACCGCGGCGGCACGGGAGGAGCTCCGCGCGCTGCAGGATGCCGCCCGGCGCGGGTACGTCTCGGCGGACGGGTTGGCGGCCATGTATAGCCTCCTCGGCGACACGACCAGGGCGTTCGCGATGCTCGCGGAGGCGGAGCGTGAGAGGGCGTTCACGCTGCCGTTCATGCCGACGATGGTGTCGTTCGATTCGCTCCGGGACACCGCGCCGTACAAGGCGTTGATCGGGCGCGTGGGCGTGGTGGTGCCTCCGAATTGAGGGCGGCGGATTCGCGCTGTTGACGGGCGTGACGTCGGATCGTACTTTGTTGCGCAGAGCACTTTAGACAGTCGATCTACACTGACTCCCGTCTCACCGTGAAGTCGTGACGCTCCTGGGCATTTTCCGCTTCGAGCTCGCCTACCAGCTGCGCCGTCCCTGGGTGTGGCTGTCGCTGGCGGTGCTGATCGCGTTCGCGCTGATGAGTACGCGGTCGGCCATCGTCCCCGTCACGCTGCCCCAGGACTTCATTCTCAACTCGCCATTCATCATCACGTCCGTGACGGTGTTCAGCTGCCAGATCTGGCTGCTGGTGGCGCCGCCGGTCGCGGGGGAAGCCGCTGCGCGGGACGTGTCTACGGGGATGTACCCGCTGATGTACACCGCGCCCGCCAGCAAGCTCGAGTATCTCGGAGGGCGATTCCTTGCCGCGCTGGTCCTCCATGCGCTGATCCTGCTCGGCGTGCAGATCGGGAGCCTGCTGGCGGTCTATGGACCCGGCGCGAATCCGGCGATCGTCGGCCCGTTCCGGCCGGCCGCGTACGTCGCGGCGTACGGCTTCGTTGCGCTGCCTAACGTGGTCATCGCCACGACGGTGCAGTTCTCGGCGGCGTTGCTGACCGGCCGGCCGATGGCGGCCTACGTCGGGAGCTTCGGCCTCTTCTTCCTTTCCTATCCGGTCACCCTCTTCCTGTATCTGTCGCGGTTGGCGAAGCCGGAGATCGCCCTCCTGTCGGATCCGATCGGCGTGCTCGCGATCATGAACGAGATGATGTCGAACTGGACGATCGTCGAGAAGAACGTCCGCATGTTCACGCTCGAGGGGCCGATGCTGTTCAATCGGCTCGTGTGGATCGGGATCTCGCTCGTCACGGTCGCGGTGGTCTATCCACGCTTTCGCTTCGCGCATCGTACCCCGACGGACCCATTCGCCTCGCTCCGCTCGCTCAGGGCAGTCCTGGTGAGCCGGCTGCCGCGGCGCTTTACCGGAACCGCACCGGCGCCGGACACTGCCGGGCCCGCGCGGACCACCATCGCCGTCCCTACCGTGCGTCAGTCGTTCAGCCTTGCGACGCACCTGCGTCAGATGCTGGCGATGACACGGGTCTCGTTCCGCTCGATCGCGACGAGCCTGCCGGGACTGTTCCTGCTCGTCGCCTTCCCGACGATGCTCGTGCTGATGATGCAGATCGAGCTGCAGCAGTGGGGCGTGCCGCTTTTGCCGCGAACGGTCGAGATCATCTCGCGGTACCTGACGTTCCCGGTCACGGACCCGATCAACTTCTGGGTGATGGTGCCGCTGCTCATCATCTTCTTCGCCGGGGAGCTCGTCTGGCGTGAGCGGGACGCGCGGCTGAGCGAAAACGTCGATGCCACGCCGGTGCCCGAGTGGGTCCTCTTCGTCGGCAAGTACCTCGGGCTCGGTACGGTGCTCGTTGCATTCATGGCGATCGTGACGCTCGCGGGCATCGTGACCCAGGCGCTCAGGGGCTACTACGACTTCGAGATCGCGCGGTACCTGCAGGTCCTGTTCGGTTTTCAGCTGCCCGAGTATCTGCTCTTCGCGATGCTCGCCCTCGCGATTCAGGTCGTCGTGAATCACAAGTATCTCGGCCAGCTCGTCGCGCTCATCGCGTACCTGCTGCTGATCTTCGCCGACTTTCTCGGGATCCATCACCATCTTCTCGTCTACTCCGCGAGTCCGGCGTGGTCGTTCACGGACATGCGCGGCTTCGGCGGGTCCGTCCTCCCGTGGCTGTGGTTCAAGCTCTACTGGGTGGCGTGGGCGCTGCTGCTGGCAGTTGCGGCGAGGCTCCTGTGGGTGCGTGGCAGGGAGTCCGGTTTCGCGACGCGACTGCGCATCGCGCGGCTTCGCTTCACTCGGACGGCGTCGAGCGCCGCGGTGATGGCGGCCGCGCTCATTCTCACGCTCGGCGGCTTCGTCTTCTACAACACGAACGTGCTCAACGAGTACATCACCGACGACGAGATGGTGCAGCGTCGCGCCGACTACGAGCGGCGGTACGGGAGGTACGAGGGCACGCCACAGCCCGTGCGTGTTCACACGGATCTGCGGGTGGAGCTCCATCCCGAGCGGCGAGCGGCAACCATGCGCGGCAGCTATCGTCTCGTCAACCGTACCGATGTGCCGATCGTCACCGTGCATCTGGAGCCGGCGTTCTACGTCGACACACGGGTGACGTTCGATCGCCCGGCAAGACTGGTGGAGGCGGATGAAGCGCTGGGCCACCACATCTATGCGCTGGGTACGCCGCTCCAGCCCGGCGACTCACTGACACTCGGCTTCGATGTGCAGTTCGCGCGACGAGGCTTCCGCAACAGTGGACTTCGCAGCAACGGAGCGGGGCAGGCGATCCTCGAAAACGGTACCTACCTGACCGGCTCCGCCCTGCCGGTTATCGGCTACCAGCCGATGCGCGAGCTGTGGAGTGCAGAAGACCGGCGCAAGCATGGCCTGCCACGGCAGCTCACCCTGCCTCCGCCCGGCGACATCGATCCGAACGTGATAGCCGGCGCTCCGGCGACGTTCGACGCGATCGTGAGCACCGACGCCGACCAGGTCGCCGTGGCGCCAGGTGAGCTGCGACGCACGTGGACTGACGGGGGTCGTCGCTACTTCCATTACGCCAGCGACGTTCCCATCGGCGGTATGCACGTCTTCTTCTCCGCCGACTACGCGGTGCATCGCGAACGATGGAAGGAGGTCGACATCCAGATCTTCCTTCACCCCGGACACACGAAGCACCTCGAGCGCCTGCTCCGTGGCGTCCGAGCATCCCTGGACTACTTCTCCGAGCAGTTCGGTCCGTACCCGTATCCGTTCCTTCAGGTCGTCGAGCAGCCCGGCAACTTCTTCGGCATGGGCGTCGACGGAAGCGGCGTGATCACCGGAGGGGAGGGCTTCTTCCTGCTGGACCCAGAGGGCGATGGCTTCGACGCGATCTTCGAGGTCGTCGCGCACGAGATGGGGCATCAGTGGTGGGGCATGCAGCTCAAGCCCGCGTTCGCCGAGGGGGGCGGGGTCATCTCGGAAGGCCTCGCGTGGTACTCCGCGATGCAACTCGTGAAGAACGTAAAGGACCGGGAAGCGCTGCGACGGTTCATGAGCTTCATGCGCGAGCCGAACCCCTGGCCTCCGATCCGCACGGGACTACCGCTGCTTCGCGCCATGGATCCGTGGGCCAATTACCGCAAAGGCCCGTACGCGATGTACGCGCTCGCCGAGTATGTCGGCGAGACCCGAGTAAACGGGGCGCTGCGCACGCTCGTGGAGAAGAAGGCGTCATCCCTGGCCACCACACTCGACATGTACCGGGAGCTTCGGGCGGTCACGCCGGATTCACTCCAACCGCTGCTGCACGACCTGTTCGAGGCGAACACGTTCTGGACCTTCGATACGAAACAGGCTACCGCCGTGCAGACTGAAACAGGCGCGTGGCAGGTGACGTTCGAGGTGGAGGCGCGCAAGGTGGCCGCCGACAGCACGGGCCGTGAGACGGAGTTGCCGATGAGAGAGTGGGTGGAGATCGGGATCTTCGCCCCGGCCGAGCCGGGCGAGATTCTCGGCAAGCCGCTGTACGTGCACAAGCATCGCATCCGCTCCGGCACGCAGACGATCACGGTGATCGTGCCGCACAAGCCCGCGCGGGGCGGGATCGACCCGTACAACCTGCTCGACTGGGAAGAGGGCGACAATATCGAACCGATAGAGGTGCCATGATGGACAGACCCCCCGCCCGCCCGCGCTCGCTCGCCTTTTCCCGGCTCGATTTCAAGGTCGGGGTCCGCATGCTGGGGCGGTATCCCGGCCTCACCCTGGTCGGCACGGTGGCGATCGCGGTGGCGATCGCGTTAGGCACGCTCTACTTCGAAGCGGTCAACAAGTGGCAGAACCCGCGGCTACCGATTCGGGATGCCGACCGCGTGATCTCGATCCGCGGCTGGGACATGAGCGCGATGAGGCCTGAAGGGCGATTGCTCCACGACTTCTCGGTCTGGCGCGAGCAGGTCAGGACCGTCGATCATCTCGGCGCGGCAGTCACCTTCGTGCGCAACCTGGCCACCCAGGACGGACTCGTGCAGCCCGTGCGAGGTGCGGAGATCACGGCCAACGCGTTCAGGCTGATGGGGACGGCACCGCTGCTCGGTCGTGCGCTGACGGAGCAGGATGAGCGGCCGGCGGAGCCCCCGGTCGTCGTGTTGAGTCACACGCTCTGGGAGACACGCTTCGCGAGCGATCCGAACGTGGTGGGCAAGACGGTGAAGCTGGGCACCGCCGCCGCGACGATCGTCGGCGTGATGCCGCCAGGATTCGGGTTCCCCGTGAGCGAGCGCATCTGGACGCCACTGCGTGTGGTCGCGTCGGCGGTTACGCCGCGCACGGGGCCGGACGTGTCCGTGTTCGGCCGTCTGACACCGGGAACATCGATCGATGAGGCGCGGGCGGAGCTGGCCGTGATCGGGGCGCGCCTGACGGCGAGCAACCCGGACACGCACAAGCATCTGAGACCACGCGTCACGCCGTATGGGAAGCCGCTCAACGAAGGCCCTCAGATGCGCATGTTCAGGAGCATTCTGTACGTCGTGAACGGCATTTTCCTGATGTTGTTGGGCGTCGTGTGCGCGAACGTCGCCACGCTCGTGTTCGCCCGCACTGCCACACGTGGCTGGGAGATCACCGTCAGGACCGCGCTCGGGGCCAGCCGTGGCCGCATCGTTTCTCAGCTGTTCATCGAGGCGCTGGTGCTCACCGCCGTTGCAGCGGTGGTTGGGCTGATCGTCGCGAAGTTGTCCCTGCGCTCGGGGTTGAACATGCTCGTCGGCAGCGACGCGGTGCCGTTCTGGATAGACGACAGTCTGTCGTGGAGGACCGTGTCGTACACGGCGCTGCTCACGCTGGTGGGCGCGGCGATCGTCGGCATTCTGCCGGCGCTCCGAGTCACGAGGATCAGTGTGCAGGACGCGCTTCGCAACGAGGGTGCGGCGCGCTCCGGGCTCCGTTTCGGTGGGTTCTGGACCACGGTGATCGTCGTCCAGGTCGCCATCACCGTTGCATTCATTCCCCTCGCCGCTGGTGGTGTCTTCGAGTCCAACCGGTTCCGGCAGCGAGCGGAAGGGATCGGTGCGGAGCGATACCTGATCGCGACCGTTGGCATGGACCGCGAAGACTACGCGATGGATTCAGCCGCGTTTGCCGCACGCGCGCGCGCCAGCTACGAGGAGCTGGAACGACGGCTCGCCGCGGAGCCAGGTGTCGAGCGAATCGCGTTCGCCGATCGGTTGCCGGTAGAGGACCAGTTCAAGTACCAGATCGAGGTCGATACGACGACCGGCATTCCGTCGACCGGTATTCGCCGGAGCACGCTCGTGCACGTCTCTCCCGGGTTCTTTGCTACCTTCGGCACTTCGGTCGTCGCCGGTCGAAACTTCGCGCCGCTCGATTTCGAGACCGGCCGTGTCCTGATGGTGAACGAATCCTTTGCCCGCCACGTGTTCGGCGGCCGCAACGCGATCGGGCAACGCATCCGCATCGTCACCGGTGAGGTCGAAAGCGTTGGCGGCGAGGAGTGGTACGAGATCATCGGCATGGTCAAGGACTTCGGCTGGCAGCTACCGGAGCCGCAAGAGCAATCCGCCATGTATCGTCCGGCGCTGCCGCTCGTGGGGCGCGCGGGCCAGCTCGCCGTGCGGGTGCGCGATCCCGAAGCGTTCGCCGCGCGCCTGCGTACGGTTGCGGTCAACGTCGATCCCATGATCCGGCTGACGGACGTCCGGCCGCTGGCTCTGGCGGGCGGCGGGGAGGCTCAGATGAACTGGGCGTTGACCGGCGTCGCGTGGCTGATCTCGTTCATTGTGTTGCTGCTCTCGGCGACCGGCATCCATTCGCTGATGTCGTTCACCGTTGCTCGCCGGACGCGCGAGATCGGCATTCGCGCCGCGCTCGGCGCGAGTCAGGGACGTATCGTGGCCAGCATCTTCTCGCGCGCGCTCCTGCAGATCAGCGCAGGGGTGCTCGCCGGCAGCGGACTGGCCGCGCTCCTAGGCTTGGGATCCATGCGCGACGTGCTGCTGCTCCTTGCTGCGGATGGCATCATGCTGATCGTGGGACTCACGGCATGCGCGGTTCCACTGCGGCGCGCGCTCAGGATCCATCCGACGGAGGCACTGAGGGCGGAAGGCTGATGCGGACCACAGCCACTCGCGTATCATGTTCGAGTGTTCGCGTTAGGCGAGTGGCTGTGGCTCCGCGATGTACGACGTCGAAAGCGACGTGAGCTACGTTTCGAGCATCGGCGAGTGGACTGAGAGCCAGATGTCGATAGCAGGCGCGCAGGGGCCGTCAGGCCGAATCGGGCTCGTCTCTCAGTCGAGCTCGATCGCAACGTGGCGCAGGATACTTGCCTCGTTCACGCCCATCTCGCGCACCTGAAAGCGGAACGCGCCTCCGCCCGTCACCTGGCCGGCGGCGACGATCGCGATCTTGCCGTTGTGGAGCCCCTGCGGGCGGTTCTCGCCGGGGTGCTGCGTCATGTGGAAGAACGACGCGACGCCCACGCGCCGCGAGGGCAGAGCCTCGAGATCGCCCACCGTGAGCACTCCATCGCTCATCGCGGCCTGGAGCTCCGGCCACGCCACGAACCAGATCGGCACCGCCCCCAGGCCGCGCATGAGGACGTGGATCGGCGGCGGCCCGTTCTTGTAGGTTACGTGGCCTTCCACCTTCGACGGACAGCCGAACGCAGCGGGTACGTGGATCACATCGAGCAGATTGAAATCGGCGGGAACGCACGCCGGGTCGCGGACGAAGGCGATCGCCGCCCACTCGTCGGTGTGCGGCTGAAACAGCGGCTCGAACAGCGCGTACAGCGGCGGGCCCGGGTCTTCGCCCGGGAACCCGACCGTGACGGCGGCGGAGGGTCGCGCGGGAACGGCGAGCTCCGAGGGGAGTGGCCGATCGCTGCAGGCCGTGACGGGGGCCAGGCACGCCAGTGCCAGGGAAATGTGAGTGCGCATCGCGTCTCCTCGATCGAGGTCCGTTGATCGGGCCACCCCGGTTGCGTCGCGGGCGCACGCGCCCATCTTGGGACCGGGGGGCCGGCGGTCTCGGAATGACGCGCAGAACGGTCGCCATCTCTGACATCGAGACGGAGTCATCGGGATGCGGGGCGCGGGCGCGCGGCACGACGTCACGAGTCTGCTCGTAGCCTGGCGGTCGGGCGAGAGCGCGGCCGCCGAGCGACTATTCGGGGCCATCTACGACGACCTGCGGCGCGTCGCGCGCCATCATCTGGCGCGCGAGCGCTCCGGGCACACGCTCGACACGACCGCGCTCGTGCACGAGGCGTATCTCCGGCTCGTCGATCAGACACGGGTGGACTGGGCGCACCGCGCCCAGTTCTTCGCGGTTGCCTCCCGGGTCATGCGCCGGATTCTGGTGGACCATGCGAGGCGGCGGCGTGCCGCGAAGCGGGGCGGGGTGCGCCAGCCGGTGAGCCTCGAGGCCCTGGACGCCGGAGATCTTCGGGATGGCACGCTCGCCGCCGAGCGCGCCGGCACGTTGGTGGCGGTCGATGAGGCGCTGACGCGGTTGGCCGCAGAGCAGGATCGGCTCGCACGTGTGGTGGAGTGCCGGTTCTTCGGTGGCCTGAGCGACGCCGAGACCGGGGCTGTTCTGGGTGTCACGGAGCGTACGGTGCAGCGTGACTGGGCGAAGGCGAAGGAGTGGCTGTATCGGGAGCTCCGTGCCTGAACGGCGTGAACGTCCACAGGAATACACGCATTGACGAGTAGACCGGACAACCGCCGCCGCGACGACGACTTTCTCGAGATGCCGGCAGCGGCGTTCGCGGCGCCGTTCCTCGGGAGCCTCGGCGACGAGAGCGGCGAGGCGCCCGCGCGGCCGGATGCGTTGGGCGCGCTGCGAACAGCGCTCGCGGGGCGCTATGAGGTGGAGCGCGAGCTCGGGCGCGGCGGGATGGCCACGGTCTTCCTGGCGCGCGACCGCAAGCACGGGCGCACGGTGGCGATCAAGGTGCTGCACCCGGACGTCGACGCGACGTCGGGCATCGAGAGGTTCGTGCGGGAGATCGAGACGGTCGCCGCACTCGTTCACCCGCATATTCTGCCGCTGTTCGACTCGGGTGCTGTGCACGCTCGGCGTCCCGACTCCGAGCACCGCGCGGAGCGAGGCGACGGGGAGGGTCCGTCCTTCCTCTACTACGCGATGCCGTACATCGAGGGCGAGTCGCTTCGCGATCGGATCGCGCGCGAGGGGCCGCTCCCGGTGCCCGTCGCTCTCCGGATCGCCCGCGAGGTGGCCGACGCCCTGGCGTACGCACACGGGCGCGGCGTGGTGCACCGGGACATCAAGCCGGCGAACATCCTCCTGACGGAGCGAGGGAGTAACGGCTTGGGCGTGGCCGGAGAGCCCCACGCCCTGCTCGCCGATTTCGGCATCGCGCGCGTGGCGCGCGTTACGAGCGCGGCGGGCTCGACGGAGCTCACGCACACGGGGGTGGCGGTCGGAACGCCCGCCTACATGAGCCCCGAGCAGGCGATGGGCGAGCGCGACATCGACGGCCGCAGCGACGTGTACTCGTTAGGATGCGTGCTGTACGAGATGCTGGCCGGCGAGCCGCCGTTCGCCGGCGCCAATGTGCACGCGATGATCGGCCGGCGGCTGGGTGAATCGCCGCCGCGGGTTCGCCGCGTCCGGCCGGCCGTGCGCACCGACCTCGAAGCGGTGGTGGCGCGCGCCATGGCGCCTTTTCCCGCCGACCGTTTCCAGACCGCGGCCGAATTCCTCGATGCTCTCGTGCGGGCCGAGGCGAAGGTAGGCTACGGCGCGGGGCGCTGGCGGCGAGCTACCCCGCGGGTCCTTGCGCTCACCATCGGGATGGCCGCGCTCGCCGCATCGATCGGCGCGGTCATCCTATGGCGAGCGCGCCCCACCATCGATCCGTCGGCGTCGGCCATCGCCGTCCTGCCACCGGTCCCCGTCACATCGGACACCGCGCTGGCGCGCCTCGGGCGCGAGCTCGTCATCACGGTGAGCGCCAACCTCGACGGCGTCGGCGGCATCCGGACCACGGATGCGCTCACGGTGCTCGCGAACGTTCATCCTGCCGAGTCTGCACCGTCGCTGGCACAGGCGCTCGGCCTGGCGCGTCGATTCGGTGCTCGGAGCATCATGCGCGCGACCCTGCTGCGGGTCGGCGACAGCGTTCGCGTCGACGCCGTGGTTCACGCGGTCGGTAGGACGGAGCCGCTTACGGCCGTTTCGGTGTCCGCGCCGGCCGGCGACATCGCGGCGCTCACGGAGCGCGTGACGTGGGCGCTGCTGCGAGGCATCTGGCGGCGCGAGGGTGCGCCGACGCCCAGCCTGGCGGCGGTGACCACGAGCTCGATCCCCGCGCTGCGCCCGTTCCTGGATGGGGAGCGTGCCATCGCCGAGGGGCGGTGGCGCGATGCGGCGGCGTCGTACGAGCGTGCCTTCACCGAGGACACGACGTTCGTCCTCGCGTACTGGCGCTACGCGTTGGCGAGGGACTACTGGAGCCTCGACGTCGACCCCACCCTCCGGGCGAAGTACCGCGATCATCGGGACCGGCTGCCGCCGCGCGAGCGGCTGCACATCGAGGCCGGCATGGCCGACAGCATGAGCGTCCGATACGGGCGCGCGAGAGCGCTCACGGAGCGCTTCCCCGACTACTGGTTCGGGTGGTGGTCCCTCGCCGAGCTGCTCGCCCACAGCACGCCGCTCATCGGTACGAGCTCCGCGGATCTTCGACTGGCGCTCGAGCGTCTCCTCGCGCTCAATCCGCGCATGGCGCCTGCGCTCCAGCATCTCTTCTGGGTGGCGGTGTCGGAGCGCGACACGGTGCTCTCGGGGCGGGTCCTCCGCGAGCTGACGGCGTTGCGCTACGACTCGACGTCGCTGCGGGACCAGGGATACGACGAGCTGGATTACTTTCGCTATCTCGACGCTCTCGCCCGCTCGGGAGGGTTCGCGACCGACACCATGGTCAGGGAGAACGGCGTTCGGTTCTTCTCCTCGTTCACCGCCCCGGTCGATCCCGCCCGGTTCGCGCTCGGCATCTCGCAGTACGGCTTCCCGCGCGAGCAGGTGGC
>DAINRQ010000002.1:5107-38373 GCA_036741775.1 Gemmatimonadaceae bacterium | reverse complement strand
CCGCCCGGTTCGCGCTCGGCATCTCGCAGTACGGCTTCCCGCGCGAGCAGGTGGCGTTCGCGAGTCAGGTCATCGCGCGCGGCGCTTCACGCTCCATGGGTGCCGCGCAACTGATACGCCTGTCCAACGCGCAGGCGGCGCGCGGGGCGTGGGATTCGTCGCTGGTCGCACTCGACGAGTACGCGGCGCGGGTTTCGGACTCGGTCGCACCGGTCCACAGGTACCGTGTCGCCGTGGTCGGGGAGTGGTTAGGCGCGCTCGAGCCAGGCACCGCGGCCGCCGAGCACGCGGCCGCGGTGAAGGTCAGCGCCCTGCTCTCACCGGCCGGGCGTGCGGAGCTGGCGTGGCTGGATGGCCTCCTCGCCGCGAGCCGGCGCGACGCGAACGCTCTCGCCTCCGCCGGTCGCGCCGCGGCCGCGAGCGACAGCGTCACAGGCGCTATGCTGCAACGATCGCTCGTCGCCTTCGGCACGGCGCTCGCCGGCAATCGAGCGGGGGCGGCGGACACCCTCATGGCGCTGGAGCGCGAGCGCGCGGAGCTCGGATGGTCACGCTACCGTTCCGATGACCACCCGTTTCTCACCGCGGTGAACCGCCTGGCCGCCGGTCGCTGGCTCCGCGAGCGTGGTGATCCTGCCGAGGCGGCCCGTGTGCTGACGTGGGCCGAGGGGATCCCGTTTCCCCTCCAGACGACGCGCCAGGCGAACGCGATGGTGCGGGGGCTCGCGTATTTGGAGCGGGCGCGCGCGGCGGAGGCGTTAGGCATGATGGGTCATGCGGCGGACTACTACCGGCGCTTCCTCTGGCACTACGACGCGCCCACCGCGCTCCACCGGCATCTCCTGGACGAGGCGCGTGAGGCGCTCAATCGGCTGGGCCTGAGCGGATCGTGAACCAGCTCGGTCAGCGGGGGACGCAGCGGGCCGGCGCCGGTGCGTGTTGCCTGCTGCTCGCGCTAGGCGCGAGCGGCTGCGAGTCCGCGCTGCACGACGTCGAAACGGACGTGAGCTACGACTCGAGCATCGGCTATGATGGGATGTTGGATTTCTACGAGCCGATATCCGATAGCAGCCGCGCAAACCGGCCAGCCATTCTCGTCATTCACGGCGGGGCGTGGAGGGGTGGAGACAAAGCCTGGGGCGAGCAGTTCGCGGCCGAGCTGTGTCCGTACGGCTACGTCGTCTTTTCGATCAACTACAGGCGTTCGAGTCGACCTGACGGGACGTGGCCCGCACAGATCGAGGACGTTCAGAACGCGTTGAAGTACATCCGCGCAAACGCGGCTCGCTTCCGAATCGATCCCGATCGAATCGCATCGCTTGGTATGTCAGCCGGCGGTCATCTGGCGACGATGGTCGCGCTTCGCGACGATCCCGCGAGTCCGGACGGGCGAGTGAACGTCGCCGTCAACCTCGACGGCGAGCACGACATGACGATGCCGCCCGACCAGGTCATGGCCGACTTCGAGGACATTCTGACAGACGTGATGGGCCATGGGCCGCCGTGGTCCGATGCCGAGCTTCGCGATATCTCCACGGTGACCTTCGCGCGGCCCGATGTTTCGGTCCTCACGGTACACGGAGCGGGCGACGACAATGTGTACGTCGCGCAAGGTGAGCGAATCACTGCCGAGCTCCGGTCGAGAGGTGCGGAGGTCGAGTTCGTCCGGCTCGAGGGTGACGAGGGCGACTGCCACGAGGACTGCTGGAAGGTTCCCGGAGCGAGAAAAGCGATCCATCGCTTTCTGGCTCGCAAGCTCTCGCACGACGGCAACCGGTTCTATGAGGAGACGTACGGCACGAAGTCGCCGCTGAGGGGCTAACGGTGGAACGGATGCGAGTATCGAGAGTAGCCGCTTCGCTCGGCTACAGGATCCAGAGGGGAACCCCCATTGGGGCGAGTGTGACGAGCGAGAAAGCGATCTGCTTCAGATGAAGCGGCGCTGGCTGCTGGCTCTGCTTGCACTCGCGACGCCACTCATGGCGTTCGGGTTCACCAAGTGGCGCCAGGGAACCATCAACGGCGGGCAGCAGTACGCCGAACGCCGAGGTGTGGGCCAGCGACGCGAGCGCCGATGCCATCGAGTCCGGCGGAATTGGCCCGGACAGCCATTGGCCTACCAAGCTGTTCGTCTGGACCCGGATCGCGCGGTATCCCCCAGCGCGCGTTCACCATCGATTCGAGGACGGTGACACGATCCGTCTCGGGCCGATTGAGCTCACTGTGCACATCACGGGCGGCCACACGAAGGGGTGCACCTCGTGGTCATTTCCCGTTCGCGATGGTGAACGCGAGCTGCAAGTCGTGCACGCCTGCAGCCTGACGGTATTCTCCGGCCTCGTGAGGCTGATAGAGCCGGAGCGATATCCAGGTATCCGTGCCGACTACGAGCGCACGTTCCGCGTGCTGCGGAGTCTGCCCGTCGACATCTGGGTGACCACGCATGCTAGACGGTTCGACAGGTATCGCAAGTTCGTCGATCGAGCGAAGACCGAGGACCCGGTGGCGCCGTTCATCGATCGTGATGGGTATCTGACCTACATCGCCAGTGCAGAGGAGAGTTTGAAGAGGGTACTCGCGGAGCAGCAGCGGAAGCGTGACGCCGAGTGATATCAGGTAGCGATGAGGCTGTCAGCGAGCCGGTTCGCTGCTGCGTGGGCGTTCGGTTACGCGCTCTACCGATCGTACTACGCCCTCGGCGGAACGTTCGGAATGTTCGGCACCCCCGTGTCGCTCGAGCAGTTCCGTCGGATCAACGCCATTGCGGCTGTGATGTTGTTCGTCACGGCGTTGCTGCCGCTCGCGTTGGTGAACGCATGGGACAACCGCCGAGCACGCCCGTTCCTGCTCGGTCTCTCGTGGGTGATTGCGGTTGGATGCGTGTCTCATGCGTCGATCGGCATGGTTCAGCGAATCGCGAGTCTCACCGGTGTGCTCACCATCCGCTATCCGTTCTGGCGCGTGATCGACACGAGGCAGGCTGACCTGCAGGCCCTTTTCTTCAACGAGCCCTGGTTTCTCATCCAGGGGTTGGCGTGGGCTGCCATCGCCTGGGGCGGAGCGCTGCGGGTTGCGCCCCGGCGGTGGTGGTGGATTGGCAGTGCGCTCGCCGCGACGGCAGTGTTGACCGTCGTTGGGCTCCTGAGTGCATTTGGAGTCATCGGGAAGTGGATCGTGGGGTGAAGGCGTGCATTTTTTCGCGCCTCGCGGCAGATTAGGTCGCCGCGATCGCCGAAATGGTCGCCCTATGTCCCCCCTCGCAGCTCATCCGGACTGGTATGCCCCTCTCCCGCCTTCTCCCATTCGCCGCCGGCGCTTCGGCGATCGTGATTGCGGCCGCGTTAGCTCCGAAGGCCGGCAGCGCGCACAGCGCCGACCCGACGTTCGCCGAGGACGTCGCGCCCATCTTCTACAAGAACTGCACGACCTGCCATCGGCCGGGCGGCCTCGGTCCATTCTCGCTGCTCGATTACGACAGCACCACGCCGAAGCTCGCGAAGATCAGGGGGATGGTGATGTCGGGCCGGATGCCGCCGTGGCAAGCCGCGGGGCCGCGCGGTGTGTTCCGCAACGACCGGCGGCTGACGGATCAGGAACGCGACATGATCGTCCGTTGGGTGAACTCCGGCGCCAAGCCAGGCGACATGACGAAGCTGCCGACCAAGCCGGATTATTCCGTGGGCTGGGAGATCGGCACGCCCGACCTGGTCGTCCGGATGCCGCAGGAGTACGTGGTCCCCGCGTCAGGCACCATCGAGTACCAGTATTTCGAGGTGCCGGCCGGGATCACCGAAGAGAAGTGGGTTCAGGCGATCGAGATCATGCCGGGCGCGCGCGAGGTCGTGCACCACGTGCTCGTGTACGCGAGGGTGCCGGCGGCGCCTAACGCTGCACCGTCGAGTCCCGCGGCAGCTCCCGCCGGAGCGCGGCCGGCCCAGCAACCGCTGTTCATCAGGAATCGAGCCCACGCCCTGCCGGATGTGCCGCGCCGTGATTCCACGCACCCGCCTCCGCGGCAGCTGGGCGCGCTCATCGGCACGACCGCGCCGGGCACGAACGTGGTCGAGTTCCCTCCTGGCACCGCACTGCGACTGCGTGCCGGCACGGTGTTGACGTTCCAGATGCACTACACCGCGCACGGCCACGAGATGAAGGACCGGAGTGCAGTCGGCTTCAAGTTCGCCAAGGAGGTGCCGGCCGAGGAGATTCATGCGACGGCGTTCTATAACGGCTCACTCGTGATTCCCGCGGGGGCCAGGGACGTGGCCGTACCGGCGGAGATCACCGTGACGCAGCCGGTGAAGATCTGGGGGCTGTTCCCGCACACGCATCTCCGCGGCACGCGGTGGCAGTACACACTCGCGAAGCCCGACAGCACGTCAGAGATGGTGCTCGACGTCCCGCGCTACGATTTCAACTGGCAGACGTACTACCTGTTCGCGACGCCGCTGGAGATCCCCGCCGGGACGAAGCTCGAGTCGATGGCCTGGTACGACAACTCGGCGTCGAACAAGGACAACCCGGACCCGACGATCGAGGTGAAGTGGGGAGATCAGACCTGGGAGGAAATGCAGTATACAGGGATTCTCTACAGCGTTCCGGGGAGGAGGGTCCGGTCAACTCCATAGGGGCCTGAGAAGGCGCCTGACGCCTAACGGCGCTCTGCGCCGTTGAATGGCCTTGCGCCGTTCGCCTACATTCCCGCCGCCTGCTTGTAGCCCGACGGGGTCTGATTCGTGTGCTTCTTGAACGCCACGTTGAACGTGGACTTGGACGCGAACCCCGCGTCCAGCGCGAGGGCGAGCATGGTGACCTTTCGTGCCTCGCCCGCCGCGATTCGCCGCTGGACCTCCCGGACCCGGTAGCCGTTCACGAAGTCATAGAACGTCTGGCCGAGCTGTGAGTTGAGGACCTCGGACAGCTTGTGCGGCGTGGTCGAAAGTCGGTCGGCGAGATCGGCGAGCGTCAGGTCGCTGTCCCGCCACGGTTGCTCCTTCTCCATCACGACTGTCAGCTCGTCCTCGAGACGCTCCGCCTCCTGGTCCGTGAGCCCCGACCGCTCGTAGCGCGGCGTCGCGTCAGGCGCCTCGTCTGGGCTGCCGGCCGGCGCCGGAACGGCAACAACTGTCTCATCTCTCATGGGCGACGGGCGGCCGGCCTGACGCAATAGCTCCACTGGCACCCGATGCTCGGCGGTCTCGTACCGGAACACTTCCGGTTGCCGTAGCCCCATGTACCCGGCGCCGTAGACGACAACGGCGAGGCCGAGCGCGATGAAGTCGTCCCCGCGCAGCCCGCGCATCACGCCGGTTGATTCCAGGAGCTGAAACGCGACTGCCAGCATCCATATAGTTGCGGCCCCGGCGACCAGCCACAGCAGCCAGCGCAGGTTGACGCGTCCCACCGACGAGTAGCTCTCCTTCACCCGTTCGCGGTGGCGCCGCAGGAAAAGGATGGTGACGGCCGTGTAGATGACACCGGAGATGAGCTTCAGCGGATCGGCGATCGAGAGAAGGAGCGGGACCTCACCGTTCTCGAGCCCCTCGTAGAACGCGATCTTCTCGGCCCCACTCATGAGGTAAATGGGGAGCGCCGCGATCACCAACGTCACGAACGGAAGGAAGTGCAGCGCGTCGCGCCACGTGAGCCGGCGAGAGCGGTCGGCGGCGGTGACGGCGTACAGGTAGATGAGCGGACCGAAAACGAAGGGCAGTGGGTACCCGGCGCCGAAGAAGTGCGGGAAGACGTCCACGAGCCCGACGGCGTGGTACACGCCGGTGGCCATGGAAATCGAGAAGGACGCCATCGTTACGGCCAGCAGGCGATTCGCGGTGCGATTGCTTCGCTTCGTCGCGAGCACCGCCGCCAGGAACACGCCCTGGAGGGCGCCGAGGAGGGCGATGACGTGGAGCCAGTCGAGGGTGAGGCTCGCCATTACTCACAAAATGGGGCGGCGGAGGCGTCGATTCCATATCTCACCCCGCTGCGGGAGTGGCTCGTCCCTCATGCGTTGCGCAGCGCGCGACGACGCTTGTAGCGTCGCCCGCAACAGACGAGGTGGTACCGAAATGATGAGATACGGGATTGCTGTTGCACTCGCGGTCATTGCATGCGTGGTGGCAGCCAGCGAAGGCCGCGCGCAATCCTGCAGCGCAGGCTCGACCGACGCGGGCCGAGCTACTTCGCGTGCCGGCGTATCATTGACGACGGGCACCGTGTTCGTCTCTCACGGCAACTCGGGGATCGTTTCGATGCTCGACCTCGCGAGCGGCGCGGTGACGACGATCAAGGCCGGGATCGAGGACCCGCACGAGGTCGCAGTGTCGCCGGACGGGCGGTGGGGCGTTGCCGCGGACTTCGGCGATTACCAGGGGAACTTCGAGTTCGACGGGCAGCGCCTGGCGGTCATCGACCTCATCAACAAGCGTGTGGCGCGAGTCATCGACCTCGGCCCCCACCGTGGGCCGCACGACGTGATGTTCCTCCCAGGCTCCTCGAAGCGTGTTGTCGTCACCACGCAGACGAGCAGGCACGTGGTCGAGGTGGACGTCGAGACGGGCCAGGTGATCGCGGCGACACCGACGGGAGGCGTGGGGTCGCACAACCTCGCGGTCGCCGCCGATGGGCGGACCGCGTTCACCGCGAATCAGGGCGAAGGCACCGTATCGCGCCTCGACCTCGGGGCGCACACGCTCGTCCGCGAGTTCACGGTCGCCGCACCGCCGGCCGAAGGGATCGCGGTGACCCCGGATGGTCGCGAGGCGTGGGTGGCGTTCCGCGACGAGCGACTCGTGCGCGTCATCGACGGTGAAACGGGGAAGGTGCTCGCGACGCTGCCGGGGTTCGGGAGCACGGAGCGGCTTTCGATCACGCCCGATGGTCGGCGTGCGTTGATCACCGACCTGCGGTGCAGGGAAGTGAAGGTGGTGGACGTCGCCTCGCGACGCGTGCTCGGCAGCATCGCGGATCTGCGGGACGCGGGGCAGGCGAAGCCGTTGGCGGACAGCCGCATCGCGGTCGTCGCGCAGCTTCAGCCCGGGCTGGTGACCATTGTGGACATCGAGGAGCGGCGGGTGGTGGCGCGGCACCGCATCGGCCGGCGGATCGACGGCGCTGCCTGGGGTCCGACGCCGTCAGCGGCCACACGTTGAGGGCGGCGCGATCAGACGCCATGTTCTGCGGCCCCACACGAGGGAGCGGGACATGGAGCTCGGCGCCTTTTCGATCAGCCTTGCGGTGAAGGACCTGGAAGCATCGCGGCAGTTCTACGAGAAGTTCGGGTTCAAGCCGTTCGGGGGGGATGCGTCGCAGAACTGGCTCATTCTCAAGAACGGCGATCACGTGATCGGGCTCTTTCAGGGGATGTTCGAGAAGAACATCCTGACGTTCAATCCGGGGTGGGACCAGAACGCCGCGAAGGTGGAGCGGTTCACGGATGTGCGTGATCTGCAGCGCCGGCTCAAGGCGGAGGGGGTGACGCTGGTGAGCGAGGCGGACGAGAGCACGACGGGGCCGGCGAGCTTCATCGCGGTGGATCCGGACGGGAATCCGATTCTGGTCGATCAGCACGTGTAGCCGGGCGGTCGGTCAGCCCGGAGTACCATCGTGGTGGCGCGCTGCGAGCGAGGTTGTACGGTTGGTGAGGTCCGGTGTACTGTCAGCATCGCGGTGCCCGCCTCAAAGGCGCTCGCAGCTCGACTTCATGCGTTAGGTTGCTCTGGGTTTCAATGGAGAGCGGTCCAATGAAACGTTGCCTGATACTGCTTGCTCTAGGTTTCATCTCCTCGGCTCAGGCGAGCTCCTTTGCTCAGGCGCAAATCAAGAGCGAGTTGGTCACAGTAAAGACCAATGACGGCATAACATTACATGGGGCGTTGTGGAAACCGGTCAGCGGTAAGGCGCGCCTAGGAATTGTCATCGCTCCCGGCGCAGGCTCCGAATTTTACGATGACTTGCTCGTTTGGCTCGGTGAGAACTTCGCCCGCTCTGGCTATATCGCCCTGTCGATGAACCGCCGCGATCATGCGCAGGAGCAGTGGTATCACAAGTTTGAGCCGTCCGCCATGGATCATAAATACATGATTGACTTCTTAGCAGCGCGCGGCGCTCAAGCGATCATTTTAGCAGGGCACAGTTACGGTACGTTGACAGCTCCTTACTACGTGACGGGGTCCGACGACGCACGCGTCGAAGCGATCATCCTCTACGGACCGCATGGTTACAAGCGCGACGGGCTCACGAGGTCGTTCAGTTCCCAGTCCGAGTATGACCGGGCTGTCGCTCAGGCAAAGGAGATGGTTGCAGCAGGGCGAGGCACAGAGACATTTCTGCTGCCGCCAATACGTCCCGGCGGGCGGCCCAGGCCCAGCACTTACGAGGCGTTTCTCAACAGAGCCGGCCCTGATACCAAGGCGGTCCCGGTCGAGATTATCAACAAGGTTCAGGGCCGACCCATCCTCGCGATTCGCGACCCCGCCGATCCTTACCTGGCGACGATTCCGCCAGCGCAGCAGCTGCTGCAGGAAGCAAACAAGAATCTCGAGTACGTACTGCTACCTGACATCAAGGACGGAAAGATGGACGCCGCGGCACACCAGTTCCGAGGGCGGGAGACAGAGGTCCTGCGTATCACATTACAGTGGCTCAGGACGCACAACCTCAGCCCGCAGTGAGCAGCCGGAGAGATAGGTAACAGAAGTGTCTGAGGACATGGGTAACGCTTGAAGGGGCTCGATCGCGCTGCCTGCTAGCTCTCCAGCACGAGACTCATCGCGACATCTCTTCTACGGACCCGGTCAATGGCGTCGTTCACTCGAGCGAACGGCATCACCTCGACGACGGCCCCGATGCCATGCGTCGTCGCGAAGTCGAGCATCGCCGCGGTCTCGGTCCGGCTACCGATGTAGTTTCCATAAATCGATCGCCGGGAATTGTTCAATCGACCGCCGCTGAGCGACAATGGCTCCAACGGCGACGCGACCAGGCAGAGCTGCCCCTCCGGTGACAGCATTCTGACGAACGAGTCGAGGTCGAACGAGACGTTCAGCGTCGAGAGGATGAAGTCGAACGCGCCGTTGTAGTCGATCAGGCGCTCCGTGTCGGCGCTGTCCGCGAATGCTCCTCCCAGGCGCTCGATCAGCCCTCGCTTGTTAGGCGAATGCGAGAACGCGGTCACGCTGTGCCCCATCCCGTGCAGGAACTGGATTGCCAGATGACCGAGTCCTCCGGCGCCCAGCACCGCTGCGCGGGAGCCGTCAGGCAATCCAGCGCGCAGGATCCCCGCATATACGGTCAGGCCCGAGGAGAGCAGGGGAGTCGATGCGGCCGCGTCGAGCTGCGGCGAGAGTCGGAATGCGAACCGACAATCGACGACGATGCGTTCCGCCAGGCCGCCGTAGCAGTCGACGGCGATGACTTTCTGCCTGGCGCACAGCTGCTCTCTGCCCTGTGTGCAGAAGGCGCATTCGAAACACGCCCACTGCTGGTACCCGATGCCGACACGATCACCAGGGCGCAGGCTGGCGACCTCGGAGCCTGCCTCTTCGACGATGCCAATGATTTCATGGCTGGGGACCAGCGGGAACCGGGTATCACCCCAGGCATTGTCAATGAACTGGATGTCGCCCCTCGCCAGGCTTCGGTGCGTGATCCTAACGAGAACGTCTGCGCTCCCGAGCGACGTCTCATACACAAAGGGCTCTGCTGTGCCGCCCGGCTCGTTGATCGCATACGCCGCGATTTCCATGGTTGCGCGAGTCAGAGTTGCATGTGATGAAGGTGACGGGCGTGCCTACGCAATCGGATGCATCGACCCGAGTTTCGCGACGCGCTCGTATTGGTGGGCAACGTTCAGAACCGTGCGTTCGTCGCCGGGTTTGCCAACGATCTGCAGGCCGATGGGCATGTTGTGTCTATCGAACCCGCAGGGCACACTCGCGACCGGCAGGCTGTAGTAGTTGGCAAACGCAGTGGTTTCGGCGGAAACGCCTTGCTCCGGGTTCGTCGCTGCCTCCGCGACGGTTGGAACAGTCGAGTCCAACGTCGGGAGCAGGATGACGTCGACATCCGCAAAGGCCTCGGCTGCAATGCCGCGCCGGTCGGCCTCGATGTTGGCCATGCTGCCCTGGCTGGCGTCGCCAAACGGCACGGCGGCCTCACGAATGTGGTATCCAGCGTCCCTGAGGGCGACCACGACGTTGTCGAATGCCCGTTTGACTTCGGCATCGGCAGTAAAATTGTTGCCAGCGCCGATTCGCACTGTCGTGTCGGCCTCGGTGACTCCGGCGACAAAATTCTCGTCGCGCGCAGTCACCGCATTCAGCACGAGCGCCGTATCCAAGGCGCTACGAGTCGTCACCGCGGCGTGGGCCATCCAGCGGACGAAGTCATCAGGCGGCTGATCACCCAGAATTCCTTTGAGACTTATCAAATCCGCGCTCCCCTTGAATCCCACCACGCCGCAGCACGCTGCCGGTAGACGCACCGAACCAACGGCATCGGTGTCGAGTGTCGCGAAGCACAGCCCAGCGGCCACCGCAGCCGCCGAGCCGGCCGAGGAGCCACCAGTCACGTAGTCGCTATTCCACGGGTTGCGCACCGGACCGAAGTAGCTGGTCAACCCCGTTGTCGCCATGCCGAGTGCATCCATGTTGGTCTTGCCAATGACGATCGCGCCGGCTCGTCTCAGTCTGCTGACGGCTTCGGCGTCGGTCTCCGGCACTCGGTCCTTGAACTGCTCGAACCCGGCGGTCGTCGTCACGCCAGCGGTGTCATAGAAATCCTTCACCGCCACCGGCACCCCGTGCAGCGGGCCTCGCCACCCCCCGGCCTTGATTTCTGCCTCGGCTTCCTTTGCCTGATTCCGTGCAACATCGGCCATGACGGTGATGAACACGTTCAGTACGGGATTCAACGTTGCAATTCGTTTCAGGCAGGCGTCGACCACCTCGATGGGCGATACTGTCCGTTCCTGGATGCGCCTGCTCAGTGCGCCAATGCTGTCGTAGTGCATTTCCGGTCAGCCTCATCGTTGACACGACCACGATCGATCGCACGATCGATCACGAGGTCAGGGGTATCCACAACGTCAGCCCACCCTCTCCCGTGCGCGGGTCGAAGGTTGGATTGTGCCGCTCGATGACCGGAGCATCCGCCACGGAGCGGCCGGTGGTGGGCATCGCATCGCTCCAGATGCTGCGGTAAGTCTCGTAGATCGTGGACACGTGCCCACGGTGCTCGAACACCGCGTACTGTCGAGGCGGGATCTCCAGATGCAGGAGCCCTCGGGCGTGGTCCCCCTCCCCGAAGCGGTGCACCTCGGCGCCGCACATGTACTGGAACTGACCGTCGTCGTCCGCGCTGTAGTTCACGCCGATGGGAATGTGGTCGCGCTTATGGGGAATGGCCGGGTAGAGCTCCATGAACCGCTGCCACTGCGCGGGGATCGTGATGGTCGTGTCGAAGGAGCAGCGCTCGGCGAGGCCGACGACGCGTACGACCTGGCTGTCGACGATACGAGGCGGATCGAGGCGGACATTGGCGTGGGGACGCAGCTCGAGTGGGCCAAGGAGCTCGAGTCCGTCGACACTGCGCTGCTCGCGCACGCTCTCGGGGGTTTGCTGGAAGCGCTCGCGGAACGCGCGTGTAAATGCTTCGTGCGAACCGTAGCCCGCCTCCAGTGCGAGAGCGAGGATGTTACGCGCGCCGGCCGCGAGTGCCTGCGCGGTTGCAGTCAGGCGACGCGCGCGCACGTATTGCATGACTGACAGGCCCGTCGCGGTGCCAAAGGCATGGGCCAAATGAGACCGTGAGACACCGCACGCCGCGGCGATGCCGTCGAGCGTGAGGGGTTGGGTAGAATTGCGCTCTATGATCCAGAGTGCCTTGTCTGGAAGCGACATGTTCAGTCTCCTATGCACTGATGGTAACAACCCTGGCGTGCCGGCACTTGATAATTCGTCCGCGGCCTCCCCCGTCGGCGGACGGCATCAAGCTCGATGGCTGCGGCGTGGCGATGCGCACGGCCACGGAAAAGCATGAAGGGCGTGGGATGCCGGCGCGCCAGCACCTCGATGAAGCGCGCCCGTGTGGGGCGATCCGGCGTTCGATCCGTTCGCCGTCACTGGTGAGGATGCAGAGCTAGCTGGCTCTCGGGCTTGTGGAGATCGAGCCCGATCGTATTCATAACGGCTGGCCTTCCGGCTGTGCCTTGCGGCGTTGACCGCGTTACACCGTGTGGGGCGCAACACTGCCACCACGTTGCCGGGGTGGCCAGCCGCTTCATTACAACTCAACTTCGGGCGTTAGGTTGCGACGGAACCGGTCCCGGAGGAGCCGTGCAGTCAGTTGTGATCGTGCAGGGCGATGACCGGCCGGCCCGGGAGCCCACCGCGGTGTGCGACCGGTGCGGGTGCCGCGGCACCTACGCCCGCATCACGCGTCACACCGACCCACCGGAGGTACAGCGCTTCTGCCTCCGCTGCTGGCCGCGGGCTCACCGAGCGGCGATTGAGCGACGGAACGCCGAGACCGACGCGTGGCTCCATCCGCCGCGGCCTGGACACTTCGCGGACGCCGCCGAATTGCTGGCGTGGGCCCGGGGCCGGGTGCCACCGCCCGGCGAGACCACGGCTTGGCACTGGCTGGCGGCGCCCGGCACGCACTGGCGATACTTCCGCTACGAGCGATAGATCGGGCTCTGGCACGCCGTAGCCTAAATGGCGTTATGACACGACGACCCTTTCGTCGTTCTAACGTGATGCGTCTCCCGTCATCCACCGCCTCGGCCTTATATATGTACATTGAACCTGACGCGCCCACCCTTACCGGACTGCCGAATCGCACGATGGATTTTGATCGGTTCCTCTTAGAGCGTAGAGTATCCTCCCTACCCGCCACAACCTAACGTATCGCTGCGCCGGGCAAGGGAATTGTGCGGCTACGCCGCGTTGGTGATACTTTCCTCGCAGCTCGAGTTGCGGCGTTAGGTGGTGCAGAGCTACCACCGGAGGGGAGCAGGCAGGCATGGCTCGGTGGATGGAGGAACTCGAGCTACGGCTACGGGGTGTTCCTCGACACAAACCGCGGCTTGAAGCGGTGGCAACACGGCGGCAATGACCTCGCCCACGTCCAGCTTCCCGGCCAGCCGGCGCTCCCGCTGCGCCCGACGTCCGTGAACCTCGGACTGCGCCGCAGAGAACTGGACCGGCCTACACGACTCGCCCGGCTTGAAACCTATGTGTGCCGCGCACGTAGTTGGGTACCATGCGACCGATCGAGTTCCAGATCCTGCTCACGCTCGCCACCGGCGAGCAGCACGGCTACGCCATCATCCAGGACATCGAAGCCCGTAGCGCAGGCGCACTCAAGGTAGAAACAGGGACGCTCTACCGGGCGCTCCAGCGTCTTCTCGAGGGCGACCTCGTACGGCCGGCGGACCCGCGCCACGACCTCCCGAACGACGACGAGCGCCGGCGATTCTACGCGATCACCGCGGCAGGGAAACGGGCCGCGGCCGAGGAAGCACGACGAATGGCCGCGCTCGTCGAGGCGGCTCGCGTCGCGAGGCTGATCCCGAGGGGCGCATGACGCGTCCCCGTTCTCCCAGCACGCCCTGGTGGTCACGTATCTACAGGCATCTCATGCGCGCGTTTCCCCGAGCGTTTCGCGATCGCTGGGGAGCGGACATGCGACTCGCCTTCACCGACCGCGTTCGCGATGCGCGTGACGCTCGAGGCAGCACTCCGTGGAGGCTGATCGCGCGCGAGCTCCGGATTCTGCTCGCAGCCGGCATCAAGGAACGACTTCACTCCAGCACCCCGCTCCCGCACATGGTGCACGCGCAGGACATCCGCTACGCCTTCCGGCTTCTCGCCCGCAGTCCCGGCTTCACGCTGCTCACCGTGCTCGTGCTCGCCGGTGGACTCGGACTCAGCACCTTCACGTTCTCGTTCCTCTACACGGGGATGATGCGTCCGCTCCCGCTGAGCGAGGGCGACCGCATCGTCCGCCTGACGCGGATACAAGACGGGACGCGACGCACACAGGTCGATGTGGTGGACGTTCGCATGCTGCGCGAGTCGATGCGCACGGTGCAGGAGCTCGGAGCGTACACGAAGCGTGACGTCATCGTCGGACGTGAAGGCGATCGTCGAGTGCTGACGACGACGGTGTCCGACCCGGTACTCTTCAAGGTCGCGCGCACGCCCGCGCTCCTGGGTCGAGCGCTCGTGCCGTCCGACGCCGAACCCGGTGCGGAGCCGGTGATGGTCCTCTCCTATCGAACGTGGAGCGTCGCGTTCGCCGGAGAGCGTGACGTCGTGAACTCACACGTGACGATCAACGGTGTGAGCACGCGCATCGTTGGCGTGATGCCGGAAGGGTTCGGCTTCCCGGTCGCGCAGGATGCGTGGGCACCACTGGCCTCCACGATGGGCGCGTCGGCGCCGGCCGGCTCCGAGTACCTCTCGATGTTCGGCCGGCTGGCGCCGGGAGCGACTCACGCACAGGCGGCGGCCGAGGGCACCTCGCTGCTGCAGGCCGCGCTGGTCGCGCGCGACACCTCGGAGCAGATGGCGGCCCGGATGGGAATGGTGGTCGAGTCGTTCCCCGCTGCGCAGATCGGCGACGAGCGCACGCTCGCGTTCACGTTCATGAACGTATGCGCAGCACTCATTCTCCTGCTCGCACTCGTCAATGCCGCGACACTGCTCAGCGCACGGGCGAACGAGCGCGTACGCGAAACAGCTGTACGCATGGCGCTAGGCGCCTCTCGTGGCCGGCTCGTCATGCAGGGGATGTGGGAAGGGATCATCCTCTGCCTGATCGCCGGCATTGTCGGGACCGCCGCTGTCGCGTGGGGTCTCCAGGCGATCACGAGCTGGACGCAGGCGAAAATGCCGGAGAACCTCGCGTTCTGGTGGGTGTGGCGCGTGGACCTGGTGACGCTTCTCGCCGCCGGCGCGTTCGTTACCATCGCCATCGCAGTCCTCGGCGGCGTCGTCTCGGTGCGAGCGGTGCGCACGAATGTGCGCGAGGTGTTGCAGGACAGCGGCGCGCGGGGAGGATTGCGAAGGGAGGGGCGTCTCGCTCGCGTGCTCGTCGCGATGCAGGTGACGGTCGTGACGGTGCTCATGTTCGTCGGCGTGTTGTCGGGGGTAATGGCTCGACGCGTGGTGACGATCGACCCTGGCTACGATCCGACGGACGTGCTTCAGGCGGCATTGATCCCGCCCCCGCATCGATACCCGACCGTTGAAGAGCGCCACGAGGTCTACCGACTCGTTCAAACAGGCCTGGCCGAGCGTCCGGCGCTCGACCGGGTGATGGCTCGCACGCAGCTCGCCGAGCATCGGAGTGAGCGCGGACGGTTTGCGATGCTGGAGTCCGACGCCGCCAGTGTGCTTCCGACTGCGCACATCCTCGCCACGTTAGGTGCCATATCGACGCTGGGCATCGACGTGATCGACGGACGCGAATTCGCGGTGAGCGACGACCGGACGCGCGCGCCGGTTGTGTTGATCAGCCAGTCGCTCGCTGCCCGCCACTGGCGCGGACGGTCGCCGGTCGGCACGCAGGTGCGGCTCGCTGGGGTCGGCGACACGCTGCAGTGGCGGACCATCGTCGGCGTCGTGAGCGACATTCCGTACGGAGATCCGCTCTCGCGGGATCGAACGCCCGACGCGATTTACGTCCCGGTGCTTCAAGTGGACGCGCCGTTCGTCAACGTCATCGTTCACCACTCGGCGACCGAGCTCGCTGGCCGCCAGGCGCTACACGACGTGTTCGGTGCGGTCGATCCGCTTCTCGTTCCAGGGTACGTATTCCGCGCACAGGAGGTGATCGACAAGGCGAGCCTGATCACGACGGGGATGACGAAGCTGTTCGGCAGCTGTTTCGCGTTCGCGCTGCTGCTCGCGGTGGCGGGGACATATGGTCTGATGTCACGGTCGATCGGGCTTCGCATACGCGAGATCGGCGTCCGCCGCGCGCTCGGCGCGACGGATGCGGTTGCGACGCGGATGCTCCTCGCGCAGGGCGCGCGTCAACTCGGCGTGGGCACGCTGGTGGCGGCCCCGATCCTGGCCGTGGTCGGCGCGGCGACCACGCACTTCTTCCCGTTAGATGGCACGCTGACTGTGGCCGCCGGGGTGCTGGTGTCCACCGCGATCATCGCGGTGGTGCTCGCCGCGACGTGGCTCCCGACGCGGAAGGTCTTGCGGGTCCCGTTGCGTGACGCACTCTGGAGGGAATGAGCGTTCTACCTGGGATCGCATTCATCTCCGGTGCGCAATAGGTAGTCCTACCTTAGGGAACACCGGTGGGTGATATGAAGCAAAGCCGACAGGAGGAGCTTCACGAATACTTCCGCAGGTACGCGAGCTTGTCGCCCGGCGCGGATCCGGCGAAGCTCGCCGAGCTGTACAGGGCACTGGTCACCCATGGAAAACGGGCGTTAGGCACGGTTCGTCCCGCGTGGTGGTACCCTCTCGGCATCTCCAGGGAACTCAGGTAGCTACCGGGTGGTACCCACCAGGACGGTTAGCGGCGATCCCTCGACGATCAGCGTGGCCCACCATGCGGAGACGAGCACTCATACTGGTCGCGTCAGCGATCCCTCTCATTCCTCGCGCTGTTGCGAGTCAGACGCCTCAAGTGCCGATCACGGTTCGGGCCGAGCCAGCCATCGACACGCTCAGGAGCAGCGGCCCGCTGCCGCTGCGCATCACAGTCTCGAACGGGCTCCGCGAGGAGATCTACTTCGCGGCGTACACGTTGACACCGAACGAATGGAACGGTGAAACTGCGAACCTCACGATCTTCGACGTGTACCGGGAAAGCGACTCGAGCCGAGTCAACGTTCACCGTCCGGACGTCCGCGTACCGATGGTCATCGCGGGGAGGGGGAGGAAGGTGATTCCTGCGCGCGGATCGCTGAGTTGGGTGGTAGACCTGGCGAAATGGCATGCGGAGGGCGGTTGGCAGCCTGGCACGTACAAGATGCTGGTACGCGTCGATGCCATCCACGTCGACAGGTTCCTCATGGTGTGGGCGACGAGCGATACCGTGCGGCTCGAGATCAAGTGACCCGTGGGTTAGCGGTTTACGGTCGACACGTCGGCACGGTCGTTGTTGCGATCGCTCGTCGAGAACCTTCACAGTCCTCACGACGAGAAAGTCCTGCAGTTGCTTGCGATCTGCGACGCCGGAACGGTCGAGGAGATTCTCGCAAAGGCCGACGCGGACGCGGCTGCCGCCCTCCGAGTGGCCGCGGAGGAAGCGGACGCGCGTCACCGGTGGCAGGTGAGTCCACTCCATCTCCTCCGGGGGATTTTCAGTCACCGGAACGAGCGTGTCTCGAAATTGCTCGCCGAGGTGGGGACGAACGAATCGAAGCTCCAGGAACGTGCGAGAAGCTGGCTGTAGCGCGGCAGTCGGAGGATGGGGCTGACGCGTGTCGGCGTCCGGTCCCATCTTCCTCCCCCTATGATCGACACAGCGACGTTCTTCGCAGCGGTCGAGCGCGGGGACCTCGAGACCGTGCGAGCGCTCGTGGCTAGGGACGCGGCCCTCGTCAGTGCCCGCGACGAGACCGGTGCCACGGCGCTCCATTACGCCGCCTTCAACGGCCATCGCGCGATCGTCGAGCTGCTGCACTCGGCGGGCGCCGATCTGAACGCGCGCGACGGCACCCACGGCGCGACGCCGGCCGGATGGGCGATTCACTATCTGCGCGAGCGTGGCGCCCTCCTCGCCATTGAGATCGATGACGCCCTGTTCGCGATCCGTCGAGGAGATGTGGAGCTCGCCACGCGGCTCGTCGTGCGGCATCCGGCTCTCGCGACAGCGGTGGATCATGCCGGCACCCCATTGGCCGTGCATGCGGCCGCGGCGGAAGACCCCGCGATCGAGCGACTGTTCTCCGCGTACCAGCCGCGCAGCGGCGCGTAACGAGTAAACCCAGCTCGAAGATCGATCTCGAGTCGCCCGGACTCGAAGGCGGCTTAGCCGCTATTCGAGGTCGTCGCCAGCGAGAAAGTCGTGATTCCGTGCCGTCTAACGCCAGATGAGAGCAGCCCTCTGCTCCACGACCGGCGACGGATGCCGACGTTCACGCGACGACCGGAGTGCCTCATCATGCGCCTACCAACCAGGTGGTCCGCTCCATCGACCTGCCTCGTGTTCGTGATCGGCTGTGGCGGTGACGCTCCCATAGAGCCCGTGGACAAGATTCCTGCATCCGTCTCGGTCTCCATGACCACGGCGGCCCTCGCCTCTCTGGGCGAGACCGTCCAGGTGACCGCGATTGTCAGGGATGCCGACGGGGTGGCGCTCTCGGTTCCCGTGTCCTGGAAGACCGACCTTCCGTCCGTCGCGTCTGTGTCGGCTACAGGGGTGATTACCGCGGTCGGCAACGGGACGACGACGATCACCGCGTCCGCAGGGTCGGTGAGCGCCACCGTCGCGGTGACGGTGAAGCAGGAACCCAACGAAATCACCCTGTCATCCTCGGCGGTTCGCCTTACGCCGGGCGCGTCGGCGTCCCTACAGGCCACCGTCAAGGATGCGCGCGGCGGCACGATTCAAGATGCCGTGGTGAGCTGGACGACGTCCGATCCTGACATCGCGACCGTGGCGCCAAGTGGCGCGGTGACTGCGGTAGCCGCTGGGGTGGCAACCATCACCGCACAAGCCGGAACCGCGAGCGTTACTGCTTCTGTTACTGTCTCGTCCGTGGCCGCCGTAGGGCTGACTGCCCCGTCGAACGAAGCCCACGAGGGGCATGGACTGCAGTTGACGGCGACCGTTACTGATCACATGGGTGCGCCGGTCACGGGAGTGCCGGTGACCTGGACCAGCGACTCGTTGCACATCGCGACCGTGGATGCTTCCGGTCTGGTCACGGGCGTGCGAGCGGGCGTAACGCGTATCCGCGCGAGCGCCGACGGGGTCGAAGGGTCGATCCTTCTCACCGTCCGTGGCCTGCTCCATCGCTGGACCTTCTCCGAAACCGGCGGTGCCGGCACCGCGTTCGTCGACGATGTCGGCGGCAAGCAAGCGTCCATCGCTGGCACCGGCGCACGCCCGGCATCCGCGATCGCGGGCATGGTCACGCTGACTGGTGGGCCGCGCGCAGAGGCGGCTTACGTCGCGCTCCCATCCGGCTTGTTGAGCGGGAAGACAGACGCCACGATCGAGGTGTGGGCCACGCTCCACTCGCTCAAGCTCTGGAGCCGAGTTTTCGATATCGGGGCGAGTCCGGCGAGCAACCTATTCATGGCGTGGTCGCACGCCGTGGATCCCATGACCGATCGCACGGCGTTCACCGTGAACGGCGTGGAGCATCGCCTCGATCGAGTGTTCGCACCATTCACGATCGACGTGCAACATCACGTCGTGCTCTCGATCGACGACGGCGGTTCCGGCGGAAAGACTCGCCTCACGATGTATCTCGATGGAGCGCTACGGGGGTCGTTCGAGACCACGTACCGCCTGCGTGATCTGAATGACACCGACTTCTGGCTCGGCCGGTCGCACTACGTCGGCGACGAAACAGCGAATGCGTCGTACGACGAAGTCCGCGTTCACGACCGCGCCTTCAGTGCGGCAGATGCGCAGCAGTCGTATCTGCGAGGGCCCGTTCGATCGGGTGGTCAGTCGTCCATTACCATCCTCCCTCCCGCGGGAATGCGTGATACCGTTCGCGGTGTGGGGGTGGAGTTCAAGCTCCGCGCGGTCGGAAAGGATCAGCTCGGGAGGCAGTTCCCCGTCGGCGGCGCGCAATGGACCAGCAGTAACCCAACTGTGGCAACCGTCGATGCTACCACCGGGACGGTGCGAGCACTCGGGGCCGGAGCAACGCAATTCACGGTGACCGCGGGTAGCGCCACCGCGCAGTGGACGGTCGAAGTGGTTCGTATACGCCGCGTGGCCGTCGATCCGTACCTCGCCACGCCGGCGGCTGGGGCACTGTGGGAAATCCCGGTGGTCCTCATTGCGTACTTACCAACCGCGGATGGCTTCAGTATCGACACGTTGAAGAACCCGGATTTCTGGGCTGCGATTCCACTGTCGCTCGACACGGCCGAAGCCCGCGTGCTGGCGTTCGCCAAACGAAAGAAGATGTCCCTCGAGGAGGGGAGTCGTTTCCGCGGGTACAAGGTTCCCACGGCAGCACCGAGCCTCGCCTACCGCGTAGTCGAACACATCATCGTGTACGAGCTGGAGCCGGCGGATCCCAACCATCGTGATCCGCGCGCCCCCAACCCGGCCCTCGCCGCCTACTACCCCAATTTTTTCCAGATCTTCGATGACTTGCAGCTCACGCCGCTCATGACGTCGCACAGGATCAAGGAGATCTGGCTCGCCGACAGCGGTTTCGATTCAGGATATCCATCGTACAATCCGGCGATCCATAAGCCGGAGCATTTCCGGACGAACCATGAATCGAACATGGCCAGTCCGCTCACGGGCGACATCTCGAACAGCTGGCGCTTTCCCAACGACCTTCCCATTCTGCCGCACACCTACGTCGTGTACGGGATCAACTACCGTCGCTCACAGGCCGAGGCGGTGCATAACGTCGGTCATCAGATCGAGCACATGCTGAGCTATGTTGCCGGTCGGCAGGACGGCAACGATCGCCTCTTCTGGCGCGACTTCGTGGGGCACGTCTCTGGAGACGTGTTTGGCACCGGCCGCGCGGGGTGGACCCACATGCCGCCGAACACGAATGGGAATTACGACTACCTCAATCCGACGCTCGTGATGTCGGATATCGAGGACTGGCGTCCGAACAACTCGGGCCAGAAGAAGGCGGTGAACGTGGACACGTGGGGGAAGCTCACCTACCCGTGGCCTGGCGCACCCGACTTCGGGCAGCGAGTGGAGTCGCAGTGGTACGTGTACTGGTTCCAGAACATGCCAGGCCGAGGGAACACGATTCCGCACGGCTCGAGGTGGATGACGAACTGGTGGGCCTTCGTGGGTGACTGGGATGCGGCGATCAAATCGGGGCTCGGGCTGCATGCCTCCACTCAAGCAGCGGCGCGGGGGGCGAACGTGGCGTATCCGCACGCGGCGCCGGCGGTGGGGAGGGCACCCGTGGTACATCGGCCAGGGCGGCCATGAGTCATCAACCGCCGAGTGACGTCGGAGCGCTCTGTCGCCGACTTTCCGCCGGAGTCTACGTCGTCGGCGTCGCGCACGAGGAACAGCGTGACGCGTTCACCGCCGCGTGGATCATGCAGGTGTCCTTTGATCCGCTCCTGTTGGCGCTGAGCATCAACCCGCACCACGCGTCGTACCCGCTCTTGAAGAGCAGCGGGGCATTCGCGGTGAGTGTGCTGAAACGAGGCCAGCTCGAGCTGGCGCGGCACTTCGGCACGCGGTCAGGGCGCGATCAGGACAAGCTCGCTGGCATCCGCTGGCACCCGTCTCGGACCGGAGCGCCAATCCTGGACGAGGCGCTGGCGTACTTCGACTGCCAGGTGACAGGGAGCCTGCCCGCCGGAGATCACGAGCTGGTTCTTGGCAAAGTCATCGACGGGCGGATCGTCGAGCCTAACGCCGAACCGATGACGTATGCGGAGACCGGCGATATGGATGGCAGCAGCGCGCTCTACCCGGAGCGGTTGTGAGCGTCCGCGGCGATTACGCCACGAGCGGGGAGGATCATCGCGACTCGAGTCGCACCGTCCGCCCCGTGCGCGCCGACTCCTTCGCTGCGTCGAGTATTCGCATGACCGTGAGGTTGTTAGGCAGCGCGGAGAGATCAGCGTCGTCCATGCGCACCGTACCTCGAATGACCGCTCGGAAGTACGCGAACGGATCGCCGAGCGCGGCAGGCCGGTCGGGCGGCGTCACCACGCGCTCCGGCTGATCGCCGGACGTACGCAGCCGAACCGTACGCCCATCAGGCGTGAGTACGTAGCCGGTGCGTCCGTAAACCTCCATGTCCTTTCGCGAGACTGGCCAGTTCCACGACGCCTGAATGATCCCCTGCGCGTCCGGGTACGTGACGACGATCGTCGCCTCGTCATCGACGCGCGGGTACACGTCGGGCTTGATCTGCTGCGTAACCGCCGTGACGGTCGTCGGCGCGGCGCCGCGCATGAGCCACGTGATGAGGTTCGCGCCGTAGCAACCGAAATCGATGAGCGCACCGCCACCGTTTTCGACCGGATCGGTAAGCCACGCGAGGAACTCCGCCGGCACGCCGATCTCTTTCGGCCCCGGGTGGCCGTCGTGGACGACGATCTTTCGAAGCGGTCCGATGGCCGCGTCGCGATGAACGAGGTCGTACGCCGCGTGCGTGCTCGGGTACCACGTCGTCTCGTAGTTCGTGAGCACGTGAATCCGGTGCCGTTCGGCGAGCGCGGCAATGCGCCGCGCGTGATCCAGGCTTACCGCCAGCGGCTTCTCGACCATCACGTGCACGCCCCGTGGCGCCGCGGCCTCCACTACCTCGAGATGCTCGCGGATGGACCCGAACGCCGCGACGGCCTCGGGTCGCGCGCCGTCGAGCATCGCCGTCAGGGTAGGGAAGAAAAGCGCGCGGTCCAACCGGTACTGCGCCGCATAACGCGCGGCGACGGCCGTGTCGGGCTCGAAGATGCCGACGATCCGGACATCCCCCCGGTCCGGTCGGCCGAGCAGCATGTGCACGTGCGTGTGCGTGAGGCGCGCGATGGCGATACGCAACGGAGCGTCGGCACTCGCTTGAGCCGGAGAAGTGTCCGGTAGTGCCGAGCTGGCGAACATGGCCACGGTGGCGACTCCGAAACGCGCCGTTCGACCGAGGATGAGCTCGAGCATGGGGTCCTGGGGTTCCGGGCAGGGTGTGACGTACGTCTGGATCGGGAAACTTCGCAATTCTCGACCTTGGCCGTAACTTCGAACGCGACGCAGTGCCGGCCGTTCTGGGCGGACGAGAACACCTGATCGGCGCACAGAGAGAACAACGTACCGGAGAGATCACGTGGACGAGAAATCGCTCTTCACCAAGTTCTGGACGAACGAGTCCAGGACGACGCGAAAAGTGCTCGAGCGGATCCCGGAGGGATCCGACTACCGGCCCGACCCGAAGTCGCGGACCGCGCAGGAGATCGCGTGGCAGATCTTCTGCGAGGAGAAGATGATCATCGAGGCGCTCGAGACCGGCAAAGTGACCTGGTCCCCGCCGCCCATGCCCGCGAGCATGAAGGATGTCGTCGCGGAGTATGACAAGCAGAGCGCCCGGATGGGCGACCGGTGGACGGCACTCCCGCAGGAACGCTGGGACGGGACGCTGGAGTTCTTCGGGCACGAGCGGGGTGCGTCGTCGATGGCGTGGAGCTTCCTGTTCGACATCGTGCATCACCGCGGCCAGATCTCGACGTACCTGCGACCCATGGGCGCAACGGTGCCCCAGATCTACGGGCCGAGCGGCGACGAACCGTGACCTAACGAGCGCACATGGCTACGCAGGCTGACGTCAGGCGTATCGCCCTCGCATTGCCCGAGGCCGAGCAGGAGAATAGTCGTTTCGCGTTCGGGGTCCGAAACAAGGGCAAGCTCAAAGGGTTCGCGTGGGTATGGTTGGAGCGCACGGACCCGAAGAAGGCGCGCGTGCCCAACCCCGCGGTGCTCGCCGTGCGCGTCGCGAACCTCAGCGAAAAGAACCTGATGATCGCCGCGCAGCCGACGAAGTTTTTCACTGAGCCGCACTACAACGGCTTTCCCGCCGTGCTCGTGCGGCTCTCCGAGGTGAACGTCGCCGAGCTCAGAGGACTGTTGAAGGAAGCGTGGCGGTGCCAGGCGCCGGCGGCCCTCGTGAAGGAGAGTTCTGCACGAAGCCGCGAGTAACTCCCAGGCCGACGGGCGCGCCGCGGCCCCAGCAGTGTTCATCCCTCCGGACCGGGACTCGTCCCGGGCGGGTCGCCGTCGCCGCTGACCGCCAGGCATGGTCCTGCCACTGCGCGAGCGGATCGAGCCGCTCGCGAGCGTATCCTAACGCTCACCTGGAGAGGATCATGCGCGGTCTGGCACGTCTCGCCTCATTGACCGGGATGACGGTGATCGTTGCCATTTGCTGGCCTGTGTCCATCGGGCCTGCGATGCAGGGGCCGTCCAACGTCGAGGAACCGGGGCCGCGCAACTCGCATGTCATGACATCAGCCGGGCAACTCGGCGTCTTCATGTTCGGCGGCGCAAGCGGCGGGGCACCGCGGCTCGTGGACACGCTGTGGCTATGGACGGGAACCCAATGGCGTCCGTTGTCGAACGCGGGGCCACGCAGCCGCAACCTTCCCGCCGCCGCTTTCGACGTGCGCCGAGGAACGCTGGTGGTCTACGGTGGCGGCGGTATCGGCAGCGGCACCCGGTTCGGCGACATCTGGGAATGGGGTGGGCGCCACTGGGAGGAGAGGAACGTGCGCACGCCAGGGCCTCGCGATCACCACGCGATGGCGTATGATGAGGCGCGGGGCAAGGTCGTCATGTTCGGTGGTGTCGAGGCGGGCAGGCTGGTGAGTGGAACGTGGACATGGGACGGCGAGACGTGGAGCAGGCCGGACACGTCATCCCTGCCTGCCGCCGTCGTGCACCACGCGATGGCGTACGACAGCCGGCGTCAGCGCGTCGTGATGTACGGCGGCATTGGCGCCGACGATCAGAGAAGATCCGACACGTGGGAGTGGGATGGCACGAGATGGGAGCGCATTTCGACGCCGAGCAATCCGGGACCTCGATCGCACCATCGCCTTGCGTACGATGAGGCACGCGGAGTGGTCGTGATGTTCGGTGGTGGCGACAGTGCGACGACTGACACGTGGACCTATGACGGGCGCATGTGGGAACGTCATGCCGTCGCGGGTCCCGAACCGCGGTGGTCACCGGCCCTGGCGTACGACAAGGCGCGGCAGCGAATCGTGTTGTTCGGTGGCGGACGTAACGCGCGTCCGTTCGGCGCGCTTGCCGATCTCTGGGAATGGGATGGGATGCGGTGGGAGCAGCGACACTGAAGAACGGCTACGACGCCTTCATCTCCCATAACCGGGCCGACAAGGAGTGGGTTCGTAGTCTCACCGGGCGGCTCGCGAGCGTCGACTACAACGGCCGGCCTTTGCGGCCGTGGCTCGACGAGCACTTCCTCGATCCCGGCGAGCTGAGTGGGACGCCGGAGTTGACGTCGGCGCTCGACCGCTCGCGAACGTTCGTGATCGTGCTGAGCCCTGCGTCGGTGGCCTCGGGGTGGGTCAAGTTCGAGCTCGATTACTTCCTGGCGCGCCGTCCCCGAGACGAAATCATCCCCCTCGTCCGGGCTCCCTGCGACATCCCCGAACCATTGCAAGAGCTGGATCCACTGTACTTCGCGGACGCGGTGGATTTCGACGCGAGCTTCGCCGCTCTTACCAGGCGTCTCTGTCCAGTGGGAGACCTTGGTGTCATCGACGCGGAGCGGACGATCGACGTCGCGTGGGACCGGGCACGAGCCGACGACCCCGGCGGGCTGAGTCCCGATCCCACACCCGCGCGTGACGCGCTCGTGACCGCACTCCTCCAGTTCGACATCGGTGATCCGGTCACTGAAGGACTCGCCCTCGTCGCGTTCTCGAGAGCCGCGCAACTCCTGCTATCCGGCAATACCGAGAATCATCCGGCGACCTACAACCTCCGGATGCTCCTCGGCGAGTGCCTGGCGCTCGCGGTCACGCGGAACGCGCGCTACCGACAGGTCGCGCAGCGATATCTCGATCTCGAGGATCCCGCGACGCCCGATCCCATCCTCGGCGCCGTCGTCGTGCGTGCGTACTCCAAGCTCGCCGAGCTCGATCCGGCGCTGGTCGATATGGGTACGCTCCTTCGAGTCGCCGCACAGCTCGATGCATCCCCGCTCAATGACAAGAAGTCGAGTCTCGCGATGCTGTTGGGGCGAGTGGCGGCCAAGCAACGGGGGACCGAGCGCGGGGATCTGCTGATCAAGGCGCTCAGCACTGGGGGCGCTGCCGCTCGCATCGCGGCGATCGGGGGAATCACAATGGGTGAGCAGCGGGCATCCTCGGTCTTCTACTCGGGCGCGCTCGCTGCCCTTCACACCACCGGCACGCCGCTGCCAAGCGGCGCGCTCGAGCCGCCGTCGCGAAAGCTGCAAGCCATGCTGTCGGGCATCGATCTGGACCAACCCGACCTCGTGCGCCGCCATCTCGACAACGCCAGGTACGACCTCCGGCGCGATTTCGGGATCGACGACCTGCCGTACGGCTACAGCTGGTTCGCGTTGCGCAAGGAACCCGTACCCGATCACCTGCACCACGGTCCCATCCTCGGCACCGTGGCGCGGGCGACCATCGCGAACATGGAAGAGCTCGCGCTACGCGTCGACGCCTCACACGTCGTGTGTCTGACGGAACCGAGGGTCGTCGATGCGCTGTTCGACCGTGCCGGAGCGATCGTGATCGCGTCCCAGGCCGACGACTCACCGCTCCACCATCGCCTAACGAGTCGAGCCGTCCCGTATGCCGCGGTTGGGGAGGGACGGATGGCCGAGTTGGGCGATGGCGATCACGTTGCGGTCGAGGCGCGGCGTGTGATGCGCGTCGTGTCCAGGCGCTAGGGTAGCGTCGCCGGCACGTCCGCATCGCGCCACGCCGTCGCGAGCCGCTCGGCAACGCTCGCGGCTTCTGCGTCACGCCCCTGCGCGCGCAACGCTCGCTCGAGCCCCGCCAGCGACCACCCGTTCTCGCGGTAAACACGCAGGTCATCGCGGAACGCCGCCTCGGCTTCGCTCACACGTCCCGCCGAGAGAAGCGCGGAGCCGAGGATGTGGCGCGTCGAGTGATACCAGGGTGGCGGCTCGTCGTAAGTCAGCGCGGCCTCGCGTCGCACGGCCTCACGCAGATGTGCGATCGCTCGATCCACCTGGCCTTCACGCAAGGCCACCTCGGCCGCGAGAACCTCGGCCGCAAGCTCGAGCAGTGTTGGCGCCGGGCTGAGGATGATGATCACCGACGCTGGTGTCGTTGCCGCGAGTTGGCGTAGCGAGTCGAGCTCCGTCGTGGCCGCGGCGATGTTCCCGCGGGCGGCCTGTGCGAGGCCACGCGCGTAGTGCCACATCCCGCGCAGGTAGCGCAGCTCAGATGGTGGCGCCGGCTCTGCCAGCACGGCGTCCCAGTCGCCGAAGCGTGCGTGCGTGAGGACTTCGCCCGAGAGGAATGCCTCGAGCGACGCGTTCGCTCGAGCGTCGGCGACCGAGACCGTGCGGGTGAGCTCCTTCGCCGACGCGAGCGCACGCGAGCGCTGGCCCGATAGCACGTACACCATCCAGAGGAAGTGCTCGTTATGTGCGGGGTAGAACGTCGGGTAGAAGTCGCCGGGAGCCGCGTGAGCCGGTACGTACCGGCGATCCGCCGCGACCGCCTCGATGTTGGCCCGAGCGGCGTCGGCGTAGCGGCCCACGCGGAGGTAGACGTGCGCCGGCATGTGCACGACGTGTCCCGCGCCCGGCATGAGTCGGGGCAGACGCTCGGCGCACGGAAGCGCGCGGTCTGGAGTTGGCGATGCTTCCACGGCGTGCACGTAGAAGTGGCATGCGCCGGCGTGGTCCGGCGTCTTCGCGAGGGCGCGTTCGAGCGTCGCAATGACGTCGAGCGTACCTGGTTGGGGTTGCCCATCCGCCGTCCACTGGTTCCATGGGCGCAGGTTGAGCAGCGCGTCTGCGTAGAGGACCTGTGCGTCGATGTCGTCCGGCCATCGGCTGGCCACGTCGCGCATTGCGGTCGCGTACGCGCTGTCGCGCGCCGCGCGGTTGGCGCCGGCGGGCTCGCCGAAGCGGTGCGCCATCGCGTTCACGTACGCCTGCTCGCGCTTCGAGGCGCCTGACGCGAGACGTTGTGCCTGGCGCACGGCCGCGAGCGCACGCTTCTCGCCGTCTTCGGTCATCGGGAGGTTGATGTTCGGCCCCGCGGCGTATGCCACACCCCACCAGCACATTGCACACGTCGAGTCCAGGCGCGCCGCCTCTCTGAACGATCGCTCGGCTTCGTCGTGGTTGAACGCGTAGGTAAGACGCAATCCCTGATCGAAGAACTGCTGGGTGTTTCTGAGGCGCGTGGTGATTGGATGCCGCCAGTCGCCGAGCCCGGGGAGCAGGGCAGGCCGGCCCGTAGTGTGGTGCTCGTGTGGAGCCGCGCCGCCGTGGTCGCGGTGGCGATGTTCCTGGGCCAACGCGGGCATCGCTACCGAGAGCAGCGGTGGCAGAGCGAGGATGGCGGAGGTCGCGCGGAAAGAACGGCTGAGCATGGGAGCGCTCCTGTCTGTGGAGAGTGTTGGGTCGGCAGGCTTTCACGCCGGATCCCTATCTCTGAAGCGGAATTCGGAGCCGATCTCCCTCACGCGTATTCGCGCGGGGTTCAGGTGGGGACGCTGCGGCAATCGTGTCACACCTGGCTGCGCAAAGCGCAGAGCCTGTCCAGGCATTCGAGGTAACTGCGTACACCATGCACGAGGTCGGTACGCCTAACGCGCACGCCTGCCGTTGCCGTCGCCGCGGGCTTGCGCGAACGATGGCTGGTCGTATGATGGGATCATATGTTTGACAAGTAGAAGCCGATGGCGCTGCCGCTTCGGATGCGACGAACGTTCGGTGGCGATTAGATGCTGAGGCTTCGAACGTTTGGCGCGCTGACGCTGGTGTCCGATACGACACTCTTGACTGGAGCGGCCACCCAGCGGCGTCCGCTGGCGTTGCTCACCATTCTCGCGGTCGCGGGCGAGAGCGGCGTCAGCCGCGAGCGGGTACAAGTGCTCCTGTGGCCCGAAAGCGACGCACTACACGCTCGGCGCGTGCTCGCGCAGACCCTCTACGCCCTCCGCCGTAACCTCGGCGACGCCGGCGTGATCCTCGGAACGACCGACTTACGGCTGAACCCGGCGTTCATAACGACGGACGTTGGCGAGTTCGAGCGTCGTCTGTCTGCCGGGGAGCTCGAGGCGGCGGTCAGCCTGTACCGGGGCCCATTTCTCGACGGCGTTCACCTGTCGGACGCCCCAGAATTCGGCCAGTGGGTCGATGGGGAGCGACGCCGACTGGCGACCGCAGCGCAGAAGGCGGTCGAACACCTGGCCCGCGAAGCGATGGCGCGAGGCGACGCCGAAGTCGCTGCCGGTTGGTGGAACCGTGCAGCGGCGCTCGATCCGCTCAGCGCGCGGGTGGCGGTGGGATTGATGGAGGCGCTCGCTGCGTCGGGGAACACCGCGGCCGCGCTGCAGCACGCGCGCGTGCACGAGGTGTTGCTGCGTGAGGAGCTCGGCGCGACACCTGACCCCAGCGTGGTAGCGCTGGTGAAGCGGTTGCGCACGCCGGACCGGGACCGACCAGCGAACCACCGGGCGACCGAACACCTAACGCCGGATGCGCAGCCGGCGGGGCGGTCCCAGCCGCAGTCGGATGCCCTCCCGGGCGCGGAGCCCGATCGCGCTACACCCGCAGCGTGGCCAGCACGGACCGCAGACCCTGGGACGAGCGATGCGACTCCTACACGGGAGGCGCGTGAGCCGCGCGCGAGCGGCGACTGGCGGCGGGCAGCAGTCCCTGCCGCCGTCGTCTTGCTCGGGGTGTTTGGGGCCACGCTCATGTTCAGAGGAGAGCGTGGCACACCAGCGCCGGCTGACCGAAGCGTCGTAGTAGTAGCGCCGTTCGATGTCGCGGACCCGGAACTGCGGCTATGGCGCGAAGGGATGGTCGACGTGATCTCGCGTGATCTCGACGGTGCCGGCCCGCTCCGCGCCGTGCCGCCCACGCGCATCGTGCGAGACTGGCAGGGCAGGGCGGATCGCGAGACCGTTCGCGCATTCGCCCTCGCACACGGTGCCGGAACCGCTGTGTACGGTGGGCTGGTTCGTGCGGGTACCGACTCGGTCCGCGCGAGTGTGACCGTTCTCGATGCGACAACTGGGCAATCACTCGTCGAGACTGCGCGGCAGGAGCCGGTTGCGCGTATGGACCGGCTGACGGACTCGATCGCAGTGGATGTGCTTCGCGGCGTCGGCTCGGTCATCGCTGTCGGCGCTGCCCGTGCGGCGACCATCGGCTCCGCGACGTCGCTCGAAGCACTCCGCGCGTTTCTGCGGGGCGAGCAATTCCTCCGCCTGACGCAATGGGATTCGGCAGCCGCTCACTACACACACGCCGTCACGCTCGACAGTACATTGGCCCTCGCGTGGCGCCGGCTCGGTGCGGTCACGTCGTGGTTGCGGCTCCAGCAGGACTCTCTCGTCGCGGCGTATTTGCTCCGTGCCGGCGCGGTCAATAGAGGCTACGGTCCACGTGACAGCCTTCTCCTCCTCGCCGACTCGCTTTCGGCCGCAGCCGACAACCCGCCGAGTTCCGTAGCAGGGTTCAGTCTGAAGCGACGACTCTTCGCCACCCTGGATGAAGTCACGCGCCGGTACGCGGACGACCCGGAAGCATGGTTCGCCCTTGGCGAAGCCCGGTACCACTTTGGCTTCGGTCCAGTGCTCGGGGTGAGCGAGCGCGCCGCACTCGATGCGTTCGACCGCGCGATCGCACTCGATTCAGCGTTCGCGCCGGCCTACATCCACGCCGTGGAGCTCGGCCTCAACCTCGGCGGCGCACCACTGGGATTGCGTTATGCGCGAGCCTATCTCGCACGCAATCCACCGGAGGGCGAGCATCGCGGTGTGCTGCTCATCGAGCCACTCGTGACTGCACGCGGGTCCGACCGCAATGGCGTCGCTCGACTACTCGACACCGCTCGCACGAGCGCGATCGTTTCGGCGCGAACGATCCTCCGCCGTTGGCCCGACTCGGCCGAGACGGCCGTACGCCTCAGCCGAATTCTCGCTGCGGGTCGTCCGAGCGAGTACGCGCTCTTCGCCGATACCAGCTTCATGCGACGGCGGCTCGCAGAGCAGCTCGCCGTTCGCGGTCATCTTGTCGAAGCGGCTCGCGTGCTCGGCGAGCGCGACGTGCCTCTGTTCGCCGAGCTTGCCTACCTCGGCGCCGGCGTGCCGAGCGCGCACAACGTTCTCACGCGCTGGGTACGCGAGGGACTGGAAGTGGCGCGGCTCGCATCACCATACTGGTCAGCCAGACGGGACACGTTCGCGCTTCAGGAGCTTCTCACTCGAATGAGAGCACGTGCGACCACCTCGACCGACGCGGGTAACGCGAGCAGCGGCGACGCGCGCGTGCGCGCGGCGTACGACACCGCCAGCGTACTGGCGCATCTCGCTCTCGCACGTGGCGATTCCGCGACCGCACTGAAGCGTCTCCTCGCACTGCCCGATACTCTGTGCCCGGAGTGCTACGTCGATCGCCTGGTCAGAGCGCGGTTGCTCCTGGCGGCTGGCCGTGCCGCCGAGGCGGTCACGGCGCTCGAGGAGCCGCTCGTCGCCTTCCTGACGCCGATCGAGGTGGTGTTCGCGGTCGAGCGGGCGCGTGCTGCCCGCGCGTCCGGAGCCAGACGAGTCGCCGACGAGGCTTGTCGCTTCGTGCGGGCCGCGTGGGCGCACGGGGACGCCGGGCCGCGGACGACCATGCGCGAGGTTTGCCCCGAACGGCGTTAGGTGCGTGCTGATGCTGACGGACGCGCCTTCGCGAAGGCTCGTGGCTACAGCCGCGGTGACCTGTTCCGCGATGCGTCCCTGCGCGGCGAGTACACTGTCGGCCTCCGCGTCGTAGCGGTGTGCCCAGAGGTGACTATCGTCGGCCACACGGATGAGCTGCGGCGTCACACGCACGCGACGTGCGCCACCCCCGGGTTGTTCCCACCGGACGCTCCCTTCCAGGACGTATTGTGCGCCGAGCTCACGTGCGATCTCGCGCAGGGGCTTCGTCGAGGTTCGATATTGATCGGCGCTCGTGCGCGACACGACGCGCACGCCCCGCAGCGAGGTGAGCCGGCTCGTGATCTCCTCCGTCACACCTTCGGCGAAGTACGCGTCCTCGGGACGTCCGAGATTCTTGAACGGCAGCACCGCGAGCATTGGCACCGCGGGCTTCGGGGCGGCCTGCGCGACTCGCGCGACGGGAGCATTCCATACTACGGTAGCGACGGCGGTGACCACGCAGCCGGCGACTGCGAGGTACCTGACGCGAGTCCGGATGCGCGTTGCCGCGCGGCCCAAGCGGCGTCGCGCAGGCGTTCGGTCTGCGGGCGTCGTTTCCGGTACGCTCAACGCCTGCACGAACTGCTCGGCCGTCGCGAGGCGGTCGGCGGGGACGCGCGCGAGCGCTCGCCGGAGCGCCAGTTCGACGGCCTCGGGCACCGTCTCGCGGAGCGTACTGATCATCGGGGCCGGGTGCCTCATCCGCTTCGCCAGCACCGCTTGCGGGGTTGGTCCTGTGAAGGGTGGTTCACCGGCCAGCATCTCGAAGAGAATGCAGCCGAGCGAATAGATGTCGGTGCGGCCGTCGAGCTCGTGATCGCCGGCGGCGCACTCGGGGCTCATGTAAGCCGGTGTCCCCAGCGACGTTCCGGTTACAGTCAACGAATTCGCCGGTCCCGGAATCGCGCGCGCAATACCGAAATCAGCAACGAGCGCGTGGCCATGGTGGAGCAGGATATTCTCGGGCTTCACATCGCGGTGGATGACCCCGCGGCCGTGCGCGTAGGACAATGCGTCGCCGACCTCGCGGGCGATGCGCAACGCGTCGTCGATCGGAAGCTGTTTCTCTCGTTCAAGGCGGCTTCTGAGCGACTCGCCCTCCACGTACGGCATGGCGTACCAGAGGAGCCCATCGGAATCACCGGAATCGAAGAGTGGCAAGATGTGCGGATGGGACAGTCCGGCAGCCGTTTCCACCTCCCGATGGAAGCGCACGGCACCGAGCTCGTTGGCGAACTCGGGCTGCAGGACCTTGAGGGCGACCAGGCGATGATGCCTGAGGTCAGTAGCCAGAAATACGACGGCCATACCGCCATGCCCCAGCTCGCGCCGGAGCGTGTAAGCACGGGCGAGCGCGGCGCCAAGCCGTTCGTGAAGCTCGTTGCACATGGTGACCATCGCCTGAGCGCGGGTACCTAACGTGGTTTTACCGCGACGACGCGGCCTCTTGACCCGCGCGAATGGTACAGTGCGCGGGTCAAGAGGGGGTCAGACGAGGGTCAGACTGCAATCAAACGGCGAGAAACTGTCTCCGTTGACGCCTAACGTACGATATTGCTTGCACTAACGGCTTCGGGCACGGCGAGCTGAAGCGCGCCGCCCGCGGCGAGCTCGCGATCGTACCAGGACGCGCTCTTCGAGCTGGTGGACGCACGAAG
>DAINRQ010000002.1:0-5007 GCA_036741775.1 Gemmatimonadaceae bacterium | reverse complement strand
CGGCGAGCTCGCGATCGTACCAGGACGCGCTCTTCGAGCTGGTGGACGCACGAAGGTCGTAGCAACCCGGCTCGACCGTCCAGCTCCGCAGGGCGCCCGGTGCGAGCGACTCCGACTCGCCGAGTCGGTTCGGGCCCCAGCTGGATCGCTACACTTCGCGATCCGCACGGCGACGATCGTCGCGCTCGATTCGTTCAACAGTCGGATAGTTCCTGTCTGTGGCGTCATGTGCACACTCCTCGAAGATCCGGACATCGCGATGTAGAATCCGGCTCCTAGCGCCGTCGATTTCATATGGAGTTGAGGCTGCCCCATGATCTGCCGTATCTGGCATGGCTGGACGAGACCGAAGAACGCTGATGCCTATGAACGTCTCCTGCGGAGCGAGATCTTCAGCGGGATCGCGTCGCTTGGTATTGCCGGGTACCGTGGGATCCAGCTGCTTCGACGTGAAGCGGCGAGCGCCGATGGCGAGGTCGAGTTCGTGACGATCATGTGGTTCGACTCGCTCGCGGATGTTCGGAGCTTCGCGGGCGAGGAGTACGATCTGGCCGTAGTCCCACCGGCTGCGCGGGCACTCCTGTCACGATTCGACGAGCGCTCGGCGCACTATGAGGTTCGGCACGGTCAGCCATGAGGTGAGCGCCACCAGGCGAGGTCGGCAGTTCCGCCGACCCGTGGCGTGCGCCGGTTCGTCCCTCGATCGTCTGCAGTGGTCACTTCCCGCTCGCCGGTCGCCGCACCGGCGGTGACCGTGTTGGCGTTCGTACACCGATCGCTCGAGTCCCCACGACGGGAGTCTCATGTTCAGTTCGCTAGTACGTCCATTGTTCGCTGCCGGCTCTGTCGTGGTGCTGATCATAGGTCTGCGCGAGGGCAACGTCGCGCAGCAGCACGCTGGCGTGTCGATCACGTTTCTCGCGAATGAAGGGGTGATGCTGTCGTCAGGATCGAAAAAGGTCCTGATCGACGCGCTCTTCCGGAAATACGGTCCCGGCTTTGCCGTCCCCGCCGACTCCACGCAGGCCGCGCTGGCGAGCGCGCGGACGCCGTTCGATTCCGTCGATCTCGTCCTCGTCACCCATCGCCACGGCGATCACTTCCACCCCGCGCCGGTCGCCGCCCATCTCCGCGCGAACCCGCGCGCGACGCTCCTCACGTCGCAACAGGTCATCGACAGCCTGCGTCACCACGTCGAGCCTAACGACGCAATCAGGCGGCGATTCATGCCGAGGACCACGAAGCCCGGAACCAGGCGCCGCGAAACGGTCAACGGGATCTCGGTCGAGCTCCTCGGCCTTCCGCACGGCCACTGGCGGAACCGGCACGTCGAGCATCTGGGCTACATCGTGGAGCTCGGTGGGCGGCGGGTGCTCCACGTTGGGGATACGGACATTGACGAGGATGCGTTCCGTCCGTTCCGTCTCGACACAGCGCGGATCGATGTCGCCTTGCTCCCGCAGTGGATGGTGACGAGCGACGACGGCCGCGAGGTCATCCGCCGCTGGATACGTCCAAAGCAGGTCGTCGCGTTTCACGTGGACGAGGGCGGCGGCCAACAAGCCGTCCAGTCCGTGCAAGCCGCGTTGCCGGGTGCCATCACCTTTACCCGTTCGCTCGAGACGCGAACGTGGTAGCTCCGCTCAGCGAGCCATACCAGGAACAAGTCGGCAGATGCAGACTTCGAGCGTGCCATCACTCGACGCCCGATGACCATGCGACTCGTCTGGCCCGCGGAGGAATTCCTGCCCGGGTATGTCGACGCCCTGCATCGAGGGTGGTCCCCCGACAATATGCGGCCTGAGGCATCCGGTGAAGAGCTGGAGCGTATCGCGCACGACCCCATGGCCTTCCTCGCGACCCGCATCGATCTCGATGCGAAGGGGCCGCCGGTGATCCTGCCCGACGGCTCGATCATGACCCGGCTACCTGGCTACCACAAATGGCTCTGGGATGGGGAATTCTGCGGGTCGATCAATCTTCGTTGGCAGCCCGGGACCACCGCGCTGCCTCCGTATTGCCTCGGGCACATCGGCTATGCCGTCGTTCCCTGGAAGCGAGGGCGCGGCTACGCGACGCGTGCCCTCGCGCTGCTTCTCCCTGAAGCAAGGGAGATCGGGCTCCCATATGTCGAGATCACAACCGACGTCACCAACGTCGCGTCGCAGCGCGTCATCATCGCGAACGGCGGGCGCCTGGTTGAACGGTTCTACAAGCCGGCCGAATACGGCGCCTCGGAGAGCCTGCGGTTCCGCGTCTACCTCAGTGAAGAGTCGGGCCTATGGTGACACTCGACCAGGCCGGACGCTCCCGCGCCACGCTCCTCGTGCTGCCCCCGCCGCAGGAGCTCACGCACGTCGTCGAGTTTCTCTGGCTCGACACGCACCCGCATGCGCGAGCGATGCCATCCGAGTGGCGCATCGTTCCCGACGACGCGCCGCACGTCATCTACACCCGGTTCACCGACGGCGATCATCGTTCGGAGCGGCATCGCCTAACGGTCGTGGGTGCGCGACGACATTGGGTGGACATCGATTGCCGGAATCGGCTGCTCACGGCGGGCGCGAGACTGCGACCAGGCGCGCTTCCCGCGCTCTTCCAGCTCCCGGCGGCCGAGCTCACGGACTCGTCCGTGCCCGCGGAGTGGCTCGCCCGCACGGATGCACGCGCCACGCTGACACGTCTCGAGGACGACCCGCCGCGTGCCACAGCAAACCGCGTCGCTTCATTCATCACCGCGCTCCTCGGGGAAAGCCGTGCGCCCGATTCCCGCGCCCGCTGGCTCGGCGCTGCTCCGCGCCAAAACCCTTGCACCATCGGTGAGGTGGCCACAACGCTCGGCATTGGCGAACGTGCGCTGCATGCATGGGCAATGTCGCATCTCGGGCTCGGTCTCAAGCGGTTCCTGACCATCCGCCGGCTTCACGCGGCAATCGCGGCACGTCTGGAGGAGGACAGGACCTCTACCTGGAGCCGCATTGCCGCGCTGACAGGGTATGCCGATCAGTCGCACCTCGTACGCGATTGCCGCGCTCTCCTTGGTGAGTCGCCAAACCAGTTCCTGTCGAGGGCCGACTGAACGTTCCGAATTGTTCAAGCGAGCCGGAGGTCCCGGCGCTAGAGTCCGGCAACCCCCACCTCGACCACCTCATGACGTCACGCACACTCACACCGGCCGCGCTCTGTACCTTGGTCGCGCTCACCGCTGCGGTAGCGCAGCCGTCCCCGACGCGGAGTGCGGAGGCGCGGCTCTTCACCCTGCAGAGCAACTTCTGGGTCAATCTGCATCACTTCCTGTACACCACAGCGCGCGCGCGGCGCGGATTCGACACCCGGCCGGCCGTGACACAGTCGCTCGCTGACACGACTGGCTTCGGCGCGTTGCCAGCGTCGGCAAAGTCGGATTGGGAAGCCGCGCTCGACTATTACAGTCGCAACGTCGCCGAGCGCGACATTCTGTTCGACTCGGCGCTCGTCTTGTTTGGCTTCGAGCTGCCGCACCTAACGGCTGAGCGGCTATCTCCCGCGGTTGCCGCGCGGGATTCGGGGATCGCTCGGGCACTCGAGCGCGCGGCTCCGGCGTATCGAACGACTTGGTGGCCGCGGCACGACGCGGCAAACCGCCAGTGGATTGCGGCCGCGCGTCCACTACTCGCCCAGCATGGCGACTCCATGGCGTCGTGGATCACGCGAGCGTTCGCTGTGCGCTGGCCGGATCAACCCGTCCTGGTGGACGTGTCGGCGTACGCGAACTGGGCCGGCGCGTACACTACCGACGACCCGGACCATATCATCATCGCGAGCCTCGCCGAGGGTAATCAGGGAAGCAACGCGCTCGAGATGCTCTTCCACGAAGTGCTCCACACGATGGACGGGCCGCTGTTCGAACGACTCCAGGCCGCCGCGCGCGTGCAGGGCAAGCGAACGCCCCGGAACCCCACGCATGCGTTCATCTTCTACAGCGCTGGCGAGCTCGCGCGCCGGGCGATTCCGTCGCACGTGCCGTATGCCGAGGCCGGCGGGCTCTGGACGCGCAGCCGCGACATGGGGCCAATGCGTCCGCTATTGCAGCGGCACTGGCAGCCGTGGCTCGATGGGAAGATCGAGCTCGATGAGGCACTGCGCAGAATAGTCGCCGAGCTGTGACCGCCGTGACTGTCGGCTGAGCCGTGTTCTCGGCCGCGATCGGCACGATTCGTGTAACCGGTTTTCGCCCCGCGCCGGAACGACGCAGTGGTTGCGCATGTGCCCGTCAATCATGGGTACGACGCACTCACCGCTTCGCTCTCCCTGCATCAGGCGGCGCTTGGCGACTCACCGCTGGTGGAGGATGGATGTATGGCACGTGTCACCGCAGTCTTCGACGACCGTAACCAGGCTGAACGCGCAATCAACGAGCTCCGGCGCCGTGGTATTCCCGACGCCCAGATCTCGATCGTCTCGCGCCGACCTGATGACGTCGACGTCACCGGGAAAGCCGCCGACGATACGGCCGGCGAGCGCGTCGGGAAAGGAGCCCTCGCTGGCGCTGGCGTGGGTACGCTGTTCGGGTTGGCCGCCGCGTTGATTCCGGGCATCGGCCCGTTCATCACGGCAGGGGCGCTCGCCTCGGCACTTGGCGCCACGGGCGGGGCGGCTGCGGCGGGTGCGATCGTCGGCGGGACGTCCGGCGCGCTTGCAGGTGCCTTCTCGAAGGCGGGGTACAGCAAGGAAGAAGCAGAGTTCTACGGGTCGCGCGTCGAGAGCGGTGGCGTGCTCGTCGCCGTCGAGTCGGATGATGTCTCTGCAGACACGCTGCGCGCCGAGCTCGAGCGGCTCGGTGGCCGCACGTATGGCACCACTGGTCGCACGACTGGCGCCGAGCGGAGGCCGACGGTCTAACAAGGCGGTCATTCCGAGCGTAGGGAGGATCCTCAGCATCCCGGTAGCGGGGCCAGTCTCTCTACCGGGGAGCTGCGAGGAAGACCTGACGCAGATGGCCGCAGATGGCCGCAGATGGCCGCAGAT
>DAINRQ010000001.1:153304-173164 GCA_036741775.1 Gemmatimonadaceae bacterium | reverse complement strand
GGTCTTACAGCTGTCGTGGCACCCGTGACACTTCCCCGGGTACACCGCCGTAAGTGACGTAAGTCACCGGCGTTGAGGTCGGGTCCCAAATGGAAGTCACGGCGAATGGATCGGCGACCCGCTCCCCGAGCGCGTCGCCCGACGGCGTCACCTCCGACAGCATCATGATGTGGGGCGCCAAGGGATCGGGGAAATCGGTCTACATCGCGTCTCTCGTCTACTGGAGTCCTCCCGCCGACGCGCCGCGTCGCGTGTGCGTCTTGCCCGCCAACTCCACGGCGGCCGAGTGGGTTGCTGATCGCGTACGGAGCCTATCGGGAATCGGGAATCGGGAATCGGGAATCGGGACTGCCGCGGTTGGCGCCGATCCCATGCCCAGTTCCTCCGCATCGCATCCACCGATTCCCGATTCCCCCCGCCCGGCTACGCCGGGCACCCGCCCGATTCCCGACTATCGGTTCCCGACCCCGGAGATCTACAAGACTCTCACGGAGAGACGTCTCGACTTCCGCCTCTACACCCTCCCCACCACGGCAGGCGCTATCCCGCGGCTCCTCAATACCGAGTCGCGCTACGAGGCGAGCCTCAACTTCTGGGACGTCCCCGGCGAGGTCTACGACGGCGACATCCCGCCGAACATTCTCCGCGAGATGACGCGGGCGAAGGGGCTCATCCTTCTCATCAACCCGAGCTTCGTGCCTGACGAGGGGCGCGACCGCTACTACATGCGCTTCTTCGACCGCACCCTCGGCCGACTGAAGTTCGCACTCGCCGACGCCGCGCGGCGCGGCGACCGCGTGCCGTTCGATCCGCGCACGAACCAGCTCACCATTCCCGTCGCCGTCTGCCTGAGCCAGATCGACCGGTCACCGCGGTTCATGGACGCCGAGCCGAAAGCGTTGTTCGAGGAGACCGTCGGCGATACGGCCCCCATCCTGTACTCGTGGCTCACGCGGTTCGACATCTTCAAGCTCACGGCGTTAGGCCGGCCACTCCGCCGCGTCGGTGACCGCGAGGTACTGGACGGCGAGCCGCAGCCGAAGTTCGTTCATCTGCCGATCTCGTGGATCGTCAACGGAGGACGCTCGTGACGGCTACCGCCAGCGCGCCCGGGCCACGCCGCGCGATCTGGGGGCTCGTCAACGACGGCTACGCCCTCGTCGCGAAGACGGCGAACCTCACGCACGACGAAGCATTCGAGCTGTGCCGCGTGCCCGACATCGGCGATCCGAGTGCCTACCTCGATCAGGGCATCGCGTACCTGCGCTCCCCAACGTGGGGTCATGTGCTCGCCCGCTATTTCACGAACGCCGAGCGTGATTCGGCAGGCCGCGCGTCGCTCGTGTATGACGTCGTCGCCCTGAGCGATGCCGATTTCGCTGCGATGGGATGTGATGCGTTTCGCGCGCTGCCTCCGCTCTCGACGGACCGGCGTCCGGAGCGGCTCGGCGAGCTCCCGGCGACGCCAGTCCCTGCGCGCGACGAAGCGGCCGAAGCCACGCGGCTCGGTCAGCTCGTCGCTCACGAGGATCCCAGGGCTCTCGCGACGCTGCTCGGCGCGCTCCTCGCGGGCGACCGCGTCCTCTGTGTCGGCGCGACAGTTCGCCCGGAAACGATCGAGTGCATCACGCTCCTCTTGCCGCCTGCACTCAGGCCGCTGGTCACGTTCCAGGCCCCGACCGTCGACTACCCCAAGCATACGCCGCGCCTCACGATGGCCGAGCGCGGACATGCCCTCCTGCTCGAGCGCGAGTGGTCGGTCATACTGCCACGCGATGCGGACGATCCGGCGTTGCACGATGCCATCGCGAACGCCGGGAGACTTGTCGCGTTAGGCCGAGTCCCCGACCGCCTCCGCCAGGTCTGGGCCGGCGTCGACAGCGGCGTGTCGGATCTGGGCGTCGGGGTCGCTCGCATGCTGCGTCTCGACCTCTTGAATGACGGGCTCCGCTCCGGCGACGTGCGACGCGCGGTGCTCGTGCCCGCTCGGGCGGAGCAATGGGATGAGCGACTCCGGCTGACGAATGCGTTGTTCGAGCGCGTGACCGCGGAACGTGTGGCTGCTGGCCTCGCCGACGTGATTCGCGGCGGCCAGCGTGGCGCGTGGGCGGCAGCGCACGCGATCGGCGGGTGCGTCGGGCACGAGCGTGACTCGCATCCGGAACGGTTCGGAGAGCTCTTCACAAGGTTGATCGATGATTTGCGCGACGTGCCCGTGCCGGCGACCGACGCGACCGCGCTGAACGTGCGCGTCATGCTCGCCTGCGGCGCCGCGTCGCTCGGTGATCTCGATCGCTTTCTTTCGATCGCCGATCCCGGCCTGCCGTGGGAGCTCGCATGGAATGACGGGAGCGCGCGTTGGGTGAAAGGGCGCTCACACGTCGCGAGGCTGTTCGACGCCCTCGCCGCAAAGGGCGCGACGTACGGCGAAGCGCTAGAGGGCTTGCAGGCGATCGCGCAGATCACGGACGGCACGAACGCACGGTCGCGCGAGCATGCATCGGCCATCGCGTTTGCGCTCGTCAGGCGCGTGCTCGGCGAACGAGCGATGCTCGAACCCCCAGACCGGTTGGGCGCGCTCGTGGAATCCCTCGTTCGTTTGTGGACCGCTCCGGCGGTGACCGTCGGACCGACCACACCGCCGAGCGATCCGGTGGAGCGCGCGGTGCGTCACTTTCTCGGGATCACCGAGATGGCGGCGACCGGTGTGGATCCGCGACCCACCGCGGTCGAGCTTTCACGGGTCTTCGCCGAGTCACCGGACGCCACCGGCGACTCCGAGCTCGCGGGCTGGGTGATTGCCGCTCTCGAGCGGGCGCACGCTGGTGCGCTGAGCGATGCTCCAGTGCGCGCCGCCGCGTCGCTACTCGAGGGTCAGCGGCGCCTCGCTCCGCGCAGCGAGCTCGCGAGCCAGGTCGGTCGGGTGCTTCTTCACTTCGCCGCCGCGGACGCCGCCTTCGTGTTCCGCCCCGCGTGGCTGGACGTCGCGCGCCAGGTGGACGACGTGTCGCGCCGCGAGCTGCTCGTGCGCGCCCTCGCGTGGGTGGTGCGAGGCTACGCCTCCGGTCGGTTCACGGTGGGCGCGTTCGCCGATGCATGCGCCGTCGCGGGCGGCGAGGGCGGACGCATCGACGACGCGACGGTAGACCTGCTCATCCCGCAACTTGCGACCGCGGGAGCGTCGCGAAACAGCCCGACCGAGCTCGCCATCCTCGTGGCTACGGTAGCATCCGTCGCCACACCCGCCGCCGCCGAGCGGATGACTGACGCGCTCCTTGGCGCCGCCGAGGCTCGGGTCGCCGATCGCGTGCGCATGCATCGGCTCGCGCTCGCCCTCCGCGAGATCGAGCGGGTGCGGGACGAAGACAGCTATGCCGAAGCCAGGGCCACCCTGCACCGCGTGCTCGCGGCTGATCTGGTCGCCGCGGACGAGGAGCGCGCGCTGCGAACGTTCCTCGCCGTTGACGATGAGAGTGTCATCGGACGTCTGATGAGCCGCCTCCCACGTCGATCGAACGGGGCGGCCGCGGTAGCAGGAGATCGCCAATGACGACACCGATCACGCCAACGTCGCCGAACGTCACGCCGCCCATGACGGGTGTCCCGCGACTCGGCCCGGGCGATACGCACGACGGATTCTTCCTCTGGGGCGCGCCGAAGGCCGGGAAGAGCGGCTTCATCGGCGCCCTGTACGGGCTCTCCCGTGGGCAGGACGCCGAACGCTGGACGGCGCACCCCAAGGACTGCGACGACCCCCACACGCAGGAGACGGTGCTGCGCGCGCACGAGGAGCTGCGCGAGCGGCGCAACACGAAGACCGGTGTACGCGACACGCCGTACCGCCCGCTCCGCCTAACGCTGCGCAAGATGAAGGCGGGGCGCCAGGTCGGTGAGCTGCGCGTCGCGCTCGTCGATCCCGCTGGCGAGTTTTCAATCGATCCGACCCAACGACTGAGTACGGCGGGCAAGAACCTCTACCGTCAGGTCGCGACGAGTCACGGCGTTCTCTGGCTCTTCGAGGCAACGCCGGACGGGGCCGCGTCGACGCTCGATCGGCTACTCATCCTCGAGCAGCTCGTCGCGCTCATCGAGGCCGGTGGCGCCCCGCAACTCGACCTTCCGGTCGCGATCTGCCTGAGCAAGATCGATTGCCTGTCCCCCGACCGTCGTGAAGCCGCCCTCGCGAACCCCACCCAGGCGTTACTAGACCACCTCGGTGCGACGTCGCTCACCTGGTTCGAGGCGGTGTGTCCGACGCTCAAGTGCTTTGCGGTGTCGTCGGCGGGCGTGGTGCCTGACAAGGTGCGCCCCATCGGACTCAACGAGGTCCTCGACTGGCTGGAAGAGCAGCGGACGCGCCGGGTGCGTGCCGTGCAGACGGCCGCGCTGCGCGGTCGCGCCGTGGAACTCGTGAAGCGGTGGAGCGTGCGCGCCTTACGCGGAACGGCGATGGTCGCCGTCCTCGCCGGCGCCGCGTACGGCGGCGTGAGAGTCGCAAAGACGCTCCGCCAGCCAACGACCACGACGGCTTCGACTACCGACTCCAGCGCGACTGAACCGAGGACAACGTGGACGCGGTCCGACACAGCTGGGCCGAGCACCTCGCGACGTCGGACGCCGTCACCGCAGACCGCTCGGCCTCGTACCGCGAACGCCACCGCACCACGCTCGCGCGAATCGACCGGAGATGTCGCGCGTCGTTCCACTCGCCCGACTCCGGTCTTCGACGCGCGCGCCGAGCGAGATAGCATGCGTGCCGCGTTCGAGGAGGGGATGGCCGTGCGTCGCGAGGGAGAATCGGGGACCCGCTGGTTCCGTCGCGCGTACGTGCACGCCTCGCGCCTCATCGATCGCGGAAAGGCTGGCAGCCGCGAGTACACGCCGGAGCGTCTGATTCGCGCCCGCGCGTGTCTCCTCGGTGAGCTCGACTGTCCGCGAACTACGGTGAGCGAGGACCTCACCTGGGTGCTCATCTACGGCGACGACGCGCAACGCCGTTCGGCAGTGCGCCTTCTCGAGCGGATCGGCACATGACGCTCGCCGCTGCCATCGTCCTCTCCGTCGCCGCAACCGCGGGGGCCGCGTACTGGGCATGGCGGTCACCTGGGCCATTCGTGCGGCTCGCGACGCTCCTCGCGGTGTCGGTGCCCCTGGCGCTGCTCACGCTCCTGCTTCGCAACCGTCCAGAGGCTCGGTCGGGACACACCCTGCAGGTTGTTGGGCAGTATGCGTTCCTCCTCGACACGATCCGCATAGGCGCGACGCCGAGTGCGGACGTACGGATTCCAGCTCCGAGCAGTGGACGCGGAGGCACGGGGGCGATCTCGGTCCATTTCCGACCTGACGACTCGGCGCTCGTAGTTCACGCCGGACCGGGTGCGCCGCCGGTCGCGACGGGTGATGTCGTGCTCGCCGCCGCGCCCGTCGGGCGGTCGGCCGAGGTCACACTCGCGCATCCGAACGCCGCGCCGGTCACGGTTGGCGTCTCCATGCCGTGGTGGCCGTTCGGCTGTACGGTGCGCGTCGCACGACTCTGTGCGCATCGCGTGATCAGTGCGGCAGGCGTTACGGTGAGAGCTCGCGTGACCGAGAACGGCGTCCGGAGCGATGCGCTCGATCCCGCACTCGGTCGCCTTCCAGGGTTCGTACTGTTCCGACGAGATGGCCGAGCGTACATCGCGGGAGCGGCACGCACGACAGTCGCCGTCAACGGCCAGGCCCTCCGGTCGGAGGCGCGGGTCGATGCGGGGGTGCTCGCGATCGGCATCGGGCGAGAGACCGTGCGTCTTCGCGTCGTTGCGGACCGGCGAGCCAATCGTGCTCACGTGCTCTACACGGGCCGTCTCGTCGGCGAGCGGTGGCCGCTCCACGGGAGCGACGATCGCGCCGTCCATCGGGTGTCGTATGGTGCCCCGCCGGCGCCGGGCACGCTTCCGCTCATCGAGCTGAGCGGCTTCCCGTTAGGTACGCACGCAGCCGACTACGCCGGCGCCCTCGAGTGGACTCCCGGGCACTGGCGCTGGCACGCGAATGGACGCGTACGAACGCTCACGAGCGGGCAGATCGCGCTCCTCCCGGGGACAGGCGCCGCACGCGACGAGCGCGGCCATCTCGTTCGGATCTCCGAAGGGCTCGGGGCGGGTAGCTCCTTGGCCAGGATCGCGATCGCCTGGGCCATTGGCGCCGCGCTGCTCGCCAGTGTCGCGGGCGCCGCCAGCGGCGCGGTGCCGGCGCTCTGGCTCGGCGTCGTCGGGCTCGCGTACACGCTTGCCATGGTGCGTTCGGCCATCGCCGTCCGCGTCACGAGCGCCGAGCCATACAACGCCGAGGCGGTGCCGACGACGCTCATCTTCCTCGTCGCGTTTCCGGTGCTCGTCTGGCTGCTCGAGCGGATGCGCGCGGGACGGTGGCGAGCGTCATCGAGTCGGCACGGGCTCGCGTCGTTGTCGAGGTTTGCCCCCGAAGCGGCGGTAATCGTGGGCGCTCCGGTCGCCGTGTACTTGCTGGCCGGCGGCCTCGACCGCGCGTTGTTCGCAGCGTTCATCGTCGCCGTCGGAACCATTGGATTGTTGGTGCTGCAGGCGCTGCTCGTCCCCCGCGAATCGCGACGCGCCGACGGTACGCCATCTCTCGACTTCACGCCCCTCGGCATGTTCGAGATCGGCACCGAGCGCGGATTCTCGAGCCGACATCTCGTGCGCGCGGTGGCGACGCTGCTCGTGCTGGTCGTCCTGTACATTGCGCTCGCACTTTCGCTGCGCGGCGTGCCGCCGTACCTCAGCATGACCGCGTACACGGTACTGCTCGTGTTCGTGTACGTCGCCGCCGAGCTGAGGGGGCGTGTGTGGCCGCGCATTACGATGGCGCGGCACGCATTCATCGTCCGAATCGGCGCCGCGCTCGGCGCCACTGGTGGCGCGCTCGGAGCGCTGAGCGCACTCGGCGGACGGATGCTGCCGATCGTCTACGCCGCGATTGCCGGCGGACTCATCGCGACGTTGGCGGCCCGGTTCGTACTCGCGCCACTCGTCGGACCTGTCCGTCTCTGGCCGTATCGGCGCGAGGACGTGTTGCCACCGCTGTGGTTCGCGCTGGCGCCGGTCGGGCTTCTGGTAATTGCGCAGTGGAACGCCATCCGACGACTCGGGATCACGCTTGGGTTCGCCCTCGCGGTTGCCGGACTCTTGCTCGTCGTGCGCGTCTTCGCCGTGCTCTGGCATCGCGAGACGAAAGAACGGGTCGACGCGCACCTTCGCGGGACCGTCGCCGGATCGGCCACTCGACGCCGGACGCCGCTCTTCCTGCTGCTCGCGCTCACGATCTACGGCGGCTACCTCGGTGCCGATCGCGGGCTCATGCTGCTGCTCGTGACCTCCGTGCTCGCGACGCTAGTGATGGCGACTGCAATGCTCGGTCCGAAGCGTCTCGCGGCGGCAGCGCTCGCCATGGTCGTGACGTTAGGCGCGATCGGCGCATGGCTCCGTGTGTCGCCCGCCGAGCTCTCGACCCGGCCCGTCACGCTCGCCACCCCGCAGATTCGGTACGCGGCCGTCAGGCACCCGCGGGCGCTCGAGCGACAGATGCTCCTGGCTCGCAGCCCCATGGCGCGCGAGATCGTCAGCACGCTCCAGCAGGATTGGGGGATGCGTGCCTACGCGGCCGCCGGACGCACGTGGGGCAACGGTCTCTACGGAACCCCGTTTACGCGACGCGCCATCTCCGAGGACGTCGCCCTCACCGACAACGCGTTCGCCGTCTTCGTGCTGAGCGAGCATGGTTTCGCAGGGGGAGGGCTCCTGCTCGCGTCGTATCTCGCACTCGCACTGCTCCTTCTCGGGAGCGCGATGATCGCGGGCCGCTCGGTGACCGAGGTGCCCCGGGGTATCCTCCTCGGTGGCCTGGCGATGTATGTGGCGGTGCCGGCGCTGTACATGGCGGCGGCGAACGTGTCGCTCCTCCCGCTCACAGGGCAGAACCTCCCGTTGCTCGGTCTTCGGTCAGGGGCGGACGTCGCGTTCGCGTCGTGGACCCTCGCGCTCGCGGTGATTGCTCTGCCGCGCGCAGGCGGTCCGGCCCGCGGCGTCACTGAACGCGCGGAGCTCAACAGCGGGGCGATGCGGCGACTCGCCGTGATTCTCGGTGCGGTAGCAGCGCTTCTCGTTCTGGCGGGCGCCTTCGTCGCTCGCTCGCTGTATCGGGCGACTCACCGCGAGATCCCAGCATTCCAGCTCGCGGCGTTCGCCGATGGACTGCGCGCGGCGGTCGAGCGGTCGGACATCGTGTCGAGTGGCGATTCGATCATTGCGGGGCCGGCGGCGCGCGGGAAGCTTGGCTTCCGGGATGGCGATTTCGTCCTCGCGACGGTCGAGCGCGCAAACGCGTTCGCGACCAATCGCGCGGAGTACCGCTCGCACTGTGCCGAGCGCGCGACGTGGCTCCGATCTGAAGGCTCGCAACTCCGGGTATCGGACGCGCCGTGCAAGGTGGACGCGCCGGTCGGAAGCGGGAACCCGTGGACGGGACGACTCGCCGTCGATGCCACCATCGCCTCCGCGGACACAGCGCAGCGGGTTGGTGTCATCGAAGCGCCGTCGGACATCGTCCTCACAGCGGGCGCGGCCGGCGTCGTGCTCGCTCCACATGCGGACGACCCCGTTCGTGTCACGTGTCGAGACACCTCGGTTGGTTTCGGGGCCTCCTTGGAGATTGCGTGCGACCGGGACGCGCGTGTTCGCGCGCGCCGAACGGCGAAGGGTGCAGTCGTTGACGTCCTCGCCGCGGGCGCCGGTGTCACGAAGAATGGCAACCCGCTCTCGTCAGGTGAGCGGTTGCGCTATGGCGACGTCATCGCGATCGACAGCAGTACGACCTGGATCGTCGACGCGACTCCGCGCGGCTCCCTCGGGTACTCGCGCGAGCGCAACGGTCAGGCGACGCGAGCCGTCATGCCCGGAACCCCCGAGCTCATCGCCCGGTTGGATTCACTGCTTGCCGACGGACTGCTGCTGCGCAGCAGCAACGCGGCGTCGGACGTCGCGCTCACCATCGACCATCGCGCGACCGAAGCGCTCGAGCGCGGTCTCGAGCGACGATGCAGCGAGGCCGCACCGGGTGGTGTGCGACAGTGTTCGGCGATGCTCGTGAACGCCGAGACGGGAGACATCCTCGTGATGGCGGACTGGGCGAAGCCGGGAGTGCGCGTCGGTCGTTTCGCGGCGCTCGATCACAATTTCCGGAATCACCGCGCCGCATCGACCGTCAAGCCGTTCATCGCCGCGGCGGTGCTGAACGAATACCCGACGCTGCGCTCGCTCGTCGTCGATCATCCAGGCGAGCGGTTCACGAGTGCGGCGGGTTGGCCGCTCGGCTCCCGGGCACCGATGCAGTCGGAGCTGCACGGGTGTCCGCGGGTGCCGATCGGGTGGAACTGCTTCCTCCCGAACTCGAACAACCTGTACGCCGTGACGCTGGGCCTGCTCGGCGCGGCAGAGCGCGGGCCGAACGGGCTCCCGGCGTTAGGTGGGACGGCTGAGGGCCCGGGGTACGCGATCGGGGGACGCCGGATTGCGTCGCGGCCGCGGTTCGAGATGCGCAACGGGCGTCGCGTCGTCGCGTCGTCGCCGCTCGCGCAGCAGCTCGAAACGCTGTTCGACGCGCGCATCGGCCGGCCCACAGGCGCGTTCGATGAAACGCTCTGGAAGCCTCTCGTGGACCGGCGGCTGCTCCGAACGAATCCGCAGTGGCAGCTCGTGTCGCCGGACGTGCCCACACTCCCGCTCGATGCGCCACAGTTCTCCGACCTCCGGTACCTCGCCGGCTTCATGATCGGAGAGAACGAGAACAACTGGAGCAACGCCGCGCTCGTGCGCGCGATGACGCGCGTGATGAATGGACGAGGGACTGAGCTGCGGCTCGTACAGCGCGTGGGTGACGCCGTGATTCCGCCGACGGAAAAGCCTGGCGTTCGATTCGTCGCGCGCGAACATGTGTTGGCGGGAATGCGTGGTGTGGTACGCGGGCGGGGAACCGCAGCTCGCACCGTCGGTTCGATGTTCGACGCGCCGGGCTTCGACTTCTTCGGCAAGACGGGCACACTCGAGAGCCAGCGCTTCGAGCCTCTGTCGTTGTTCCTCTTCGGCGGGCGCGATGGTCGCGTGCGGCCGCGTGGTTGCCCGATCGTCGGCATCGTGTACGTCGAGGCCGAGCGCGGCGCCCCGGAGCGTCTCACCGGCGTGTCGCTCTTCGCCGACGTCGTCGCGCCAGTCCTTCGCGAGCGGTACGGGTGGGCCGAAAAACCATGCGTCGTAGCACGACCAGCACCTGGAGAGACGCCGTGAAGAGTCTAGGGGATGACGGCCGGTTGAGGACGATCGCCGTAGCGACGCTCCTCTTGACCACCGCCGCCTGTGATCGCGGCGTGGACCTCGTCCGCGACCGCCTCGCGCGCGGCTCTCGCGCGACCATCGATTCGCTTTCCGCGCAGAACGCGACGCTGCAGCGCCAGATGGTCGTCTTCGAGCGGATCTCCGCCGAGAAGGACACGCTGCTTCGTGAGGTGCGCGAGGCACACCTTCTCATTGAGGCGATCGCGCAGGAACTGCAGCGAATCGATGGCTCGGCCGCTTACGCAGAGTATCCTGCCGAGGTCGAGCAGGTGACGGCCGCAGACGTCGCCGCAATCGCCTCGTCGGGTGAGGTAGCGGTCGATCCGCTCGGCGAGATTCCAGGCGGGACCAGCACCTACCGCGAGGCGATGCTCCGGAGGCTCGAGGGTGTCCGGCATCGGCTTGCCGAGGTCGAGGACAGCTCGCGCGCACGAGGAGAACGGCTGCTCGAGTTCGCACGCGACAACGACCGGCTGCGCGCCGAGGTGGAGGAGCACCTCCGCACGATCGACGGCCAGAAGGACATGATTGCAGGGTACCTGATCCGCATTGCGGAGCTCGAGACAGAGGTGACGGCACTGACCGATTCGACGCGCAAGCTCACGGAGGAGAACGGCATCCTCGCCGATTCGCTTCGTCGAATCACATCACGCGCGAATGCGGCGTGGTACGTGGTGGGGACAAGCGAGCAACTCGTACGCGCTGGTGTGCTGACGGAGGAGGGCGGAGTTCTCGGCTTCGGGAAGAGTCTGACGCCGGCACGGGCGATGGCGCGCAACACGTTCACACGCATCGACCGACTGCGCGACACCGTCATCGCGATGCCGGAGGCGGAGGAGTACCGAATCGTGTCGAGGCACGACCCAGGTCAGGTCTCGATCGACGTGTCTCCATCGTTAGGCGGGACCATGCGGATCAGGGATCCGGAGCGGTTCTGGAGTGCGTCGGCGTGGCTGATCATCGTGTACGAGTAATCACCTGGGCCCACGCGGTTGCCGTTACCCTACAGCTCCCCGCATCAGCTGCCAGCAAACATCGCCGTTCTCAGGGCCTGGCCTGCTTGATCTTCCCCTCGATCGCCGTCCGTGAAGGTGCCTTTTCCGCCAGAGGCAGATCCGTATCTGCCTCGATCAGCGTCAGCGCCTTCTCCCACAGCTCGATCGCTCGCGACATCCGCCCGGCATCCCGGTAGGTGTTCCCGAGATTGTTCGCCGCATGCGTGGACGTCGGGAACATCTCGTGCGCGAGCTCGTTGAACCCGATCGCCGCCGTCGTGTCGCCGCGGCGGATGAATCGGAACGCGAAAAGGTTCAGCGTCTGCACGCTCGCGACGACCGCCGCGGGGTTCTCAGCGCGCGCTCGCCGATAGATCCCCGCCAGCCTCTCGACTTCGCCGCGCATGGCGATCTGCTCGACCTCCTCGCCAGTCGGAATGGGCGCGAATGCACGATCCTTTCGCTCGAGCTTGACGAGCCATGCCGGGTATCCATTCTCGACCGCCGAACGCGCCACGAACGCGGCCGCTGCGGTGTCCCGCCTCACGTTCGCGTCGAAGAACGCACGCACCGTCCGCCACACGAAGTCGTAACCCAACCGCCGTTCCGCTGTGAGCTGAGGAAATGGCAGGAGGTTCGACAGGAGGTGCGCGTGCTCCATGTCGCGGATCACGTACGCAGAACGAGGGGAGTACGTCAGGCTGCGGAACACCGTGTCACTGAACGTGAGCCCCGGGTTCGGCGCGTTGTCCTGCGAGAACGCGAGGTAGGGGACACGGACGCGCGACGGCTCGTAAAACGGCGACGACAGCAGTGAGCTCGAGGTCCCCGCCTTGAGCTCCCAGCCGTCGAGGCTCACGACCGCATCGGCGCTCATGTTGCGCATCTGATGCGTGAGTGCAGCCAACCCGCCGAAGTTGACGCCGAGCAGGCCGAGGCGTGCGTCGTCAACGAATGGGAGACGCCGAGCGAGTCCGTGGATGACCTCCATGTTGCGCGTCGCCGTCTCGAGGGCGACGCCCGGGCGATTCACCTGCGCCGTCACGGTCGCGACGAGGTCCGGTGTCGACACGACGACATACCCGTGTGACGCCAGATACTCGCCGATTCCGTCGGACGGCCCGCCGAGCGCCCCGACAATCAGGGGGAAGCGTCCATCTGCGGGCCGCGCGTCACGAATGGCAGCCATGGGCAACTGCGCGAGTGAGTCCGCGACGCGTGGCGGCAACTCGATGCCGAGTCCGAAGCGCGCTGTGCCGACGTCGTTCTGGCTTGCTGCACGGACGTCGGCCTCTGTGACAGGCGTGAGCGTCTCGCGCTTGCCACTCACGGCGAAGTACTCGGCACGTCGCATAGGTGTCCCGCCGGCGACGGCGGGATACCACACGCTGACCTGCACGGGCGTGGCGCGTGCCGATGCATTCAGGCGTCCCTCGAAATCACGCGTGGGTGCGACGGCGCGCGTCGAATCCCAGTGATTGATCACGCGATACCCCACCGCGTGCGGGCCTCGCGCCGCGTACGCCCCGGTCGGCGCACGTGCGTCGGGGCGCGGGATCTGCGTCCACGTGGCGCCGTCGAACGACCAGAGGTCGTTGAACCGGATGCCCGAATGGAAGCCACCGAATGCGAGTACGGCGCGCGCACGCGGATCGTACACGAGCTCGTGGACGTTCCGTTCGGACGGCCCAGCGACCTCGATCCGCCTCCAGTCGCGGCCGTCGTACTCCCAGGTGTCGCTGAAGTCGGCAGCACTGCGTCCCGCGAAGAGGACCGTGCGCCGGCGAGCCGTGTCATACGCCAGACGCGTAGCAAAGCGGGCCGGAGGCCCGTCGGCCGTGCGCTGCCATCGCTCCCCGTTCCACTCCCAGGTGTCGTTCAGAACGCCGCTATCGCCCCACCCACCGTACATCACGACGACCGCGCGTCCGACATCGAACACGAGACGGTGCGTCGCGCGCGCCGCCGGTCCACCGTCGGCGAGCTTCCGCCAGCTGCGCCCGTTCCAGCCCCATGTGTCCGCGAGGTTGCGGCCGGCCGAATCGGATCCACCGAACAGCACGACCTCGCGCCTAACGGGATCGTAGACCATCGCGTGGTGGTCACGCTTGCCGGGACCGCCGGCTTCGGCCATCCGCCGCCAGCTGCGCGTATCCCACTCCCAGGTTTCACCGGAGAGACCAGTCGCTCGCGTGCCGGATCCTGGCGGAGTACCGCCATGAACCACCAGGCGGTTCCGGACGGCGTCATATGCGAATCCGAAATGGCCCCGGTCCGCCGGCCGGCCGACGGCCGCGCGGCGCCATTGCGTGCCGTTCCACGACCACAGAGCACTGTCCCCGGCGGCGCCACCCATGAGGAGCGTCTCCCCGAGCCGAGTGTGCCACACCATTCCGTGCGCCGACCGCGGCGCGGGCCAGGCGACGGTCTGCGCCGGAAGAGCGAGTGGCACCGCGACGAGCCCGAGTGTCATCCGCTTCATGGGGCACCGAAGAACTGAATGTAGTTCCCTTCGTTGTCCTGGATGATCGCGTTCGCCGGCTGTTGCGCTGTCGCGGCGAACGGACCGATCGCGATGCGCACGCCGCGCGCACGGAGCGTCGCGATCACTTTGTCGAAATCCTCCACGACGATCCCCGTCTTGAAGATCCCGTGAACCAGGTAGTTCCGGGTGATCGACGGCGCGGCTTTCGAGAGCGGCACGGCGTCCGCGTTATGCACGAGCTCGACGGTCAGGCCCCCCCCCGACAGAGCAACCGCCGTCGATTTCTCATGTCTGGACGGCCCCATGATGACCTCGAGGCCGAACTTCTCCCGGTACCAACGGATGCTCGCGTCGAGGTCCGCTACCGACACGCCGATGAAAGAACCGCGTACCGTGGAGAACAGGGGTGCGACACCCTGTTGCCCAGCCCCACCACCGGAATTCCACTGCGCCCAGCCCGAGTGCGACCACACCCACAGGTCGGCCACCATTCCCCGCTGAGGAACGACACCGCCGAAAAGCAGGAGTCGGCCGGAATCGGCATCCGCGACGAGCGCAGCGCTCGCCCGGGCCTCAGGCGCGCCGGCGCCGGCGGCCAGTTGCGTCCACCGTGCACCGTCCCACGCCCACGCGTCGCCCAACATGTCGCGAGACGCGTCGTCGCGTCCGCCGACGAGTACGACCCGCCCGCTTCGCCCATCGTAAGCGAGCGCGTGCCGGCTCCGCGGCGACGGCCCGGGCGCGTCGACGTCACGCCAGCGCGTCCCATTCCACTCCCACACGCGCGAGCTCGAACCGTTCAGCACCGGTACGACGAGCACCGATCGCCTGGTGTCGTACGCCGCGCGCACGAGGCCGGCGATCCGCGGTCCGGCCGAGTCCGCGAACGCCCACCCGTTAGGCGTCCGTCGCCAGACCACGAGTCGCCGAGCGTCGTGCACCTCGCGACCCACGTAGCCGAGCAGCAACATCGTACGCGCGGAGGCATCGTATACGAGGCCGTGGCCCGACATGATGGGGATGGCGGGGCCGCGTTCCCAACGCCGGCCGTCGTAGGTCCAGCTGTCGTCGAACGTGTCGTCGCCGATCCCACTGTCGCGAGTTCGGACCCCGCCGACCAGCACGACTCGTCGCTCGCCAGGGTCATAGGCGAGAGCGTGTGCGCGCCTCGGTCCGGGCTCGTCACGCACCAACGGCATGAGATGCCATTGCGCCCCGTCCCACTCCCACGTGTCGTTCGACTCGACCCACACCGAGTCGGGACGGCGCGAGCCGCCGAACAGCACGAGTCGGCGCCGAGCGGCGTCGAACGCCACCGCTTCGAGATGGGAGGGGGCTGGTGCGTCCGCCGCAGACGCCACCCCCCGTTCGAGCTCGAGCCGGGGCACTGCAACGCGTCCGGCGATGGAGAGTGTCGCCAAAATCGTGAGCGCGCCGAGCGCCCGTGAGAGACCTGTCAGCATCCGCCGAGTCTGCCCGAAGCGTGCCCTCCTCCGCTATTGACGTGGGACCAATCCACGCCGTGAAGGGACGCACGTCAGTCGTCGCGCAGCACTGCGGCGGCGACGGTGACGCGACGGAGCATCGCGGGGTACAACGTACGACCGCAACCCCATCCCGGAGAGTCGATTGTGAGCCAGTCGAAGCGTCTTCTCGGAATAACCCTGGTCGCGGCCGCGGTTTACGCGGGCTGTGAATCGCCGACTCGCGTACCGCAACTCGAACTCCAGGGCCTCACACAGGCCACCGCAACGGATTCCGCGGGGAGTCCGGTCCCTCCGGGGACCGCCGAGGCGACGCCAGGTTACATCCGCGGCGTCGTTCGCTCGAGCGAGCTGACCCGCCCGAACGGGCCCGACACGCTCGTCAACTCGGTTCGGGTCGCGGGAGTCCGCGTCGCCGCGCTCCCGGTGACCGACCTCAGCACATCGCCGCCAACGACGGGGGCCGTGGCCGCCGAGGTGACGACGAACGCGAACGGAGAGTTCGTGCTGCCGCAGCTCGAGGGCGGTCCTTACGTCGTGACGTTCACGCCGCCCGCTGGTTCGCCTTACCAGGGAGTCTGGGTCATGGTGACGATTGACAGCAAAACGGCCGATCACCCCTGGTGGGTCACGCTCTTCAAGAAATGAAGGGTCGGAGGTTCCCGGCGACCGACTACCGACGTTCGACCTCCGACTCACGATTCCTGCCCGTCTTGAACACCTTGAGGAGGTACCAGAGTGACGGGATGAGAATCACCGCGCCTCCGGCGAGCACCAGGAGCGTCTGCGCCAACACTCGGCCCGGTGCGGCCGAGTCATCGATCGTTAGGTTCGGCGGGACGATGAGGGGGAACTGCGCGAGTGCCCACCCCCAGAGGATCAGGGTGACCTGGGCGCCGGCCGCGAGGCGCGCGAGCCGATAGCGCCGCTGAACGAGCGCCATGATGGCGACCCCCGCGGCCAGCGCGGACGCCGACAGCAGCGGGAGCGACCACCCGGTCCCCACGAGCCGCCCCATCACGCCGCCGCGGAGGCCACCCACGACGAGTGCGATGAGTGCGGTTGTGAGTGAGGCACCGGCGGCGAGCAACGCGCGCTGCCTGAAGTCGTGCTGGAGCTCCGTGTCGCCCTCGGCCTCGACGGTGAGGTACACCGCCGCGAGAAACGAGAACAGGGCGAGCGTCATCGCGCCGACCGCGGCGGCGAACGGCGTGAGCCACGGCCGCACGTAGAGCGACGCGAAGTCGGGCGCGGTCGTCGCCGCTCCTGTACCGACCGAGGGCCGAACCCCGAGTGGCTCCGTCGCCGAGACGTCGATCGACGACAATGCGTCGCCGACACCGCCGGAGACGACTGCGCCAACGCAGATGCCGAGCACGATCGGCGTAATCAGACTGGAGACGGCGAATACCTGTCCCCAGCGCCGCTGCTCCGTGCGCGGGCCGTACGAGTAGGCGCGGAACACGAACGCCGACCCCCGCAGCACGATCCCGATGAGCATGAGCGAGAGGGGGATGTGGAGGATCGTCGAGAGCCCCGAGAAGGCACGCGGGAAGCACACGAAGAGCAGCACCACGACGACGATGAGCCAGACGTGATTCGCTTCCCAGATGGGCCCGATCGCGTTCGAGATGAGCGTGCGCTGCTTCTCCCGCCGAGCTCCCGACGCGAACAGGTCCCACACTCCGCCGCCGAAGTCCGCCCCGCCGAAGAGCACGTACGCGTTGAGCGCGACGACGATCACCCACGCCGTCACTTCCGCGATGGTGAGGTCCCGGAGGAGTTCGATCATTACACGCGACCGATGTGCTGCCGGAGCATGTACACGACGATGACGCCGAGCACGATGTAGAGGAACGTGAAGACGAGGAACGGCACGATGAGTCCGGGCATCGGCGTGACCGCATCCGCAGTGCGCAGAATGCCTTGGATGATCCAGGGCTGGCGGCCCACCTCGGTCACGGTCCAGCCGGCCTCGATGGCGATGAACCCCATGGGCGTCGCGACCGCCAGGGCACGAAGCAGCAGGCGATCCTGGGCCAGCGCCGTGCTCGACCGCCCACGCCACCATCGCCAGCCGGCCCAGAGGCTCACCAGTGCCATGTAGGTGCCTAACGCTACCATGATCTGGAACGCGACGTGGACGATGGCCACCGGCGGCCACTCGTCGCGCGGGAAGGCGTTCAGCCCGCGCACCTCGGCGTTCGGGTCGTGGAAGGCCAGCAGCGAGAGCATATAGGGAAGCTCGATCGCCCAGCGTGTCTCCCCACGTTCCTCATCGGGCCATCCGCCAATACGAAGCGGCGCGCCACGTTCTGTCTCGAACTGTCCCTCGAGGGCCGCGAGCTTCACCGGTTGCGTCTCGGCTACCATGCGAGCGCTCAGATCTCCGGAGAGTGGTTGGAGGACTGAAGCAGGCGCGCCGACCACGAGCGCGATGGCGAGCGCGCGGCGATGAAACGGGTTCGTGCTTCCGCGGAGGATCTTGATCGCGTGGATCCCGGCGACGGCGAGCCCGGTGGCGGCATAGGCGGCGAGCGTCATGTGGAGCGTTTGCGAGAACGCGGCCCGGTTCGCCATCGCCGCGAACGGACGGACGTCCACCGCCTGGCCGTCGACTATCGTGAAGCCGGTTGGCGTGTTCATCCACGCGTTCGCGATCACGACGAAGATGCCCGACAGCACGCCACTCACCGCGACGATGATGCCGGACGCGAGGTGCGCGCGTCGCCCGATGCGGTCCCAGCCGTAGAGGTAGAGTCCGAGGAAGATCGCCTCGGTGAAGAACGCAAATCCCTCGAGCGAGAACGGCATGCCGATGATCGGCCCGGCGAAGCGCATGAAGTTCGGCCAGAGGAGGCCGAGCTCGAAGGAGAGCACGGTGCCGGACACGGCGCCGACGGCGAAGAGGATGGCGGCCCCCTTGGACCATCGCTTCGCGAGGTCGAGATACTGCGCTTCGCCGGTGCGCATCCATCGCCATTCGGCGATGACCATGAGGAGCGGCAGTGCGATTCCAATCACCGAGAAGATGATGTGGAAGGCGAGCGACATGGCCATCTGGCTGCGCGCGGCGAGCAGGTCGGTCATGGTGCGTGGTGAGGGGGGCACCCCAACGGTGTTCTGAGCGGCGTACAAGATTGAGTCTTGACAAGGAATCCAGACCGTGCTAGTGTGCGCGCCCTGGGAGTCGCGTCCCGATGCTCACGGTACTTCGCCGCCGCGGCGGATGTACCACCTCGACCGTACACCGCACGGCCGAGCGAGCGTCGAGGCGCGACTTTGTGTTTGTGACCTATCGGACCGTCGGCGGGTCTGGCTAGTCACCTGGGCGGGTCGGACCTTTGTGCCCGAGACTCGCGTGAACCACATAGATCGACGTACGAGCACCCAATCAACCGTATCGCTTCCCATGAAACCGACCGTCTACCTCCCACTCGCTGACCTCCGCCCGACCGGCCTGTGCCGATCGAGCGCGAGCACGATCACGCGCTTCAGCGCCGGTCGTATCTCGGCGCGTCGCATGTGGATCGAGGCGGAAGGGCAACCGCTGCGCAACACGTACGATCACAGGAATCAGACCGCAGGTGGCTCGGGGCCGAAGCGAATGCCGTGACGTTCGCGCTCGCCCGAGAGAGGCGAGACCCGATCGCCCCACCTGCGCAGCAAGTGCCAGGTGGGGCGATTTGCATCCGGGATGCACGCTGTTTGACAACCGAGGTCCGAAAGACACCAACCCCCGTTCCGTCGGCCGGCGGGAGCGTGGCGCCAGCAGCGTTAGGCGAACGCGACTCCCTGGGCTGTGAGCGATGCTGCTTCCGTCGCGCCGCCGGAATCGGGGTCAGAGTCGAATTTCATCCTTTCATTGCGGTCCCGGATGATCTTGGCTCTCGCACATCTGCCGCCGTAGCTCAGTGGATGAGAGCACCTGGCTACGACCCAGGAGGTCGGGAGTTCGACTCTCTCCGGCGGCTTGACACGCACGCGCGACTAAGCTCCTCGGTATCGAGACTGTAGCTCAGTGGACAGAGCACCACGCCCTTGCCGTTCCTTGTCCGCCTAACGGGCCGCTGGCTGAGGGTTATCGACTGCTAATCGGGAGGTCGCAGGTTCGAATCCTGCCAGTCTCATCGAGCACGCCCGGCACGTGCGCGGGTCGCACCGATTCGGTTACCGCCACCTTCGGCCTGGCATGAATTGGCGAGCCAGGCGCCGAGTTGGACCCTTCATCCGCGCGCTTTCACGCTAACCGAATGTTCACTTCCGACGCGTATGGGCCTTTGCCGCGCGTCGTCCGGAGATCGTAGTTCAATCAGAATACGCCACCGCCGCGGGATTCCTTTGCCTGACGAGGGCCGATGATCGCGGGGGGCCGGTGGCGAGATGCGGGTGCGAATCCCGCCGATCACCGGTGGTATTATCGGGAACCGGGAATCGACGGGCGGGAGGCGCTCACGGCGCTCACGGCGCTCACGGCGCTCACGGCGCTCACGGCGCTCACGGCGCTCACG
>DAINRQ010000001.1:122439-153204 GCA_036741775.1 Gemmatimonadaceae bacterium | reverse complement strand
CTCACGGCGCTCACGGCGCTCACGGCGCTCACGGCGCTCACGGCGCTCACGGCGCGCTCGGGCCGCTCTAGCAGCGGTAGCCGTGCACGCACTGCACCATCTGCTCCGCGAGATTCCGCGTCCACGCGGTCCACGTCGCTTCCGAGATCGACGTGCCGTCCGAGGTCACGAACCGTGTTCGGAAATCGCGCATGTCCACCACTGGTGGGGCCTGCGCCATATTCAGCCCTTGCCGGAAGAGAGAATCCACCCGGCTCCGCATCGCGTCGAGCGTCTCGCGCACGAGCCGCGTGTAGCCGTGATCCGCCATGACCGGCCCGTGTCCAGGCACGAGCGCCGAGACGGGCAGAGCCTCGAGCTCGCGGAGGACGTCGATCCACGGCAGCGGCCAGACGCCGAAGGCGTACGGCAGCGGGTGCACGAGGATGTCGCCCGTGAAGAGCACGCGCTCAGCCGGGAGATAGATCGTCACGTCATTCGGGCTGTTCGCCGGCCCGCGGTCGCGAACCTCCACCCGGCGGTTGCCGAGGTCGACTGTGAGCTCGCGCTCGAACTGAACGTTCGGCGGCACGACCTTCACTTTCGCGAGCTCCTCCAGCTCTACTCGCCGCCTTACGACGTTGCGCGTGAGGCGCGCGCGCTCGTCAGCCGTGAGGGCGCGACCGGTCGAATCCTTGCCGCTGGCCAGCGTCGCCTCGAGTCTCGCGAGCGTCGTCCGATTGAATGAGTTCGGTGCAAGGGCGCCCTTCGGCAGCTTCTCCTGATTCATCGCGATGAAGTACGCGCTCGCCTGCGGGCCGATGATCGCGATGCCGGGGAACGCGTCACGGTACGCGCCGTTCCCGTGCATGTGGTCCCCATGCCAGTGCGTGTTCACGAGATACCGCACAGGCAACTGAGTCACGCGACGAATGAGCGCGATGTCCTGCGTCGCCCGGACCGGCAGGTAGTTCGAGTCGATGACGAGAACGCCATCGGTGCCGACGATCACGCCGGTGTTGCCGTGTGGCCAGTTCTCGGTTGCCGCGTCGTGGATGATCGCGTACACCCCGTCGGCGATGCGCTCCATGCGCGCGCTGGAGTCCCGGGCAACCACACGGTCCGGGGACCCTTGCGCGTGGTACACACGCGGAGTTGCGGTAACGAACGTGGCCGCGACCACGGCGGCCGACAACGCCCGCATGCACGCGGTGCCGACGAACGAGGAAGTATGTCGAGTCATTCCTGACATTCGTCGCTCCGGTGCCCCGCGTCTTGGAGAAACCGGACATCGGCAGAGGATAGTCGAACGTCAATCGTCTCGACCCCTCATCCCCTCATCCCTTCAGCCGTTCGCCGCTCATTCTGGTTGTCCGTCGGGGCGGCCGGATTCCGGGCCAACCATTGGAACGCGGCGGCAAGGGAAGGATGCGTTAGGACTCTGACCCCTTACGCATCCAATTTCACTAGATCTCGACCACAGGAGGCGAGACATGTTGGATTTCACGAAGCACTTCGCAACTCGCCTGACGCGTCTCGCGACGCCGCAGGCCGAGGCCATCCCTGGGACCTCGCAGGTCCCGAACTCCGCCGGCGGGTTCGCCTGGCCGGTGGACAAGTGGGCACGCTTCGACCGGTTCCTGATCTTCGGGAGCGAGCGCGGAACGTATTACATCCGCGAGCGCACCCTCACGGTCGAGAACGCGACGAACGCGCGTGACTGCATCACCGAGGACGGACCGCGTGCCGTGCGGCGCATCGTCGAGATCAGCGCCGCCGGTCGCGCGCCGAGCAACGATCCGGCGCTCTTCGCGCTCGCGATGTGCGCGGGGCTCGGCAACGACGCCACGCGTACGATGGCGCTCGAGGCGCTGCCCGAGGTCGCACGCACCGGGACGCACCTGTTCCATTTCCTCCAGTACATCCGCGCCTTCCGCGGGTGGGGACGCGGGGTGCGTCGCGCCGTCGGACGCTGGTACACAGCGAAGCCGGCGCCGGCCATCGCGTACCAGATGCTCAAGTACCAGGCGCGTGACGGGTGGACGCACCGTGACGCGCTGCGCCTCTCGCACCCGAAGGCGCCAACGGTCGGGCACGATGTGCTCTTCCGTTACGCCACCAACGGTTGGGAGGGGGTACTGGAGCTCGAAGGTGTCGACACGCTCGACATCGTCGGCTTGATCGAGTCGATCAAGTCGCTGGCGCACCTCACGCCTGACGAGGCGGCCAAGGTCATCTCGCGCATGAAGCTCACGCGTGAGATGGTGCCGACCGAACTGCTCACCCACGCCGTCGTGTGGGACGCGCTGCTCGAGCGCATGCCGCTCACGGCGATGATCCGTAACCTCGGGGTCATGACGAAGGTCGGGCTGATCACGCCGCGAAGCAATGCGACGCGAAAGGTCGCGGACCGTCTGACCGACCATGAGGCTCTGCGCGGAGCGCGTGTGCACCCGGTTGCGGTGCTCGCCGCGCTCAAGACGTACGCGCAGGGACGAGGCATGAAGGGGAGCGGGAAGTGGGCGTCCGTGGCGCAGGTGGTCGATGCGCTCGACACGGCGTTCTACCTCTCGTTCGAGAACGCGCCCACGACGGGCAAGCGGATCATGCTGGCGCTGGACGTCTCCGGTTCGATGGGAGCGTCGGTCTTCGGCATGGACTACCTGAGCTGCCGAGAGGCGTCGGCGGCGATGGCGCTCGTGACGGCCGCGACGGAGCCGCAGCACCGCTTCGTGGCGTTCACGGCGGGCGACTACCCGTCGCAGTGGACCAAGACGCTCGGCACAAAGTACAACGCCGGGCTCTCGCCGCTCGCGATCTCGCCGCGCCAGCGTCTCGATGACGTGGTGCGCGCGATCGGGACCCTGCCGTTCGGGGGAACCGACTGCGCGTTGCCGATGGTCGAGGCGACGAAGCATCGCTGGCCGGTGGACGCGTTCGTGGTGTTCACCGACAACGAGACGTGGGCGGGGAACATTCATCCCGCGCAGGCGCTCCGCGTGTACCGGGAGCGGATGGGCATCGCGGCCAGGCTGGTGGTGGTCGCGATGGCGTCGAACGGGTTCAGCATCGCGGACCCGGATGATGGCGGGATGCTCGACATTGCCGGCTTCGACACAGCGACCCCTACAGTGCTCGCCGACTTCATCACGTAACTGAACTACGCTGGTCGCTGTTTGCTGGAACTGGTCGCTGCGGGTAAAGGCCGCTCGGGACGCCACCGTCCCTGAAGGCAGTTCACCCTGCAGCAACCAGTTCCAGCTAACAACCACCAGCCTTGTTGTCACACCTAACGAACAACTGTCACCCAAGATGAACAGGCTGAAGCTGTACCTCAACGAGGATGATGAGGAGCCGCTGATGCCGGAGGGAGATTACTGGGTCGTCGAGACCGACTCGGCCTACTGGATCGTCTCGCGCGACACGGCACGCGCCATCGAGCGTGCGCTCGAGCGCCTCTGGCGTCCGCGTTGGATCGTCTTTCAGGACCTCACGGGCGGATCGCGCCGTCTGCGCGCGAAGAGCATCGAGTGCGTGTTCGAGAGCACCGCGGAGCAGCGGGCGTTTCGGCGCGCATTCGACCGCGAGCGCCAGCGTGAAGAGAAGGCGGACCGTCGGCCGTGGGAGGAGGACTGACCATGGCCACGGTCTTCCGCTGGAACATCACGCGGCGAGAGCAACTCGGCAGGCTCGTTGACGGCGAGCCTGCCGAGAGCTACCCGGAGTTCCTCGATGATCTCCGGCGCTGTTGCGCGCGGGTGATCGCCATGGCCGGTGACTCCCGACTCGTGTTCATCGGGCGGTCGCCGGAAAGTCTGTACGACTATCTCACCGGCGCTCTTGCCGGGACGTCGTGGACGGATCGACTCGCGATGCTCAACGTGTCACTCTGGGCGTTCGGACGCTACGAGGAGACGTCACCGACGACGTTGGGCTGCGACGCCATGCGCGCGCAATTGACCGACGCCGGTCTCGAGCCGGCGCGGCTTGCCGCGAGTCCGCGGCCGATTGCGCTGGTCGATCTCGTGTCGTCAGGCGGCACGCTTTGCACACTCGTAGAACTGCTCGTGTCGGAGGCCGAGCGCACCCGTGTCGATGTGCGTGCCATGCGGCGACGCATTCGGCTCGTCGGAATCTCGCAGCAGGAGCGGCCGCATCCGAAGACGTGGCGCTGGCGCACACAAACGAAGTGGCCGGTTGCGTTCAGACCGAGCGCGATCAAGGGCGTGTCGATTCCACCCCAGCTCTGGGATTATCTGGGCAACACGCAGAAGAAGGTGGCGCGCACGAATCCGCCAGCGCGGTGGGGCGATCCGGATATGGCGCGACCGCCGCACGAAGCCGATCATGTCGCGGCGCTCCGGCTTGCCGCTCGAGTGTACCGCTCCGCACGCGGGCGGGACGAGCGCCGCGCACTCGCAGCGCAGATCGCGGCCGGCCGTGCCATGCGGTACCCGTGGTGCCGATCGCTCGTGCTGGAGCTCAGGGGTAGCACGGAGTGAAGACATCGGCCCGTCTCGCTCATCTAACCGTACGCGACGAGCCCGGTCGCTTGCGGCCGGCGCCTCCGGGTGCGAGTGTCTTCGCATGCACGAAGTGGGGCCAACGGGTCTCGCCAACGCCCTTCACGACGGGCTCGCCGAGCGCTACCGCATCGAGCGCGAGCTCGGTGCCGGAGGAATGGCGGTCGTCTACCTCGCGCGCGACCTCCAGCGCGACCGCGACGTCGCCCTCAAGGTCCTTCGTTCCGAGCTGGGCACCGTCTCGGCCGCCGAGCGTTTCGATCGGGAAGTCCGGATCGCAGCGCGCCTGGTTCACCCGAACATCCTCCCCGTCCTCGACTCCGGTCGGGTGCCGGGGTCCGGCGGTGAGGACGGCCACCTCTGGTACACCATGCCGTTCGTGGAAGGCGAATCGCTGCGCGATCGCCTGAAGCGGGAGAAGCAGCTTCCCGTCGACGAGGCGGTCCGGCTCACCAGCGAGATCGCCGACGCGCTCGGCCACGCGCACGCGCGCGGCATCCTGCATCGGGACATCAAGCCCGAGAACATTCTGCTCGCCGCCGGCCACGCGTTGGTGGCCGACTTCGGGGTGGCGCGCGCGCTAAGCGAGTCGAATGAGCGCATCACGACGACCGGACTCGCCATCGGTACGCCGGGTTACATGAGTCCGGAGCAATCGACGGGCGAACGTGAGCTGGACGCTCGGAGCGATCTCTACGCGCTCGCGTCGGTCAGCTACGAGATGCTCGCCGGCGAGGCGCCGTTCACCGGTCCCTCGGCTCAGGCGGTCATCGCCCGGCGGCTCTCGCAGCCGCCGCCGTCGATCCGCGTCATCCGCCCTGGCATTCCCGACAGTGTAGACAGGGTGCTGCAACGCGCGCTGGCTCCGGTTCCGGCCGACCGGTTCGCGACGACGGCGGAGTTCGCGCGCGCGCTGACCGACGCGGTGACCGGCGCGGGCGTCGCGGAGTACTCTCCCCGTGCACGCACGCGCTGGCGGATGATTGCCGGTGCGGGCGTGCTCCTCGTGGCCGTAGCCGCGTTCGTCGCGATGCGCCTCGGACGTCAGTCGTCCGTACCGCCGGCGACCATGACCAACGCGGACAGCGGGGCAATCCGGCTCGCCGTGCTACCGTTCCGTTTCATCGGCCCCGACACCGCCGACCGCTACCTGGCGGACGGCATCACCGAGGAGGTCACCTCGGCCCTGGCGAACCTTGGCGGACTGCGCGTCATCGATCGCGCGTCCGTCGCCCAGTATGCCGGTGCGCCGGCGACGCGGGCGATTCGTGCCGCCCTCTCCGTCGATGCCCTGATCGACGGAGCGGTTCAGAAAGCAGGCGACGTGATCCGCGTCCGCGTTAGGCTGATTGACCCGGCCGCCGAGGAGGAACGCTGGAGTCAGAGCTGGGACCACACCGCCCGCGACGTGTTCCGGGTCCAATCCGAGGTGGCCACCAGGGTGGCGGGCACGCTGCGCATTCAGCTCGCGGAGCGTGAATCACGCTCGCTCACGCGGCCGCCGACGACGAACGCCGACGCGTACGACGCCTACCTCAGGGCGCGCGGGCGCGGTCGCCGCGCCAACTTCCGCGGCAGCCGCGGGTTCACGGATTCGATCATCGCCGATCTCACGCGGGCCGTCGACATCGACTCCACGTTCGCCGCGGCATGGGGGCAGCTCGCAGAGGGGCTCGTGTCGACGGTGTTCCTCTTCGACGCCGATCCGACACGACTCGATCAGGCCGATCGCGCGATCGGGACGGCGTTGCGGCTCGACTCCACCGTCGCGATCGCGTGGAAGGCGCGCCACGATCTCAGGTGGAATGCCGTGCGCGGTTGGCACTTCGGCGAGGCGCTGGCCGACGTTCGGCGCGCCCTCGCGCTCCAGCCGAGTCTCGTCACGGCGCATAACGCGCTCGGTTCGCTCTACTTCCACTACGGCTTCACGCGGGAGGCCAGGCGCGAGCTCGAGGCGAGCCTCTCACTCGACCCGCGCGACGGGTGCGACGATCTCACGACGTGCGTCGGATTCAGCCAGCCTCGCGTCGCGCGGGTCCTGTGGTACGAGCAGAAGTTCGATTCCGCGCTGGCGGTCTACGAGAGCATGCCGTTCGTCGGGGGCTTCGTCTGGGAGATGGCCGTCGTGCTGAACGCGGCGGGGCGTCCGACGGATGGGCTCGCGCTGCTCGACTCGGCGCGGTTCGAGGGGCAGTGGGAACCGAGCGATCGCGCCGCGTCGCGGGCGCTGCTCTACGCTACGCTGGGTCGCGAGAAGGAATCGCTCGCGAGTATCGAGGCGGCGATCGCGCGCCGCCGCGGCCTGTCGCACTTTCATCACGCGCAGTTCACGATCGCGTGCGCCTATGCGCGTCTGGGGCGCAAGGCGGAGGCGGTGGAGTGGCTGCGTCGCACGGCCGAGAACGGGATGCCGAACTACCCGCTGTTCCGGAACGATCCCAATCTTCGGGGGCTGCAGGGTGACGCGGAATACGAGCGTCTCATGGCGGGGCTCGAGCGGCAGTTCGCGACTTACGCGAAGCTCGTGCACCCGGCGGGGGAGCGGTAGCGCGACGAACCGATCGCCTCGAGGCGCGGTCGGACCCCATTGGGGTGTATCCTTCGAGCAGGGGCGGGAATACCTTGCTTCCGCGCCTCGACTTCCTCGTTTCCGTGATATCGTCAGAACTGCGGAGCCTCCTGGACCAGACACTCGCCGACGATCGGCCGCACGTCGAACGGCTGACGGTCGCGGCGGCGATCATCTCGGAGGTTCTCCGCCGGCACGGGATGCAAGCGACGCTGGTGGGCGGAGGGGCTATCGAGGTGCACGCCTCGGGCGGGTACGCCACGAGCGACATCGACCTCGTGGTGGAAGGCAAGTCCCGCGAGGAGATCGACGTCGCGCTGACGTCGTTTGGCTTCGCACGTCGAGGGCGGCACTGGGTGTATGGGGACTGGTTCGTCGAGGTCCCGGGAAACTGGATGTCCGACCCGGTCGACACGGTCACCGTCGGATCGCTGACACTCCGCGTCGTCCGCCGCGAAGTCGTGTTGGCAGACCGGATCATCGGGTTCAAGCATTGGCGCGCAACCGCGTACGGTGCGCAGGCAATCGCGCTGCTCGCGCTGTTCGGCGACTCGATCGACGAAACGCTGCTGCGTGATCGCGTGCGCGCCGAGCATGCCGAAGATGCGCTCGATGCCCTACGCGACGTGGCCAGGAGCGGTGGCCACGTTACGGAGCAACGACTGCGTTCCCTCCTCGAGCGACTGCACTCGTCGCGCGCTCCACGGCCTGGAGGGTCGCTCGAATGACGAGCAGCGACAATCCGTTCGACTCGTGCGACCTCGCCGAGCTCCGCCGCATCTGGGAGACGCGGGCCAAGGCGCTCCGCGAGATCCTGCAGCGGTTCGATCATCGAGGGATGACGCGTCCTGCTCGAGACCCGGATGAGCGTGCGTGGCTCGCGCAGCAAGGTCACGAGCAGTGGTTCACGGACGATGAGCGCTATGTGGAAGCCGCGCGGGCGTACTACGCGCGTCGGTACTCTCGGTGATCGATGGCCTCCGTAGGGCGTTCTGAACACGCTCGCGGCCGCGTGGCCGAGACCCGGCGCTCAGCGACCCGCGAACAGCGCACGGATACGCTGCGTCATCGGCGCGCGCCCCACGGCTGTGCGTTGCCGCAAGGCATCGTAGGGTGGATACCCGCGGAGCTTGGCCAGGGCAGGCACGTGTGAATCGTCGATGGGTCCCGTCTGTTCCTCCAGGTATTTCACGCGGCGATCACGCGGCGAGTACGCGGCGAGGAGGAAGAGCCCGGCGCCGTAAACCTCACGGAGTCGCGCAACCTCGTCAGGGTGCTTCAACGAGCGAAGGATGTATGCCGTCCGTGAACGTGGCGCCGCACCCGTACCATCTCCGCCAGTCTCGCCCGAGCGAAGCCGCCGGATACGGCGAACCGCCATGACCGCCAGGGCATCACATGCCGGCGCCGGGAAAATACGAGTCGAACGCTTCTCCCAGATGCACCACACCGCCGGGAGATCGGCCTAACGCGCGGCGGTACCCACTGCCGATGTCACCGCGATGTCCCGCACCGGTACCCGCCGGATCACGCGCAACGCCCCGCCGTCGACGAAGGTCGTGCTCTCGAAGACGCGCACACGCGTGAGCGGAACGCCGCAGCGAAGATCGGCGTCGAGAGGAAACGTCCAGAGATGTCGCGGAACGCCGATGACGCGCAGCACGAGCGGATCACGCTCGCGCGCGCACCGGGCGTTCGCCGCATACGCGCTGACAAAGGCGTCGAAGGCGGCGCTGGCCGAGTCGGCACGCGCCACGCCGCGCGCCCGTTCAGCCGCGAAGATGGCCTCCGGCGCCCGCACCGCTCGCAGCGATTTGGCGAGTGACCTGTCCATCGTCACGCCCATGGGCCCGGTGAGCTTCGCGTGCGGCGACGGCGCACCCGCGGGCCCCAGCACGATCGCGTCGCCGTACGGACGGAAGAAGCCCGCCGGCAATACGTGCGACGCTCCGCTCGCGTCGATCCCCTCGAACTCCAACGAGTAGGTGAGGGGCGTGTCGAACCAGGTCAGGTTTTCCGACGGTGCCCAGAGCGGATGCGCGAGTATCGCGGCGGCAGACAGTGCCAGGAGCCCCGGCGCGAAAATCCGCAGTCGTGTCAGACGACGGCCGTGGAGCAGATACGCGATCAGCATGGCTTCCACGAGCATCCACTTCCAGAACAAAATCCCCGTCATCGCGAACGCGCCGAGGTGAAACGCCGTCGCGAGCGCCACGAACAACACGATCGACCATCGCCGCCAGAGCATCAGGATCGAGCCGCATTCGACGACCAGCGTGAACAGCATGAGCGGGACCGCGACCCTCGCGATCGCCCGTGCCGCGCGCTCCACCGTCCCCGATTCCAGGTGCGCCAACCATCCGTTCGCGTAGGCGCCGAGCAGGAGAAGGTGAACGTGTGGATGTGTGAGCCACCCCACGCGAAGCTTGCCAAGTCCGGAGTTCCAGTAGGTCGTGGCGAGCAGGCAGCACCACGCGAAGATCAACACGTCGCTCTCTCGCCGTCCAGTAACGGCGCGCACGACCCAGAATGCTCCGAAGAGCACCGAAAACCGCAGCACCAACTCCATCTCCGTCCACGAGATGAACCCCAACGGAACGAGGAACTGCCCGGCGACCGCGGTCGCGGCGATTGCGAACGGGAAGACGGCAATCGGTCGCCACGCGATGGCGAGCCAGAGGGCGAGGACGACGAGGCGGTCCACCACGTGCAGCTGCTCGAGGTAGAGGTTGCGCGCGTAGCACGAGAGTGCCCACGCCGAAACCCCAGCCACGCCGACGACGAGCCACCGGAGCGCCCGCGGTTCATCGAGCGCGTCCCACTCCGCGAACAACGCCCGGGCGCGCCGCCAACCGGCTCCGCCCAGACGGCGCCGGTCCAGCACCAGGACTGCCGCTAACATCAGGATCGCGACCACTGCCAACCACCATCGGCCCCCGCTGAAAACGAGGCGCCACCACCGCGCAATCACGTCGTCGAGGAACACTGCTTCCCGATATGACGCGGCGGGAAGTCGACCGAGCCGCGCGATCGCGACATCGGCCACGCGAAACGTCGCGAGCACGGCAACCGCGGTGCCGGCAAACGCGAACATACTGCGCGCTGGCACCGGTTGCGCACTCACGGCGTCCCTAACGAGTGAGCGATGAATCGGTGCCCGCCTCGCGAAGCCACGGTTGCAGCACCGCCGCGAATTGGCCGACGTTGGCGGGCGCGATCGCGTCACCGGAGTCGACGCCGGGAATTGGCACGATGTCTGGTCGCGGCTCGACGAGTGAAAGCCACTCCAGACGTGGATCCGTGTCGTCGCCGTGATAGCGGGTGATGAAGATTCGCGCGCGTGCCTCGACGGGCGCCGGGATGTACCGAATGACGGCATCCCGGTTCGCCTCCATTACACGGAACTGGTTGACCTCGCCCTGGCTCTGACGGCGCTCCTCGCCGCTCGCCAGGATCCTCGCGGCACGGCGCGCCTTGTTCGCGAGCAACCGCGTTCGGTCGGCCCAGTTGCCCTCACGAAATTCGTCCCAATAGAGCTCGAGACGGCTGCGCAGGAAGCCTGCCTTATCCGGCGCTGCCCCCGTGGAGGTCTCACGGAGGAGCACGGCCGGGTCGACGAGCGCGAGAGATATGGGCGTACGGCCGAGCGCCGCGAGCTTCCGCGTCATCTCGGCCGCGACGGCGGCGCCCCAGCAGAGGCCGAGCAGATGGAACGGACGTCGTTCCTGGCTCACAATGTCGTGCGCGTACCGCTCGGCGATCGCTTCGATGGACGTCAACGGGGGCTCGCGTCCGTCGAGCCCGGGCGATTCCAGCGCGAGGAACGGTTGGTCGGGGCCAACTGCCCGCGCCAATCCGGCGAGCCCGACGACATTTCCACCAATGCCGGGGACGGCGTAGAGCGGCGGCTCGGTGCCTGACGAGCGCATGCTGACGACGGTACCGCTTCGTGGAACCCGATGATCGATCGCAGCGAGCAGGGCGCGGACGCTGCCGGCCCCGACGAGCGTCGAGAGTGGAAGCGTCCTGCCAGTGATTCGCTCCACCCGCACGAAGAGCTGAGCGGCCTGGAGCGATGTGCCGCCGATGGCGAAGAAGTCATCGTCGAGCCCGAGTTCCTCGATTCCCAGCACGTCACGCCACGCCTGGAGCAATGCGTCGGCCGTCGTGCCCCCGGTCGTCTGTCGACCGCGACTGGGCGCGTGAAGCTCCGATGGCTGCGTGTCGGCCGTCGCCACGTTAGGCGATCGACTACAATCGGGTTGGAGCAACTCCGCGAGGGGCGCGGCGGCGTCGGCCGCGGTCATCCGCACGATCGTCGCTTCCAGGTCGGCGAGAAGCTGAGCCGGCGCGTCGAAGGTGTCGTCGTGCGTGAGCGTGAGCGCGAGTCGGCCGCCTTCCATCGTCGCCGACAGGAGCAGCGGAAACGCCGCGTCGAGAGTCGCGGTGTCCAGCACCAGCTCGATACCCGGCCATACGAGGTCAGGCCCACCGGTGAGGTTGAGGAGGACGAGCGTGTCGAACAGCGGTCGCGCCGGTGGAATCTCGCTCCAGCCCTGGATGGCCGTGAGGGAGACGTGGCCGTGCACTTCGCGTCGCATCTGAGCGCGTTGGACGTCGCGCACCCATTCGGCGATTGGACCGTGCGGGTGTAGTGTGAGGCGCGCCGGCAGGTTGTTGACGAGGGACCCGACCATCGCGTCGGCGTCGGGAAGCTCCGGTGGTCGGCCCGATACGGTGATGCCGTATATCACGTCGCGGCGACCGGTTCGAGTTGCGATGACGACTCCGACTGCCGAGGACAGCAGTGCCGCGACCGTGACCTTGAAGCGCGCCGCGTGTTCGCGTGCTCTGGCAGTCACGTCGATCGCCAGGACGTGACGTGTCGTGGAGCGACACTGGCGCGCCGAGGTGGCGGCACCGGCCAGCAGCGTGGGCTCGCGCACGTCGGCGAGCTCCTCCCGCCAGAACCGCTCGGCAGCCGCCTCGTCCTGTCGCGTGGTCCATTCGACGTAGTCGCGAAACGGCGGCGGCGTGCCGAGCGTGGGATCTTCGCCACGAGTGTACGCGCCGTAGAGCGTGCGGAGCTCCGCGAAAAGTATGGCATGGCTCCACCGATCCACTATCAGGTGGTGGACGGTCCAGATGAAATAGTGGTGCTCGGGACCAAGGCGGGCGAGCGTACACCGCATGAGCGGCGCCTTGCCTAACGGCATGGGAGCGTCGGCGTCATCGCGTCGCAACGCCCCGAGCGTCTTGACGCGCTCATCGGGCGGCGTGCCGCTGAGATCCACGGATTGGAACGGGAGCGTGACCGCGCTGCGCACCGCCTGCAGCGGCTGGGGCAGTCCCTCGTAGAGAAACGCCGTGCGGAGCGCAGGGTGACGGGCAACGACGGCATCCCAGGCGCGATGAAACGCTGGCGCGTCGAGCGCGCCGCGGATGTGGTAACACACCTGGTTCACCAGGCCGTCCCCCGCCGCGGGCGAGATGGCGTGCAGCAGCATCAACCGCTGCATGGGCGTCAGCGGATAGATGTCATCGACGTTCTTCGGAAGCGTCACGTCTCGTCTGCCTCCGCCAGCAGGTCGGCGACGATGGCGACCGATGACGGGTCGAGCCCCGCGAGCCCGAACCCGACCGAGGATCCGCGAGCGATCCCTTCGAGTGCGGTGTGGTACGCGGCGGCAAACTGCTCCACGCTCGCGGAATCATGAGTGGCACGCGAGTATTCGATCGTCACGATGAGCGTCCCGCGTTCGACGCGGGTATTGATCTCGATGGCATACGCGCGCGGCGCCGTGGGGTTCCGGGCCCGCCCCCGCGGCTCGTCGGTCGGGCGGAGACGCGCGGCTGGCGGCAGCGTGAGGTCGTGAGTGCCGAGGTGGTTGAAGAGCACCGCGGGGCGCGGCTGCGAGGCGAGCGCCGCGCGCGTCGCGTCGTCAGGCGCGAGGTAGCGGGCGAGTCCGTGCGCGGCACCGCGCAGCGGCGTGGCATCGAGCGCGCTCCGCACCGCCGTCACCACGGTGCCGAGTGACGGGTCCGATCCGTCGTCCGTGTGGGTGGGGAACGACAGGTGGACCGGAAACACGGAGGTGAACCATCCGACGGTGCGGGAGACGTCCAGCCGATCGCCCAGCACGTCGCGCCCATGCCCCTCGACGTCGAGACGCAGCGTGTCGTGGCCAGTCCACTCGCGCCAGGCGATGAGCAGCGTCGCGAGCAGCACCGCCTGGGCGGAAGCATTCCACTGGCGCGGGGCGTCCTGCAGGACTGCTCGCGACTCTCCGGCGCCTAACGTGAACGTCACTACCTCCGCCTCGGCGTTACGACCCGCGGGCACCGGCGTGGTGACGACGGGCATGGTCAACCAGTGTGCGGCCGACGCCAGGGCAGCCGGCGTCGCGGCGTGGTCGGCGAGGGCGAGCGCCCAGGCGCGCGCCGAGTCCGTCTTCTCCGGCAGGCGTAGCCGTAGACCTTCTACCGCCTGAACGACGAGCGTCGCCAAATCGTCGAGGATGATGTTCCACGAGACGCTGTCGAGAACGAGATGATGGCCGAGCAGTAGGATCCGCCGCCACCCGGCGTCGCCGTCGAAGGCGACGCATCGGAAGAGCGTCCCGTCCACCAGCCGCAACGAGGCGTGCTCGCGCTCGCATTCCTCGGCCACCCGCGCCGCGTATTCGGCCGGTGGGAACGAACGAAGGTCCACGATGCGACACGGTGGCTCGGGATCAGCCGCCATGAAGTCCTGCCGCCAGCGGCCTTCGTGACCCGTGAGCCTGAGCCGGAGCGCGTCGTGGTGGGCGACGAGCTCGCGCACGATCGCCCGGAGCTGTGCAGGGTCGAGCGCGTGACCCAGCTCGAGCAGGTACGACTGGTTCCACCAGTCGCGGTGCGCAGGGATAGCGTCCAGGAACCAGTGTTGAATCGGTGTGAGTGGTGCGTCCCCCACCGGATCGACGGGTTGTGCGCGACGCCGCCCGTCCGCGCCGCGAGCGTTACTGTCGTCGAGGCCGGCCGCCATGTGCGCGATGGTCGGGTGCTCGAAGAACCGCTCCGGAGCGATGCGAATCCCCTCGCGGCCCGCGCGCGCGATGACGCGAATGCTCAGCAGGGAGTCGCCACCGATCTCGAAGAAGTCATCGTCGATGCCGACGTCGTCGAGCTTCAGCACGTCCATCCAGATGGCCGCGAGTCTCCGCTCCATCTCGGTCCGCGGTGCCGTCGCAGGCCGTGCTGCCGCCTCCATCGTGATATCGCTCCCCGCGACGTTGGCCACCGCGTGGCGGTCGAGCTTCCCGGCCGATGAGCGCGGTAGTCGCTCGAGCGCGATGAATCGTGACGGGATCATGTACTCGGGCACGCGCTCCGCGAGGAAGGCGCGCAGGGCCTCGTCCGTCGGGACGGGCCCATCGAGAACGATGAACCCGACGAGTCGCTCCGAGGCGCGGTCCACCCGTGCGCTCGCGAGTCGCTCGGCCAGAGCCCGCCGTTGCGCGTCGGAGAGCGCCGCGATGCGCGAGCGCATCCGCGCGTCCCGGTCTACGCTCACTTCACCGCCTCGACGACGATCATGGAATCGGCCCACCACGCGTCGCGGACGTTCGGCGGAAGCGCCAACGGAACTGGTCGGAGCTGAACGGACCGAAAGTGCTCGAACAACAGACGCTGATGTTCGCGGCCGAGCGAATCGATCTCGTTCGACAGATAGGTGAAGACGCCGCCGGGGCGGAGGTGGGCGGCCGCAACTGGAAAGAAAGGCGCAGCGAACGTCACGTTGCCCGTGAGGAGCTCGGCGGCCTCGTCCTCATCGAGGGCGTAGGTATGAAAGAACACGGCGTCGAACTCGCCGAGCGAATCGATGACGTCCTGCCACAAGCCGGGTACGATGCGGGGATCGCGATCGACGAGCGTCTCGCGCCAACGCTCGAACCGCTCGATCACGTGCGGGTTACACTCGATGATCGTATGCGATCGGACGCCGAGTTGCTGGATCATGCTCGCCGAGACGCCGCGCCCGAATCCGATCTCGAGCACATCGCCGCCGGTGCGGGCCGCGATGGCCGCCATCGCCTCCATCAACGGTAGCTGCCAGTCCTCCATGATCTCGTCATCGGACAGCTCGGCATCGCGCATGTTGTCCGGGAGATGACGCTGCCCACCGGCGACGAAGCGCCGCGCAACCGTGTCGAGCGCCTGGAGGTCGTCCGCCGCCTCGCGGAGGAAGCGATTGAGGAGCCAGTTGCGTTGCGACTCGTGCGGCGGGCGGATGAACTGATCGTCACGAACGTCGAGCGAGAGCTCGTAGGCCGCGGTGCGCTTGAGCTTTCGCATCACGCCATCGCCTCGACGTCGCGGAGCAGCCGCTCGACTTGGTCGTCCGGCAAACCGGAGAGCGCGGCAACCAGTCCGGCGACGTCGTCGGTGAGCGCTGGACGCGCCAACACGACGGCCGCCTCGCGCACGGCGGGGTGTGCGGCGAGGGCGTGCTCGATCTCGCCCGGCTCCACTCGGAAGCCGCGCACCTTGATCTGGTCGTCGCTGCGGCCGAGGAACTCGATCTGGCCGTCCTCCCGGAATCGCCCGCGGTCGCCGGTTCTGTAGATGCGTCCGCCCGGAACAAACGGATCCGCGATGAAGCGCTGCCGTGTTTCATCGGCGAGCCCGAGGTACCCGCGCGCGACGCACGCGCCGCCGATGCAGATCTCGCCGACGCTCCCGACCGGGACGGGTCGCAGCGCGTCGCCGAGGAGGTAAACGCGCGCGCCCGGTATCGGGCGGCCGATGGACACGCGCGAGTCACTCGTCGCAGCCGACTCACCGGTCAGCTCGGCGGCAGTGGCCCAGACGGTGGCCTCGCTCGGCCCGTACTCGTTATGCAGGGCGACGCCAGGAAGGCGCGCGTGGTGGAGGCGCACGACCTCGGGCGAGCATTCCTCGCCCGCTACGACCACGCAGCGGACCGACGCGAGACGTCGCGGGTCGGCATGCTCGAGGAGCGTGCGGTAGAGCGACGGAACGAGCAGCGTGTGCGTGACCTCCTCACGCTCGACGAGTTGCGTGAGTCCGGCGATATCCTGTTCTCCCCTCGGCGGCGGGAGGACGAGCGTCCCACCGCTGGCGAGCGTCCAGTAGATGCCGGCGACGGCGCTGTCCACGGAGATCGGCGAGAGGAGCAGGAAGCGCTGCGGCGGCTCGGGGTAGTAGACGTCGCGTGCCGCCGTGGACGCCGCGAGGTGAGCGCGCTCGACAATGACCCCTTTCGGCTCACCCGTCGACCCCGAGGTGAACACGACGTAGGCCGCGGCCGCTGACGTTCTCGCTCGCGGCGGGCACTCCTCCGGGAGATCCGCCGCGTCGTCGAGCGGCAGTGTGTGAGCCGTCCGACCAGCGCGGACGGCGAGCGACGCCGTAGCCAGCACGCCATTCAGCGACGCGGCCATCCTCTCGAGCCGGGCCGGGGCTGCTCGCGGGTCGAGAGGGGCGTACGCGGCGCCTGCCTTCAGCGCCGCAATCATGCCGACGATAGCGTCCACCGCCTCGTCGGCGAGAATGCCGACTACTGTGCCGTGACCGAGGCCCGCGCTCGCGAGCCGCTGCGCGAGGCGGTTGGCGCGGCGGTCGAGCGCGCTGTACGTAACACGCTCGCGCTCCGTCGAGAGCGCCAGGGCATCCGGCCGAGCCGTTACCTGTTGCTCGAAGCGGTCGAGGACATCGACGCAGGCAGGTAGCTCGACGCGTGCGCCGCTCCACTCGCGGAGGACGGTCGCGCGCTCCGCGGGGCTGAGCGTCGTCAGGTCGTCGAGCGGGCGACCGGCGTCAGTCGCGAAGCCGCTGAGCACGGTCGCGATCTGAGCCGGAAGTCGCGCGGCGACCGCGTCGGGAATGGCCGCCGGGTCGTGCACCACGTGGAGCACCATCCGATCGCCGGGAAGGGCGAGCAGCACGAGCGGGATGTCGTTAGGCACGTCCATCTCGGCGGAACGGAGCATGAGGTGGCCGCCAGATGAAATCGATGGCGCCGCGGTTCCCGCCACGAAGGGCCGCATCGCGCGTTCCGGGAAGTTCTCGAAGACGACGAGGCTCTCGAAGAGGGGCACGGTGGTCGGGAGACCACTCCACCGCTGGATGGCCGCGAGTCCCGGCGTGCCGTGTGCTCGCGCATCGCCCAGCGCGATGTGGAGCTCGCGAAGCCACTCCGCGACCACGCCGCCGCGCTGCGACGGCGCACGAACGGGTACCGTCGATAGATAGAGTCCCACCGCCCGGTCGACGTCGGGAATCTCCGCCGGCCGCTCGGACACCGTCGCGCCGAACACCACGTCGTCGCGTCCGGCGTGCCGCGCCAGCATCACCGCCCAGGCGCCCATGAGGAGCGTGTTCACCGTCACGCGCAGCCGTGCTGCGGCGGCGCGAAGCGCGCGCGTCTCCTCTTCCGTCAGCACGAGCGTCGTTCTGACGCGGTGCCCGCCGCGGCGGCGCGACCAGCCGCCGGGCAGGCCGACCGGGCCCGGCAGCGCCGAGAGGGTGCGCCGCCAGAACGCCTCGTCCCGCGCGGGGTCCTGCGCCTCCGTCCAGCCGACAAATCGATCGAACGACGGGCCGCGATCCACGTTAGGTGCCACACCCTCCACGAGGGTGGCGTAATCCCGCACGACCTCGTCGAGCACGACGAGCGCCGACCACCCATCCGCGATCGCGTGGTGCATCGCCCACAGCAGGCGATGCCGGTCGGGCGCGAGCCGCGCGACCGTCAGGCGCATGAGCGGCGCGACGGTGAGGTCGAACCCGCGCTCGCGGTCCCCGCGGAGCAGCTCCGTCCAGCGCGCGTGCTGCGCGGCGTCGTCGACAGTGCTCCAGTCCAGGACGTCGACGTCGATCGTGACACGCGGGCGCACCACCTGCAGCGGACGCTCGCGCCCTTCCCACGTGAAGAACGTCCGCAGCGCCGCGTGACGCATCGCGGCGATCTGCCACGCCCTGGTGAAATGCTCGACCACGAGCGGCCCGTGGAGCTCGGCGGTGCACTGCACGTGGAACAGGCCGGCCGCTGGCTCACGGATGGTGTGGTAGAGCATCCCCTCCTGGAGAGGGGTGAGCGGAAAGGCCGCCTCGATGGTCCGCGTGGTCACGTTCGAAACTCCGCCGCTGCCGTTCAGTCGCCGAACTCGTCGAGCAGCTCTGCCAGCTCGGCGCCGCTCGCGGCAGCCGGTCGCGGAGCCGTCGGTCCGTCCATCCGCGACGCGACCGCCGCGAGCCGGGTAATCGTCGGATGCACGAACAGGTCGCGCGGCGCGAAGGCGACGCCTCGCGCTCGCGCGGCGGCCACGATCTGGATGCACTGCATCGAGTCGCCGCCGAGCTCGAAAAAGTCGTCGTGTATGCCGACGGGCCGGAGATCGAGCACGTCGCTCCAGAGCTCCGCGAGGAGTCGCTCCATGTCCGTGCGCGGCGCGACGAACGCGCCCGCGAGCGTCGGCCGCTGGGACTCGATCCGGGGCAGGGCGGTACGATCCACCTTGCCGCTCTCGGCGATCGGGATACGGTCCAGCCGCATGAAGGCTGTCGGGATGACGTCGCGCGGAAGCGAGCGCTCGAGAAACCGTCGCAGCTCGGAGCTCGGGATCTCCTCGCGCGCCGTATAGTACGCCACGAGCCGAACGTCGTCAGGCGACGCAGGCCGCGGGCGATACCCCACGCGGTCGAGCATTCCACGAATCGCCGTCGGTTCGAGCACGTCGTCCAACTCGGCTACAGCCTCGTCGCGACGCTTGTGCCCGAGCCGCACGTCCCAACTATAAGGGAGCGCGTAGTTGTGGAAGCCGCGCTCCGTCTTGTGCACGTAAATGCCCGCCTGATTGATGAGGCAGTTCGTCGACCGGCCCGTGTCCGACGGCCGTATCCACGGCGTGCGCCGCGCGAGGTGCTCGAGCATCTCCTCGAGTGACGCATCGCAGTAGCGATAGAAATCGACGAAGCGGATGCGGTCGAGCACCTGGTCGGTCTCGAAGATCCGCACGTCGAGCGTGCGCGAAACCGCGTCATCCATGCGGTGGTAGGCCTTCCGTGCCTCGAGAATCACGCGGTCCACGTCGGCCGGCTCGTACACGCCGCGCCGGTAGAGGTCGGCGAGACGCGTCTCGAAGATCTGGCCGCGCGAAAGTCCCGTGACGATGTGCCGGATGCCGCGTGTCACGGCGAGGTTCATCGCCAGCGTGTAGATCGTCTTGTAGCAACCGTTGCAGACGTTGCTGAACCGCGTCAGGCTGTCGGCGAAGATCGCAGGCATTGCCGGCGTCTCCCCGATTACGAGCTCCACGCTGAAGGCGTCCGCGACGCGGCGGGCGTTTTCTTTCGCCTGAGCGGAGATGAAACCGTTGTCGAACAGAAAGACGAGCGGACGCGCCCCGAGCTCGACGATGCGGGACAGCGCGTAGGTGCTGTCCTTCCCGCCGCTGTACAGCATGAGACAGTCGTGCGGCCCCGTCGCCTGGGCCTTGGCCTCGGCGAGCACTGCGCGCAGATCATCCATGGTCCCGAAGTAGCGCATGACGGCATCCCGGTCACGCTCGAACCGGCGACAGATCGCGCAGACGCTCTCGTCGTCGAGCCGTGCCTCCGGGTGCGCGCCTTCGAGGCCGCAGCGTCGGCATCGCGCGTCGCGCTCCGACCGCCCCACCGCCGAGAGCTGCGCTACGCAGGCGTCGACCGCCGGATGCGCCGCAAGCGCCGACTCGACCTCGCCAAGCTCGATGCGGACGCCGTGGACCTTCACCTGCGCGTCGCGCCTGCCGAGGAACTCGAGTGTCCCGTTCGGGAGCCACCGTCCGATGTCGCCGGTCCGATAGAGACGGCCGCCGCCTAACATGTCCGACACGAACGACTGTGCCGTCAGGTCCGGCCGGCCACGGTATCCGCGAGCGACGCGCGGTCCGCCGATGCAGATCTCGCCGGCGACCCCGCGTGGGGCCGGGTGACCGTTCGCGTCCAGCACGTGAACGTGCGCGTTGTCCGACGGCCGACCGATGGGGACGGAGGGTTGGGTGTCGGCGACGGGATCGAAGCGATGGAGCATGCACGCGACCGTCGCCTCGGTCGGCCCGTATTCGTTGAGCAGCTCGGCACGACCACCGAGCGCGCTATAGGCGGCGAGCGCCGTGGCACGGGCGAGATCTTCACCACCCACGATGAGCCTGCGGACTCGACTCCGCGACAGGTCGAGGTCGCGCACTAGGGCGAGGTGGGAGGGGGTCAGCTTCACGACATCGACCCGGTCATCCTCGAAGACGCGTCGCACGAGAAGGGCGCCGGCGTCCACGTCCGGAGGATAGATCAGGACGGTCCCCTCCGACGCGAGCGGCACGAAGATCGACGTCAGCGTCAGGTCGAAGGCAGGCGATGTGAAGAGTGGCCAGGTGAGTCGCGCGCCGCCCGTATAACGCCGCACGGCCCACGCGACGTAATCGGCCAGCGATCCGTGCGTCACTTCCACGCCCTTCGGCTGCCCCGTCGAGCCCGACGTGTACAGCACGTACGCGAGGTCATCGCGCTCGGGCGGCCTGGCATCCCGAGCGAAGCGGCCGTCCGGGCTCGACGAGTGCTCCGTACTCGGTTCACTCGAGATGACGAGCGGTGTCGCGCCCCACGATCGCACACGCTCGGACTTCTCCGGTGTCGTCACCACGAGCCTCGTGGCCGCATCGGCGACGACGAACGCGAGACGAGAGTCGGGATACGCCGGGTCGAGCGGAACGAATGCCCCGCCGGCATCGAGTACCGCGAGCATCGCGATCACCATTTCCGCCGACCGGTCGAGCGCTACGCCGACGACGGTCTCGCCCCCGACACCAGCGTCGCGAAGTCGGCGCGCGAGCTGTCGCGTCGAGACGTCCAGCTGCTCGTACGTCACGCTCCGACCACCATCGCGGACGGCAACCGCATTCGGAGCGGACCGGATCGACTCCCGGACCAGCGACAGCGGTGACGCGGGGCTCGGGGTGACACTCCCGCGCGGAGCGAACGTCGCCTCCTCCGTCCAACTCGATAGCGCCACGGCCGCGATCGGCCCGTTCGCATCGGTGACCAGTGAGTCGAAGAGCGCGAGAAAATGTCGCACCGCCCATTCGCGTTCGAGCTCGCCGAACGCCGCTTCATCGAGATCGAAGTCGAGTACCGGATTGCCGGCGAGGTCGAAGTCGTGCACCTGCAGGCGCACGCGATGCTCCCGGTCACCGTGGCCCGAGTGTATCCAGTCGGCGCGAACAGGGGCGCCCGCGAACTCACCCAGGCGCGCCGTGATGTAGTTCAGGACCACACCGAACGTGCGTGCTCCCGGGGATGCGCTCGCCCCGGGCACCACGTTTCGCATGACCTCGATGGTGCGCGCAGCGACCTTCGCGCCGAGCGATGCGAACGTCTCGCCTTCGTCGACGGTGACCCGCAACGGGAAGAGCTCGATGAAGAGCCCGGCGGTCTCGCGAAACGCGGCAGTGGAGCGGTTGTGCCACGGCGTGCCGATGGCGACACGGTCGGAGTCCGACACGCGATGCAGCCACGCGAGCAACAGCGTTGCGAAGAGCTGGAACTGCGACTGTTCGGGCGTCAGCGCGCGGAAGGGCGCAGCCGCCGACGCGGCACGCAGTGCCACCGTGCGCTCATGGCCGAGGCGAACGCGCACGCGCCTGGTGGACCCGCTCCCCGCCTGCGAGTTGCCGTACAGCGGAACGTGCCGCTGTCCTGCCTCGGCATCCCAATGGGCCAGCGCACGCGTGAGCCGCGGGGATCCCCTGAGCGACCCGTGATGCTTGGCGAACGCGGCGAATTGGGGGAAGCTCGTCGCGTGCGGCGTGACGCTGTTCTCGTCGCTTGCGCGCGAGCGCTCGAGCGCCGCCTCGTACAGAGCCGACATCCGCCGGTGCAGCACTCCGACCGACCAGGCGTCGGTGATGAGGTGGTGCTGGTTGAGATACCAGAGGAAGCGATCGCGGCGTCGTTCAACGAGACAACAGTCGAACAGCACGTCATCGAGCGAGAACGGGCGGCGCGTGCGAGCCTCGAGTACGGTCATGACCGCAGCGTCGTCGACCTGCGATTCCGGAAGGCACAGTACCTCCACGTGCGCCGGCACGCGCGTCCTCACGACGCGCCGCGGTCGTCCTTCGACTTCTACGAACGACGTGCGGAGGGCATCGGTCTCGTCGACCAGCCGCTGGAAGGCTCGAAGAAAGACCGGTACATCGATCGCGGTGGCGATCTCGATGGCCAGCGCCATATTGTACAGCGGCGCCGCCGGATCGAGACGCTGGCCGGTCCAGATGCGCTGCTCGCTTGCTGTGAGCCCGGAGTTGTCGTACTCCCGTTCCTGGCCGTCGTCGAGAACAGGGACGGCGGTCATTCTCCTCGTGCCATCGTTGTCACGATGGAGGTTTTGCATCGTCGGGTTGGCCAGGACTTGGAGACCGGGTAGGGCGCCTGCGCCAATCATAGGAACCGTCAATGGGAGCCGTAAGCCCAGCAGGTGTTACAGTCCAGGCATGCCGGTCGCTCCCGGGGCATCGTCAACCCCCGCGACGGGGGTACACCTCCGGACCTTCCGGGCGACGTGGCGAGCGGGGCGGCGGAAGGATCGGGTTGGCGAGTCGTGCGACGAAGCGTGGCAACGTTCACGGAGAGACGATGAGGACGATCCGCCGTGTGCTTCTCATGTCGGTGATCGCGCTGGGCGCGGCCGCGGCGCCGGCCGTGGGGGCAACACACGCGCCGGAGCAGGCGTACCTGTTCTTCAAGGTGTACACCGACTCCACCGTCGTGCGGCTGGAGCTCGCGATTCCCGATGTGATCCGCGCGCTCGCGCTGCCGTGGGACTCGAGGGCGCGCCCGACGCGCGAGCAGATCGAGATGAGCCTCACGGCCATCCGCGCCTATGTCGAGCCGCGGTTTGCGGTCGGCGACGGCGCGTCCCGAATCACCCCTGTGTATCGCCGCTTTGACCTTCGTGGCACGGAGGCGGGGGAGTTCCTGCTTCTCGAGTACGTGGCGGCCACGCCGCTCGGGCGCGAGGTCCCTGTCACCCTCACGCCATTCTTCGAGTTCGACGAAGCGACGCGTCGAAACATGGTCGTGATCGAGCACAACTGGAGGACCGGGACGTTCAACAACGAAGGGAACGTCTCGCTGATCCTCTCACCTCGGGAGCCCACGCAAACGCTCGACCTGAGTGACTCTACGCTCTGGCGCGGCTTCCTCGCGCTCGTGCGCCTGGGCGTGTGGCACATCTGGATCGGGCTCGACCACATTCTGTTCCTGGTCGCCCTCATCCTGCCGTCGGTGCTGCGACGCGAGGGCGGACGTTGGCGTCCGGCCCCGAGCTTCGGCCCGGCGCTGATCAAGATCCTGACGATCGTCACGTGCTTCACGGTCGCGCATTCGATCACGCTCTCGCTCGCGGCGTTAGGCGTGGTCGACCTGCCGTCTCGCCTCGTGGAGTCCGTGATCGCCGGGTCCATCACCGTCGCCGCGCTGCACAACATCTGGCCGGTAGCGCGAGTGAACGAGGCCGCTATTGCCTTCGTCTTCGGGCTGTTCCACGGCTTCGGCTTCGCCTCGGTACTCGGGGGACTTGGACTCGGCACCGACCATCTCGTGCTGTCGCTCCTGGGCTTCAACCTCGGCGTGGAGATCGGACAGGTCGCGATCATCGCGGCGATCTTTCCGCTGCTGTTTCTCCTGCGCGGGCGGCGCGTATACACGCTGGCGCTTCGCGCGGGGTCCGTCGGTCTCATGGCCATCGGCCTGCTGTGGGTCGTGGAGCGCACGATGGGCGTCAACGTGCCGCTCGTTCCCATGGCGAAGGCGGTCCTGGGTATGAAAGCCGGCGGCGCCGCGACGTAACGCCGATGGACTTCGGGTGGAGCGACGAGCAGCTGGCACGCCGTGCCGCGGCGCGTGACTTCGCGCTCCGCGAGCTCGCGGACGAGACGCTCGCGGCCCGCGACCACGACGGGCGATTCGCGCGCGAGCTCTGGGAGCGATGCGCGCGGTTCGGGATTCTCGGTCTCTCGGTGCCCGCGGAGTTCGGTGGCGGCGAGATCGACCTTCCGACGGCGATGCTGGTGATGGAGGGGATTGGCGAAGGGTGCGCCGACAATGGCCTGGCCTTCGCGCTCAACGCGCAGCTCTGGACGGTGCAGCGACCGATCGCGCGGTTCGGGAGCGACGAGCAGAAGCGGCGCTACCTCCCGGGTCTGTGCGCCGGGACGTTGCTCGGTGCTCACGCGCTCACCGAGCCCCAGGCCGGCTCGGACGCGTTCAGCCTGACGACGCGCGCCGAGCGACGTGGGGACGGGTACGTGTTGAACGGCACGAAGTCGCTCGTGACGCTCGCACCGATCGCCGACGTCGTGCTTGCGTTCGCGAGCACGAGCCCGGCTGCGGGCAAGTGGGGCGTCTCGGCGTTCGTCATCGAGCGGAGCGCTCCGGGTCTCCGCGCGTCAGCCATGCAGCACAAGATGGGGCTCCGCACCGTTCCGATCGGCACGCTGTCCTTCGAGGACTGTGGGGTTCCCGAGAGCGCGAGGCTCGGCCCCGAGGGTGCTGGCGTGAGCATCGCCAACCACTCGCTGGAAGTGGAACGGTGCTGCATCCTGGCGTCGCAGCTCGGGGCAATGGAGCGGCAGCTTCAGCGCGCGATCGCCCACGCGCGCTCGCGGCGGCAGTTCGGGCAGCCGATCGGGAAATTTCAGTCGGTGTCGAACCGGGTTGCCGACATGAAGCTTCGTCTCGAGACGGCGCGACTCCTCCTGTACAAGGTGGCGTGGCTCGTGGAGCGTGGGCAGCCCGCGATGCTGGAGGCGGCGCTGCTCAAGCTGTACCTGAGCGAGGCGTTCGTGGAGTCCGGGCTCGACGCGATTCGCATTCACGGCGGCGTGGGGTACCTGAGCGAGACCGGTGTCGAGCGTGACCTGCGTGATGCCGTGGGCGGCGTGCTTTACGCGGGCACGTCGGACATTCAGCGCAACATCATCGCACGGCTGCTGGGCCTCTGACGGCATGCTCTATCTCCTCCCCCACGCGATCGATACCGCGGCGATGCGGTCGCCGGACCGAGAGGCCATTCGTTATGCGGGAGCGGCGCTGACCTATGCCGCGCTCGTGGAGCGCGCGGACCGGTTGGCCGGGCTCCTGCGCGCGGAGGGCGTGCGCCGCGGGGATCGCGTTGGCATCCACGCCGGCAAGGGACTCGCGGCGGCCGTCGCGCTCTACGGCATCATGAAGGCGGGGGCGGCGTATGTGCCGCTCGACCCGTCGTCCCCGCCGGCGCGGCAGGCGTTCATCGTGCGCGACTGTGGCATTCGCCACGTCGTCACGGAGCCGTCGCGTCTTGCCGCGCTGCGACTCCTCCTCGCGGAAGGCGTGGGCGTCGCCTGTGTCGTGGGCGTGGGCGGCGCGGTGCCTAACGTGCGCGGGTTCACCTGGGTGGACGTGGACGCCCACCCGGCGGTGGCCTACGATCCCGACCTTGTGGAGATGGATCTCGCCTACGTGCTGTATACGTCAGGCTCGACCGGAACGCCGAAGGGCGTTGCGCACTCGCACCGGAGCGCCCTCGCGTTCGCGCGCGTCGCGGCCAACACGTACGGCTTCCGGCCCGACGACCGGCTGAGCAACCATGCGCCGCTGCACTTTGACCTCTCGACCATGGATTACTTCTCGTCGGCCCTCGCGGGGGCGACGACGGTGATCATTCCTGAAGCGCACACTCGCGTGCCCGCGTCGTACGCGGCGCTCATCGAGGCGGAACGCCTGACGGTGCTCTACGCTGTGCCGCTCGCGCTGACCCACCTCCTGCTGCATGGCGCGCTCGAGAAGCGAGACCTGTCGTCGGTCCGCTGGGTGCTGTTCGGCGGTGAGCCGTTCCCCACGCGACACCTCCGCGCCCTCATGGCCGCGCTCCCTGGCGCACGCTTCTCCAACGTCTACGGGCCGACGGAGGTGAACGGCGTCACGTACTGGCTCGTGCCTCCGCTAGCCGCGGACGACGACGCCCCGATCCCCATCGGCCAGCCGTACGCGAACGTCGAGGTGCGCATCGTGGACGATGATGACGCGCCCGTCACGGAGGGCGAAACCGGTGAGCTGCTCGTGCGCACGCCGACGATGATGCGCGGGTACTGGGGCCGTCCCGATCTCGATGCGCGCGTATTCGCGACGCGCCGAGTGCTCGGACACTTCGAGGACGTCTACTTGCGCACCGGCGACCTGGTGCGACGCCGAGAGGATGGACTGCTCGAGTTTCATGGCAGAAAAGACCGCCAGGTCAAGGCGCGCGGCTACCGCGTCGAGCTCGACGAAGTGGAGGTGGCGCTCGGCTCCCATCCGGCCGTCGAATCCGCGGCGGCGTACGGCGTGCCGGACGAGGACGGGTCGCTCCACATCGAGGCGACCGTGACGCTCCGCGACGGACAGCACGTCACGCCGGATGCGCTACGGACGCACGTCGCCGCGTCGCTGCCGCGGTACGCCGTCCCGACGCGGCTCGACATCGCCGGCGCGATGCCGCGTACATCGACCGGCAAGATCGACCGCCGAGCGCTCGCCGCGCGCGCCAGCGAGGGAATTCCAACGATGGAAGGGACGTGAGGGAGCAACTCGCCCGCTACATCGCCGCCGAACTGCTCAACCAGCATGATCGCGTCGTGGACGAGGACGAAGACCTGCTGGCGAGCGGGCTCCTCGACTCGCTCAGTATGATGTCGCTCATCCATCACATCGAGCAGGACCTGCAGATCGATGTGCCCGCGGAGGATGTCACGATCGAGAACTTTCAGTCGCTGCGGGCGATCGACGCGTATCTGGAAGGGCGAGGGGTGTGACCTCCGGCGCGGGCTCGCGCCGTTCGCCGACCTGCAGCCGCCACATGGCGTAGTACAACCCCTTCGCGTCCATGAGCTCCTCGTGGCGTCCCGTCTCGGCGATCCGGCCGCGCTCCAGGACGTAGATGCGGTCCGCGTGCATCACGGTCGAGAGCCGATGCGCGATCATGACCGTGATCACGTTGCTCGTCTGCGACACCGCGCGCAGTGTTCGGCCGATCTCATCCTCGGTCAGAGAGTCGAGCGCCGATGTCGCTTCGTCGAACACCAGCAGGTGCGGTTCCCGGAGGAGCGCGCGCGCGATGGCGAGTCGCTGCTTTTCGCCACCGGAGATCTTCATCCCGCCCTCGCCGATCGCGGTGTCGAGCCCGCGATCGGCGCGAGCGAGGAGCGAGTACGCCGCCGCGCGGCGGAGGGCGTCGAGACACGCGACGTCGGTGGCGGTGGGTCTCACGAACTCGAGGTTCTCGCGGATCGAGCCGGAGAAGAGCTGCGACTCCTGCGTCACGAGTCCGATGCGTTCGCGGAGCACGTCGAGATCGACCGCGGTGCTCTCGACGCCGTTGTAGAGGACGCGGCCGGCAGTCGGCACGTAGAGCCCGACGAGTAGCTTGACGAGCGTCGTCTTGCCCGCGCCCGACGGGCCAACGAACGCGACGGTCTCGCCACGGCTCACTCGGAACGCCACGTTCTCCAGCGCCGGCATCGTTGCCCCTCGATGCGTGAAGCTGACGTCGCGAAACTCGAGCTCGCGGAGGTCGTCCACCGGCGCGGGGCTCGCCGGCTTTTCCTCGGCGGGCATGTCGAGGAGGGTTTGGAAGGTCGCGAGCGACGCCTCGGCCACCCGATAGGTGGTAATGACGGGCCCGACCTCCAGCAGCGGACCGAACACGTAAAACGAATAGAAGAGAAGCGCGAAGAACTGGCCGATCGAGACGTCGCGCTGCACGACCAGGAACAGCATGAGAAACAGGATGGCGATTCGCATCACATTCACGGCCGTTCCCTGGACGAAGCTCAGCCACCGAACGTAGCGGACCTTCCTGAGCTCGAGCGTGAGGATCCGGTTCGTCGTGGAGTCGAGTCGCTTCACTTCCTGATCGGCGAGCCCGAGGCTCTTCACGAGCTCGACGTTGCGGAGCGACTCTGTCGTCGCGCCGCTCAGCGCCGCTGTTTCGGCCACGATCGCGCGCTGCATCGTCTTGATCCGGTGGCTCAACGTCAGTCCAAGTCCGGCGAGCAGCAGAACCGCGAGCAGGAACGCCACCGCCATCCGCCAATCGACCGTCGCGGCGTAGATCGTGATGAACGCGACGCCGACCAGCGCCGGCGGGACCACCCTCACCGCCGCGGCGACGAACTGCTCGACATCGGCGCGAACCTTCTGGAGGATGCCTAACGTCTCCCCGCTCCGCTGGTCCTCGAACGCCTGGTAGGGCAGCGCGAGCGCGTGACGGAGACCATCGGCGTAGAGTCGAGCCCCGACCCGCTGGCTCATGATGGCGATCAGGTAGTCGCGTACAGTGACGGCGACGCGCGCCGCGATATTCACGGCCAGGGAGGCGGCCATCAGGAGGAGGACGCCTCGGATGAACGCGCCACTCGTATATTCGTCGTAGCGCGTGGCGTAGCGGTCGATGACGTGCCGGAAGATCAGCGGGTCGAGGAGCGCGACCGCCTGGCCGATGACCGCGAGGCCGAGCGTGAGCAGCACGAGGCCGCGGTACCGCTTCAGGTACCGGTAGAGGACGCGCATCCTCCAACCTACCGGGCGTGCGGGGATCTGCGAAAGAACGCGGACCGGCGGACCAGCGCAGCCGATGTCGCGACACCGGCGAGAATCAGCACCCATGCCTCCGCCGACTCCAGCGCCCACAGTGTGGCGCCCCCGACGACGCACCACGCGAGCGGCACGACCACGAGCACGCGTGGCACGGGCCATGAGGACAGCAGAACGACCGCCATCGTCGCAACCGTCGTCGCGTCGGGCGTCAGGCCCACGAGCTCCACCTGGTTCCACGTCCGACCGACCGCTCGGCCCGCGAGCGGCGGCAACGCGATCGCGAGCAGGAGCAGTCCGGGCGCGTAGCGCGCAGCGTTCTCGCCCCAGCGCGGGAACTCGACACGTCCGCGCACGACGCCGTTCCAGACCAGGAGCAACGCCTGAACAACGAACCCCACCCCGAAGTACCGCGCCGCCGGGTTGATCGCCGCGTACTGCCTGACGTGAAACGCCACCGCCACCCACAGCCAGCACGCCGCCAGAAGTGCCGCGATGGCTGGCCCGCGCCACGGGTCGTCTCGTCGTAACAGCACGAACATGACCACCGCCGCCGCCAGCGCGACGAGCTGTGCCGGCCAGATCTCCCGGTGGTACAGCTCGAACATCCGGTAGTACGTGCGCGGCGAGAACAGAATGAGGTCCGACAGGCGGTACGTGAGCCAGTCTTCCATCAAAGCTGCGCCACGTAGCGGCTCATCCGGTCACGCATCGCTTGATCGGGAAGCCTGCCTAACGCCGCGCCCATGTTCTCGCGTACGTGCGCGACGCTGCTCGTCGCGGGAATCGCGCACGTCACCGCGGGGTGCGACACGATGAACTTGAGGAGGAACTGCGCCCAGTTCGCCGCGTCGAACTCCCGCGCCCACGCGGGAAGGGGGTGACGCCCGACGTGGTCGATCAACGCGCCCTGTCGGAACGGACGGTTGACGAGCACGGCGATCCCACGCTCCTGCGCCAGCGGGAGGATACGCTGCTCGACCTCACGATCGAGCACGTTGTAGGTCACCTGCACGAAGTCGATCGGGTGCGCGCGCATGATCTGCTCGATCTCCCGATGCCGCCGACCCTCCGACGTCGTGATGCCGACGTAGCGGATCTGCCTGGCGTCCTTCATCGCGAAGAGCATCGGCAGGTGCTCCTCCCAGTCGAGGAGGTTGTGCACCTGCACGAGGTCGAGGCTCGGCGACGACGTGGTGGCTCGCGCCGCTCTTTCGGAAGCGCTATCCCCGAGTGAATCTGGACGAGTCGAACATGGTCGTGAAGTCCGGCCGTTTCGTCACGGCCGGAGCCGCGCTCGGCCACCTGGACCTCGCGCTCTGGCTCGTCAGGTCCGCGAGCCCACAGCTTGCCGCGCTCACGGCGAAGTACCTGATCGTCGACGCGCGCCCGTCACACAGTCGGCGTACGCGCTGGTCGATCACCTCGTGCACGACGACCCGGTCGTTCAGCGATTCGAGCGCTGGGCTCGGGGGCGCCTCAACCGAGGCTTCTCGCTCGAGGACGCCGCGAAGGCAGCGGGCGCGAGCAAGCGGACGCTCGCTCGCCACATGCAGCGCGTGCTCGGGAAATCGCCGCTCGCCTACTTCCAGCGGCTGCGCGTCGAGCACGCCGTCCACCTGCTCAAGACCGGCGACGCGAGCGTCGACGAGATCGCTGCCAAGGTCGGTTACGCGGACGGTACGACGCTCCGCACGCTGCTCCAGCGGGAGTTGCACCGTGGCGTCAAGGCGATCAGGAACGGAGCGCCGCGCTCGAAGAAAGCCTTCCCACGTTCGGCCGCACCGGCACGTGCCCGCGCGGGCCGAAGCGGTAACCTTCGCCTTCCGCGCGGGCCAGTGTAGCGTCATCTCGGACTCCCGACGTCCTGCTGACCGTGCCCATGTCGATCCGAGTGTTCGCCTACTTCCTGCTCCAGCCCATCTTGATGATGGCGTTCGCCGATGCGGCGAGCACGTCGGCCGGCGGGTCCTCGGTCGCCACCATGACGGTCGCCGGCGAATTGCCAAACGCGCCAGTGGCCGGGGCGAGTGCGGCAGC
>DAINRQ010000001.1:0-122339 GCA_036741775.1 Gemmatimonadaceae bacterium | reverse complement strand
TGACGGTCGCCGGCGAATTGCCAAACGCGCCAGTGGCCGGGGCGAGTGCGGCAGCCCACGGCGCTCGTGCGCCACACTGCACGGTCAGCACACCCGAGGCCTCGACCGTCGTGTTGACCTTGCCCACCTTCCGCGCCTGACGGATCGAGATCCCTAACGCGAGCGGAGTCGGGCGCGAGCAGGCCACTGTCCCGCTCACGATAGCCACGCCGGTGCGCGAGTTCACGGTACCGCTCGGATCGACGGTGATCGCGACGATCGCGTAGTCGTCGAACTCGTATGCCCCGGGATCGCACGACGCCCCGAGGGGACGGGTGATGTAGCGCTGATCGACAGCTTCCGTGCACTCGAGGCCCGCATCGATCGCAGGGCTGCCTGGAACGAGCGCGTGTGTAGGGGTCGGCCCTCCATTGTCGGCGAGCGGACCGAGCCATGGCCCGGTGGCTAACCCCGGCGGCAGGACCATCATCGCCGGGCCGGAGCCACAGCCCTCGTCGCTCGAGACGTTGCGTCCGACCAGTACCAGTGTAGCGGTCGAGATGTAGCAGTTCGCCTGGTCAGACACGCTACCAGCGTCGGTCGTGTTGTTCGCCACGATCGAGTTGTGAAGCGTCACGCGCGGGCCGGGTTCGATCCCCGAGGGCCGCACGAAGATCCCGCCACCAGGCTCGACGGCGTGATTGCCAGCGACGGTGCTGTTGATCAGAGTGACAGACCCGTTGACTGACGGGCCTGCGCCGAGGTAGAAACCGATGCCGCCGCCACCATGGTCGGAGCTGTTCCCGCTGACCGTGCTGTTCACCAACGTGACGTGACCCGCGAGCAGCCCGATTCCGCCGCCGTCGCCTGACGCGATTCCAAGACCATTCGTCGCTACGTTCCCGACGATCGCGCTGTTCTCGATCTGCACAACGGCGTCCGCGAGGATGCCGCCGCCCGGTGCTGCGCGTCCGCCCGTAATACGCAGGTTACGAAGGGTCACCGGAGCTTGCGCGATGGTCGGAAGGATTATCATCACCCGGTCGGAACCAGCGCCGCTGAGTGTGATTCCGCCCGGGAGCGGTCCCTCGATCAGGATGCCTTTCTGGACTTGCAGTTGTGTCAGGAGCAGGATGGTCCGCCCGGAAAGACTCGGGTCGAACCCGATCGTCGAGCCCTCCTCGGCATCGGCGATGGCCTGACGCAGCGAACCGGGACCGGCATCGTTCGTGTTGGTGACGACCACGTCGGCTTGCGTGGCAAAGCTCGGCCGCGAAACGAGCGGCGACGTCGGCGTCGCGTCGGGCGAACAGCCGGCGAACGCAGCAGCAGCCGCGACGACGACAAGCACCGCCTGCGGTCCGCTGGCAGACCATCGCCGCGCCCGCCGCCCCGTCGACCCGAAGAAAAGGAGGCTGGTCATGGGCGAATCACTCTCCGGCGCAGGCAGGAGCTGGGACCGAGGTGCTCAGCGATCCGTCGCCCGGTAGGTAGAAGCGCACCTTGTACTCCACCGCCGTGGCTGGCTCCGGGACCGACGCCACGTGCACCTCGCCGGCCTCCTCGAAGTAGGTGTCGCCCGCCGTATAGGTCGTCGCAACACATCCGTGCTTCTTGGAGTATCTCGTGATCACCACCGTCCCCCGCTCCACGAAGCTGAAGGTGGGACCGGAGTGTGTGTGCCAACCTCCCGGACTTGGCGGACTTACCAGCCGCTGGATGATGAAGTCAGTCGTGCCATTCGAACGGAACATCATCTCCGGCATCTGATTGAGGAAAAACGGGCCAAGAGGAGCCCGGCCGAGGATCTCTGTCTTCGGAGGCTCGGTCGGGACGACCTCGGCCGAGGTCCGTTGCGGCGTACGCGTGGTGGGCGAGGTCGCACCATCGCTATCGCTGCAAGCCCCGAGGAATCCCGCGGACGCGACGGCCAGCGCTTTCAGGATCGTGTTTCCCTGCATCATTCACCTACCGATAAGAGTGATCGTCCTGCGGAGGCCAAAGACTGCCTGTCGGCCGACCGGTGAACGGCCTTGGGCGAGCTTGCTCCCCTCTGGTACGGGGGATATGGTAGCCGCGAGCGCTCGCGCTTCTCTCGCGCCGCTCTCGTGTTTCTCTCGCGGGCCCCATCGTGTTGACGTTGAAGCTCTTCGGCGCCCCCGCCATCGAGTCGGCGGGCGGCCTCGTGACTGGCCGTGCGGCGCAGGGCCATCGGCTCGCGCTCCTCGCCGTACTCGCGCTCGCCCGCGGGCGCTCGGTCACGCGCGACAAGCTCATCGCGTTGCTGTGGCCAGAAAGCCCGCCCGACCGCGCGCGCCACCAGCTTTCGGATGCGATCTACATCGTCAGAAACGCGCTCGGCGCGGAGGTGATCCGCTCGGCCGGCGACGACCTCGTGCTGAACCCGGACGCCATTGCGAGTGACGTCGGGACGTTCGAGGGGCTCCTCGACAAAGGACGGCCGGAGGTCGCCGTCGATGCGGTCGCCGGGCCTCTGATGGATGGATTCCATCTGTCCGACGGCGCCGAGTTCGAGCGCTGGCTCGATGGCGAGCGTGCGCGGCTCACGGGTCGATACGCCGCCGCGCTCGAGACACTGGCTGAGGCGAGCGAGCCCCGCGGCGATTTCATTGGTGCGGTGGGTTGGTGGCGAAGGCTGGCGGCGCACGACCCGTACAGCGGCCGAGTCGCGCTGCGACTCATGCGCGCGCTCGACGCGGCTGGCGATCGCGCGGGCGCGCTCAAGCACGCGCGCATTCACGCGGCGCTGTTGCGCGAAGAGTTCGAGGCCGAGCCCGATCCCGACGTGAAGGCGTTCGCGGAACGACTTCGCATCGAGCCGCCGGCGCGAGGCGTTCCCGAAGCAGTCACACCTCCGCCGGCGCCGCCTACGGCTTCGCTCTCACCGAGCTCAGCGCGTCCATTGGGGGCGAACACGACGTCGCTCGAAGCGGTTCCGACACCCGCCTCGATCCTGGCGCCAGCTTCGACTGCGACGCGTAGAACATGGTCCACGCGCAGCTACGCAGTCGTCGCCATCCTGCTGCTGGTGCTCGCCGTTGCAGCGGCCGTCAACCTCTCGCGCGCGGGCGGGGCGCCGCCACACGCCGCACGTTCTCTCGCCGTCCTTCCGTTCGTCAACATGAGTCCGGACTCGGCGAACGATTACTTCAGCGACGGACTGAGCGAGGAGATCATCACCGCGCTCAGCCACATCGATGGCCTGCGCGTCGCCGCGCGGACGTCGTCGTTTGCCCTGCGCGACGGCAACCTCGACGTCCGAGTCATCGGGGACACGCTCGGGGTCGACGCGGTCCTCGAAGGGAGTGTGCGGCGCGAAGGGAACCGTCTTCGGGTGATCGCGCAGCTCATCGACGCCAAGACCGGCTACCATATCTGGGCGGGCGACTATAACCGCGAGATGGCGGACGTCATCGCGGTCCAGTACGAGATTGCAAAGGCCATAGCGGATGCGCTCGAGCTGCGACTCCCTCCGGGCCAATCGGCGCGCCGAACGGAAAGAACGCCGAGTTTTGCCGCATACGACCTGTACCTCCGGGCGCTCTATCTTCGGAGCCGACTGAATGAGGACGCGCTCGAGCAGGCGACGAATCTCCTGGATCGTGCCATCGAGCTCGAGCCCGATTTCGCGCTCGCGTACGCCGCGAAGGCGACCATCGTCGGACCGCGCATCTACTATCACTACGTACCGCGGGAGCAGGGAGTGCGTGACATGCGTGCCGCCGTCGCGCGTGCTCTCGAGCTCGACCCCAACCTTGCCGAGGCGCACGTCGCGCGCGGGGTGCTCGCGTTGTTCTACGAGTGGGACTGGGAGAGCGCCGACCGCGCGCTACACCAAGCGGTCCAGCGCAACCCGAACCACCCGTACGCGTGGTTCGAACTCGCCAACTATCTGCACGCGATGGGGCGAATCGACGAGGCGGCCGAGGCGCGTTCCCGAGCGGTAGCGCTCGACCCACTCGACGCGCGGCTTCCGATGATCCTGGCCATGGACTACGTGGTGCTGGGCAAGTTCGACGACGCGCTCGCGCAATACGAGCGGGTGCGCCGCCTCGACCCATCGAACGCGCTCACGCTCGGGCTTGGACCGTCGATCCCGGTTGGCCCGGTCAGAATTTTCCTGGCGCGCGGCCACGACGCGGAAGCAGTAGAGGAACTGCTTCGGGTCGCGGCGCTTCGCGGCGCGACGCCCGCCGAAATGGCCGCGATGCGCGAGGGGTTCGCGACATCCGGAATGCGAGGCGTCTGGCGAGGTTGGCTCGACATGGACCTGCGACAGTTCGGCGGCAGGATCGATCCGATGCGCGCGGCGTCGCTGTGGGCGTCCGCCGGGGACACCACGCGGGCACTCGACTGGCTCGAGCGTGCCTACGCTGATCGTATCCCGGGACTCATTTTCGTCCGGTCGGACCCCGTGTTCGCCGGGCTGCGCTCGCATCCGCGTTTCCTGCGCATCATCAGGGAGATGAAGTTCCCTCAGGGAGATGAAATTCCCGCGCGGATGAAGAAGTAGCGCCGACGGTTGTGGGTGCGTCAACGTTGCAGGCGCCTCGCTTCCGCGAGCTCGGACTCGCGGTGATCGAATCTGGGGTTGATCTGAAGCGCCTTCGACGCGCGGCTGCGAGCGAGCTCCATCTTCCCGGCCGCCCGCGCCACGCGCGCCGCGTGCCACCAGAGCACCGCGTCCGTTGTCCTCAACCGCAGCGCCTCATCCACAGCGCGCTCGGCGCCCGCCACATCGCCCGTCGCCAGGCGTGCCATCGCGAGCTGGTCCCACCCGTAGACATCTCGCCGCTCGTGGATCTCGCGCTCCAGGATCGCTCGAGTATCGTTAGGCTCGACGTCGTGCTCGAGGCGAAAGAGCGTCCACTGGCGGTTGAAGGGCTCCGGTTGCTCGTGCCCGCGGCGCTCGGCGCGCTCCCACCAGGCGCGCGCCGCCGCGGTGTCGCCGAGCGCCTGTGCCGCGTCGCCTGCGAGGGAGAGCGACGAGATGTCTGCGGCATCCCCGGCGCGCTCGACGTTCCGGAGGACGTCCTTCCACGCTGCGCGAAAGGCGGCGGTCCTCGCCAGAATCAGCATCAACCGGCCGTCGTCCGGTGCAACCTCCAACCCAGCACGCGCAACGCCCGCGGCCTCCCGTGGATGCCCGTGTCGGACCAGGAAGTCGGCCAGCCGGAGCGCGAACCACGCTCGCTGCTCCACGGGCAGTCCGGCGCGCTTCTCCACGTCGCGCCGTACCGCGCGGAGCACCGCTTCCGCCGCACGTGCGTTGCCGGTGAGCTCGAGCCAGCGTGCGAGTCGAGGCGCGACAGCCGGATGGCGGTGGTGCGCCCGCAGCGTGTCGAACGTGGCACGCGCCGCCTCATAGTCCCCGAGCTCGACCTGAAGCTCGCCGAGCAGCGCGCGGTACGCGGGCTCATCGGGCGCGAAGGTCACCAGTTCGCGCGCGACTCGGTACGCCTCGCCGAATTCGTGACGCGCGAGGAGCGAGGAAGCGAGGGTGAGGTATGCTTTACCGTTCCGGTCGGCGCGCAGCGTCAGCGCGGCGCGCGCATAGTCCTCGGCACGGTGATAGTTCTCCCAGTCGCCGGTGTCGCGCGCGCGCTGGAGGTAGAGCCCGGCGAGCTGAGCGCGATCAGCGGCAGATTGCGGGTCCTCCGTCGCTCGGCGCGCAAAGAACGCGATGTCATGGTCGCGGATCTCACGCTCGAGGCGGACCGCCTCACGCGAGGTGGTGCGGGCCTCGGCGCGCGTGATGTTGCGTGCGGCGGCGGCCGCCACGCCGGCGGTGAGGATGACAAGCAGTATGGTTGTCGTGCGCACGGTGTGATCCGAGTGGTTGGTCGTGAGTCGGTGTCATTCCGAGTGGAGTGGCTGTCATTCCGAGCGGAGGGCCGAAGGCCCGCAGTCGAGGAATCGCAGGGGTGCTGGTAGAGGGACCCCTCTCCCGGGAGGAGCGCGATTCCTCGACTGCGCCGCTTCGTCGCGGCTCCGCTCGGAATGACAGTCCCGCTCCGCTCGGAACGATCCCGGTCGGCGTCAGTTCGTGTGCGGTGCCGCGAGATAGGGGAACGACGCCTCGAACGGTCGGTCATTCGAGTCCACGTTGTCCGTCGTTAGGCTCCCGGTCACGTTGTCGGGGTCGAGCAGCGGACCAAAGATTGCCAACAGCGCCGCGTCCACCACGTCATCGCTGAGTGCCCGGCCGCCATAGCCGTCCGCCAGCGCCCAGGAGAGCCACCCCACGGTGTTGGCCGGCTTGTCGCTCTGCACGATGAGCATGTCGGGGAGGAGGACTGAGACGATGGTGTTTGCAACTGCGTCCTTTCGTCCTGCGACGGTGCGCACGAACGCACCCAGCTCGGCGCCGTGGCTCGCGACGTCGGTGCTCGGCGCACCGGCGTTGTGGAAACCGTGGTTCCGCTTGGTAAGCGCCACCTCCGATACGAGCGGGTTGCCGAGGCGCTCGACCTGGTTGTATACGCGCGTCCCGTCCGGGCCCGCGATGACGTCGTCATCGTCATCGGAGCAAGCGGCCGGCAGGAGGAATACGGCGAGTGCGAAGGTGCGCGTGACGCGCAACATCCCGGATGTCATGCGAGAGATCCTCAGATGAATGGTCGAATGGTCAGCGGCTGATCGTGCCCCACACGCCGAACTTCGGCGTGCCGCCCTGCGTGAGCATGGTCGTGGGCAGCTCCACGACGAACGCGAGCGTGTTGAGGCCTCGCAGGTAGTCCACGGCCTGGCCCGCGGGTCGGAAGCCCGAGGCCGACGGCGCATCGGGGAGCTGGGAGAGTGGACCGCTCACCGGACGTCGATCGGGGAGGATGCGGAATACCTGCTCGAGGTCGAGGTAAAACGGGTCATCGCGGAGGCCGGCGAAGAGCTGCACGCCGTTCGCCTGGAGCGGCGCGTGAATGCTTCCGGAGACGGTCGGCTGGACGTTGGCAACGCTGGTACGCGTGCCGATCATCGGGGGTGCGACGGGTCCGCGCATCTCGACGGTCTGGTCGGGGCCCGTGCCGCGGAACGTGAACTGGATGACCCGGTCTTCGACCGCGTCGCCGGTGTTGTCGATCTTGAGCTGGTAAAGCAGGTTCGGGTCGAATGCGGCCGAGGCGCCCTGTGCGGGCGTGATCGGCGACGAAGTGGTGAGCACGAGGACCGTACGATCGGGGGCAGAGCCCGGGAATGCGTAGACGTCGTTGATGTCCATGCGCGGGCTGAGCTCCACCTCCGGGGTATCCTGATGGTCGGAAGCGAACGCAATGCCGGCCGCGCCTAACGAGGCGACGAGAACGTAGGTCCAGCGCCGCCGGCGGCGCGGTCCGTGGGAGTCGAGCTCCTGCGAGTTATCAGACATGAGATGCTCCGAGTGGTTGAACGTTGGGACTTCAGTGCACGAGATCGTCAGTTCCCGTACTTGTTCGGGAACTGTTTCCCGATCGCATCCGCGAGCGGGTCGGCGATCATCTGCATGTGGCCGGCGGCCGTGCGGAGCGCCGCGTAGCTCTTCGCCGAGTTGCCCGACGCCTGGGCATCGATCACGTCCTTCAAGGTCAGGATGTGCGTCTTGACCAGGTCGGCGACCGCGGCCTTGGGGAGATGCGGGTTCGCGCCACCGAGGAACGCGGCGAACGCCTGCGTGTAGCCGACCAGCTCCGTGACGGCCTTCTCGGCGGCTGCCTTGTCTCTCTTCGCCACGGCGGTGGTGTAGTCCACGACGATGGCGATGTGTCGGCGCCAGAGCGCGAGAAAGGATGTCCCCACGTCGTTGCCGTACACACTCCCGACCGCGGCCGAGAGCGCCTTCGAGTTCATGTCGAGCGCGTCGGCCGCGGCCTTGAATTCGGCCGTTCGCTTGCCGAGTGCCGCACCGGTCGCGGCACTGGCGAGGTACACGTGCTCCTGGAGCAGCGTGTTGAGGGTCGTATGGAGCGAGCTGCTGCCGCCGGCGTGCGCCTCGTGTCCGGCGTTAGGCGACCGAACCGTCGCGTACTGGGCTGTGCCAACGGTCGGGGCTGCAAAGAGAGCCGCGACGGCGACGGCGTGGAAAAGGGTGCGTGACATGGCTGATCCGCTCCTGCATGGGTGAAAGGACGTGTCCGCCGGTTGGTGTCGTGATCGGCTCGTCGTTTCGCGCCGGTCTCACGTCGTGCGGTGTTGGCGGGTATACGTTGTCAGGGAGCGGGTCGGATTGCGGGCGACGCTCCGGGCGTTAGGCGGCTGGAGGGTCCGCGACGAGGTAGCCAGCACGAGACGCTTGGCGAACAGGCAGGCGTATCGTCAGTACTCGGTTCCGACCGACGACTGGCCACTCGTACTCCCCGTCCCACCCCGCGGAGCGTACTGTGCTGGCCGCCTTGCGGCGGGCCCAGCACGCGCCACTCGCTCCGCCCTACAGCGGTCGAATCAGTCCGTGTGTCGCCAGTTGCCGAGGTAGCGCGGCGCCTCAGTGGGTGCCGTGGAGCCGCCGGCCGGCTCCTCGGTGAGCCCGCACGAGTCGATGAGGCCGAGCGCCTCGATCTCCGGGCTGACCGGCAGGACGACGTCGGCGACGCCGCGCTCGTTCGTAGTGAACGTTCCCATCGACACCGGCGCGTGCCCTTTCGTGATGGCCCAGAGCTGGTACGTGCGCCCTTCGCGCGCCGGCGGGAGGTCGAACGCGGTCACGACGAAGCTGTCGCGCTCGTGGTTCCAGAAGACACGCGCCACGGGCTGACCCCCGCTCGGCGACGCGAGCGACACGACGTGCACGCGTACGCCTCGCAGGTTCACGAGCGCCGAGTCGCGCTGAATGCGCAAACCCTCCGCCTCCGTTTGCGCTACACGTACTGCGTCGCGCTGCTCGGCCAGCTCGCGCCACAGCACGCCAGCCGCGCCCGCGAACGCCACGCCGGCCGCCGCGAGCCACACCGTGGACGAGCGCCACCGGCTCGGTGAGGACGTCCGCCGCGGCGCGCGCTCCTCGCTGATGAGGCGACCAACGCGCTCGCCGAGCTGCGGCGGCGGTGGCGCCGGCTCGGCCGCGTGCATGAGGAGGGCGGTCACCTCGCGGTACTCCTGAACCAGGAGCCGGCAATCACCGCAGTTCGCCAGGTGCGCCTCGAACTGACCGCGCTCGTACGCGTCGAGCGCATCGAGCGCGTAGCCCGCCGCCGACTCGAGCCATCGGTCGTGACTCATGCGAGCTCCTCTCGAAGCAGGGGTCCCAGGCGAGCGCGGAGCTGCCGCATTGCTGCCAGCGTCCTGGTCTTGACCGTGCCGAGCGGCACGGACAGGCGCGCGGCGATCTCGGTCTGCGAGAGACCGCCGAAGTACGCGAGCTCGATGACTCGACGCTGCGACTCTGGCAGCTCGCGCAGTGCACGTGCGACGAGCTCGCGAGACTCCTGTGTTTCTGCCGCGCGGTCCGGGACCTCCGGGTCCGGACGCGCCATCTCCGATGCTTCTCCCTGCATGGATTCGGTCTCCGGGGCCAGAAGTCTTTCCTGTCGCGTGCGCGCACGCAGGCGGTCGAGGGCTCGGCTGCGCGCGATCATGCCCAGCCACGCGATGACGCTCGACCGTGCGGGGTCGAAGGCGGCAGCGTTCCGCCACGCCTGCATGAACGCGTCAGCCGCGACTTCCTCGGCGTCCGCGCGCTCGCGCAGGATCGACAGGGCGAGCGCGAAGACCTTCCCGCCGTGCGTGTCCACCAGCGCCTGCATCGCACGCTCGTCACCGCGCGCCATCCGTGCGACGAGCACGCCGTCCGACGGTGCCGGTTCCGCCTGGCGATCCGGCGTACCGCCGAGCTTCGGCGCCTCCGCCGTCCCAGTGGCCGGGGGCCGGTCGTCAGTATCGCGACGCAAGTGAATGGTTCTATGCACCGGGGTAGGGTCAGTATTGCGCTTCCTGCCAGCAGTACGATGCGAACCAGCGGATTGGATTGGCCAGCGCAACCGACCGCTAGCAGGGACCGGGACCCTCCGCGGCGATTCGGTCCCGCAGGCGACCCTCGGATGACGCGATATTGGCCAGGACGCCTGATAGTTGTAGGTCACCGCGACGCCGGCTAGGTTCCGTAATGGTACCAAAATGGAACCTGGTGTCGCACCCATGCCTACGCTGACAATCAAGGGGATGCCCGACGCGCTCTACCATCGGCTCAAGGAGCGGGCGGCCGCCAACCGTCGTAGCCTGAACAGCGAAATTCTCATCGCGCTCGAACAGGCAGTCGCCACTGCCCAAGCCGATCCCGAGGACCTGCTCGCTCGTGCAGACGCGCTGCGGGGACGCGTGCGGGCGCCGCACCTCACCGATGCGCGGCTCCGCGCGGTAAAAGACTCCGGCCGCGCGTGAACTCTACTCAGTGATCGTCGTTGACACGAACGTCATCGCCTATCTGCTGTTCCCGGGTCAACACACCGGTGCAGCGCGTGGGGCTTTCACACACGATCCCCTCTGGGCCGCGCCTCGCCTCTGGCGCAGTGAGTTCCGGAACGTACTCGCCCTGTACCTGCGTCAGCGCCACATCTCGCTGACCCAGGCCCTCGAGCTTCAGGAAACGGCGGAGGCATTGGTACAGGGACGCGAATATGGGGTAACCTCCGGCGATGTTCTGACTCTCGCCGTGGCATCCGGCCGCTCCGCATACGACTGTGAGTTCGTTGCGGTCGCGAGAGCGCTTGGAGTGCCGCTGGTCACGTCGGATCGCCGACTCCTTTCCAGTTTTCCCCACGACGTCGCCGATGTTCGTGTGTTTGCTTCTGGCGGCGGAGTTAGTAGCGCCAGCGGAACACGGTCGGTTCAGGTCACGCGCGCGTAGCCCCGATGACCGAGGTCGGCTGGTCTTCGGACGGGAAACGATTGGCGTTCGATTGGATTCATGCACCCTCCGCGAGGGTAGTCGTGTACCGCGGCGAAACGCACACTGCTCGGCGACGGGTTCTCAGCACCCGAATAGTCTCGTCTGCACGACGTTCGACTACGTGTCGGACGTCTGGACGATGGAACGAACGAAGCGAGCGACGCGCTAGCCGCTCGATCCGCTTTTCGGCCACCACGACGTCGATTCCGGACGGCACTCGGCCCATTCGCGCCCGCGACGCGCGTTGACCGTTGACCGCATTCCCGGACCCACTCACTATTGCGCAGTACGACCGGACGGCCAACGCACAGCGAGCCCGATCGGTCGACATCGCGCCGACCCGACGAGGTACCTTCGAGGTCGGCGCCGACCCTCTATCCGCGTCGTCGTGAGGCATCGTGCGGAAGGAACGCGCTCGACTCACCCGGCCGCGCGACGCGCGCGGCAACCAGGAGCTCCTCGATGCTCCTGTCGCTGACAGCCTAACGCCACACCAGCGACCAGCCGAGGCCGCGCAGGCGCCCCAGCCGGCACTCGATTTCCTGCGGCGAGACGAAGGGAGGCCGCTCGACCCCGCCGTGCGCACCGCCGTCGAGCCGAAGTTCGGTCACAGCTTCGCCGACGTTCGCGTTCACGCCGACGGTGATGCGGCGCAGGCCGCCCGGTCGGTCTACGCGCGGGCATTCACCGTCGGCAACGACATCGTCTTCAACCGCGGCGAGTACGCGCCCGAATCTCCCCGCGGCGCATCGACGCTCGCGCACGAGCTCGCGCACACCGTCCAGAACGAGAAGGCCGCGACAAACACCTCCGCGACATCACCAGGGCTCGCTCGCGTGAGCACGACCACCGATGCAGCCGAGTCAGACGCGCGCGGCGCCGCTGCCGCGGTGACGGGAGGGCGGAGCGCACAGGTGAGTGCGGCACCGAACGCGCTCATCGCGGCCGACCCGCTGACGGCGGATGTCAGCCGCGCCGACGCCCGCGCGGCCGCCGAAGAGGAATGGAAGTTCAATCACGACGACGTCGATTGGGGCGCGACAGAAGACGAGAAGAAGCCGGTGCGCCGAGCGCTGGCGTTCAAGCCAGACCGGTCCGGCGGACGCGAGATCTCGCTCGCGCACGAAGGGAGATCTGCGCTCTCCGAGATGTCGCTCTACGACACGACCCGCGCGGAAGGCGGTGCGAAGGTCAAGCAGTTCGAGCGATCGTACGCTGTCTTCCGACTGCCGATGCAGATGACGCTCGAGTCACTCGGCCGAGTGCAGGATCTGCTCACGGCCGGGGCGCCACAGACGCCGGACGAGATGTCGAAGGCCGACAAGGCCGTGTTCCGGAAGCTCGGCACCAGTGCCCGCGACAGCGAGCGCAGAGGAAACTTCAAGGATTGGGCGAGCGACATGTCCGATCTGAACAAGCAGATGGACACCTACCTTGGAGTATATCAGCGCCTCCAGGGTGCGCTGCTGCAGTGGCGCGGCATGAAGGAGCTCATCGTCCGGAAGCAGAAGAAGGCAGAACTGCAGCGGGACAGCGCGAAGCTCGCCAAGCTCGAGGCGCCAGCCAAGCTGATCATCGCCGTGATCGGCGCGGTGCAGGGTGGCATCAGTGCATATGAGTCGTTCCGTCCATCGCCGGTCGCGGCGACGGAGCCGGACATGGACCTCGCGAAGCTGGAGGTCGACAACGACCCCGACATCCGAACCGGGTCGCAGAAGGGTCTCTCCAAGGGCGGCGCGGGGTACGGCACGGCGAAGAAGGGCGCCAACGTCGTCAGTGGCGCTACGGGGATCACGCTGGAGGGCGTGCTGCAGTGGGCGATGGGCGACTCCGATGAAATTGCGGGGCTCAAGGCGAGCATCCAGCGGCTCAAGGCGGACATCGAGGCGGCGGGCGAGCGCGCCGAGGAGTTTCAGATCGACGCGGCCGCGGTGTCACTCGAGGGGACGGACAAGGAGGCGCGCGCGGCAGCGATCGGCGTCGGCACGGCGCGGGTGGAAGCACGTCAGGCCGCGGAGATCTTCGCGGGCGTCATGGGTGGCTCGAACATCGATGCGCGCCTCCTCGCCCTCTGCGCCGAGGCGTACCAGGAGCTTCGAATGTTCGGCGAGAAGGCGCTCGAGGCGTATCACCCAGTCGCGGCGACGTTACCCGCGGTCAAGGCGCTCATCAGTCAGCCGGGCAAGCAGTTCGAGATCAAGCACACGCGCGACATGCGACGGGCAGCGGAGGAGCGCGGCGACCTGGCGATCTACGACAACGACTACGAATCGCTCATGAATGCCGCCGGCACGGCGCGGACGTACGGCCTGTTGCTCAGGCGCGAGCTTCCGGAGTGGACGAAGCGGGCTGATGCCTGGTCGGCGTTCTTCCGGGGGCGAACGGGCATCCGCCTGGACCAGTACGGCGATCGGCGCTCGGGAAGGTAGAGAAATCGGGGTCAGAGTCATAAATCATCGTTCTGTTGCCGAGGCAACAGAACGATGATTTATGACTCTGACCCCGATTCCCTGGAGGCTCCGTGCGCCGCCGCACCGTCGCTCCGCTCGCCGTGCTCATTGCGCTCGTCGCCGCCGTCCCGGCGCTCACGCACGCCCAGGAGACCACCCTCGCCGCGCTCGCTCGCTCGTCGCTGGCCCAGATCGACGGGCGCGTCTCGCTCCGCGGGCTCCGCGATACCGTCCAGGTCGTCCGCGACCGGTGGGGCGTGCCGCACATCTATGCGAAGAACATCGACGACCTCTTCTTCGCCCAGGGCTTCGTGCAGGCACAGGACCGGCTGTGGCAGATGGAGATGTACCGGCGCACCTACGAGGGCACACTCGCCGAGATCATGGGCCCGGAGTACGTGCGGCACGACCGGCTCGTCCGCCTGTTGCGCTACCGCGGCCCGTTCGACGACCGCGAGTGGACGAGCTATCACCCCGAGGGCAAGCGAATCTTCGACGCGTTCGCCGCCGGCGTGAACGCGTTCATCGCCCAGGCGGGCGATCGCCTTCCCGTCGAGTTCCGACTTACCGGGATTCGCCCGAAGGCGTGGACCGCGGACATCGCTCTGCTGCGCACGCAGACGGCCATGCCGGTGGGCGACGCGAGCGCCGAGCTGCGCCTCGCGCGTGAGGTCGTGCGGCTCGGTGTGGATTCAGCAAACAAGGCGGCGCGCCCATCGCCGTACCGCGACCTCGTGGTGCCTAACGGCGCGGACCTGTCGATCATCGGCCCCGACGTCGTGGCCGCCTTGCAGGGCATGCGCACGGGAACCGTCCGACCCGAGATCCTTCCGCGCTACCGCTCCCTGTCGAGTGCGTTGCCGAGCGAGAACCGCGGCGTGCAGGAGAACTCGCCGGGCAGCAACAACTGGGCGCTGAGCGGCCAGATGACCGCGAACGGGCACGTCATCGTCGCGAACGATCCGCACCGTAGCGTGTCGAATCCGTCGATCCGCTACATCGTGCACCTCGTCGCGCCGGGGTGGGACGTGATCGGCGCGACGGAACCGGTCCTCCCCGGCGTGATGATCGGCCACACGGGGCGCATCGGCTGGGGGCTCACGATCGTCGGTACCGATCAGTCCGACGTGTACGTGGAGGACGTGAATCCCGCGAACCGCAACGAGGTGCGTTTCCGGGGCGCGTGGGAGCGGCTCCGCATCGAGCAGGACACGATCCCCGTGAAGGGCGGCGCCCCGGTGACAGTGACCTACAAGTTCTCGCGACATGGTCCGGTGTTCTACGAGGACACCGTTAGGCATAAGGCGTACGCGATCCGCTCCACGATGTACGAGCCCGGGAGCGCGGGCTACCTGAGCGCGCTGCGCTATCACGCGCTCGACGACTGCCGCGAGTTCCTCGACGCGCAGCGCTATTACCTGGCGCCCACGGAGAACATGATCTGCGGCGACACGAAGGGAAACATCGCGTGGCAGGCGTCGGCCGCGTCGCCGAAACGGCCGAACTGGCATGGACGTCTTCCTGTACCGGGCACGGGCGAGTACGAGTGGGACGGATTTCGCACGGACCTCCCGCGAGAGCTCAATCCGTCGCGCGGCTGGATCGCGACCGCGAACCACGACATTCACCCTCCCGGCTTCGACCCGCCACTCTTCTTCAAGAACACGCCTCAGCGGGGGCGCTACGACCGCGTCGCCGAAGTGCTCTCGAGCGGGAAGAAGTTCACGATGGCCGACATGATGGCGCTGCAGCACGACGCGCATAACGCGGCGGCAGCGCGCGACATCCCGCTCTTCCGCGACTGGACGGCGAACGCTCCGCAGGTCGAACGCGCGCGAAACGCGCTCGCCGAGTGGGACGCACAGCACCGTCGCGAGAGCTTGGCGGCGGCGGTCTATCGTTATGCCTCACGCGGCATCACCGATGAGGCGCGCAACCCCGAGACGCCAGCCGCCCGCCGGCAGGCCGTACTCGAAGCGGCGATTTCCGTGGCGCTCGACTCGCTACGCGCGACGCAGGGCGATGACCCGGCGCAGTGGCGGTGGGGGCGCATCAACCGTAGCGAGCTGCCACACTCACTCGCGCGGACGTACGACATTCCGCCGGTGGAGCGGCATGGCGGAGCCGGGTTCGTCGCGGCCGTCGGCGCGACGTATCGCGAGATCATCGACATGAACGACTTGGACGCGTCGCGCGCCACGAACACACCGGGCCAGTCGGGACAGCCGGAGAGCCCGTTCTACAGGAATCTCGTGGAGAGCTACGGCCGCGGGGAGTACTTCCCGCTCTCGTACTCCCGCGCGGCCGTAGAGAAGGTCGCGGCGCATCGTCTGGTGCTCGAGCCGATGCGCCGGTGACGTTTGCTACTGAACGATCGCCGTCGAGACTGTCCTGTTGATCTCCTTCCCGACCAGCCCGGAGAAGCTGCAGCTCAAGCGCCCGTCGTTGAGGAGCGGATTCGGGTCCGTCGCCTGAACCACGTAACTACCCTGCTCGACGACCTCGTCACCCGAGGCAATGGTGAAGGTCTTGTTGAGCCCGGTGAGATCGTCCCGAAGGCGGCACGGCACGGGCGGCGTGTCGCTGGGGCTCACGTTCTTGACGGTGAACGTGTACTCCGCTGTCCCACCGACGGCGATGGTCGCGGGGCCCGTCATCTCGAAGTCGAAATCGATCGTGACGATGTCCGCGCCGTGGGACGCGGTCGCGGTGATCGGCGTCGGATCACCCGGCATCGTGCACGTCACCGAGACCGTAGCCACGAGCGGGTCTGAATCTGTCGATTGGATCTCCTGCCCGGCGACATACGCCGCCATATCCCCAGGCCCGAAGGTAAACGTGTCCTTGTTTCCGAACGGGGAGGTGTACTCGCACGCGAGGTCGGGCGTGCCAGCGGGGCTCGTGTTGGTGATGGTGATCGAGTAATCGATGACGTCGCCGACGAGTCCGAAATCCGGCGAGCCGCGCATTTCGAGCGAGATCGTCGGGTTGAAGAGCCGCTCGACGTAGCAGATCACGATGTGTCCGATGGCCTGTTGCGCGCCGCCGAGGTTGGCGTCGGCGCGAATGACTTGATCGTTCGGGTTAGTGGTAACCGAGCCGGAGTTCGGCGGCACACCATCCCCATCGGTCGTGAACGACGGATTGTAGTAGTAGACCGAGCTGTTGTTCCCGGCTTTCACGAGGATCGCCGTCATGACGTTCGACGTCCCCGCATAGGTGCCGCCCGCCACGCTGGTCCAACTCAGCGACCGCTGGTCGGCACTCACCGTGAGCTGAAAGCCGCCAGCGACGAAGGTATGTGCCGGCTTGTTGATCTTCTCGCCCAACCAGGTCGCAGCCGAGCCACCGGTCGGCTCACCTGGGCCACGAACGGGCGTGGCGTTACAGACCTGATTGGCCGAACCTGGGACGTTGATGGCGCCGAGGTCCCGCGGAGCAGCCCCCATGGTGGAGTTGACGGCGAGAGCACTCACGTCGAACGCCGGACGTAACGGCGTTGGCGATACGGGGCTGGCGCGATCGCCGCAGGCGGCAACGCCACTCGCGATGGAGAGGGTCACTCCAAGTCGTGCAACGGTCCGTGCAGCAAGAGCGAGGGGGCGGGGGCGGGGGCGGAGGTCGCGGCGCATGGGTCCTCGGCGTCTTCGTGAGAGTGGACCCACTACATGCGCAAGACTGTCGTCCGGCCAGACACTGCCCGCCTCGAGCGCCCTGACCCCGAGTTTTCCATGGCTCCGTTGATGCCTGCGGAGAATGGCGCTAACCTCTGGACGTTCCAGCAAACCAGGAGCGTCACATGAGTCGCGGCATCCGTATCTCATTGGGACTCGTTGTCGCCGCCGGTGTGGCGGCCAGCCTCGCCTGGATCCGGCCCGAGCCCTCCGGCATGATCGTCGGCAATCCCGCCGTGAAGTCGCTCGGCCACATGGCCTTCGGGCCCGGTAACGTGCTCTTCATTGGCGACAACGCCGGCGCCCAGATCCTCGCCGTCGAGATCGCCGACGAATCGCGCGGCACCGGCGTCATCAACCTCGACGGACTCGACGCGAAGGTCGCGCAGGTCCTCGGTGCCACGCCCGCGGACGTCCAGATCAACGACCTCGCCGTCCATCCCAGCTCGAAGAACGTCTACCTCACCGTGACTCGCGGATCGGGCGCGAGCGCGATGCCGGTGTTGCTGCGCGTCACGCGCAACGCCCAGCGTCCCATGGAGGAAGTGCCGCTCACGAACGTGAAATTCTCGACGGCCGCGATCACGAACGCGCCGGCTGACAACCCGAGCGCGCGCCGCAACCCCCGGACGTCCACCATCACGGACATCGCGTACGCCGACGGGCAGGTGTGGGTGGCCGGGCTCTCCAACGAAGAGTTCGCGTCGTCGTTCCGACGGGTCTCGTTCCCGTTCGGGAAGGCGATGGAGACGACGACCCTCGAGATCTATCACGTTTCGCACCGGGCGAGCGAGACGCGCTCGCCGGTGACGTCGTTCACGATCCAGGAGATCGGTGGCAAGAAGTTCGTCGTCGCGGGGTACACCTGCACGCCGATCGTCGCCTTCGATGTCGCGTCGCTCGTGCCGGGCAAGCACGTCGTCGGACGCACGGTTGCGGAGCTCGGCGCGGGGAATACGCCAACGGACCTCGTTCCGTTCAAGAAGGACGGCAAGGACGTCATCATGGTCGTGAACAACCGGCGTCCGCTCATGCGTATCGACGCGAGCGATGTCGCCGCGGGCCCCGCGCTCACGGTGCCGGAGGTCGCAGGCATCGCGCGCGCGACTCTGGATCAACCATCGGGCATTACGCAGATGGCGGAGCTCGACGCGAACCACGTCGTGGTCGTCCAGCGCGGCGCCAACGGGCTGGACCTCAAGTCGATCGCGAAGTCGGCACTCTGAGTCATTCCGAGCGCAGCGAGGAATCCTTCGTGTCCGGACAGAGGGCCTCTCGACCGGGACGCCGAGGATCCCTCGCTGCGGTCGGGATGACCGTGTACACGTTCGCCATTGTGGCATCGTGCGCCCCGCGCGGCGACGCGGCCGCGCGCGGCCCCGTGACCGTGGCCTTCGACAGCACGCACGCGTCCCGGCTCGGTGAAGTGAGGGTCTATCCGCTGAACCGCGAGACGCTCGCCGAGCTCGAGTCGGCTCGCCCGTCGGCGGAAGATTGGCAGCGGATCCTCTCGGTTCGCGTGACCAACGCAGCGTCCGGTGACAGCGCAGCGCTTCCGTTGTTAGGCACCTATGCGGTATCCGCCGACACGTTGCGCTTTCGCCCGCGCTTTTCGCCAGCCGCCGGCGTCACGTACGCGGCGCGCTTCGATGGATCCGCGCTCTATCGGCACATCGGTCGAGAGCCGCCGGCAGTGTTGGCTCGCCTCACGACAACCACCTGGCGGCACGACGTCCCCGCCGGCGTGCCTTCCACCGTCGTGCGCGTCATCTATCCGACGGCCGACGTCGTCCCGATGAACCTTCTCCGGATGTACGTCGAGTTCTCGGCCCCCATGACCAGTGGACGCAGCTACGAGTTCGTGAAGCTGTACGGCGAGAACGGCTCGCTGGTGGACGATCCCTTCTTTACTGCGGGCGATGCGGTGGAGCTATGGGACCCTGACCACACACGGCTCACCATCCTGTTCGATCCGGGACGCATCAAACGCGATCTCAAGCCGCACGAGGAGCTGGGCCTCCCGCTGCGGGCCGGGAAGCGATACCGACTGGTGATCGACAGTACGTGGCGCGACGCGGAGGGCCGCCCGCTCGTGCGGAGTCATGTCAAGGAGTTTCGTGTCGGAGCGCAGGATCGCTCGCTTGTCCGGAGCACCGATTGGCGAGTGACGGCACCTCGGGCGGGAACGAACGACTCGCTGGTGCTGACTTTCCCCGAGCCGCTGGACCATGCCCTGCTTGCGCGCCTGCTCACCGTACGGGATTCCTCGGGCGCTCTCATCCACGGAGCCATTGGGGTGAGCGAGCGCGAGACGCGGTGGGCGTTCGCGCCGCGGGTCGCGTGGAAACGCATGCCGCACGCGGTGCACGTGGATACCGAGCTGGAAGACCTGGCGGGCAACAACCTGAAGAAGCTGTTCGACGTCGCTCCGGGCGACACGGGGTCGACCGGCGTGAGCGCAGCGGTGGTGCGCGTTCCCTTCCAGCCGAGGTAGATCTCGGAATCGGGGTCAGAGTCGAATATCAGCGTTCCGTTGCCGCGGCAACGGAACGCTGATATTCGACTCTGACCCCGATTGCTCGTAAGTTGGGAGCTCACACCGTCAGCCAGGGCCTATGGTTTCCGTACTCCGTCACACCGCGCTACTCATTATCGCCGCCGCGCCCTCCTCGTTCGCTCAGACGCCGGCGACTTCGACGGCCTCCGCGGCCGTCACACAGAACGCCGCCCGCCGCATCGAGCAGGTCATGTCGAAGGTGGTGGCGTGGCGCCGCGACATCCATCAGAATCCCGAGCTCGGTAACCGCGAGGTGCGAACGGCGAAGATCGTCGCCGACCACTTGCGATCGTTAGGCATGGAGGTCAAGACCGGCGTGGCGCACACCGGCGTCGTCGGTCTGCTACGCGGCGGCAAGCCAGGTCCCGTCGTCGCCCTGCGCGCCGACATGGATGCGCTCCCCGTCACCGAGCAGGTGGACCTCCCCTTCGCATCGAAGGTGCGAACGACCTACAACGGCCAGGAAGTCGGCGTCATGCACGCCTGCGGACACGACAATCACGTTGCCATCCTCATGGGTGTGGCCGAAGTGCTCGCGGGCATGCGGAGCGAGCTCACCGGGAGCGTGAAGTTCATCTTCCAGCCGGCGGAGGAAGGCCCGCCGGAGGGCGAAGACGGTGGGGCGAGGATGATGGTGGCGGAAGGCGTTCTCACGAATCCCGCCACCGACGTCATCTTCGGGCTGCACGTCTGGCCCGATACGGTCGGCCGCCTAACGTATCGCGAGGGCGGCATCATGGCCGCCGCGGACGGCTTGCGCATCGTGGTGCGCGGCAAGCAGACCCACGGCGCCGTGCCGTGGGGCGGTGTGGACCCCATCGTCGTCTCGGCACAAATCATCAACTCGCTCCAGACCATCCCCAGCCGCCAGATGGACATCACGGCGGCGCCATCCATCGTCACGGTCGGGATGATCCAGGGTGGTGTGCGCGGCAACATTATTCCGGATTCGGTCGTGATGGTCGGCACGATCCGCACGCTCGACACGCTCCACCAGAACGACATCCACGCGCGGATCAGACGCACGGTCGAGAAGGTCGCCGAGTCCGCGGGCGCCACCGCCGACGTGACAATTACCAAGAGCTATCCCGTCACGCACAATGATCCGGCGCTCACGGCGCGCATGGTCCCCACCCTCCGCCGCGCCGCCCGCGATGGCAAGGCGGCGGTGCTAGCCCCGGTGACTGGTGCCGAGGATTTCTCTTACTTCCAGCAGAAGATTCCCGGACTGTACTTCTTCCTCGGGGTCACTCCCGACGGCACGAACCCGGCGACCGCGCCGAAGAACCACTCGCCGCTCTTCTTCGCGGACGAGAAGGCGTTGCCGGTCGGCGTCCGCGCGCTCACGCAGCTCACCCTCGACTACATGGCTGGCGGCAAGGTAGTTCAATAATCGGGGTCAGATTCACAAATCATCGTTCCGTTGCGGCCCGCAACGGAACGATGATTTGTGAATCTGACCCCGATTTCAGGTTAGAAGCGCGAGCTCGTGATCCAGGTATCCGAGCGCACCCACGCCTGCTCGAACTCCTCACGCGCTCGATCGGCATCAACCGTCTTCCCCTGCGCCCGAAGTGCCTGCTCCAGTCCGAACAGGCTCCACCCGTTGCGCGGATGGTCCTCCAGCGACGCCCGGTACACCCGCTCGGCGTCCGCGTGGTGCCCGCCCTCCAGCAGCGCTGCGCCTAACCAGTGCCGCGCCGAGAAGTTGAGCGGCTCGGGCTCGTCGTAGCGAAGGCTGTCCTCGATCGCCACAGCACGCTCGAGCACCGGGATCGCCTCGGCGAGCTTCTTCTCGTGGCGCAGGACTTCGCCGCGCAGGATGCCTCCGACCACGCTCAGGAGGTCCGAGCCCGGATGCCCGCGGTACTGGACCGAGTCGGGCAGCGATTGCGCCGCCGACTCCACGCGCGCGAGATAGACCGCGGCGCTGTCAGCGTGCCCCTGACGCAAGTGCGCGTAGCCGCGTGAGAACTCCCAGAGACCGCGGAAGATCGGATTCTCCGGCGCCCGATCGAGCTCCAACACCTCGTCGAAGCGGCCGAAGCGCACAAGCGTGAGCGCGTGATAGAACGCGCCACCGGGGACGAGCTTCCCGAAGTCCTTCCCCGCCTGGATGGCGATCGCGCCTTGCCCGTCCATCGACGCCGCGAAGAGCAGCATGTGCAGGTTGTGCGTCGGATAGATCGCGAACCCCTGGCCGGTCGCGGCACGCAGGTCGGAGTGCCACGCTTCAATGTTGGCTCGCACCGCGTCGCCCCACCGTCCTATTCTATTGAAGGTGTGCGACGGCATGTGGTTGATGTGGCTCGCGCCCGGGATCGATTGCCCGAGCAACTCTGCACATTTCTCCGCCTTCTCGGGACGCGTCGTGGATTCGGTTCCGTGCACGTAGAGGTGACACGCGCCCGGGTGCGCGAGGTCGCGCGCGAGCACCCCCTCCAGCACTTCGTGGATCCGCTGGATCGATGGCTTGGCGATGTCCCAGTTCCCACGCCGCGGCTCGAGCAGCATGAGCGCCTCGGCGTAGAGCGTGCCCACGTCGGGGTCCTCGGGATGTGCGGAGTACACACGCGCCATTGCGTTCGCGTACGCCGAGTCGAGGCGGAGTCGCGTCGCGCGATCCTGTACGCGCGCGTAACGCGTTGCCATGGCATCGATCAGCGCGCGTTCCACCGGCGTCGCGCGTATCGCAGCGAGGCGGCGCGCTTTTTCGATCGCGGCGACGGCGACGGGCGCGTCGGCGGAGTCCATGGGCTCGTTGAGGTATGCGCCGAGCGACCAGGCCTCGCCCCACCAGCACATCGCGCAGGTGGAGTCGTGGCGCTGCGCCTCGCGAAAGGAGCGCACCGAGTTGTTCGGGGTGAAGGCGTACTGGAGCTGGAAGCCCTGGTCAACGTACGCCTGCGCGGTGGGCGAGCTGGTCGTTACCCGCCGCGTGAACGGCCCGAGTGCCTCACGGTAGAGGCGCATGTGCGCTGATGAATCGGTGCGCGCGGCTGGCGCCGGGTGATTGGCGTGCTGTGCGCCAATCGCAGCCGGGACGACCGCGACGAGCGCGGCGACGAGGAGGCAGGATCTACTTGGTGACATGCATTCGGGAATTGGGGTCGGAGTCAAATTTCATCGTTCTGCGGCGGATGCAACAGAACGATGAAATTTGACTCCGACCCCAATTGGGTGGTGGGACAGAAACGCGCCGAGTCCCCGTGCTACCGGGGCCGGGTTCTGCATGTGAAGCAAGTGACCTACCCCGTCGACCCTGCGCTCGTCGAGCTTCGGGAACCAGCAGCGCAAAGTGGCGGCGGCATCGACCCAGAGTTGATCGGTTTCGGCGCCCAGAACCGACAGCACCGGCTGACTGATCGTAGCCGCCTGCTCGGGGCCGAAGGTCCACGCGACTACTGCCGGCAGCTCGACGCCGAACAGCGTGTCCGCATCCTCGACCGCGCGCGCGAAACCACCGGGGACGTGCTCATCCAGCACCGCGAGGCATCGCTCCAGCTCGAGTCCACTCGCAACGCGGAGGAAGCCAGCCACGGCTCCCTCCATATCGCCGGCGCAATACGCTTCGACCGACGGCGCGGCTCTCTCGAATAGAAGCGCAGCACTCGGCAGGCTGTACAGCGCGGGTTCGAGTAGCGCCAGCGTGTGAACGAGATCCGGACGCTCGAAAGCAAGCTGAAGGGCGATCGCACCGCCATGGGAGTGCCCGATGACGTGCGCTCGAGAGAGCTGGAGGTACTCCAACAACCCGATGGCGTCTGCCGCGTGATCTCGAATGGTCACTGGGGGAGCAGTGTGGGTGCTTCCACACCATCCCCTTCTATGGTAGCGAACGAAGCGGTAGCGACCGCGCGATTCCAGGGCGGAAACGAGCGGCAGGAATCCGTCCGCCACGACGGGGCTGATCAGCAACACTGGCTCGCCCGACCCAATCACCTCATAATCCAGTTCGACTCCGTTGACCTCTGCGCGTTCCACGGCTCCTCCCGAGTGTAGGCATGTGCTCTGATCTCACGGCGTGAGAAGCGGGATTACCGCGGTAATGCGTGATGTTACGGGCAGCGGGGTGTATCCTTCCCCTGGCGGGACGACGAACCCGGCGAGGTGAGCGATGAGCGGGACGCTCGTGGAGCAGGGGCGCGAGGCGGCGTCGCGGGGCGATTGGCACCAGGCGCATGACCTGCTTGTTCGCGCGACCGCCGGGGAATCGACGAGGTCGGCGGATCTTCTCCTCGCGGCAGACGTCGCGTACGCCGCTGGCCATCTCGACGCCGCGATCGACGTGTTGGAGCGCCTGCACGCCGACAGCCTGCGGCGTGGCGATCGGTTGGCGGCGGCGACCGCTGCCACGCGCGTGGCGATGCATCTGCTGTTCGATACGGCACTCATCGCGCCGGTCCGCGGGTGGGCGAAACGCGCGGAGCTCCTTCTCGAAGGTCACGAGGTCACCGCGGTTCATGCGTGGCTCGCGGTCGTGCGCAACTACGAGCGCCTGCTCTCGGGTGACTTTGCGGAAGCACGACGGTGGGCTCGCAGGGCGATCGAGGTGGGCACGCAGCACGATCCCGCCGCGGCCGCCATCGGCCGCATTGCAGAGGCGCGCAACCTCATCCTGGACGGCGACGTTAGGCATGGCCTCGATCTCCTCGATGAAGCAGCCGTTGCCACCGTGTCCGGCGAGCTCGACTCGTTCCTCACGGGCGTCGTCTACTGCGAGCTCGTATGCGCGCTGCAGGCGCTCGCGCAATACGACCTCGCCGAACAGTGGACGCAGGCGATGGAGCGCTGGCGACACGGGCGTGCCGTCGGGAGCATCCATGGGCGGTGCCGCGTCCACCGCGCGGAGATTCTCCGTCTGCGCGGGTCCAATGACGACGCAGAACAGGAAGCGCTGCTGGCCTGTGAGGAGTTGCGCCCCTATCTGCGACGCGAGCTCGGCTGGCCGCTCACGGAGCTCGGACGGATTCGGCTTCGGAAGGGCGACGTCGACGGCGCCGAGAAGGCATTCGTCGCCGCGCATGAAGCGGGGTGGGATGCACAACCCGGTCTTGCGCTCGTGCATCTCGCGCGCGGAGAGATCGCTCTCGCTGTGACATCCATCCGGGAAGCGCTCGATCATCCGCTCAGGATTCCGTCGAAGGAATTGCCACCGAACACCGAGCTTCGTCGGGCGCCGTTACTGGAGGCGCAAGTCGAGATCGCGATTGCGGCGGACGACCTCGAGCGAGCGCAGTGGGCCGGACACGAGCTGGAGGAGATCGCCCGGCTGTTCGAAAGCAAGGCCCTGACGGCCGGCGCGACCCTCGCGCGTGCGCGCATCAGATTGGCCGAAGGTGACGCCGCTGGAGCGCGCTCCGAGTTCGACGCCGCGCTGCATCTATGGAACGAAATCGGCGCACCGTACGAATCGGCGCTCGCGCGGATGGGACTCGCGCAGGCCCATCGAATAGGCGGAAACGAGGAGCGTGCGATTCTCGAGTTCCGTACTGCCGGGGCCGCGCTCGAGCGGGTCGGCGCCGCTTATCTGGCCGGCGAAGCGGCCAACGCCTGCGCAGACGTGCGAACGGACCACACATTGGTGCCCGAGTCGGCGCCGCAGTCCGGTCTGCCTGTGGACGAGTGGAGAGTCACGAGCCGCGGAGATCCACAGGTGAACGTGTTCCGCCGTGAGAGCGACGCGTGGCGTCTCACCTTCGACGGACACACGGCACACCTCCGTGACGTCAAAGGACTGCGATACCTCACCCGGCTCCTCGCCGACCCCGGTCATGCCGTCCATGTGCTCGACCTGGTGGCGTTCGAGCGCGGGGAGTCATCGGTTGGCGACGATGGAACATCGTCAGGGGAGGGTTTGGCGCTCGGTGATGCCGGCGAGATGCTCGACGCGCGTGCCAAGGCCGCGTATCGCCGGCGGCTCGCCGAGATCGACGACGACATCGACGACGCGCGCGTGACGGGCGATGTGGAACGTGAAGCACAAGCGGATGCCGAACGCGAGTTCCTCACGCGCGAGCTCTCGCGCGCCATCGGGCTCGGTGGTCGCGATCGCCGCGCCGGCTCGGCAACCGAACGGGCGAGGGCGGGGGTAACCCAGGCGATACGCGCTGCTCTGCGCAGGATCGGCGAGCATCACCCGGCGTTAGGCGTCCACCTCGATCGTACAATCCGCACGGGCGTCTATTGCACGTACGTCCCTGACCCGCGAATCCCGGTCAACTGGTTGGTTTGAGGATCCCTGACTAGCTTGCATGATCATGGCACGACGAGGGTCACGCATACCAACGAGGAAACGATGGCGAGTCGTACCGTAACCGACGTGAACGGGCGTGAATGGACGTGCGTACCCACGCTGACTGCAGCCGCCGGCACCGCGGAGCCAGCGGGGCAGGATGTCATCCTCACCTGCACGACGCCGTCGGTCAGTGAGCCCGTTCGCTTGACCGTTGGCTGGCAGTGGGAATCCATGTCGGCGAACGGACTCGCCCGTCTCCTCGCGGCGGCGTCACCCGCGCCGCGTCCGTAGGCAGGACAATCCGAACCGGTTGCACCGGACGAGGGGATCCAGGACTGGAAACCGAGGCGCCCGGCATGTCGATTCCGTCGAGCGTACCTACCCCTCGGCAATCCGGTGAACTGTGGAAACCTGGTGGCATGACCTCCGTCATGGGCTCCGCGTCCTCGCGTCCCAGCCCGCGTTCGCTGCCGTCGCCATAGCGTCGCTCGCCCTCGGCATCGGCGCCAACACGGCGATCTTCAGCGTCACGAACGCGATGCTCCTCCGGCCGCTACCATACGAAGACGCGGACCGTATCGCCATCCTGTGGCAGCGCTCGCCTGGACTCGGCGTTCAGCAGGACTGGTTCTCCACCGGTCAGTATCTCGACATCCGTACCGATAACCAGGTCTTCACCGACGTTGCCGCGACCATCGGCGCGAGCTTCAACCTGACGGGGAACGGCGTTCCAGAACGGATCGACGGTGCGCGCGTCTCGGCCTCGCTGTTCCCGCTCTTCGGTGCGAAAGCGGCTGTCGGCCGCGTCTTCGAGGCCGAGGATGATCAGCCCGGGAAACCGCAGGTCGTCATCCTCAGCAACGGGTTCTGGAAGCGCCGGTTCGGGTCCGACCCGTCCGTGCTTGGGAAGAGCCTGACGCTCAACGGGAACACGTTCACCATCGTTGGCGTGATGGCCGCCGACTTCGTGTTCAACAAGGAAGTCATGCCGGCGGTGAACGGCATCGCGAACGTCGATCTCCTGCTCCCGCTGCGACTCCCCGAGACGGCACGGGCGAACCGCGGCGGTGAGGACTTCAACATCTTCGCGAAGCTCAGACCGGGCGTCACGCTCGAGAAGGCGCAGGCCGACATGAGCGTCCTGGCCGCACGCATGAAGCGCGACTATCCGCAGAACTATCCGCCTAACGGCGGCCTCACCATCAGCGTCGTCCCGCTCATCAACCAGGTTGTCGGCGACGTCCGCCTCGCGGTCTACGTGCTCCTCGGCGCCGTGGGGCTGGTGCTGCTCATCGCCTGCGGGAACGTCGCGAATCTCCTGCTCTCGCGCGGGGCGGTTCGGGCGAAGGAGATGGCGATCCGCGCCGCCGTCGGTGCGAGTCGGGAGCGCATCGTTCGACAGTTGCTGACCGAGGCGCTGCTGCTCTCGGTGCTGGGCGGGCTGCTCGGATTGGCGCTGGCGTTCGTCGCGGTGACCGTGCTCGGGCAGTTCGGTTCGGCGAAGATTCCTCGGCTCGACCAGATCGGCATTGACGGCCGAGTGCTTGGCTTCACGTTCGGGATCTCGCTCGTTACCGGCGTCGTGTTCGGGCTGGTGCCGGCGTTGCGCGCGTCGCGGCTCGATCTGAACGACGTGCTGCGCGAAGGGGGGCGGAGCGGAGTGGGGGGGAGCGCATTCGGGCTCGGGCATAACCAGCTCCGAAAGCTGCTCATCGCTGCCGAGATCGCGCTGTCGCTCGTCCTGCTCATCGGCGCCGGGCTGCTCATCCGGAGCTACCAGCGCATCACGAACGCGAACCCCGGCTTCGATCCGGCGAACGTTCTCTCGTTCCGCGTGTCGCTCCCCGCGTTCAAGTACAAGACACCCGACGAGGTCATCGCCTTCTACAAGCAGCTCGAAGACCGCCTGCGTGAGCTGCCCGGCGTGCAGCACGTTGGATCGAACTACCTGTTGCCTCTGAGCTCCGTAGCGCTCGCGTGGGAGCCGATCGGCATCGAGGGGTACGTGCCGAAGGCGGCTGGCGAGGACCTCATCATCGCGAGCAGCGGATATGTCACGTCGGACTATTTCAAGACGATGGGTATCCCGCTTCTCAAGGGCCGCTACTTCGATGAGCGCGACGTACGCGGCGCGCCCGACGTAGCCATCGTCGACGACAAGCTCGCCGAGCGGTTCTGGCCGAACGAGGATCCGATCGGGAAGCGGATGCGTCGCGGTGACTCGGGGCCGTGGCGGACCGTGATCGGAGTAGTGGCTGACACGAAGGAGTACGAGGTGGATGGTGAACCACCCATCACGGCGTTCTACGCGGTCCAGCAGATCGGTGTGGGGACGCGATACGTCGTGGTGAAAACCCGATCGGATCCCCGAGCGCTCTCGGCCGCGGTGACGCGCGAAGTTCAGGCCCTCGATGCCGATCTGCCGGTCTACGAGATGGCGACAATGGAGGAGCGGCTCGCGGACTCGCTCGCGCGGCGGCGATTCTCGATGTTCCTGCTCGTGGTGTTCGCCGTGTGCGCGTCGGTGCTCGCGGCCATCGGTATTTACGGTGTCGTGAGCTTCTGGGTCAGCCAGCGCACACGCGAGCTCGGCATCCGTGCAGCGTTAGGCGCGAGGCAGGCCGACATCATGGGGCTCGTCATCCGGCAGGTGGTCGTGCTGGTCGTGGTCGGAATTGCCGTCGGGCTCGCGGCGGCGTTCGGGCTGACGCGAGTGATGTCCAGCTTGCTGTTCGGCGTCAGTGCGACCGATGCGGTGACGTACGTATTGCTGGCGGTCGTGCTTGGTGCGGTCGCGCTCGTGGCGACGTGGGTACCGGCTCGGCGGGCGGCTGGCGTTCCGCCGATCGTCGCGCTGCGGCAGGAATAGCCACGCTGCAGCCGAGAAGACGGGTGTCAGTCACCGCGTCGTCTTGGCTTCACGAGCGCGACAAATCGGGAGTCCCGCTTCAGCGGCCAGAACTCGCGCGTCGTATGCGTCCAGTGATCGCGCGCGAGTCCTTCCCGAAAACCTCGCGCGAGCAGCGCGACCGCGGAATCCGATTCGCCCAAGGTCATCCGGATGCGTGCCTCCGCGAGTCGCGCCTCGCCGAATCCGTAGCGCGCCGTGTCTGCAGACAACCGAGCCCCGAGCGCCCGGGCAAGCGCCGTGTCGCCGGCGCCAGCTGCGGCGACCCCGAGGAGGCCGATGGCTTCGGCCGTCGCGGAATCGCTCGACGCATACGGCTCGAGCCAGGTAACGGCGCGTCGATCATCCCCCAGCTCGTGTTCGATGTAGCCAAGCGCCACCGTGTTCGAGCGATCCTCCGCTACATACCAAGCGCGTGCCCGCTCGAACAACGGCCGAGCCGCGGCGGTGCCGCGATGCGCGGCGGCCTCCCGTGCCGCCTCGATGGTGAGCGAACCGACAGTGGTGCCGTACGGGTCACGAGGGAGCGATGCCGCCGCCGACAGCGCGTGTTGTAGTTCATCGAACTCCCCGAGCGCGGCCAGGGACCGGATGGACGGTAGGCGCGCGAACAGCCGGTCCGGAAACCGTCGCTGCGCAGCCGCGCCGACACGGCCTTCAGCCGCGAAGTCTCCAAGCATGTGTTGCGACGACCCCATGACGTCCCACCACGACGCCCATTCTCGCATCGCTCCGGTGTTGGTGTCGAGCGTGTTCAGCGCGGCGATGGCTTCCTCGTAGAACCCGTTCTCATACGCCTCGACCGCGTAGTTATAGCTCGCCTTCGTCCCCGGGCTCAGGGCAGCGAGACGTCGGACGATCTCGAGCGCGCCTGATCGATCACCAGCGAGCATGCGAAGTCGATACTCGAGCCAGGTGCGGTGGAGCGGACTGAGCGTGGCCGACAGCGCGTTCATGCGGCGAGCGACCGAATCCGCAGCCGCGTAATCGCCCACGTTTGACAAGCTGATCGATGCGAACAACAGGGGCACGCCGAACGTGGAGTCTGCCTCCGCCGCGGCCATGAAGAGACGCGCGGCCGTGCGAAAGTCATTGCGCACGTACTCCTCGAGTCCACGACTGAACGCGGAATACGCCTCGAACGTCGGCGGTGTCATGCTCGCGCCAGCGGTGGCCGCCAGGCGCGGATCGAGTTCCGATGCCAGGAGTCCCATTACGCCGGTACGAAGGCGCTCAATGCCGCCCATGGGATCCCGGCGATCGAGCGAGACGGGTGCGACGGCGCCGAGCAGCGAGAGCTGCGGGGCGTCGGTGACCTGCGTCTGCACCCGCAGTGAATCGCGTAGCAGGTAGATTCGGCCAGTGACGAGAACCGTCGCGCCCAGGGCGCGCCCCAGGCTTGCCAGGGAGCTCGTTTCATCTTTCGTGACTGCCGCCGACGCTTCGAGAACGGCCGGGGTCGGGACCACATCGACGATGCCGGTCCGCGACAGGCCCTCCGAGATCCAGTCAGCGGCCATGAAGCCAACCACGCCCAACGCCGAATCGCCCGTCGCGTTCGTGAATGGAAGAACCGCGACGCGCGGGACCCCCGGCGCCGGCGGCTCTCGAAATCGTTCGACCACCCCCCACGTGATCGCACCAAGGCCGGCAACCGCGACGCTGACTACTGCAACGCGATTCCACCGACGCCGCGCCGGACCTGCAGAGCCCGCGTCCAGGAACTGACTCGCCGTCTCAAACCGATCCGCCGGCGTGACGGCGAGTGCCCGCGCTATGGCGCGCTCCATCTCTCGCGGAATTTCGCGCCGGACCGCGCGCAACGACGGCATCGGATCGAGTGTCTTTCGCGCGAGGATGGCATGCGGCGTCGCCCCAATGAAGGGCGTCGTCCCCGCCAGCATCTCGTAGAGTACGACCGCGAGCGAGTACTGATCGGATCGGCCATCAATCGCTGATGACGGCGTATGCTGCTCGGGGCTCATGTACGCCGGCGTGCCGACGGCGAACTGCGAATACGTCAGACGGTCCCCCGCCGCTTGATCGATCGCGCGCGCGATACCGAAGTCCGCGAGGATGGCTCGCCCATCCGGCGCGAGCAGGATGTTCGACGGCTTGACGTCGCGATGCACGACTCCGTGCGCTACCGCGTAATCGAGCGCGCTCCCGATGTCGCGTGCGATGCGAACGGCGTCCGCCACCGGTAGTTGCGTCTCGGCGCCGAGTCGATCCGCCAGAGTCCCAGCCGGCAGTAAAGGCATCGCATAGTACAGCGATGACTCCGTTTCACCCGACGCCAGGACTGGAAGGATATTGGGGTGTGACAGTCCCGAGGCCAGCTCGATTTCGCGCAGGAATCGCTGACGTTCGACGAGCGCGACGAGTTCCGGCCGGAGGACTTTGAGGGCGAGCGGCGCTTCTCGGCCGTCCTGCGCCGCTTCGTAGACCCGCGCCATGCCGCCTCGCCCGATCTCACGCAGGACATGAAACCGCCCGGCCAGCGATCGCTGAAGCTGCAAGAGCTCGCCGTCGTCCGTCACGAGGCGCGAAGAGCGAAGGGGGTGTGCGATGGACTGGCGGCGTACGCCAGTCCGCCGTAGAGTATCGACGCACTTACTTTAACCGTACGCGCGAGGTTACTCCCACCGTCGAGGGACATGCCATGCCTCCGCTAGGCACGAAGAAGATCAACAAGATGCTGATCCTCGACTACGCCGAAGGGAAGCCCTCGGCAACGTTCCGGGCGGAGATCGACGTTCCGCTTGGGAGTATGCGGACGTATAACACCTTGAAAGGCCTCCTCGAGGGTCGGCGGTCAGCGGAGAACGACGCCAAGATCGTGCGGCTGCTGCTCGACAAGCTCGGGGCCGTTTCGGCCGCGGCCAAGACAGCCGAAAAGCGGCGCCACAAGGCGGCCCGCCATTTCCTGGCCGCGGCGTTCGACATGGAGCCGCCGGCGCCGTAATTCGCCTGGCTCCCGCCGTCGGCCTGCGCGATGCGCGTGGACCGACGTGCGATTCCTACCGGGCGTTTCGCAGCGCGCGGTCGAGGAGCTCAGGGCCTCGCGGGAATTCGAACGCCTCGCGCGAAATCGCGTTGCGGAGGATGGACGCGCGCAGAAGCAGTTCATAGGCGAACGGCCCGGTCTCCAGGTCGATCACCCCGCGCAAGTCCGGCCCGACGAGCAGCGGGGGAACCGAGCGCCGCCGCTTCGCCCTCAACGCCTCGGCGATTGCCTCGCGCAGTACGTCCGGATCGATCTCCGGGTTCGGCTTCGGCCGCATGCGTGCGCTGCTTGGAACGAGAGCTTCGGACGGCGCGAAGAAAAACTCATTCCAACACGCGTCGTGGATGCTGTCGCGCGCGCCCGTATAGCGCTGGCCTTCGAACTCCGCCGCCGTTTCCGCGTTCTCCGTGATGGCGGCACCGTCCATGACGAAGCCGGCGGCCCCAAACACACTGACCCCTTCGAGCGCTCGCGCAAGTTCTTCGGCGATGCAGTAGCCTCCCTCGGACAACCCGGTATTGCAGCCCGTGAGGTAGACGCTCGAGTTTTGGGTGGTCGTCAGCAACTTTCGTAATTCCGCCGCGAAGGGTGCGACCGACACGCCGCCTATGTCGTGGTGGTACGTGGGCGACCCATGAGCGACGATCTCGACGATGGTGGCGTCGTTGTTCCCTTTGGCTATCGTGATCGACGGAACCAGGTCGACCATGCCGCTAAACGGGTCATACCCCCATCCCACGTTGGGGTCCTTCTTGATGAACCGGCGCACCCTCGACCGGTACTTTGGGAGGGGCTCCTCCTGAGAGGCGTCCACGACGATAGCGTTCATGGCATTGCGGCCCCAAGTGGAGGAACATGGAGCTTGCAGGAACAAGACGCCCCGCGCAAGCACAGGCAGCAGCTGCGGCGCATAGGCGACTCGTTAGGTCCGGTAGTGCAGGCGGTCCTTGTGCCGGAATGTGCGCTCGACCCGCACTGGATTCGATCGGGGCTCGCACGATTCGATCATCGTGCGAGCCCCCTGTAGGGACTAATGGTTGCGCCCGCGTCCGGTGCGCGCCTGGAGCTCATCGATTCGCTTGGAGGCCTCGGCTTTCGTCAGCGTCTCATCGAATTGCTCGCCAGCCTCCTGAGCGAGCGTCTTCAGGTAGGACGCCTGTGCGTCCGTCATGCTCTCGTCACCGGTCACCCACTGCTCGGGATCCTTCTGGACGCCCTGCGGCGACGGTTCACTCTGATCCTGCCTGGCCATAGATCACTCCGCTAACTGACTCCATCGAATGCCGGCTACCGCTCGGCACGTACTCACAAAATCGTCGGATGTCAGTGCATGGCTCGTGCCGAACAGAAGCCGAAAAATGCGGACTCTGCAGGAGTCGGCGACGGAGCACCCGTGGCAAATACACGACGACCCCGGGCGCGCGCCCGGGGTCGTCGTTAGGCATCCCGCCTGCGGACCGTCAGATGATGTTGGGGTTGTTGAACCGTTCCACGTCCGGCAGCGGCAGGCACCGTGTGTTGCCGTACGTGCCGCCCTTCTGCGGAAACGGAGCCCCGACGGGCGGGTTGAACGGAAGGTCGAAGCGTTGCATGTCGTAATTTCGGAACCCCTCGAGGAACAGCGCGCGGCGGCGCTCATTGATGATGAGGTTCTGGATCGACGCGGCGTCGGTCGCGCCAGTGTACGGCTGCAGCCCCACCGCCGCGCGGAGCGCGTTGATGGTCGAGACCGCCTGAGCACCACCCTGCGCTTCTGCCAGAATGAGCTGCGCCTCCGTATAGCTCGCGATCGGTGTTGGCGCCCCCTGCGCCGGGTACTTGTCTGCCACCCAGATCGTCGACCGCGCATCCGCCGGCCGTGTGTCTGTCTCGCTCGTCGCTGACCGTGGATCGATTTGGCCGTTCTCGGTGGTCAGGCCGCGGGACAGCGGCTCGACGGTATAGAAGCCGTTCTGCTCCGTGATCTGGAAGATGCGGTTCATGAGGCGGTTGTCCGTCGCGTCGTTCGCGGCATTGAGCACGAAGCCCGCCGGTACGAGCGTGGCGTCCGCAATGGCTCCCGCATTGTTGCCGAGGAAGAGCCGCACCCGGGCGCGGCCGACGTACGCCGCGTTGAGCATGGCAGCCGAACCCTCACCCGCGCCCTGCGCGGCGGCAATCGCCTGGGTGAATCGATCCTCGGCGAGCTGGAAAATGTCCAGTTGTTGCACCTCCGGTCCCAGGTCGAACGCCGCCGAGCAGAAGGACATGCCCATGAGCGCGTAGCTGAATCCCGCGTACGTCGCGGCGCGCGCGATGAGTGCCTGACGATTGACGACCTCGGCATCGGTCCACGTCGTGAGGTTCGTGAGTGCGTGATCCGTGGACCAGCGGGCAGTGGACAATGGGCTGTAAATCCCCGGCGTCTGATTCGACGTGCAGGCGGCGGTGCCGTACGACCCGTTGGTCTGGGTGTTCGCGTCTCGCCGGTCGTACGGCCACGCGGCGGCACCGAGTTGCGCATCCGCAAGCTCGTCGCTGATGATCCCCTCCACAGCGATCATGGCGCCGAGCGCGCACTCGAAGTCGGCGACGGCGCTGTTGACCATCAGACCGGCGTTCGCGGGATCGTCGATCATGCCCACCGGTACGTTGGCCGGTGTCTCGACCTCGAGGAGGTCGTCCGTGCTGCACGCGGCCATGGCCGACGTCACGCCAATCACCATCGCAATCGAGAGAGCCGTCCGGCGCACCCCGGAGCGACGACCCGTGGCAGCAACTCCCGAGCTTCTCCGTATGAAAATCATATGTGAACTCCGTCCTTGTTAGGCAGTTGGTCGATACGGGTCAGTAGTTCAGGCGGAGCGTCAGCACGACCGACATGAGCTGTGGCAGGTGCGCCTGGTCGAGGTTGAGCGGTGTTCCCGCCACGAACTGACTTTCCGGATCGAGCCCCGTGTACGGCGTCCACGTGTGAAGGTTGCGGGCGGACAGCGTGAATCCCGCCGACTGTGCCCGGACACGCCCGGCGATGCTCTGCGGCGCATCGTACGACAGCGAGATCTCGCGGAACTTCACGTACCGCGAGTTGACGATCACGAAATCGCGGAGTGTGCCGCTCGTCTGCATCTGTGCGAGTTGCCGCGGATCGGTGTTCTCGGGCTCGAGGTACTCGCGGCAGGTATAGAAGATCTGGCAGCGGATGCGGAGGTTGTTGTCCAGCCGCTTGTAGTTCAGCGCATAATCGAACATCCCGTAGACGCTGAAGTTTCGCAGGAAGCGGAACGTCGTCGTGATCGCGCCTTCGGCCGTGGGGATCGAATGGCCGAGGTAGACCTTCGGTGCCTGGACACCACCGTTGGCGTTGAGGCATGGCATGGGCTGGCCGCGCCCGTCGTCACACATTGCGTTGATCGCCCGACGTGTGGTGGGGTCCCATTCAGCGCTCAGGACCTTGTACGAGAACCAGTCGAACGGGGCATAGCCCACGCGATGAGCCGCGGAGCCGAGGTCGATCGTCGTATCGGTCCCGTTGAGGCGGTCGATCTTGGATGAATGCGTGCCGAGCGTGAAGTTCACGTCCCAGCCGAAGTCGCGCTGGTTGATGATCTGGCCTTTGAGGCCGAGCTCGATGCCCTGCTTGGTGATCTGGCCCGCGTTGAAGAACTGGCTGCTCGCCCCGAACCCGGTGCTCGGCGCGACGCCGCGGGAGAGGATCGCGTCCTTCGAGCGGTCGCGGTAATAGGTGAAGTCGACGCCGACCCGGTCGTTGAACATCCCGGTCTCGAAACCGAGCTCGAGCCCCTCTACGCGTTCGGGCTTGAGGTCCTCGTTTCCGAGGGAGTTCGGTGTGAGAACGCCCTGTCCGTTCGGACCGGGAACGGGATTCAGCGTCCGCAGGGCCGTGTTGATTGCGGGCTGTTGCCCCGAGGCGCCGAAGGCGGCGCGGAGGCGGAAACTGTTGAACACGTCCGGCAGGATCTCTCGAATCGCCGGTTCTTCGCTGGCGACGTACGAGATGCTCGCCTTCGGGTAGCCTACCCACTTCACCTCACTGCCGAACGAGCTGTTGTTGTCCACGCGAGCCGCAGCGGTGAAGTACAGCCGATCGCGCCACCCGATCTGCTCTTGGAGGTAGAAGCCGAGCGTGTTATTGGCGGACCAGCCGTCCGACAGGCCGACCTTCTGCCCGGCGGACGCGATCGTCCGGAGCCCTGGCGCCGGGAAGAAATCCCCTTCGCCCTGCATGAACTCGTTCCGCCGCTGGTAGTACTGCACGCCTAACGACGTCTTCGACGACAGCCCCCTCGGCGTGAAGTTGAGGCTGGCGTTGTAGTCGTACGTGTTGAACGTCGCCTGATGTTGATTGCGAAAGCGCCAGCCTTGCGCGTTCGTGCCCCAGAAAAAGGCGATGGTATCGTTGGTGACGTGCGCCAACTGGTCGGTGTTGTCCTCGAAACTGAGGTCGGTCCCGATCGCGAGCCGGTGCGACATCCACGAGAACGGGTTGTACTGAACCGTCGCGCTCGCCGTCAGGCGGTGCAGCCCCTGAGCAAGGTGGTACGGGTCGTACGCCTCGTGCGGGGTGCTCTGGAACCCGCGCACCCATGTGCACTCTTCGTCGCCGGCCTCGCAGAATCGCGGGAGATTGACGGGGTTGGAGTACATCGACTCCCACATGATGCCGCCGCAGCCGCCCTCACAGCTCAGCCGCGTGTTGCTGTTGATGTAGCCCATGCTCGTGGCCACATCGAACTTCGAGTTCGGCGTGATGTTCAGGTTCGTGCGAACGCTGGTTTGTCGCCGCTCGTTGAATCGTTCGGCGCCTTCGGTGTCGCCAACCTCACCGGACGCGAAGAAGCGGAACAGTGGCGTGCCACCACTCACGTTCGCCGCATAGTTGCGGATGTCGCCGGTTCGGAAGAGCGGCGTACCGCGGGCCTTCTCCTGCTTCGCCACGTTGAGCGCCACGAGCTCGCCCGCCTCGGCGTTCGAGTTCACGCACTCGGTGGGTGAGAGCAGAACGCAGTAGTTCGTGGGGATGCGGTTCTCGTAGTCGTCGAACCAGTTACTGCCACCCTGGACCTGGAATCCGTACGACGTGCCGCCAGCCCGGCCTTTCTTCGTGATGATGTTGATCACGCCGCGCGCCGCTTCGGTGCCGTAGAGCGTCGCGGCCGCGGGCCCCTTCAGCACCTCGATGCTCTCGATCTCACTCGGATCGAAGTCATTGAGGCGCGATACGACGCCGGAGCCGAACGCCTGCACGCTGATCCCGCTACCAGTCGAGTTGTTCACGCGGATGCCGTCGACGTACACGAGCGGCTGGCTGGAAAGCGAGAACGTCCCGATGCCGCGGACGCGGATGTTGGCGCCGGCGCCAACCATTCCTGTTCCCGGGAGCACCACGACGCCGGGCGTCCGGCCATTGAGCAACGCGTCGACCGATGGGATGGCCGTCTTCGCGGCAACGTCGGTGACGTTCACGGTCGCGACGGACGTCCCGAGAGAGCGCAGCTGTTCACCACCGGCAGTGCCGGTGACGACGACCTGATTCAGCTCGACCGCGCGCTCGGCGAGGACGAAGCGAACGTCGGTAGTGCCGACGGTGACACTCTGGCTCGTGGGACGGAACCCGAGTGCGCGGGCATGGACCGTGACGGTCGTTCCGGACACGTCCGCGATGCGAAAGCGTCCGGAGGCGTCCGACGTAACTTCTTTCCCCGCTTGGCCTTCGATGCTGATCTGCACGCCTGGCAGGGGTCGCTGTGCGCCTTCGGCCACGACGGTTCCGGCAACGACACCCGGCTGTGTTTGGGCCCAGACCGGCGCTGTGGCTGCGAGCAACGCCGCTGAGACCGCCAGTGCGAGACGTGACACCCGTGGTATCCAGACGTGGCGAGGCTTGTTGTGGTGGGTGGTAGGGTCAGGCGGGCGGGAACTGACGAGATCGCTTTGGTTCATGGACTCCTCCGACTTCGGCGTCGATTGAAATGAGGTGGCGGGCCCGCACTGACCATCTGCGTACCAGATCGGTATACCGCGGTAAACACGCTGCGGCCGGCAGGTTGGTTCGGGATTCGGGCGACGCCCAGTGGCGCAACACTGCAGCATCTCCGCACTACTCGCAAGAACACGAATGGCTTCGCGCGATTACGTCACGCGGCGGCGGGCGAAAACGTTGGAACTCGCTTACGACCGCGGCGCCCGGCGAGCTCAGCCGCTGCTCGAGGAAGCCAACGACGAGCGTCACCGCCGCAACGACGCGCGGCACGACCGCGCCCCGGCCCGACATGAATTCGCCGCCACTGTACTGGTCGAACCGAGCGCGAGCCCGGGTCCGACCGCGACGCCGAGGGCGAGTTGCCACGCCGCCTCGCCAGCACCCCGGTGAGGATTCGAGGGCAGCCGCGCCTAACGCGGCACGCCGCAGCTTGCGGCGGCGACCGCGACGTCCGCCATCGAGACGCAGTCGCCACGTCGGCTTGGGGCATGAGGTATCAGGTCGGCGGACATTGAGCCACCGTATGCACAGTCGATCCGCCAACGAAGGGGCACGCTGTGGGCCCTTTCATTGGCTGTCCCCGCGAACCATTGGCGCGGTTGCGTTGGAGACGGGCGTTCGTAATATCTCGGCGTCACCGTCCGCGCGGCGCTGCGCGTGGCGCCATCCTCCGTCGCGTGCCCCTTTGCCCGCCGCAGCTCTCGACGCTCCTCGATGCCTCCACACCGTCGGCTTGCGAAGCGGCGTGGGAGGCATTCGTCTCGTCGTACAGCCGCGTGATCCTACACGCCGTGCGCGCCATATACCGCGAGCACGACGCCGTGATGGATGCGTACGCGTTCGTGCTCGAGAAGCTTCGCGAGGATGACAGCCGGCGGCTCCGCACCTTTGCCGGCGATGGCTCCGGGAAGTTCACGACCTGGCTCGTGGTCGTAGCCCGGCGCCTCGCATACGACTTCCACCGCCAGCGCTACGGGCGACGCCACGGTGCCGACGAAGGCGACGCTGCACGTGCCGAACGTGCTGCTCGCCGCCGACTTGTCGATCTCACCTCCGAGGCGATCGACCTCGCGCGCCTGCCTGACGCGGGCGGAGCGCCGGTGGACACGCGCATGTCAGTCGACGAGATCCGCGCCGCGGTCGCCAAGGAAATCGATAGTCTTGCCGCACCGGACCGGCTTCTCATCAAGCTCCGGTTCGAGGACGATCTCTCTGCGAAGGAGATCGCCGAGGTCACCGACGCCGCGACGCCATTTCACGTGTACCGGCGTCTCAACCGCGTGCTCGGACATCTGCGGCGGCGGTTAGCGGCGCGAGGCGTCGTGAGCGCGGTCCCGTAACGCGCCCCGATTCGCCGGCAGAAATAAGGACCTGTCGGTCCGTGTCATTCACGTTGTGAGCACCACTCTCGAACCGAGCCACGGCTCGAAGTTCATGCCGAACCAGTCACCCCCGCCGGGCCATCTCGCCGCGGAGACCCTCGCCGGGTACATCGACCGAAGTCTGCCGGCCGCGACGCGTGCTTCCGTGGAGGCACACGTCGCAGACTGCGCGGTATGCCGCGCCGAGCTCGTGGCCGCGAAACGCCTGGTGCACTCGGCCCCCTCGGCTGCGCGGGGCGGTCACCGGGTCGCGCTTCTGGCAGCCATTGCGGCTACGATCCTTGTCGTCGTTCTTCTGCGACCGGGGATGTCTCCGGACGATCGCATGCGATCGTCCCCGCTGCCTGCCTCGAACGCAAACGCGCTGGCCGTGGTCACGCCACCGAACGCCTCCGCCGTGGCGGCCACGGAGCTTCAGTTCGTCTGGAGACGTGACACGAGCGTCGTCGAGTACACGCTCACCGTCATGGATGCCGATGGACGAACGCGCTGGTCGGTCAATACCGCGGACACTACTGCGGCACTTCCCGACTCGGTCGCACTCGCCACAGGCAGCACGATCTACTGGTACGTCGACGGCCTGCGAGGTGACGGGCGATCGGTCGGGACTGGGCGCCAGCGTCTCACCGTTCAGTAGGCGTGCGAGTGACAACCGGATCAGCGTGCCTCACACGCGTCGGCGTTCTTGGGGCGCTGATTGCGGCGGTGGCATGCGGCGACGAATCGACGCGTGCCTTCGACCCGGGCCGCGCGCGACCCGCAGCGCCGCAATCAGCCAAGGCAGCGGCCGGCGAGGCACGTACCGTACTCGCGTCGCTTACCATCGCTGCCGACAGTCTCTATCGTGCGGGCGAGTACGAAGCGGCACGCGGGAGCTACCAGCAGGCTCTCGCCACGGCGGGCGCGTCAGGCGACTCGGTCGCGGCCGCACGCGTGCTCACGTCGCTGGGACTCGCTGCATGGCGACTCGGCGATTACGCCGAGGCCCGCCAACTAGGCGCCACGGCACTCGCGATCAAGCATCGCCACGGGATGCGGGCCGACCTGTTCCGCTCGTACAACGCGCTCGGGCTTCTGGCTCGCGATGAAGGCCAGCTCGAGACGTCACAGGTATGGTTCGACAGCGCGCTCGCAATGGCGCGCGAGCTCGGGGACCGGCTCAACGTGGCGAAAGCCACCTCCAACCAGGCCCTCAACGCAGCCGATCTCGGCGATCTGGAGTCCGCGCGGGGCGGCTACATCCTCGCGCGCGACATGGGAAGGGCAGAAGGTGACCTGCCGACGGAGTGGAACGCAACCGTCGGTCTTGCCTCGGTCGACGTGAAGCTTGGCAACCCACTCGGCGCGATCGCTGGCGTAGACGACCTACGCCGCCGGTATCCGAGACCAGACCACCCTGTTGGCGAAGAAAACGCGTTAGGACAGCTTGCCACCGCTTACGGCTTGCTTGGCGAGTTTCAGCGCGCGATTGCCGCGCTCGACACCGCTATCCATATCGCGCGCTCGGCACAGCTCCCCGTGCAGGAGGCGGAAGACCTCAAACTGCTGGCGGAGATCTACGAGAAGATGGGCGACCGGCGCCGAGCGCTCTCCGTCCTCGATAGCGCTATCCAGATCGATTCGGCGATCGGCGCAACCGACGAGCTGGCGGACGTCCTCCGGCGGCGCGCTGCTCTCCTCGGCGTGCTTGGCGACGCCGCGCGCGCACGGGCCAGCGTGGCGCAAGCGCTCGCTCTTCACCGGAACATGCGCGCGCCGTTCGACATTCTCACTGATCTGCTCGTCGATGCGGAGCTCGCTGCCCGTTCCGGGGATCGGGCAGGTTCGCGCGCGCGGCTCGCGGAGGCTCACCGCGTCTACAGCGCCCTGCGCGTTCCGACGAGACGGGGTACACTCGCGCTCGCGAGCGCGCGCATCGCTGATATCGAGGGCGACGCGCGCGGCGTCCTCCAGGCGCTTGCCTTTCCGCGAGCCGATCTCGCTTCGGGAGGGATCGCTGCGGAGGTCGAGGCAGACGCACTCGCGGCACGCGCATACCGGCGGCTGGGGCAATTCGCCGCGGCGATCGAATACGGGCGCATGGCCATCGGGGGAGTCGAGCGGCTTCGGACATCGCTCGGTCTCGGCGAGCTGCGCACCACGTTCGTTACGGACAAGGCGGCAGTGTATGCCGATCTCGTATTGTCGTTAGTGGAGGTCGGAAGGAATACCGAGGCATTCGAGGTTGCCGATCGCGCGCGCAGCCGCGCGCTACTGGATCACATCGCCGAGGCGCGTCTGCACGGGAGGGATACCGCGAGCTCGGACGCACTGCTGGCCGAACGTGCACGTGTACTGCGTCGCATCGAAGCGCTGTTGAGTCGACTCTCGGTGGCTGAAGGCGGTCGCTCACGCGAACGCAGCGGTGGGGATCGCGACCGGCGATCGGAGGTCTTTGCTGAGCTCGCCGCGGCGCGGCGTGAGTTCGATGAGGTACTCGTACGCGATCCGGGGCACCCGCGGCAGGGCATGCCGATCGGGCTCGGGAGCACGAACAGCAAGACCGTGCGCGAATCACTTCGCGACGACGAGGTGCTCCTCGAGTACTTCGTCACGCCCGACCGAACGCTGATCTTTGTCCTTCGTCGGGACGGCGTCCGGGTGTTCGCGACGGCAATGACCGATCACGACCTCGCAGGGCGTGTGCGTCTCGCGCGTGACTTGGTGGCGCAGTCCGGAGGTGGTGATTCGGATCTTGGGAGCGCCAACGCGGTGCTCCTCGGGTTGCATCGTGCGCTCATCGAGCCGGTGGTCGCCTCGGGTGCCCTCACGGGCGCCACGCGTGTCGTCGTCGTGCCGCACGGCGCGCTCGCGTATCTCCCGTTTGCCGCGCTGCGATCCCCGTCGGGACGCGTGCTCGCCGAGGACTACGCGGTGCTCTACCTCCCGGTGGCGGCGGCGTTGCCGGCGCTTCGCGCGAGCTCCGGAGCGTACGACGCGCCGCGCGTCGTTGCGTTCGCGCCATTCCCGACAACGCTGACGAGCTCGCGTGCAGAGGCTCGCCGTGCGGGACTCGCCCGAGCTGGGTCGACAGTATTGGTTGGTGCTCGCGCAACCGAGCGCGCCCTGCGCCTGGCGCTCCAGTCGAATGGGATTGTCCACGTTGCCTCGCACGGGGTGATGGAGGCGGAGAGTCCGATGTTCTCCCGCATCGAGCTTGCGGGTGGAGATGGTGCGCAGGCCGACAACGGGCGGCTCGAGGTCCACGAGGTGCTGGCGCTCCGGGTGAACAGCCCGCTCGTGTTCCTCTCGGGGTGCGAGACCGGGGTGGGAGAGGCGTGGTCCTCGCGGTACGCCCGGACCGACGACCATGCGACGCTGGACCAGGCGTTCCTGTATGCGGGGGCGCGCACTGTTGTCGCGACGCGCTGGCGTGTGGGGGATGAGAGCGCGGCGGCATTCGCGGGCAGGTTCTACGCGCATCTCTCAGCGGGGGGCGATGCGGCGGATGCCGTCGCGGCGGCGCAACGCGACCTCATTCGGGACCGACGGTTCAGCGCGCCGCGCTATTGGGCCGCGTACGCGGCGAGTGGGTCGGGGGGCGTTCCGAGCGGCGTGGCGAGCTCGTCGCCGCGCGCGGTGCGCTGAGCGCCGCACTCGAACGCGCAAAACCGGCGCGTCCTGCCGTGTCATTCATGTCGCGGTCCCACATCGTGTCTTCCTCGCTTCCACCTTCTCCTTCTCGGAGCTCGTGATGATTCGCCCTGTGCGCCACCCTCACCCTGCGGCACGAGCGCGCGGGTTCACCCGTCCCCTGCTCGCGACGGCGCTCACGCTCCTCGGCGCGGCGTGCAGTGATTCGTCGGCGCCGGTCGCCCCGGCCGGCCACTTGTCGTTAGGCAAGGGGTCCGGGGGTGGAGGGCCGTCGGTCAGCGCGGCGTCGCCGGCATACTCGCGTCGCGATACCACCCTGAACGTGCGCATCCTCGGATCCGGGTTTACTGCGGGTGCGACGGCCGAATGGTCGCGGGGCGGCGTTGCCAATCCGGCGAAGATCAAGACCAACAGCGTGCAGTACGTCAGCTCATCCGAGCTCATCGCGAACGTCACGGTGTCGGCCGACGCGGATCTGGCGTTCTGGGACATCACCGTGACGTTGATCGGTGGGAAGAAGGGCGTGGGCACCGAGAAGTTCGAGGTGACGACGGCGACGATCCTCGGCGCCGGGACGATCGGTGGGGACATGCGGGTCGAGGCGACGAACGACATCGTGAGCGTCGTCGGCTATGCCGGCGCGGGGGATGCGTTCGTGTACGACAGCCACAGCGCGAAGCTCGTTGCGCTTGGCCCCGGACAGGCGTGGGGCATCAACCCCTCGGGGACCATGGCGTTAGGCCGGGACGGGAACTTCATGCCCGTCGCATGGGAGCGCGTACTCGGCGGAAGCTGGACGCGTCAGCCGCTCCCGGGTGGGGGTAACGACGGGATCGCGAACCGCACAGCCGTCGGTGCGGACGGGTCCCTGCTGGCGAGCGGCTGGCTGACCATTCAGGTGTCGAAGCGCGAATCGAACAATCGGCCGGTGCTGTGGCGTTACTCGAACGGGAGCTGGGATGCGCCCGTCTACTACACGGTCCCAGGGAAGGCAGCGGCGGCTTACGATGTCGCCACGGGCGGCCAGATGGTGGGTCGATCAACGTTCGCCGATGGGTCTGTGACCGGCGTCGTGTGGGACAACCCCACGGAGCCGGCCACCGTGCTTGACGGCATTGCGTACGCTATTAGTGACAACGGCACGGTCGTCGTGGGGGAGCGCGCTGGACTTCCCGTCTACTGGTACCGCAACGCGAGCTCCGGCGAGTGGACCACCGAGGGCACCCCGCTGCCCATCGTGGGCAGTTCCTGCAACCCGCAGCGTGCGAGGGATGTGACGAACGCCGGCGTGATCGTCGGGGCGAGTTGCGGTCCCAACGGCAAGCGTCAGGCGACGGTGTGGAAGCTCGACCTCTCGGGTGCGACGCCCACGGTTGCCGCCGGTCCGATTCGACTGGGCGGGCTTGGGGTCACAGGCTCCGGTGCCGAGACGTCGTATGCCGCGGGAGTCACCTCGGCGCCGCCATACGTCGTCGTCGGTGGGGCTGTCGCGAATGGCGGGACTGTTCTCGTCAGCTGGCAAATTCCGTAGCCGGACGCCGAGGGACAACGCACGGGGCTCTGGCCAGATCTGGCCAGAGCCCCGTGCGTTCGTTTCCGACGCCCACCAGAGTGAGGGCCGTGCGCCGCTTCACCACGGGGGCGGTTTACTCCTCCCTGAGCGCTGCCAGCGGATCCAGCCGCGCCGCTCGGCGCGCCGGAATCCAGCACGCCAGCATGGCGACCGCGACAAACAGCGCCGTGATCGCCACGAACGTCAGCGGATCCGTCGCGCTCACGCCCACCAGCATCGACTGCATCACCCGGGTCACGGCGAACGCGGCGAACAGCCCGATCGCGATGCCTAACGCCGCAAGACGCATCCCTTGGCCGACGACGAGCCGGAAAATGGTCCGGCTGTTCGCGCCGAACGCCATGCGGACGCCGATCTCCGCCGTGCGCTGACGCACCACGGTCGCGAGCACGCCGTACAGTCCAACGAGCGCCAACACGACTGCCACGGCCGCGAATGCGCCGATGCAGACGAGCGCGAATCGCGTCGGGCCGCGCGCCACATCCACGAGCGCGCTGTACGGCTGCACGGTATGCATCACGTAGCGCGGGTCGAGCTCGCGGATCGCGGCCCGCGCGAGCGGCTCGAGCCGCGCCGGATCGCCGCCGGCGCGCACGATCCACCGGTTCGCGCCGAACCCGAACTGCGCCGCGGGCATGAAGAACGTCTCTCGGCCGTCGCTCGAGAGCGAGACCGTCCGCTGGTGCTTGACGACGCCGATGACCTCCCAGGGTGTCGGCGTGTCGCCGGCGACGCGCGCGTAGAACCGCTTGCCGACCGCGGACTCACCGGGGAACGCCTTTGCCGCGAAGACATCGTCGATGATCACGAGATTCCGGTCGGGAACGTTGTCCGCATCGGCGAAGACCCGCCCGTCGATGAGTTTCGTTCGGAGCACCGAGAAGTATTCAGGCATGATGAGGCGCAGATCCGCCTGCTGGAACAGGGCGGGGTTGCTGAGTGCGGCCTCAGGCCCCCACCGGACGTTGCCGGGAGTTCCATCGAGCGGCAGCGACCCCGCGGCGGAGACGCCAGTCACGCCAGGGATGGCGGCGAGCGCGTCACGGATACGCAGCCGCGCCGCCGTGTGTGCCTCGGGCGACTGCTCGTTGACGTTCGCAACGGTGAACGTCAGGACGCCGTTCGCATCGAACCCCGGATCGGAGCGCTGCAGCGCTACGAAGCTGCGAATCATGAGTCCGGAGCCGACGAGCAGCACGAACGCGAGCGACACGGCCGCGGTCACCACGCTCGTGCGCAACCACTTGCCGGCGCCGGAGAGCGCGGGGCTCCGGCCGCCCGCTCGCAGGATGTCGGCCACATCGACCCGGGACGCGCGGAGCGCCGGCACGATCCCGAACACCACCGCCGACAGCACCGCCGCCAGCATCGTGAAGCCGAGCACCGTCCGATCGAGCGACACCTCGCTCAACCGCGGGAGGTTTTCGGGCCCGATCACTTTCAGCAAGTCGATGGCGCCATACGCCAGCAGGATGCCTAACGCTGACCCCAGACCGGCGATGAGAAGGCTCTCGGTCAGCATCTGACGCACCAGCACGCCGCGACTACCACCGAGGGCGGCACGGACGGCAAGCTCACGCGAGCGCTCGCTGGTCCGGACCAGGAGCAGGTTCGCCACGTTCGCACAGGCGATGAGCAGCACGAACACGACCGCGCCCATCAACGTGAGAATCGTCTGCCGTGTGTTGGCCACGAGATACTGGTGCATTGGTTCGACGCGCCACCGAACACCCGCCGTCTCCTTGATCGGGAACCGCTTCTTGAGGTCGGCGACGAGCGTATTCGCCTGCGCCTGTGCAGTCGTGAACGACGCTCCAGGGGCGAGCCGCGCGATGATCCGCCCCGCCGCGTTGGTCCTGGATGCGGTGGCGAAGTTCGTTCGGTTCGCCCAGTACATCTCGGGGCGCGGCTCGATGTTCGCTGCCTGGAACCAGAAGAGCTGCATCCCGGGCTCAAGCACACCTACGATTTCCGCGGTGAGGTTGCCGAACTGCATGCTCCGCCCGATCACGTTCGGGTCGCCGCCGAAATGGCGCTGCCAGAACTCGTGTGTCAGGATCGTCGTCGCGGGCGGAGGCGGTGGCGGCGCGGCCCCTGGGGCGCCCTGCGGGGGCGGCGGGAGAGGCGCCCCGTCGGCGTCGACGAAATCCCGCCCTAACGCGACGCGAACGCCGAGTGTGCGGAAGAAGTTCGTCGTGACGTTGCCCACGCGAAGCATCTGTGCCTCGCCACGTTCGTCCACGAGCGGAATCTGGAACGTCGACACCATGGCGGCCTCGTCGAACGCGGGGATCTCGCGCTGAACGTCGGCGAAATCGCCGGGTGGGAGCCCGAAGTCGTTGACATTCCGCGCCGTGAGATCGCTGGTGAGGAACGCGAGCCGGTCCTGATGCGCGTACGGCAACGGTCGCAACAGCACCGTGTTCACGATGCTGAAGATCGCGGTCGTCGCACCGATGCCGAGCGCGATCGTCGCGAGCGCGGTGAGGGCGAAGACCGGGGACTTGATGAGCGTACGCGCGGCGAAGCCGAGGTCCCGACGAATGGAGCTCATGGGATGTGTCGATTGGAGTGGGACGAACGGTCCCGCCCTTCGGAAGAGCCGTGCCGTGCGCGCCGAGTCGGTAACCTGTTACGACGCATAAGCTTACCCGTTGCCGCCGCACAATTCGCTAACATCGACTGTGCGGAGTCGGGACCGAGTGTCCCAAATCGAACACCTAACGACCCGAGGTCTGCGCCGGCATCGTGTGGACTCGGCTTGACGCCACCACGAGTGAATTGCATCGTGGTCCCGGCGACCATCCACGCCGAACCTCTCGAGACTCCGCCCCAGCCGGAGTCCAATGTGAGGCAAAGGGGGGCACACTCCCGGAGAGCACGTCGGTCCTTTGCGTCACCGCGGTGCGCTGCTGGGGAGATGCCCGTGGTGTACCCAAGGGAGACCTGACGATGCCTCGCGAGAAAGACTTGAAGCGCCTCGTGCGCACGCGCATGAAGAAGACGGGCGAGTCCTACACCACCGCCCGCACGCAGCTGCTCAAGAAGTCCCCCAGCCGCGTGGCAACCAAGAGGGCGGCGGCGCCCGCATCACGCGCTGCCGTCGCCACGCCCGCACCCGCACCCGCGAAAATCGACTACGCCGCGGCCGCGGGAATGAGCGACGCTGTCATCCGGGAAAGGACCGGTCGCACGTGGGAGGAGTGGACGCAGACGCTCGACAAGCACGACGCCGCGACGATGGCGCATCGCGACATCGCGATCCTCGTGAGCGGGACCTACAAGGTCGCGCCGTGGTGGACGCAGGCGGTGGCGGTCGGCTACGAGCGCATCAAGGGGCTCCGCGCTCGTGGGCAACGCCGCGATGGCACGTATGAAGCCGGGAAATCGCGCACGTTCAATGTGCCCGTGGAGACGTTGTTCGACGCGTGGGCCGATGCCGGCACGCGCCGCCGCTGGCTCGACGAGTCAGGCGTGAGGGTGCGCACGGCGAAAGCGCCGAAAGCAATACGTCTCGGCTGGCCCGACGGTACCATCGTCACCGTCTGGTTCACGCCGAAAGGGAAGGACAAGAGCGCGGTTGCCGTGGCGCATACGAAGCTTCCCGACAAGGCGACGACGAATCGGCTGAAGGAATACTGGTCGGAGAAATTGAACGCACTCGGCGAGACTCTGGCGAGGGCGTAACACGCAGATGGCAGCTCTACGAGACCGGGTAGCGCCGTGGTGCTACCCGGTCGCCTATTCGTCGAGTGGGTCATCCGCCGCCGCTGGCGTCCGCGATACGTGCTTTCCCCCGAGCTCGCTCTGGAGCACACTGGCTAGTCTGCCCGCAGCACGCTGTTCGGATCCGCGCGCATTGCTTTCACGGCGGGCATCGCGCTCGCCACCAGCGCGACCACAATCATCAGGATTGCTACGCCGCCTAACACGGTCGGATCGACGGCGGACTGCCGGTAGAGTAGCGGCTGCACCCAGCGCCCGGCCACGACGGCCAGCGCGCCTCCCACGGCCAGTCCCGTAGCGGCAAACCGCGCGCCCTGGCCGACGACGAGCCCTACGACGTCGCGCCCCTGTGCGCCGAGCGCAATGCGCACGCCCAGCTCGTGCATTCGCTGTGCGACCGTATACGCGATCACGCCGTACAGTCCGACCGCCGCGACGAGAAGCGCGAGGGCGCCGAACCCGACGAACAAAGTCGCGCCCACCAGCCACGAGCGTCGCTTGACGTCGAACAGTCCTCGCGCCGGGCGGACCGTCACGAGCGCGTTCCCGGGCATCACCGATTGCAGCGCCGCGCGCACATCCTCGGCGGCTGTGGCCGGGTCGCGGCGCATCCGCAGCAGCAGCCACGTCGCTCCGAAGTCGATCTGACCCTCCGCCAGGTAGTAACGCATCGGAAGGTCGGCGACGGGATCGTGCACCGCGTTCTCGGCAACGCCGACGACGGTCGTGCAGGGCATCGTATCCGGGCGGGCGCTTCGCCAGCTGAAGCGAAGGCACCTGCCTAACGCCTCCTGCCCGGGCCAGAGGCGAGCCGCCATGGCTTCACTCACGACGGCCACGGTCGGCACACCGACACGGTCCGCGTCGGTGAACGACCGGCCGCGGAGGATGCGTGTGTCCATCGTAGCGAAATAGTCGGAGGACACGATCTGGTACGTGAAACGCCCGAGGCGGGACACGGAATCGACGCCCGGAACGTCCAGAATCAGTGTCGACGTCCCGTGCGCGAACGGCGCGCTGCTCACCCACGCCCCACGCTCGACGTCGGTTCGCGCAAGCGCGGTCTCGAGCAACCGGTGGCGCAGCGCTACTCGGTCGCTCGAATCCATTGGCGTACCGCGGCGCTCCCACTCCACGAGCAACAGGGGAGCGATGTCGTAACCGAGCCTCAATCCGCGCACGTTGCTCAGGCTCCGGATGAACAGGCCGGCTCCGACCAGAAGTACAACCGACAATGCTACCTGCAGCACGAGCAGCACGGCCCGAGCGGACGACTGCTGGTAGGTCCCCGCGCGCGCGCCCGACTTGAGGACTCCGGTGATGTCATCTCGGCCGCCGAAAAGCACGGGCGCGATCCCGGTCGCGAAGGCCGCGATGAGCGCCGCCATCGACGCGACGGCCACGGTGCGCCAGTCGGCAATGACATCGAATGGGGTCGTGGACGTGAAGAACAGGCGTCGGAGCCCAAATCCGCCCCACTGCGCGATCAGGATGCCGGTCGCGCACCCGAGGAGCGAGAGCACCGCCGTCTCGGTGAAGGCTTGCGCCGCGAGCCGACCACGTGAGACACCGAGTGCGCGCCGGAGCGCCACCTCACGCCGTCGCCGCATTGCTCGGGCAAGAAAGAGATTTGCCACGTTGGCGCATGCGATGAACAGCACGACGCCGGCGACGCCAGTCACCCAGAGGAGCGTTCGAGCCTCCAACCCAGGATTCGGTCCGGCAGTGGTTCGTAACGCCCCGGCGATCGCGCGCGGCCGCACGTCCTCGGCGGAACCGTAGCGCGGATGAACGAGACGTGAGGCGTTCCAGCTGCGCAGGAAGGCGCGGCTCAAGTCGGCCGTGGCCGCAACGCGCGTCACGCCCGGCTTCCGGCGGACGATCATCTCGACCCAGTCCCAGCTGTACTTGACGTAATAGTCCGAGCTGTCGCCCCCGCCCTGGTTCGTGGCGTAGGCCGTGATGGGAACGAACACAGCCGGCAAAGTTCCTTCGCTAACGCCGACGAAATGCTCAGGCGCGACACCAACGATCGTGTATTGGGCGTTCCCGACCTGGATGGATTCGCCGAGGACGTCGCTCCTTCCGCCGAAATCCGTTTGCCAGAGGCCGAAGGTCAGGATGGCGACGTTCGCGCCGGTGGGTACCCTGTCATCGGCCGCGATGAAGAATCGGCCGAGTACCGGGCGAGCATCGAAGAAGTCGAAGAAGCTCGCGCTGACACCGAGCACGGCGCGTTCGCGGGCGGCATTGCTCGTTCCCACACCGTGCGTTGCCGCCACGAATGCGGCGTACTGCGAGAACGACGTCGACCAGCGGTGAAGGTCGAGATACCGCGTGTACGGGAAGATCGGGGAGGTATGATCTCGCGCACCGCCGGCCATCTGGAGGTACACTCGGTCAACGGTGCCGGGATCGCGCAAGTAGGGATCCGGGCGGAACATGAGCCGATCGATGACGCCGAACATCGCGGCGTTTGCGCCGATGCCGAGTCCGAGCGTGAGGATCACGGGCAGGGCGAAGGCGGGCGACCGCCGCAATCCGCGTAACGCGTAGCGCACATCCTGTTGCAGGTGGTCGAGCCACGGGAGCGACCATCGCTCGCGCGCGTCCTCGGTCGTCCGCGTCGTATTGCCTAGCCGGCGATGGGCTGCCCACGCTGCCAGGTCGGGAGCGGCGCCCTCGGCCCGCCGATCGCGCTCGAGCTGAGCACGATGAAAGGCCAGTTCCTCCTGAAGCTCGGCGTCGAGACGGTCGCGACGCAGCCAATCGCGCAGCCTGGTCAGGACTTCACGCATGACGGTACCTCGGAATGGGGCGCGCTGTCCTAAACGCCGACGGGGTTAGCGTTATCGCCGGTTAAGGGGATAGACAGTCTATGGCCAAGGAAGGTTTTATGGCAAGATCGAACTGTGCACATTTGCCCTGGTGATCCGTCTCATTCCCGATGACCGACCGAGCCACACGTCGCGGGTGGCACGAACCGCATTCGACGTCGGTCCCGGCCTCGAGCCTGGGCGACGTCTGGCGTGCCGCGCTGTCGACACGCAGTGTTTTTCAGCGCCGGAGGCCGAAATGAACAGGTCCGCCACCCTCCTACGTCGGAAACGCATTCGCCCGTCGATCACGCGCGGAGCTTCGAGCGCCGTCCTGGTGCTCGCCGCCACGCAGCCGCTCATCGGCTGCGCAGCGGCCGGCGCACCCGATCCGCCGGCGCCGAGCCAGCTGCCGGCCACGTACGTCCTCGAGCAGGAGACGGGCGATCGGTGGATGCACGCGGCGCAGCGCTCCGAGTTCACACCGTTCGCGCGGTGGACTCTGCCACTGTATCTCCGGCTCGGCGCGCCTGACGCCGGAACCCGAGAACGAGAGGTTCGTGTAACGTTCCGCGCTCCCACGAGCGCGGACTCGGCGTCGCTCCGAGTCGGCCGCCGAGGTGAAATCGTTAGGCACGAGACCTGGTCGGGCTCCTTGCCGCCGTTTATGCTGCCCGGCGACTCCGCCCGGTTCGCCCGATTCCGTCTTCGCGTCAATCAGCGACTCATGCTGCCGCTCGCACGCGTCTGGGACCTGGTTCCGCGCGTTCACCCGCGCCAGTTCGTCGCGGGGGCTCGGTGGATCGACACCCTGGCGCTCTCCACGGATTACGAGGGGGCGAGGCAAGCGCTTACTGGCGTGCGCACGAGCGTGCTGGTCCGCGACACGAGCGTCGCGGGGCGCCGGCTCTGGATCGTTCGCGACAGCGCCGACGTTCGTTACGCGGAACGCGAGCTCGAGCACGAGCGAACGCTCGACACGCTCGTCATCATCGACCGCGCAACATCGGGAACGATACTCGGCACATACCTCTTCGATCCTGCCATCGGGTTTCTTCACGCGCGCGACGACACGACGTGGCTCGCTGGCGAGGCCGTCCTCCGCTACCCCGATGGTCGGTCGTTCACCACGCCCGTTCGCTACGAGCGGACACGCCGCTGGAGGCTCTACGAGCCGCCGGCCTTCGCGTCGCTCCGGGCAGAGCGGCGCGCTGAGCTGATGCGCACGGTACCGGGCGGCGCCGTAGCGACGCCGCGAAACGAGATCGAGCGGCGCCTCGCGTCGGGCGACGAAGCGCTGCGTGATTCGCTCACCGCCGTATGGGAGAGTGAGCGCGACCCGAACCGCCGCGAAGAGTTGTACCGCTCGTTGACCTTGTGGGGACGCGGGGCGCCGTCGTATCGAACGGTACTCGACGCGCGACGCATCGCGGCAGGCGACAGTGCGTTGTGGCTGCGACGTCTCGCCGAGCGCGCCTACCCTGCGCGGCCACCGATCGATGCCGACGCCGCGCGGCAGATGATCCGCGTGATGAGTGACCCCGCCATACCATGGGCACTCGGCGCGTCGCGGGACCGTGTTTACGAGAACCTGATTCAGACGCTCACGACGTGGCCGCCGGCGATCACACCGGATTCCTCGCAGTGGCCATGCACGCCGGACGCGTGCCGCCTCCTCGGTGAACAGTGGGGAACGGCCCAGGAGCCGAGGCTCCGCGACGTAGGGCTGGCGGTGCTCGTCACGATGGACCCGGCGCGCTGGGCTGACACGGTTCTGGCGCGTTCCGCGAACGGATCGACGGTCCTGAATCGAGTGAGGCAGCTCGTGAATGGTGTCGGCGCGACCTGGCCCGCCGCGGCCCAGCTCCCGCTGCCTGCCGCCGACGCCGACTGGCGCGCCTGGATTGCGTGGTCCAATGCACCGCACCCGAACTATCGTCCGCCGCCGTCGATGCCGCGCCGGGGCGAGAACCAGCTGCGGCTCGAGGAGTCGCACACGACCGCGATCCGCTTCTTCCAGGCACGAACCGGCCGCGACGTCATTGGTGAGTTCCGCCGTCATCGCGCCGCCGCAACCGACGACTCCGCGCGGATGGTATACGGCGCGATCCTGACGGAGCTGGGCGACATTCCATCAGTCGAGGAGCTCGCGGCGCAGCTTCGTTCGGGCTCTGCGCCGGAGGTCTCGCTCGCGAGTGCTACAGTCCCCAAGCTGCTCGGCCCTCGCGCGCCGCCGGCTGACTCGGCGACGACGGTAGAGATCCTCGACCGGTTGCTCGCGTCGTTGCTCGAAAGGGGAGACCCGTGGCCGCCCCTGAGACGCCCAACGACGCCGGTACCGGCGAACCCACCACGTCCCGCCGGGCCGGTCCGACCGCCGTACGTGCTCGCCGACAGTATCCCGCTGGTGCTGCGCGAGAAGTGGCGCGACCGACTCCGCTTCATCACCGCCGACGAATGGCGTCGAATGCCCGAGCACGAGCCCGCGACGATGTTGATGTTGTCGACGGTCGCGCGCGTAGGCCCGTTCGTTCGCGCGCAGGTACAGATGTCAGGACGCCTCGCCAGGTCACCCGGCGAGGCGCCACATCTGTATGCAAGTGGATCTGTCTACTACCTGGTCGCCACCGATGACGGGTGGCGAATCGTCACCACAAGCATGTGGATCACGTAACGACGAGCGTCAGTCGATGCCGACGCGCCCTTTCACCGCTGCGATGAGCTTGGCCGAGTCGTAGCCGACGCCGTCCTTGAACACCGTCGTCACGTTACGAATCGCACTGGGATTGCTCGCGAGATCGCCCTGCACCACGACGAGGTCCGCGAGCTTGCCCTTCTCGACCGACCCGAGCTTGTCGTAGACGCCGAGGATCTTCGCGCCGTTCGCGGTCATGATCTGCACGGTCTGCGCGGGGGTAAAGCCGGCTTCGACGAGCAGCTCGTAATTGCGCTGATCGCCGAACCCTGGTAGCGCACCACCGAATCCCGTCGGGTCGACGCCAGCAGCGAGGAGACCACCGGCCTGAACGAACGCACGCTCGAACGCCATCGCGTTCTTGAGCATTGCGGGCGTGAGCGCCCAGTTCTTCGCCGTGTCGATCTGCGCGCGCATCCGCATGTAGGAGTCGCGCACCTCGGGGCTCATCGCCTCGAGCGTGCGTTCGTCTTTCGTTGGACGGTTCGGGAAGAACGGCTCGTACACCGCGAGCGTCGACGTCATGCCGACGTTCTTCGCCGTCATCGCCGCGATCGTTTCGCGTGCCGTGCTGCTCGACATGTCCGCTACGCCAACTCTCGCCATGCTGCCCTGCGGGCAGGTATCGACCTTCTTTTCCGGGTCGAAGTCCGTCGCGGTGAGAAGGCCATGCTCGAGGTTATCGATGCCGAGCTCCACCGCTTCCTTGAAGCTCACCGAGCAGAGGTGTCCGGTGACTTTCATCCCGTGCTTGTGCGCTTCGTCGATCGCCGCCTTGAGCTCGGCGCGCCGGATGTCGGTGTATGCCTTGATCCACGTCGCGCCTTCCTGCCCCCAGTACGCGACGAAGCGCCGCGCTGCTTCCGGCGAATTGACCGCCGCCATGCTGCCGCTGGAGCCCGCGGTGCCACCGGTGATATAGGGCGCCGTGAGGTGGACGCGAGGCCCGGGCACGCGTCCCGAGTCGATCGCTTCCTTCGTGCTGATCTCCGCGTACGGCGCACGGCCGCCCGTCGTGCGGATGGTCGTTACGCCACTGCCGAGGTAGAGGCGCGGGCCGGTGTACGACATCTGAGCCGCGCGTCCGCCGGCGGCGGTGTAGAACAGGTGGTCGTGCATCCCCACGAGCCCGGGGATCACGGTGCTTCCCGCGAGATCCATGGTCCGCGCGCCCGCCGGCGGTCGCACGCTCGAGGCAGGTCCGACCTCGGCGATGCGGCCGTTCTGGATGACGATGGTCTGGTTAGGCTTGGGGGCGCTGCCGGTACCGTCGATGACGGTGACGTTCGTGAGGGCGACGACGGGCTCGCTCACGTTCACGTACTGTCGTACCTGCTGCGTCAACGATGCGGCTGACTGCGCCGAGACGGCGCAGAGGGGGAGGGCGAGGTGGGCGGCGATTGCCAGTGACGTGAGAACGCGCATTCGTGGCTCCTGATGTACTGACTACTGCACTGTAAACGCCATCATCATATGCGCCGAGAGGTGCTCGGCGATATGACAGTGTACCATCCAGCGCCCGGGATTGGATAGGTCGAGCAGGATGTCCGCGGTGGCGCCGGCGGGGAGAAGGACCGTGTCCTTCCAGACGAGGTTCGTGTTCGGGACGTCGTTGACCGACAGGACGAGAAACCGCTGGCCGTGAAAGTGAATGGGGTGCTGCATGCCATGGAACGAGCGCCGCTCGTTGGCGAGCCGGACCTTCACTACGTCGCCGCGGCGGAAGGCCCAATCGATGTCCATGTTCTCCTTGCCCGTGGCCGGGTCACGGAGGATCCAGCGGACCTGGTCACCCGTCGCGGCCCAGTTCATTCCAGGCATCGTGCCGCTCCACTCGACCGGCGTGAAGAAGATCGAGTCGAGCTGCATGATCTGCCGGGTGAAGAACGGGAGGTTCTTCGTCTCCAGCGTGAGCACGAGCGCCTTGTCGGCTGGACGCGTCATGTACTGGCGGTAGCGGGCGATGTCGGCGCGAGCGGCGGTGTCAGTGCGCAGCGCAGCGAACGACGTGGCGAGACTGCGGCTCACGGCACGCGCGTCGACCCGGACGACGCCTAACGTGTCGACTTCCGGGAAGAAGCGGCCGAACAGGTGGTCGAGGCCGCGCACCCGGTTCACGAGCGCCACCTCACCGGGCTCGTCGAATCGTACGTGAACGACGTAGCGCTCCGCGGGCGAGATCACGACGCTCTCCACCCACTCCTCGCGCTCGTAGTTCCCGACGTCGCTCCCCACGACCTTCATCCGCGCGCGGGGGAACGAGAGGTTGAACGTGCGGGTGTTCGAGACGTTGGTGAGGAAAAATCGTACGACCTCGCCGCGTCGCACCGAGAGCGAGTAGCGCGGCTCGCCGTTCACGAGCATCACGTTCCCGAACCGACCCATCAGCGCGTGCGTGGTCGTCGTGTCGCCGAACGGGATGAGGCCGTTGTCGTCGAGCAGGAGGTCGTCGAGCATGAGGACCTCCTCGCGGTGCGTGGGCGAGAAGTAGTCGGGGCGCGGCGAGCGAACCATCAGGTTGCCGTAGAGCCCGAGATCCTGCTGAATGTCCTCGCGCACGTGCGGGTGATACCAGTAGATGCCGGCATCGGGGAAGCGCAGGCGATAGGTGAAGCGCTCACCGGGCGCAACGGGCTTCTGAGTGAGGTCCGGAACGCCGTCGAACGCATTCTCGAGCCGGATGCCGTGCCAGTGGACGGTCGTTGGCTGGTCGAGCGCGTTCGTGAGCTCGACCACGACCTCCGCACCCTGCGCTACCTGAAGAAGAGGCCCCGGGTGCTGGCCGTTGAACGCGAACATCGTGAGCGTCTGTCCCTTGAACGAGCGCCTGACGATACCGGCAGTGAGCCGCAGCGTGTCGCCGCTCGCGAGGCGGACGAGCTCTCGCGGTTTGACGGTCGGAACGGCTGTCGTGTCCGCAACGCGCGGAAGGTACGGCCGCACGTTCGGCCTGAGCGTCATCTCCGCTGGAAGCATCGAGATCCCTTCGGGCATCGGGACCATCGTCCACCGCAGCGAATCACTCGCGCCCTGCTCGTGATGCGTGTGACCGCCGGAGTCGGCGGGCGCCGAGCCGAGGGCGAACTGCATGAAGTCAGGCGGCTGGAGCCGCGTGCTCGGCGACATCCCGCGGAGCACGAGGCGCCCGCTCATCCGGGTTACTTTCCCCGATACTTCGGCGGTGACGAGGACGACGAACTTGTCGAGCGTGATCGCGGGAAGGGTGGTGCGGCCGTTCTCGACGGTGCCGAGTCGCTGGATGCGATCCATCGTGGGCGGGGCGGCCCAGGCGACGTATGCGGTATATGCGCCGAGCGACGAGGGGCGGGGCAGGTCGCTCAGGGTGAGCGTCGGGGTGTAGCGGAGGTGCCCATCCGCAGTGACGTCGACGGTGAACGGGCCGGGTTTGCGGCCGAGCTCGACTCGTCCGGTGGCAGCGCGGATTCCGGTCGCGGGGACGAGCTCGATACAATAGAGATCGCGGCTCGGCGAGAGCGGACGCTCGGGACCATCGCAGGCGGACGTTTGCCCGGACAGCTCCGACGCGGACACCGCGGAGACGAAAGCGATGGCCCTACACGCATGCAACGTGAGACTACGCACGATGATGAATTGCCTCTTCCTCCGAGGGGCAGTTTCGGTCTGACTGCGCAACGTACACTGGTGGCATCCGGCTGGCCAATGCACATGACAGCGGGACATTCCCAGGAGAGGAGGGGCAATGCGACTGGATGTCTATGTGAACTTTCGCGGCGTCTGCGAGCAGGCGTTCCGATTCTACGAGCAGCACCTTGGCGGCCGCATCACGGGGATCGTCCGGCATGGTGAAATGCCCAATCCGAACGTGCCGGGCGAGTGGAAGGACAAGATCCTTCACGCCCGCATCGAGATCGGAACGACGGTGCTCATGGGTGCGGACATCCCGCAGGCCGAGCCGATGCGAAGCGCCTACCTGGCGCTCTCGCTGGATTCGGAGGCGGAGGCGGAGCGTGTGTATGCGCTGCTCACGGACGGCGGCGAGATCTTCATGAAGATGGAGCAGACGCCTTTCGCGAACCGCTTCGCGATGCTCCGCGACCGGTTCGGCGCGTCGTGGATGCTGCTCCATCAATCGTAGGCACCGTTCCATGTCGCTCAGGCGGTTCGTTTGCCCGACATCCACCCAAGGAGCGTCTGCGATGCGTTCGCCCGTGTTTGTCCTCCTGCTCAGTGTCGTGCTCTGGCTGCCCGCCGGTACCCTGGCCGCGCAGGCGCCTGATCCTGCCGCGGTGCAGGCCGCGATCGCGCGGCTGGATTTCATGGTCGGGCGATGGCGCGGGTCTGCGTGGCAGCAACGCGGGCCCGAGCGAGTTCAAACGCAGATGCGCGAGGTCGTCGAGCCCAAGCTCGGTGGGGCCGTGCTACTCGTCGAAGGGCGTGGCTCAATCCCGGTTCCAGGTGCGGAGGATCGCGTCGTTCACCATGCACTCGGCGTGATTTCCTTCGAGCCGGCGAGCGGCCGCTACACCTTGAGGTCCTACCTGGCGACCGGGCAGTCGGGCGACTTCACGCTGACGCTCATCGACGGCGGGGTGCAGTGGACGCGCGAAGTGCCGGGCGGTCGTGTGCGCAACACGGCACGCTACACGACCGACGAGTGGAACGAGATCGGTGAGTTCTCGCGCGATGGCACGACGTGGACCCAGGTCATGGAGCTGCGCCTGCGGCGCGAACCATGATACGCCGGACCCCGATTACTTCTTCGTCAGCTCGACGTACGACGACATAGCGCCCGTCACCGGCTCATCGGTCGTCATCGCCGCCGCCCAGCCGCGTAGCGTGTTACCCTGGCGGAGCAGCGCGACGCCTACCGAGTGCGGGAACCGCCGCGCCTCCTCGCTCGGGATCGTCCCCACGAACCGCCCGTTCAGCAGGTTGTCTCGGAACGTGGGCCCGTTGAGCAACGTCCACAGCGCATCCCGCTCGCCGAGGCGGACGAGCACGTCGTTCGACTTCACGAGGAGCGTCATGGGTGTCGTCTTGCCGTCGTACATCCGGAGCGTTCCGGCCCACTCGCCCCAGAGCTCGGGCGGCGCCGCGAACGCGACCGTCGGGCCGGGCGGTCCCTGACGTGGCGCGTCGTAGCCGGGAATGATCGCGTCCGCGATCGTGACGGCGATCCGATGCGGCGTCGCCCCGCCCGTGTTGGCGAGTGCGACGATCACGACGTCGTGCTCGGGATAGAGCTTGAGGGTCGTGGAGACGCCAGGCATCCCACCCGTGTGTGAGACGACCCTCGTCCCGCTCTCGTACCCAATGATCCAGCCGAGCCCGTAGCCCGTTGCGGTGTCGCCGGGCGTGAAGACGCGCTGCATGGCGTCGATGGTCGCGTCGCGGAGCACCGGCTTCTGTCCGGGGAGGCGAGCTTTGAGATGGTACATCCCGAAGCGAACGAGGTCATGCGCGCTCGTGTACACCGCCGACGCGCCGCGATGGTCGAAGTCGTAGAACGCGATCGGCTTCCCGTTCGCGTCGTAGCGTACCGCCGAATTCTCGAGCCCGGCGCCAGTGCCGATCGCTGCCGTCGTCATGCCTAACGGGGCGAAGACCTCGTCACGCATGAAGTCCTCGTACGAGCGGCCCGAGACCTTCGCGATGATCTCCTCGAGCACGCCGTAGCCCAGGTTCGAGTAGCTGTACGCGGTGCCCGGAGGAAACACGGTGAGCGCGTACCGCGAAATCGCCTCATCCATCGCGGGGCGCGCGATCGGGCCCCCGTCGTAGAAGAACCGGTAATGCAGTGGGAGCCCGGCCGTGTGCGAGAGCAGGCGCCGGACGGTGGCGCCCGATGCCGGTCCGGCGAGCTCGGTGATCTTCGCATCGCCCAGGTAGTCGTTCGCCGGCCGGTCCAGGTCGATCTTCCCCTGGTCCACGAGCTTCATGATGGCAGTCGCGGTCATCGGCTTCGAGATCGACGCCATGGAGTAGAGCGTGGTCGGCGTCGCTGACGTCCGGGCCGCCACGTCGGCGAACCCGAACCCCTCCTCCCAGATGATGCGCCCCTGCCGCGCGACCGCGACCGCGATCGATGGCGTCTTCGTCGAGTCCATCACGCGCCGGATGTGGGCGCGGAGGGAGTCGAGCGTAGCGGGGGCGATCGCCGCGCTCGTGCGTTGGGCGACGAGCGTGCGTGTCGGCGAGAGCGGTTCCCCGACCAGCAGGGAGAGCGCCAGGGAGAACGAGAGCCAGCGTTTCATACGAGTCAGCCGATGAGATGAGGAGACCCGAACAAGATACGCGCGGTGCGGTCAACGGCGTACCTCGAGAATCAGGTTGAACGGCGTCTCGGCCGCGCGGCGGACGTGGGTCAATCCCGCCTTACGGAACACTTCGGTGAGGCGCGCCTCACCCGCCTGCGCGCCGAGGACGAGATGGCCCCCCTCGGAGATCGCGTGGGCAACGCACAACACGGTCGACGCGGCGTAATAGATCCGCGCGACCGGAGAGATGTTGTTCTCGACTCGGTCGTTCGCGAACGGTTCGACCACCATCAGCGTGCCGCCAGGCGTGAGGGCCCGGGCAGCATGCCGCGCCGCGGCGATGGGATCTCCCAGATCGTGGAGGCAGTCGAAAAAGCAGACGAGCTCGTATCCGCCACGGTAGTCCGTGGCGCCAGCCACGCCGAAGGTGACCCGATCCGCGACGCCTGCCTCCACGGCGTTACGCCTCGCTGCCTCGATCGAGGCCGCATGCGTATCGAAGCCAAAGAAGCGCGACTGCGGGAACGCCTGGGCCATGAGGATCGTCGAGTGCCCGTGGCCACACCCGACGTCGGCCACCGTGATGCCCGCGTTCAGTCGATCGACGACGCCATGCAGCGCAGGGAGCCACTCCGAGAGCAGGCTGCCCCGGTACGCATTGCGGTAAAACGCAGCGACACCATGATGAAGACGGCCGTCGTGATCGCCCCACGAGACGCCCTTGCCGGTACGAAATGTCTCGATGGCCTTGTCCTCGTCGAACCACATCGACGCCGGCACCTGCCACGCGTGGGGGATGAACACGGGGCTCTCTTCGTCGGCGAGCACCGCGGCCTGCTCGGGAGTCAGCTCGTACGTATCACTCACGGCATGATAGTCCACATACCCGCCGGCCACTTGAGCATTCAGCCACTCACGTACGTAGCGCTCCGCGCAGCCGGTGCGGACCGCGAGCTCCCTCGCGCTGATCGGGCCGGCCCCTACCATCCCCTTGTAGAGACCGAGTTTGTCGCCGATGCTAACCATCACTCCGCCGTAGCCGGCGGACAGATCGCCGAGTGCCCGGGTGAGGATGGAATCCAGCTTCGCCGGATCGAGCTTCGGTAGCTCGAACTTCGTCTGGTCAATGACTTCTGCGCCCATTGCTGCGGCTCCTGTATGGCGATTATGAAGGGTGGTCAACTGTCGCAATCATGATCGCAACGGAACACCGCGTGGTGGAGAGCCGGAATCGCCCTGGAGCGGTTCGTTCGTGCCACATTGAACGGATCGTGCCGGCGTACACGTCAGATGTCGCTCGGGCATCGGCCGGGCCGGGGAGCTGTCACCAGAAGGATGACGCGCCATGACGACACATTCGCCGACCTCCGGATCGAATCGACGACACGTCAGCGTCGTGGCGTTGCCGGATGGAGCGGTCTCCACTCTGTTTGGTGTCTTCGACACGATGAACGGATTCGCGCGCTTCGTGGACGGGGACGGGCGATCGCCGTTCAGCGTCGACATCGTAGGCGAGACGGCAGGCCGCGTGCGCTCGGCAAGTGGCATCTCGATCGACGTACAGCGGGCGATCGACACCCTCGACACGACCGACATCGTGATCGTCCCGTCCGTGGTGTTACGGCGTGACGGGTGGGAGAAGGGCCGGTACCCACGGCTCGTGGAGTGGGTCCGCCGCATGCACGAGCGCGGTGCCGTGATCTGCTCGGCCTGTTCGGGGATCTTCCTGTTGGCCGAGACAGGGCTGTACGATGGCAAGGACGCGACCGTGCACTTCTTCTACTCGCGAGCGTTCTCGGCGGCCTATCCCGCGGTTTCGATCCATCCCGAGCGCACGCTCGTGATCTCGGGGCTACGCGAAGAGCTGGTGAGCTCGGGCGCCTCCACGACCTGGCACGATCTGGTGCTCTACCTCATCGCGCGTTACGCTGGCGCGACCACCGCGCAGGAAGTCGCGCGTATGTTCGCGCTACAATGGCACCAGGATGGGCTCGCCCCGTACATCGTGTTCGAGGGGAAGACCGGCCACGGCGACGCCGAGATCGAGAGCGCACAGCGATGGCTACGGGATCATTTCTCCGTCGCCAACCCCGTGGAAGAGATGGTCAAGCGATCGAAGCTCGCGGAACGCACGTTCAAGCGGCGCTTCCTGAACGCGACGGGGCTCACGCCACTCGCCTACGTGCAGCGTCTTCGCATCGAGGATGCGAAGCGGCGGCTCGAGCGCACGGAGGCGCCCGTGGATGAGATCAGCTGGCGCGTGGGCTATGAAGATCCGGCGTTTTTCCGTCGTCTGTTCAAGCGCACGACTGGCGTGGCACCGGGCGCGTACCGCAAGCGTTTCCGGATCCCCGAGTACGCTCGCTCCGTTCCGGTGCCGCCGCCGGCACGACTGAAGGGCAGCACGGCCTCCGCTCCGCCTCGTTAGGGTCGCGCGACGACAGGCGGGTCAGCTCACCAGTGCACGCACGTTCTGCTCGGTCTCGGCGTTCATGGGGAAGAAGCACTCGATGCGCAATTCCTGCAGCGTCACGTCCTGCGGCGTACCCAGCGTAGTGACGGCCGAGAAGAAGGTGAACGCCCGTCCATGCTTGGAAAAGGAGACGGGGATGATCGGGACGAGGGGCGCGTCTGGATCGGGGCGCGACCAGCGCTCCGGAACGCCGGGATAGGCCAGCACGTCCGCCAGCAGTGTCGCCGTCGCTTCGTCCTTGACACCACCGACCGCTTCCCGATGGACGCGCCTAACGAGCGCCTCCGCTACCGTCTCCCAGTTCGACACGAACGGCCGAAGGCCTGCGGGATCGAACATCATCCGCACGACGTTCGGTGGTGACGGAACGGCCGCGTCGCCGAGCAAAAACCCAAAGAACCGAGTCGCGGCGGCGTTGCTCGTGAGGATGTCCCACGTTCGGTTCATCACCACGGCCGGGTAGGGCTCCTGTTTCGAAAGAATCGCGTCGAGCGCCACTCGAACCGTATGTAGTTCTGGCGCGTCGAGACCTGATTCGCGAAAGACAGGCGCGTACCCCGCCGCGAGCAGCAGACCGTTCTGCTCGCGGAGGGGAACGTCGAGTGCCGTCGCCAGGTGCAGCACCATCTCACGACTCGGCTGCGCTCGGCCGGTCTCGATGAAGCTCACGTGACGTGGCGACACGTCCGCTTCGATCGCGAGTGCGAGCTGACTCATCCCGCGCACGTCGCGCCAGTACTGCAGGAGCGTTCCCACATGGCTGACACGACGCTTCGCGCGGGCGGACGACCTCATCGTGCCGTGAGCTCGGGTTCGGGGTGTGCGGAATGAGGCGTCGCGCGATGCCATTCGTGTGCCTGGAGTGCTTGATCCAGCGGTGGATTCACGAGGTGCCCAGCGTAGTTCGCCATCAACGAAAACCCCATTCCGAACACCACTTCCAGGGCCTGGGCGGGCGTGTATCCGGCGGCGTGGAAACGTTCGCGCTCCGCCTCGCCAACGGCACCTCGGCCGCGAACCATGGCGCGCGCGAAGTCACTCAGGGGTCCGAGGCGAGCGTCCTCAGGCGAGCGGCCGTCGCGTAATGCATCGATGATCTCGACCGGCACGCCGTTCTTGCCAGCCATCAACGAGTGAAAGGCGACACACCACGCACAGTCGTTCTCGAACGCGGCAGTCAACGAAAGAACCTCGATCTCGCCGCCCGATAGCGAGCCCTTCCCGTAGATCTCGCGGACGGCGAGAAAGCCCTCGAGGAACTGAGGAGACTCGGCCATGCCGGCGGCGAGGTTGGGCACCATACCGACTGCCTGCTTCAGCGCCACGAAAAGAGGCTTCGAGCGTTCGGGAGCGCTTTCGATCGTGTGAATTGGAAACCAAGCCATCAGTGAACCTCCGAGAAAGAATGGTGAACGACGCCGCAGGATAGAAGGTGGGTGCGGGGCAATCCATTCCCTCCGAGGTAAGCGTAGTGTATCACAGTGACGCGTTCGCGCGATCGTAGATACCACGTTAGGCGGCCGCCTAGGCAGCGCTCGCCGTAAACGACTGGCAGACCGGTGAAGACTGAGGCATCTTGAGCCATGCACGCGCTGGATCTGGATCGTGAGTCCACGGAGTGGGTGCGACATCTGACGGCTCCTGGTGACGACCACCGCGCAGCCGTCGCGCGACTGCACGCTCTGCTCCTGCGCGTGGCGCGCGGTGAGGCGGCGCGACGCCGTGCCGCCCTGCCGGAGCGAGGTGGCGAAGAAGTCGATGACCTGTGTGTGCAGGCAGCGAACGATGCGCTCGTCGCCGTGCTCACCAAGATCGATACGTATCGCGGCACCGCGCGGTTCACTACGTGGGCGTGCAAGTTTGTCATCCTCGAGATCTCGTCGGTGCTGCGGCGCCACGCGTGGCGGCACCGCAAGGTCGAGCTCGACGACTCGGTATGGGATCGCCTCCCCGACAGCGCTCCGCCACCGCTCCAGCGTCTGCAGAACGCCGAGGTTCTCGCCATTCTCGGCCGTGCCGTGCGCGAGCAGCTCACCGAGCGCCAGCGACTCGTGTTCCAGAGTGTCACGATGGACGACGTGCCCATCGACGTGCTCGCCGAGCGGCTCGGCAGCACGCGCGGCGCGATCTACAAGACGCTGCACGACGCGCGCGGCAAGCTTCGTCGTGCGTTGGCGGACGCCGGCTACGAGGACAACGTCGCATGACTGACCAACCTTCTCTCCGCGACCTGCTCGGGCACGCCGAGCGAGATCCCGGCTGCGACGCCGGTCTCGACGTGATCGATGAGTACTGTGACGCGGTCGACCGTGGTGAGCCGCTCGACGGCCGGTTCACCGAGTACCGGTCGCATCTCGCGAACTGCGTCGCGTGTCGCGAGGATACCGAGGCGTTGCTGGCCGCCCTGCGCGATCTGCGGAACGACGACACCGCGAGGTAAGATCTCGGAAGGTCGCGCCGCTAACGAGGGAACACTACCTCGGGGCGGTCGCGTCGAAGTCGAGGCCCCTTACTGAGCCAGGAGCGCGCGGCCGCCTGGTGAATGCCGGAGCCGAACCATGTCAGACTTCACCGTGCCGGTGACGTACGGAACCACCGACGTCGCCGGTTTGAAGATCGCGTACCGCGAAGCCGGTCATCCCGCGAGTCCCAAGCTCGTGCTGCTTCACGGGTTTCCCGCGTCGTCCCACCAGTATCGCGATCTGATCCGCGCGCTGGCCGATCGCTTTCACGTGATCGCGCCGGATTATCCGGGCTTCGGGCACAGCGACTTGCCGGACCCGGCGACGTACGCTTACACGTTCGACGGAATCTCCGAGGTCATCGAGAGGTTTCTCGCGCTGAAGGGTTTCGACCGGTACGGCCTCTACGTGCAGGACTACGGAGGTCCCGTCGGCTTCAGGATCGTCGGCCGCGATCCTGGTGCCCTGGAGTGGCTCATCATCCAGAACTCGAACGCGTACGAGGTTGGCTTCACGCCGGCATGGGACGGCCTTCGGGGTGCGCTGTGGGTCAATCGATCCGCCGAGACCGAGCGGCCATTGCGCGCGTTTCTCGAGCGGGACACCATCAGAACGATCTATCTGCACGGGGCTCAGCGGCCCGAGCTCGTGAGCCCGGACAACTGGGAGTCGGACCTTGCATTCATGCAGCGGCCGAACGCGACGCGTGTGAATCTGGATCTGTTTTACGATTATCGCACGAACGTGCCGCTCTATCCTGTGTGGCAGGCGTTTCTTCGTGAGCGCCAACCGAGGACGCTCATCTTCTGGGGGCAGCAGGACATCTTCTTCACCCCGGAAGGCGGCGAGGCCTACCTGACCGACCTCCCGGACGCGGAGATGCATCGACTCGATGCCGGGCACTTCGCGGTCGAGGATCATCTCGACTACATCGCCAGGCACATCCGACGGTTCTACGCCGAGCAGGTCGTTGGAGCTGCGCGGCCGCTCGCGCACGGGGTGAGCGCCTAACGTCAGCACCAAGCGGGGACGCTCACGTGCCCACAGGGGCTGCCATCTCCCTGCGGGGGAGCACAGCCCAGGAGCAAGAGGTTGCCCTGTGTCGGGAGCCCATGGTTAACGGTCCGGAATTCTCTGGCTGAGGTTGTTGGAGAATGGGGTGAGCCTGGCGACATTGAGAGGTGCACCGCGGAGGTGCGGTGCCATCCGTTCCATTCATCGTCGTGCCGCTGTGCGAGGAGGAACCGATGTTCGAACACGCGAAACCGTTCTCGGGCTTCTCCGTGAACGACCTGCAGAAGGCGAAGAAGTTCTATCAGGAGACGCTCGGACTGGACGTGGCCGATGCGCCCATGGGCTCGCTCGAGCTGCGACTCGCCGATGACACGCGAGTGCTCGTCTACGAGAAGCCGAACCACACTCCCGCCACGTTCACCGTCCTGAACTTTCCGGTCGACGACGTCGATCGCGCAGTCGACGAGCTCGCGGACCGTGGTGTGCGGTTCGAGGTCTACAAGGAGGGTGAGCTCAAGACCGATGCGAAGGGCATCCATCGCGACGGCGGTCCGAAGATCGCCTGGTTCAAGGATCCGGCTGGCAATTTCCTGTCCGTGCTCGAGGGGACGTAGGCGCAGCCGTCGCGTTGTGTCGCGCTGGGGGTCGGAGTCGGATACCATCCTTTCGGCGCGGGGTTGGCGCGGAGCGAGTCGGAGTTCGTTGGGGGTTGAGGCCCGGGTTGAGGCGCAAGCTCGGCCGGCAGTCGGCGTGTATGATTTAGGCGGCGAGGGCCGCCGCCTAAATCCGCGGCGGTGTCATGACCGTTCCGAACACGGAGTGGGAGCTGTACTTAGAGGGCGCTTTCGGGCGGCTGCAGCTCACCCCGTTTATGCGGCATGAAGCCGCTGGACAAGTCCTCGGCCGCAGCTCCAATCGTGTTATGCACAAAGGACCGAATCCGAGTTAGGCGACACGGCCGGCTCGGTAGTGCCATCGTGCGTGTTTGGTGTTCGAAACCTTCGTGGCATGGCGAAAGGAGAACAAGATGCCGGACGTGGTTCCGTTCTTGACCTATGAGGACGGCATTGCCGCCCTAGAATGGCTGGCGGAAGTGTTTGGATTCACGGAGACAGCTCGCTTCACGTCTTCCGATGGGAGGCTTTCTCACGGAGAAATGTCGATCGGGGATGGACTAATCATGTTGGCCAGTCCATCGGCGGACTATGAAGGCCCCAAGCGACATCGTGGCCACTGCGAGATTGCCGCCTCATGGTCTGCTCTGCCATGGATCATTGATGGTGTTCTCGTCTATGTTGAGGACGTCGATGAGCACTATGCTCGGGTTAAGGCTGCAGGAGCCGCTATCTTGTCTGAGCCCGCGGATGGGCCGCCAGCGCGACGATATCGAGTTGAGGATCTAGAAGGACATCGATGGATGTTCATGGCACGAAACTAGCCCGCTATTCACGATCGCAACGGGAGTGGAACGCGGTGCCGCCTAACGTACGCTGAACCTGACGAGCGAACTGAGGAAGCTCGCTTCGCTCGCATTTTGTTGGACTCGCTCGCAGGTTAGCTGGGGCGTTAGGCTGCGACACACTTCATCTCTGTGACACCGATCGTGCGATACTTGGTGCTGAATCGGGCGAGCCGATCGGGTATACGGAGCTACCGAGCGCCGACCCGGAGGACAGGGTCGCGTTCGGCGACCTCGAACCCCTGCCCGGCTATGACCGCCCTAAGCCGGTGCTCGAGGCGTCCGCCCGAGCCCAGGTCCTGATTTGGGAGCGCGTCGACGCCGCTCGCCGCGACGGTCGGCTACCCGCAGAGTCAGTGCCCGCGGTCCCGTCTGCCCGACCGACGCTCGTCATGGGCGATGTGCACCAGTCGGAGCTTGCAACGTCTCTTGGGTATGACCCGACATCTCGTTCGGATCGCAATCGTGGGCGCGGTCTTGGCCGCGGTCCCGCCGAGCCTGACGGGGCAAGCGCGCGGTACCCTGCGAGGTACCGTTACCGACAGCGCCACCGGAGCGCCGGTGGTTGAGGCGCGCGTCGCCATCTGGTGCGCAGGGTGCTACGGCCGCAACCCCACTGACTCAGCCGGCCGTTACCGCCTCGATCGACTGCCGACCGGCACCGCGAAGTTCGAGGCGCACTGCCCCAGCGCCACGGGGCTCGGCGCTGAAATCACACAACAGACGATCGACATCGCCGCCGACGGGGAAACCGTCCTCGACGTACGAGTGCCGTCGGGCCACTGCGTCGAGCCAGCGTACTCCGAACGCCGGGGCGTGTTCCGCGGGTATTGGACACCGGGGTTCGAGTCCAGCGCGTTCCTCCCGTGTGCGGACGGCGCGCTCGGAGTGCCAGCGCCGTTGCTCCCAGGGAAACGTCTCTCCCGACCGAAGGCATGGGCAGACCTAACCCCCAGCGCGGGGCGCCGGATTTCGTGGCCGCCCGGCGCACCGGTCGACTCGTACGGCAACCCCACCTATTTCGTCGTCTGGCGCGGGATGTTGAAGGGACCGGGGAGGTACGGGCACATGGGGGTCTCCGAGTTTTCGATGGTCGTCGACAGCATCCTCTCGGTACACGTGCGGAACCCCTCGGATTGCCGCATCAGGTAAGCCCGCTCGCGGCGGCCTAACGTGTCGTTGCTGCTGGCGAGCGATCCGTGGATGCAGCTACGCCGCACTGGTGATGCCTCGGTCGCAGCGGAACTGGGGCGTCAGCCCGCGACCGAGTGCGCTTGTTCGTTAGGCCACCGGGTCCCAGATTCCAGCCATGCGCACGAACCCCCGCTTCGATTTCGGCCACCTCACCGCCGCCGAGCGCATTCCGCTCGCCCAGGACCTCGGGGACAGCTTGGAGCCCGCCGAGATCGACGCCGAGCTGCCGCTGACCGATGACCGGAAGCGGGGAGCTCGATCGCCGGCTGGCCGACCTCGAGCAGAACCTGGAGGCGGGGGTGCCATGGGAGGAAGCGCGCGCATACATCGAGGCGAGCCTCCAGCAGCGCGGACGGGGCGGGCGCGGCGCGTGACGCCGCGCCCGCCGCGGGACATCCGTCCCCTCGCCCGGGTCGACATCGCGGAAGCTGCCGGCTGGTACGAGGATCGGGTAGCGGGCCTGGGCGCCCGCTTCCTGGCCCGCGTGGACGACGCGCTGCGGTCGGCCCACGAGTCGGCTGCGCCGCCGCATCTCGTTAGGTGCCCTTGCAGGTGAACTTCAGGGATTCGGATTGAACCCGTGTCCGTGTTTTGTATGCACTGCCGGTGACGCTACTCGTTCTGTCGATCGCACTCGTACTGGCCCTCGGCGCGACCGCGGTCGCCGTCGGGCGAGCAACGCGGCGCGGCCGCCGACCGTGGCTCCCGCTAGCTGTCGTGTGGCTCGGCATCGCCCTGCCACAGTACGTCGTGCGCCCGGAGATCACGACGCGGTCGGTGGTCGCTGCCCTCGTGCTCCTGGCGCCGCTCGGTGTGACCGCGCTCGCGACCGACGCGGAGGTGCGCCGCGGCTGCTCTCTCCGACGTGCCAGTAGCGTCGCCGTTCTCCTGGGAGTGATCGCTGGCGCGGCCACGCCGTTCCTCCTCTCGTACCTTTCGCGGCTGCTGTGCACCGCCGCCGGCGATTGTGGCTGAGGGCCAGTGAGTGGCGATTCGCCCCGGCTCGTGGTCCAGCTGGCCGATCGACTGCTGCGCACTGGAGTCACCAGTCACGCCGAAGGTGGGTATCGCGGCGCGCTCGAAACGGCGGCGGCGGTTGCCCTCGATGCTCGCCGAGTCGACCACGGCGCCTCGGGCTAGCCTCACGCGCCAGCATTCTTACGTTCGTTGGAACTGCCGGTCGATTTGCGGGCGTGGCGTTTGCAGCCGCGCATCTCGTCGACCTCGCCGGCATCTCGCCGTTCGGCGTGCGGCGGCAATCACCCGATCGTACGCTACCCTCGCCAAGCACCCTCCGTGCGTCGTTTCCAGCTCGCTCGATTGCCCTCCCGCGCGGGAATCGTCGCGATCACGTTGGTCGCGGGTGCCGGCTGTCGGACCTGGGCGCCTGTGAGCACGTCGGTACCCATCGCCCGCGCGATCACGGATGCCCCTGGCGGGGCCATTCGCCTCAGCACGCCCTCGTTTGACCGTGTGACGCTGCATAACGTCCGCGTGGAGGGCGACAGCGTCGTGGGGCGTCTGGCGTCACCGGACGCAGCCGCGGATTCACGTGTCGCGGTGGCCCTGGCGGATGTAATGGCGGTCGAGGAGCGCCGCGTGAGCGTCAGGCGTACGGCGTTCGCGGTGGTTGGTGATACGCTCGGCGTACTCGCCATATTGGCCCTGCTCATCGCGAGCAGCGACGGAATCAGTCTCGGCTCGTAGGTCCATGCGCGTTGCAGTCGACGCCGCGTAACGGAGTCTCAATGCGTAGCCTGGCCGCCCGGAAGCTCGCGCCTGACGAGTGGCGCGTTTACCGCATGTTGCGGCTGGCCGCGCTCGAGGAATCACCGGATGCGTTCGGAAGCACTTTGGCTTCAAGAAAGCGCGCGAACGGACGATGATTGGGCGGCGCCGCTCGCGGGGGGCGAACACCTCACGCGAGCTGCCGCTCGTCGCCGAACTCGACAACAAGCCCGGCGGCCTTGGTTGCGCGAGGCTGGAGGATGATGGTGACACGATAGCCGCCCACCTCGACGAGCGCTTTCGTGAACTGCACGGTGGCCTCTACTCGGGTCCCTGGCCCAGCACCGCTCATCGGCACACGAGTACCGTCCTCACGTGACCGTCGGGTGCGTGACCAACCACGGCGCGTTGGCCGAGGCACTTCGGGAGGCCCAACTCGCCCTTCGGTTCCCAATCCCCGGAACCGTGCCCGGGCTCGCTATCTTTCGTCTTGACGCGCCTGACCGCGGGGCCGTGATCGAGCGGATCGCGTTCACGGACTGACGGGCGGCCCGTGCATACCCGGTTGATGCTCGATCAGGCTGCCCGCCAACGGGTCCTGAATCACGTGCGGGCAGAATCGAGGCATCGGTTGAATCCTCCCCGCCCGTACAGCGGGTGACAGCTCAATCCTCCGTCCGCCTAACGTGGTGTTGCGCCCGACGAGCACGCCACGGAAGTGGCGGCTGCGCCGTCACACCGAACGCTCATCCGGCCGCAGGTGAACCGGGGCGTTAGCCTCAACCCAAGAAGGAGGAGGCAACAACGCATGCCCGCCCAACTCGACGTGATCTTCGGAACGGGCCCGGTGGGCTGCTGGACCGCGCGAGCGTTACGCCGCCAAGGACGTGCGGTGCGGGCTGTCAATCGAAGCGGCGTTCACCCCGATCTCCTTCCGGCCGACGTCGAGATGGTCAAGGCCGACGTCGCAGACCCGACCCAATCCCGTGCCGCGGCGAAGGGTGCCAGCGTCGTCTATCAAGCGCTCAATCCGCCCTATCATCGGTGGCACGAGCTCTTCCCGGGTCTGCAGGCTAGTGCGCTGGCGGCTGCCAAATCTGCGAATGCCCGATTCGTGTCGATCGAGAACCTCTACATGTACGACTCCTCGAGGCCGATGACCGAGGACTCGCCGATGGCGCCGGTGTCAAGGAAGGGGGCGTTGCGCCAGGAGATGGCCGCGGACGTCATGGCGGCGCACGAGCGCGGCGAAGTACGCGCGACTGCCCTTCGCTCCAGCGACTACTATGGACCTGGGGTGCTGCGCTCGACGCTTGGTGAACGGGTCTTCGGCAACCTGGTCGCCGGGAAGAAGGCGCAGATCAATGGCTCGTCGACGATGCCGCATTCCGTTGCGTACATCGAAGACGTTGGAAACGCGGCAGCCGCACTCGGCATGAACGACGAAGCGCTTGGTCAGGTCTGGATCGCCCCGCATGCACCGGCCAGAACGCAAGGCGAGATTGTGGCGGAAGCGTGTCGTGTCCTCGGAATGGAAGCGCGCTTCACTGTCGTGTCACCGCTCATGATGCGCCTGGCTGGGCTGTTCGTTCCCGACGCGCGGGCCAGCGTCGAGATGATGTACCAGTTCACGGCACCGTTTGTCGTCGATTCGACGCGAATACGGCGCGAGTTGCGCCTGTCCGCGACTTCTATCAGTGTCGCCATCGAACGCACGGTCGCGTGGTATCGCGAGCGCATCGCAGGGCTCTGACCGGCGCCAGACTGCGGAAGTGGCATATTTCGGCCGGCGGTAGCGATTACCGCCGTCCCGGTCGGGGCTGCGACTCCCTCGGCCGGGACGACGGCGATTCCTCGACTGCGGCGCCCTTCGGGCGCCTCCGCTCGGAATGACGACTAGCGCTCCGCCTCCAGGCCGGCGTCGAGTGCCTTCCTGATCCGCGCGCGACTCTCCTCGACGTGCGCCGCCATGTACGCGTTCAGCGTCGCCGAGCCCGCCGCTGAAGCGAGCCGACGGTCGAGATCCCGGAGCGTCCGGCGCGCCACGGCCCGCGCGTCCGCCGGCGTGCGAGCCGCCGGTTTCACCACGAGCGCCGTCATCTGATCGAGATGCGCGCGCTGCAGGTCGCGCCGTACCGCGTCCGCGTTCGACACCGACGCCGGCGTGTACACCTCGCTCCACACCGCGCGCGTGAGCGTCGTGAACAGCTCGGGGATCGTCACCATGTTCGCCGCGCCGTAGCGCGTCTCGCCATCACGAATCATCGCGAGCCGCAGCGGCTGCAGGAGCTGGCCGATCACCGCCGTCTGGAAGCCTAACGTCTGCTCGTGGTACGGGAAATCCAGCCGGCCGTTGAACGTCGTGTTGCTGCCGAAATGGAACCAGCGGTTCGATCCCATCTGCTGCAGCACCGCCGGCGGCACCGTGAGTGCATTCTTCGCAAACACCCGATCCATGAGCAACTCGAGCGCCTCACGCTGCTTGGCCTTCGGGATCGCGGCGAACGGCGGGCGGGCGTTCGGGTCGCCGGCGTGGTCGCGGTTGATGTACGCACCGCCGATGTACTTCACCGCCGGCGCGACCGCGCGGGCGTACTCCGTCATCAGCGCCCCAAACGCGGACGTCACCTCGTACGGGCTGGCGTTGTCCGTCAGCACGTGCTTGGGCAGATCGTTGATGATGTTGCGGACCAACGTGCTGCGCTCCCGTCCCCACGCGAGCGGGTCTTCGCCGAGGTCGAACGTGTTGATGCTCGGATCGAGCGCCCCGGGGCCGGCCGCCTCGGCGTTCGTGCCGTAGAGGTGCCCGCGATCCGCCGCCTGGCGAGCGACACGCATCGCTTCGGCAGTGTCGTTCGTGTACGCGTACGAGATCGCCCAGCGGTCGTACGAGCCGATCCCCGGTGTGTAGAAATAACCGTTAGGCTGTCCCGGGGCCGCGACGTTCACACCGGGATACTCCATCACGGAGCTGTACAGGCCACCGTTGTCCGCGAAGGTGCGGTCGTGAAGCTGCGTGTTCGGCGTGCTCGCGGACGACCGGAAGTTGTGCTGCAGACCGAGTGTATGCCCGACCTCGTGCATCGTCACCCATTTCACCGCCTGCATCACGAAGTCGTCAGGCACGGGGTCGCCGGGGCCGAGCTCGCCGCGGGCGATGAGCGCCGCACGAAGGGTCGCTCCCTGCGCCTCGAACGCGTCGATGAAGCCCGTGAGCTCATGCCGCTCGCTCTGCGCCTCGAATGCGCCGACGCCCAACGCCTGCTCGAACGCCTCGCCTGCGGTGACCGGAGAGGCCAAGCGACGCCAGTTGTTCTTGTAGTTCGCAAACATGCTCGCCTCGTACAGCATGTCGGCGTCGAGGACCTCGCCGGTGCGCGGGTCCACCGTAGATGGACCGATCGCCCCGTAGCCCGGCTGATCGGAGGTGTTCCAGCGCAGCGTCGCGTAGCGGATGTCGTCCGGGTCGGCGTCGGCTGGCAGGTCCAGCACGCGGACCGCGTCCACCCACCCCGCGGCCTCGAACGCCGCGTTCCAGGCCTCGACGCCAGACTTCATCGCCGCGCGATAGCGCAGCGGCACCGTGTGGTCGATGTAGTACATGATCGGCTGCTTCGGCCGCCACTTGTCGCCGACCTGCTCGCCGCGCTCGAGGCGCCAGCGGTTCACCATGCGCACGAAGAACGTCGAGTCGTCCTGCGAGAAGTCCTTGTGGACCGTGAGGAAATTGCCCACGCGGTCGTCGCCAAAGCGCGGCGTCATGGGAACGTCTGGCAGCGCCGCGAGCGTGTAGTGGATCGAGAGCGAGATATACCGACCGTCGGCGACCGACGCGAAGTTGACGGGATTGTTCGGCCGGAACGTCAGGCGCGCACGAACGTTCGTGTTGCGCGGGAAGCTCTTCACCGACTCGACGTAGCTACGTTGCCGGTCGAACGGCACCGGCGGCGGCTGGCCCGGGCCCGTCGCGGCGGCGAAACGCACGCGCTGGCTGATCCCCGAGAGGTCGGAGACGAACCAGTTGGTGACGTCGATGAGGACCGCCGAGTCTCCGCGGAACGAGGCGATGGGCGCGGTCTCGATGACCGACGGGCCGAAGCTGAGCGCGACTGCGCGCGTCACCGCGGAGTCGCTTCCGCCCGTGAAGCGGTGCGGCTTCTGGAGCAGGAAGACCTGGTCGCCACGCCGCTCGAGCGTCATGACGTTCGCCTCGAAGAGGCTGAGCATCGTGCCGCCGTAGAGGCCGTTCGCGCCGATGCCCTGCGCGAGCTTCATCTCCATCAGGAAGTCCTGACCGAACCGCTCGCGTGGGATGGCGATCCACACCTGGTTGTCCTTCTGGTAGGTGTCGAAGAAGCCGGGTCGATGTTCCGCGCCCCGAGTCACGTCGGCGAATGGCCGCGGTCCCGCGCGTTGCGGACTCGCACCTTGTGGTGCGCCGGTCGGCGTGGCTCCAGGTTGAGGTGGAGTGGGAGCCTGCGCGGACAGCGTGCCTGAGAGAGCGAAGAGGAGAACGACGGGGCGGAGCATGGTGAGCATCCTCGCGGGAGGTGGAGCGGCGCTGGGGCGCGCGACACTCAATGATCCGCCCGGTACCAACAGGCCGGAAGGGGGATGCCCGAGGGACGAAGCAGGGACGAAGCGATGTGACGAGCCGATGCCCGTGCGTCACAACATGACGGTGTCGTGGTGACGTTTGCCGATTCTCACGGGTATTATAGAACAGGCTCACTGTGGAGGCGCCATGATTCGTGAATTGTCCGTGGTAGTCGTGCTGTGTGCGGCGGTCGGGTGCTCGAGCGGGTCGACGGAGCCGAGGTCGAATGGATCGCCGCCGCCGACCGGGTCCGAGGTGGTCTCGGCCAACGTGTTCACAGGTAGCTGGCGCTCCGTGACGCCGTCGCTCGAGTTCGTCCGGTTGAGCGTTCACTCCAAGTCGAGTGAGCAGGGCGCGCTGGCCGCGCTTCTGACTTTCTCCGGTGTCGCGTGGGAAGGTGGCGGACGAATCGAGGGTGGCGCGTTCGTCGCCAACATGGCGCTCATTCACACGACAGAACCGACCCGCGTGCTGACCGCGCGTGCGCGTGACGCGGGAACGCTGCTCGTGCAGCTGCGCTCTCCGACCGGCGCGCCCCTGGAGCTGACCTTCGTCCGCGACAACCCCTAATCGGGGTCAGATTCGAATATCATCGTTCGAGCGCACACCCCAAGCATTCGCGCGCATCGCGACTCCTTAGGCTGTTTGCGTTCGAAGGCCACTGACCGCGGTGTAATCGTGGCACTCGGGTGACTCACCAGCGCCACTGTCCTTGGCGTCCACAGCACCACCGATGGTAGTCACCCCCGCGAGGTCGGTTTGGCTCGCCTCCCCCGTTACGCCGCGGTCGGAGTTCCACAGCACGTCATCCAGCGCGGCAACAACAGATCGGCGGTTTTCGCCGCTGAGTCCGACTACCTGTTCTTCCGGGAATGCCTCGTGGCGGCGTGCATGCTCCACGAGTGTGAGCTGCACGCGTACGTGTTCATGACCAATCACTCACACCTGTTGATGACGCCGCGGACCGCAGGAGCCGTCAGCAGCGTGATGCAGGACGTTGGTCGACGCTACGTGAAGCGCTTCAACGCCACCTATCAGCGCACCGGCACGCTTTGGGAGGGACGCTATCGAGCTACACTGGTCGATCACGATTCCTACCTCTTCGCGTGCTACCGCTACATCGAGCTGAATCCTGTCCGCGCGGGGCTCGTCGGCGATCCGCGCGATTACCGGTGGTCGAGCCACCGAGCCAATGCGTATGGCGTGCGTGATCCGGCCGTCATACCTCACGCGAGCTACCACCAACTCGGCCCCGACGCGAAGAGCCGGCAATCGGCCTACCGGGCATTCTTCGCCACGCCGGTTGACGACTCGACGCTCGACGCCATCCGCGACGCCACAAACCGTGGCTGGGCGCTCGGCAGCAAGCGGTTCCGCGAGGAAGTGGCCGCGCTCGAGAAGCGTCGAGTGGAACCTGGACTGCCAGGCCGGCGTCCGCGCGAAAACGATGATATTCGAATCTGACCCCGATTAGCGCTCGAGGATCGAACCCACGACGTAGGTCGCCAGCGACAGCACCAGCGACAGCAGGAACGGGTATGCGAACCCCCCGTACGTCGCGATGAGATAAGTGAGCGTCCCGACGACGAGCGTGGCCATCGCCGTGGCCGGACCGCCCAACCGCGTGAAGAGGCCGAACACCACCGTCACGATCACTCCCGCGCTCCCGAAGGCCGACGCCTGCTCCACCAGAGCGAACACCCCCTCGGCGCGCCGCGCGAGCAGATACGCGATCACGCCGAAGACGATCACACCCCACCGGGCCAAGCGCACCTTCCGACGCTCGTCGGCGACCTTGAACACCGGGACAATCAGATTGTGCGAGAGGAGCCCGGCCGAGACGAGCAAGGTGCTGTCCACCGTCGAGAGGATCGCCGAGATGAGCCCGCCGGCGAACAGCGCGTAGCCGACGGTGGAAAGCGACTGGATCGCGAGCGTCGGGATGATCTGCTCGGCATCCTCCATCTCCGGCACGAGAGCAGGTCCCACGAGCCCCAACAGCACGGGGATGATCCCGATCGTGATGTAGAGCGTGCCGGCAGCGAGCGACGAGCGTTGCGCCACCGTCGGCGACTTCGCCGCGACCACACGCCCGACGATCTCGGTGGTGATGAGCGATCCGAATACCGGTATGGCCCACGCCTCGACGGCATCGAGCGCAGATCCTTCGCCGAAACTCGTTAGGTGCACGCGTCCGGACGTAGCGACCGCGTCCGCCGCCGCACCAAGGCCTCCGAGCTGCGACACGACGCCCCCGGCGACGACGAATAGCCCGACGATCAGCAGCACGCCCTGCACGAGATCGGTGATCGCGTCCGAGAGCAGCCCGCCGAACGCGGTGTAGACGAGCGTCACGCCCGCGGCGATGCCGATCGCCGTCTCGAGCTCGATGGCCGACGTGGTGGTCGTGAGGACGCTCCCGAACGCGCGAACCTGTGCCGCGGCCCAGAGCAGCGAGCCGGGAACCAGCACGAGCGCCGCGAAGCGCTCCACGCCGACGGAATACCGCTGCCGATAGAGGTCAGCGAGCGTCGTCAGCTTTCGCCGGTGTAGCGGCACGGCGAAGATGACTCCCATGATGATCAGGCAGAGCCCATAGCCGAACGGCTCCGCGGAGCCGAGCGACACGCCCTCCTCGTACGTGGTCCCCGCGGACCCGACGATGGTCTCGGCGCCGAACCAGGTCGCGAAGATCGAGAAGGTCATGAGCGGGTAGCCGAGCCGCCGGCCTGCGACGAGGTAGTCCTCCTCGGACGCGATCCGGCGCGACGCCCACACGCCGATCGCGAGCTGGACGACCATGTAGGCGATGACTGCCGCGAGTGTTGGAGTCACGGGTTCGTGTGGTGGGCCGGGAGCGGAGAATTCAGCTTGTAGCGCCGTGCTTCGCGCGGTGCACGAGATCGCGCGCCGCCGCCGGCCACTCGGGATACTGGAATGAGAATCCCGAGTCGACCAGAAGCCGCGGCACCACACGCCGGCTCTTGAGCACGAGCTCCGACTCCGTGCGCAATGCCCAGGTCCCGAGCGCGAGCATCCATCGCGTCGCCGGCAGCCCGATGGGAACGCCGGCCGCCCGCCGGAGCTCGCGCATGAAGTCGCGATAGGGAAGCGGGTTGGGAGAGGCAACGCTCACGGCACCGGACAGCGCATCGTGCGCGATGATCCACGCGAGCGCGCGCACGAAGTCCTGATCGTGGATCCACGAGACGTACTGCCGGCCACCCGCGGCCGGGCCGCCGAGGCCGAATCGCACGAGGCGAAGCAGCATCGCGAAGATGCCGCCGCGATCCGGGCTCATCACCATCGCGGCGCGAAGGAGGACGAGTCGCGTCGCGGACGGGCCCGCGCTCAGCGCGTCGGTCGCCGCACGCTCCCACGCCGTCGCGACCTCGATGCTGAAACGCCAGCTCGCCGGGGCATCCGGCTCGTGGCCGCCGAGGATTCCGGTGACGTCGTCGTTAGGCGCGTCGGACCGGTGCGCGTAGATGGTCGCCGTGCTGGCCTGGAGCCAGACCCTGGGCGGTCGTGTGCACTGCGCGATGGCCTGTCCAACCGCACGCGTGGATTCGACGCGTGAGGCGAGAATCGCCGCACGATTCTCCGGTGTGTAGCGGCAGTTGACGCTGCGGCCGGCGAGGTTGATCACGACGTCGGCGCCATCGAGCTCGGACTTCCACGGACCCACTGTCCGCGCGTCCCAGGGCACCACGCGCCACGGCGCGCTCCCGTGGCGTCGGCTCAGGACGACGACGTCATGGCCGTCAGCGATGAACGCCCGCGCGAGCAGCGTTCCGACCTGACCCGTGCCGCCGGGGATGACGATCCGCATGCTCGAAGTTAGGCGGCTTGGGCTCGTTGCGCACGTCGGTCGCCAGCTCACGAAAGCCTTCGCGCACGCTCGGCCACCGCGGAGCCCACCCGGTGGCTCCACGTAACTTCGCGTTCGACATGCGCTGCGAACGGCCAAGCAGCTCCATCGTTGCCCCGCCAAGACGCACCATCCAGGAGGGCAGCGGCTTGGGATGGGGCAGCGCGAGTGCGTCGGCCAGTGTGTCGATCCACTCGCCGCGCGCGAGGGGCTCGTCGTCGGTCACGTTGTACGTTCCGGCCGTCGCGCTCAACGCCGCCACGACGGCCGTCGCCGCGTCATCGTGTGAAATGGACGAGAAGAAGGCGTTGCGATTGCCGGGGAGCGGCGCCCAGCCCTTGCGCATCATCCCGATCATGTCGTGAAGGACGCGCGAGTCGGCGCCATAGAAGGCCGCGAATCGCAGCACGATCCCGTTTCCGCCCGTCTCCGTGAACCGCATCGCCGACCGCTCGGCATCGAGCACCGTGCGATTGTACGGCGCGGGCCGCTGCGGCCAGTTCTCGTCGATCCACCGCGTACCGCCGTCCTCGTAGACGGGCGCGAAGGATTCCTGAATGAAGCGCGTCGCGCCGACGGCACGTGCGGCGTCCACGAGCGCCGCCGACCCCTCACGCCGCACGCGATCGTTCTCGCGCCACGCCCAGGGCAGCATCATGCGTGTGGAGGACGACGGCATGTGCGTCGCGAGGTTGATGACCGCGTCGTGTCCGTCGAGCGCGCGCTGGAGAGCGTCCCGATCGAAGATCTCCACATCCACGGTCGCGGCGCCCTGCCGCGCGAGCGCGGCACGCTTTGCCTCGGTTCGGCCAATGGCGGTGACTTCGTGCCCCGCCTGAACCAGCAACGGCACCACTCGGCGCCCGACGACGCCGGTGGCGCCCGTGATGAATACTCGCATGCGACCTCCACACTAGCCGGTAACCGGGAAACACCCTGAGTCGTGCGATCGAACGATGGCCTAGGAGTCTGACCCCCGAACGCAGGCGTCTGACACCTAACGCAAGAGACGGATGCACAGGCGAGTTGTGACAGGTGGCCGGACAGCGTCAGCCTCGTCGCGACGTCTGCCGTACCCGTAGGATCACCGAACAGGTTCACTGGTTTGGCACTGGGCATTGCGCGGCTGGCGTGCGCGACGAATGATCTGACAGCTGAACAGGAGCCACAATGGCGGACGAGGTCTTCATCTCGTATTCGCACCACGATCGAGCCTGGGCCGACAAGCTCGCGACCGATCTCAGAGGGCGTGGGGTCACGGTCTTCTTCGACCAGAAGTCGCTGCGCGAGGGGGAGGGGTGGGAAGGGCAACTCGTCGAAGCCGTGAAGGCGTGCAAGCACCTCGTGTGTTTCTGGTCGGCTCACGCCAAGGAATCGGAGTGGGTTCAGCAGGAGCTCGCCATGTACCGAGTGAACAACTCATCCGGGAACAACGCGGGGCAGAAGCTCCTGTTCGTGCCGCTCGACGCGCAGCGCCACACGTTCACGAACATTCAGAACATCGAGTTGCCCGCGCTCCAGGCGGCGTATGCGGGTGCTGGCGTCGGCGGCGTCAGCGCCGCGGACTGGCTCGACTTCGTCGACCGAGTGATGGCGGCACGAAAGAGGACGGCGAGCCTGCAGATTCCGGTCGCCCTGCTCACCCTGGACGCTACGACCGCGAGTTTCAGCCCCAGCGACCTCAAGAAAATCGAAACGCAGCTTGGCATGACGGCCGCGGAGCTTCAGGGTCGGTACGGGCCTCGCCGTCTGGACTGGAAGCCATTCATTGGGGGTGCGACGATCGAGTCCGACCTCGATCAGAGCCGATCCCTCATCAACCAGTGGCTTGCCCAGAACGGGGTGAACGAGGTGTGCGACTGGGAATACCCGGACGACCGGTTCTGGACGGATGATGAGTACGCGAGAGTTTTCGCCGGCCGGATGGAGGCAAGCCAGCCGGGGCTCATCGTCATCGATCCGGTAGCGGCGCTCCTCGTGGACGTACAGTTGCGGCTCAAGCTGTTCGATCGGTGTCTGCGGCTGGCGCACGTGGCGATCGTCGCGCTGCACCCGGCAATGGCGACGGCGCAGGAGACGAGCTTCCGCGAGTGGGTTGCACGGTACACGGTGACGCTTCTCGACCCGTACGTCGCCCCGCGCCCTGTTCCCGACGTCTCCCTGAACGCGCGGTTAGGCATTGGCGTGGACGACATGGGCGAGGTGCGCCGCCTGCTCAAGAGCAGCATCGGCGAGTGCTTGCGCCTGCGCGTCGCGGCCGCGAAGCCGGCGGCGGCGGCGCTCAGCAATTGAGCCTCCAATGATCGTCACGTTCTACTCGTTCAAGGGCGGTGTCGGTCGCTCGATGGCGATGGCCAACATCGCGCGCTCGTTTCAGCTCCGTGGGCTCAACGTTGTGATGGTGGATTGGGACCTCGAGGCGCCCGGGCTGGAGACGTTCTTCTCGAGCGACCCCGAGCTCCTGCGGTCGTGGCGAGATCGCGTGGGTCTCATGGACCTGTTGATGCTCTATCGGCAGGACTACCCGGCCATTCCGTTCAGCACGCCGCGTCAGGCGCCCGAGCCGCCAGGTCCCGACCCGGAGGTGCCCAACGAGACGAGGCTGACGGACGGCCACGCCGTGCCCGTCGCAGCGCGATCGCCCGAAGAGCGGTGGAACGAGGTGATGGAAGACGCCGCACGCCTGCGGGAGCTCCTTCCACCACTCAAGTTCTCGCTCATCGACGTTCCCGCGCCGCCCAGCGCGAACGGCGCCGGCCGCCTGCGCATGCTCACGGCGGGGTGGCGCGAAGGGGCGCGGTTCGCGACGTACGCAAACGCAGTCCAGAGCTTCGACTGGAACGACTTCTACGCCAGCTTTCACGGTCACGCGTACTTCGAGTGGATCCGCGGCTCGCTCGATGACCCGGAGGTCGCGGACATCGTGCTCATCGACAGTCGCACTGGTGTCACCGAGATGGGCGGGGTCTCCACCCGGCAACTGGCCGATGTCGTCGTGGTCCTCATGGCGCCGAACCGCCAGAACATCGAGGGCGCCATCCAGATCAGCGAGAGCTTCAGCCGCGCTGAGTTGCTGGAGCAGCGCGGCAACCGGCCGATTCAGGTCGTCATGGTGCCAAGCCGCGTGGACGTGTCCGCGACCGACGTGAAGAAGGAGTTCGAGGACGACTTCAAGGAGCGCGCGAACGGGTTCATGCCCGACTCGCTGCGGCAGCTCGAGCGCGACTTCTGGGATCTGCGGATTCCCTACGTCAGCAAGTACGCGTTCCGCGAACGCCTGTCCATCGGCGAGAGGGACGGCGACCCGGACCTGGACGCCGCGTACCGGGCCATCTCGGCGCACATCGCATGGCTGGCTCCCGACGCCAGTCGAACGAAGAGCGCGATGGTCGACGATTTCGAACGGGTGTTCGGACGCGAGCGCGTCCGCCGCGCGCTGGATTTCGGTGCCCAGTTCAATCAGCGCTGGAGCGAGGTGCCCGACGAGTTGAGACGAGATGTGCGCGAGGTGTTGCTCCGCCTCGTGGATGTCCGGCCGTCAGCCTCCACGACCGAGCGCGATCGTGTGCGCGTGCTCCTGCAGGATCACCTGCAGGCTGCCTTCCCCGATGGCGTAACCATCGCCGAGCGCTCTCGCCTCGTCGTTAGGGTTCCAGCCGAGGACGGCAAGCCGGCGCTCCGTCTCGCCGAAGACGAATACGTCACGAGGTCGGTCCTGGCGAAATGGATCGACGAGGATCGCGACTTCCTGGCGTGGCGACAGCGGCTCCGATTCTTCCTCGAAGACTGGCGGCGAAACGGGCGTGATCGCGGGAGCCTGCTGCAGGGCGCGGCGCTCGTCGAGGCTGCGGAGATGGCGGACACCGCGGAGCGTTTCGAGCTGCTCGACGATGAGCGTGAGTTCATCGAGGCGAGCATTGCCGCGGCCCGCGCGACGCCGGTCGAAACGCCTGTCGTTTCGCCGGCCAGTGCCGCCGGTCCGTGGACGGGAGCCCCACCGGCGTACTCGACGCCTCCACCGCCCGCACCCTCGGACGCGGTCTCACGAACTGCACCTCCCGCGAAGCGCTCTGCGGTACCGATCGTCGGGGCCGTCACGGTGCTCCTCGTCGTTGCGGCGGCTGCCTGGCTGCTGATGTCGAGCGAATCAGCCGGTAATGTCGAATCGAGAGCGGTCGCGGATTCGCTGCTCGCCGGCCGCCGTCATTTCGCCGACTCGAACTACGCAAACGCCATCGCGGCCTACACGTTCGCGCTGGGCGTCGACAGTGCGTCGGTGGAAGCGCGGCGCCTTCGTGCGGACGCGCAGGTGGCGGCCGGGCATCCCGAGCTGGCACTTCCCGATCTCGATACGGCACTCGCGCTCGCACCGGCCGACGTTAGGCTCCGCGCCCGGCGCGCTCAGCTTCGCGTGTCCGTCGCCGACGATACGGCGGCTGCCCTGGAGGACCTCGGCCGCATTCCGGTCGACTCGATGGATATCGCCACGCTCCGGCTCCGCGCCGACCTCTATGATGGGCAGCGCCAGGATTCCGCTGCGCTTGCGGCGTATACGGCAGTCGTTCAGAGCGGGGACACCGCGGCCGGCCAGTTGGGCCGCGGACGCGTGCTCGAGCGGATAGGGCGGAAGGATGACGCGGTGCGGGCCTATCGAGTCGCCACGTCTGCCACCAGCGATCCGTCGATCGTGACGTTTGCGCAAACGCGCCTGCGCCTGCTCGCTCCCGGGACGACGGTGACGCCGCCGCCGAGCTCGCGCATTTACCTACAGTATCTCTCGGCGGCCGACACCGTGTTCACCGCCGCCATCGATTCCAGCCTCCAGCGCGTTGCGCTACGACTCGAGCGGGACAGCCGCGGGCGACGCCACGAAGTCGTGCGCGTCGGCAAGACGCCGGGCGAAGTTCGCTATTTCCGACCTGCGGACGAGGGTCTCGCGCGGCGAGTGCAAGTTGCCGTCGAGGGCGCGCTGGCGGCGCAGGGGATCTATCAACGCCTCAGAACGCAGATCACCCGTCTGCCTTCTGAGCAGCGACCGCAAGTACGGCAAGCTGGCCTCGTGGAAATCTGGCTTCCTCCGTTGAACGCGCCAACGCAAACACAGCAGACGGCCCCTCGGCCGTCCATTCGACCGCGATGATCCCCCACGACCCCGAGCGGACGGAAACACCGCGGGTCGGGCAACGCGCCCGGCGGTCGTTGGCGCTGACAGCGCAGCACGTGGCCACTTACGCCGAGCTGACTGGCGACTACAACCCGCTGCACTTCGACGAGGACTTTGCGCGTCGCACGCGGTTCGGCGCGCTCGTCGTTCAAGGTGGGCTGACGACCGGATTGCTTCACGCGCTCGTCGCCATGGACCTTCCGGGGCCGGGCTCCGTCTTCCTCAGCCAGCAGTGGAAGTTCACGGCGCCGGTCTTCATCGGCGACACGATCACCGCCGAGGCCGAGGTGCTGAGCGTGCACGCGACCAAACCGGTGACGCAGCTGCGAATCGTCGTGACGCGCCAGACGGGCGAGACCGTGCTCGAGGGTGAGGCGTGGTGCTACACGATGCGGCCGACTGCCTGAGGGCGGCCCTGCCGCGCGCATCACACGCAGTTGCATCGCATGATATTGTTCGGGGATCCCTACTGACACTGGCGCATGCGATGACACGAGGGCTCGTCCTCGGCAAGTTCCTTCCATACCACGCTGGGCATGCGCACCTGATTCGTACCGCCCGCGCGGCGGTCGATGAGCTCATCGTCCTCGTCTGCTCGATCAAGCGCGAGCCCATCCCCGGCGCACTTCGCTTCGGTTGGGTGCGTGACGCCCACCCCGACTGCCGCATCGTCCACGTCGCCGAGGAAGTTCCGCAAGCGCCCGAGGACGGTCCTGAATTCTGGCCGATCTGGACGGACCTGATTTCCCGCTATGCTGGCCAGGTCGATCGCGTATTCACGTCGGAGACGTACGGTGAAGAGCTCGCACGGCGCATCGGTGCCAGGCACATCTGCGTCGATCCGGATCGGCTTACCGTTCCCATCTCCGCGACGGAGTTGAGGCGCGCTCCCCTCCGTTACTGGGAATACATCCCCGCGTCGGTCAGGCCGTACTATGCCCGACGCATCGCACTCCTCGGTACCGAGTCCACCGGCAAGACGACGATCGCTGAGCGATTGGCCGAGCGATTCGATACCGTGTGGGTGCGCGAGTACGGTCGAGAGTATTGCGAGACGCGCCCCGCGTTGAGTCTCACACTCCCCGACTTCGAGGCGATTGCGTGGGGGCAGGCGACTCTGGAAGACGAGGCAGCGCTGGACGCGAACCGTGTGCTCATCTGCGACACGGAGTTGCACACGACGGCGACGTGGAGTGACCTCGTGATCGGCACACGCCCGGCGTGGCTCACCGACGCAGCACGGGCGCGTCACTACGACCTCGTGCTCCTCTTCGACCATGATCTGCCGTGGGTCGCCGACGGGACACGGGTGTTGAGCAACCGGCGGCCGGAGCACACCCAGCGTCTTCGCGATGAGCTCGAGGCTGCGGGTCGGCAATACACGGTACTGTCTGGCAGCTACGCGAACAGGGAGCGTGAAGCTGCCCGACTGGTATCGGCGCTGCTCCGGGCCGATGGCGTTGACATGGGGGCGGTGGCTTCGCTCGCGCGCTGAGCGTCAGCCTATGGCTGTTTCGTTACAGTGCACGTCGGCTGCGGCTTGTCCGCGCCGATCAGGGTCCGCCACTCCGCTGCGGTCAGAGTCCGTGTGAGGCGTCTGCACGCTTCCGCGACCAGTCCGCGTGGATGGTAGTTCCACGCTCGCAGGCCACCGTCACCGACGGTAAAGAGCAAGCCAGCTTCACCACTCAGCCCCACCACGCGAGTCCAGCCGTCAGGAGTTGCCCGGAACAACTCTTCCGGGGTGGCGCCTCCCAACCGCCACACGCGCAACTCCCCGCGCGCGAGCGCGCCCGGAGTGCCCCAATACTCCTCTCGGTTCTCGAACACGCGCGCCGCGATTTCTCGTCCGTCAGGAGTCCACGCCATGTCGGTGAGGTGTGGCTGCGCGGCCGCGCCACGTCCCGTACGCCCGTTGTCGACGCGACCGATGTCACCGATGTCACCGGGCAGCCGCGACTCGATCGCCCCGGTGCGGGCATCCCACAGGAACGCTCCTTCATCGGCGAAGTAGGCTGCCATGAAACTGGACTCGAGCTTTCCCGCCACCGACATGACCTTGCCGTCTTCCCGGAACGCCGCGTGTCGTATCGTTCCGAGTGGAGGAGGGTGTCGTAGCTGCGCCGTGATAGCCCCGTCGCGCACACGAACGATGGTGAGCACTGTGTCCGAAGCGCTGGCGAGCTCGCTACCGTCTGCGGAGAGTGCGATCGCGCTGCTGCTTCGGTTCTCGACGCGTCGAAGCACGTCGCCGGTTTCGGTGGAGACGACTACCGCGACTGCTGTAGAGCGGACGGCGGGCTCGAGAGCCAGTGCCGCTACGCGTCCATCGGCCGAGAAGGCGACGCGGGTCGCTCGGCCTCCCTCGAACCGCTTTTCCCAGCGTGTCGCGCGGTCGTCCAGCCGGATCAGGCGGACTACGCTGTCGCTCGTGCCCAGCACGAGCGACCGACTGTCGGGAGTGAACTCGGCGACACTCGCGAGCGCCGTAGTCAACACGGTATCGACGCCCCGTCCGAGATCGAGCACGACGGTGCGAAGCCGGTCACCGAGCAAGTTGATTCCACTCGGATCTCCGGCGATCGCGACGACGTATCGTCCGTCGCGGCTGACCACCACTTTGCCAGCGCCGCCAAGGAGTGGAATGGACACGAGCGGTGTGACACTATCCTGAGTGGCGATCGAAACGCCGAGGGCGGTGCCGACCGCGATACGGCGGCCGTCAGCGGACGCCGACGCGATGCGACCACCGGGCACGCGAAGTACTTCGGACGGATGGCCGAGATCCCACACGGCGACCGATCCCGCGCTGTCCCAGGTCGCCAGGTGTTGACCGGCCGGTGACACAGTCAAACCAGTGACCGGAGTCGCCGTCGCGATGCGCATGATCTCGCGACCATCGTCGGTACGCCACAGTCGGACACGTTCGCCGACTCCCGTCAGCATCACTCCGCTGTCGGGTGTGAGCGCCATGATTCCATCGGGGCTGCCGATTCGCGGCCCGTATCCCGGATCGAGCACGCCTGCGCTCATCCACCCGGCTAGCAGCTGGATGTTCGAGCGCCTGGCCGAGTGCGTTGCTTCAGGTCCGCGCTCGGTTGACGGCGTGGGAGCGGTTTGCTCGCGGGAGCGGCCGACGTCTCGACCGTCGGTGAACGCGACCCTCGTTCCACCGTTGGCGTCGATCAGGGCCAGCGATGTGCTGTCCGTGCGCCACGCGACGTTCGAGAGTCCGTGCCATTCCCGCAGCGAAGGGCCACGCAGCGATGGCAGCCACACCAAAGCGCTCGAGTCGACCTCGGTGGCGGGCCGCCAACGCCAGAGAGCCGCGGAGATGACGGGCGACGTGTCGGCCGCCTGGTATCGTGTCAGGAGATGGGTCGTTCCCACCTGAAGGCAGTCGCCGCGACCGGGCGCCGCCACCGGGCCGTTAGGCGCCGCGAGAGAGGTTTCGGCCACGACACGTCCCTGGTCTGTTCGCCATACGACGAGGCGGGAGACACGACGTGATTGGCCGCTGGCGACGAGAGCCGCGCCATACCGCCCGTCGTCGCTGAACGCCGCGCAGACAGCGCGTCCTCGGTCGCCACTGACCGGTGCATCGCGGGGAGTCCACGACTGCCCGGCCCAGACCCGCACTGTCCCACTGTCGGTGATGGCCCCAAGGTAGCGCCCATCGGCATTCGTCATCAGCGACGCGACCGGCTCGCCGGCGTCGAGCGTCGCCATGCGCGCGCCGGTGCGCAGCGTGTACGCGCTCACATTCGCCGCCTGTGCCGCAAACGCCGTCAGCCCATCCCCCGAGAACGCGACCGCCTGGTGCCCAGGGCCGAGCTGCAACACCCGCCGCGCGAGCAGCGCCGACACGTCCCGCAGCGCGGCGGCCGCGTCGTCGATCGGCTCGCCCAGCGCGTCGAGGCGTTGGACCGCCTCCACCGCCGCCAGCGCTCGACGTTCGACGGCGGTGGGCTCGAGCGTCGTGGGCGCACGCGCTTCGGCGGCCAGTCGTTGCGCGAGCATGACCTCTCCGCGGCGAAGCGCGGTCCGGCGCTCGGCCAGCGCCCAGACGGTGAGTCCCGCGAGGATAGCGACGACCGTACTCGTGCCTCCGATCCAGCTATTGCGCACGCGCGCCTTACGTCGTCGATCGCGTTCCTCGATGGCTGCACGGTCGGCGTCGAGCAGGTTAGCGAGCAACGTGTACCACGAGCCGTAGAACACACCCCGGTTCACACGATCGCGACTCGGCTCGAAGCCCACGTAGGGGATGGCGAGCGGCATCGACACGAGCTCGCATAACGCGGGAGGGAACGCGAGGTTCTCGGCATCGTTCTCACCCGCGGCGTTGTTCGGTACCCCAGAGAGCAACACCGAGACGATCCCACCCGCCCCGTGAATCTCGGCGAAGCGTCGGATCTCGTCATTCACGAACTCGCTCGCCCTCGCGGCCGGCGAGCAGATGACGATCAGCTTCTTCGACCGTGCGAGATGTTGGCGGACGGCTTCGTAGTATTCCGGGCCGGCCAGATCCTCCTGGTCACGGCAGACGACGATAGAACGCCGCTCGGCTCGGACCTCGCGGGGCGGCGTGTAGCGCTCCAACGCGCGCTCCAGCTCCGCGGCAAACAGGACGTCCTTCCGCGAGTAGCTGATGAACGCATCGAAGCTCGCCGGTTCGGCCATCACCGAAGCTCGGTCAGCGCCCTGTCCATCGCGCCGACCAGTACGTCGGCGTCGTCGTGGCCGAATGGCATGGGCGGGCGAATCTTCACGACGTTATGAAACGGCCCGTCGGTGCCGAGCAGGATCCCCATCTCGCGCAGCCGATTGGCCACGTACGACGCTTCGGCTCCGGCCGGCTCGAGGGTCGCGCGATCGCGCACGAGCTCCACGCCGAGAAACAGGCCCGAGCCGCGCACGTCGCCGACGAGTGCGTGCCGTTCCGTGACCGGCCGCAATCCGTTCAGCAAGTGCTCACCCACGTCACGCGCGTGCTCTTGCAGCCTTTCGTCACGAACCACGTCGAGCACCGCCAGCCCGATCGCGCACGACACGGTGTTGCCGCCGAACGTGCTGAAGAATTCCATCCCGTTGTCGAACGCGGCCGCGATAGCCGGCGCCGTAACCACCGCGCCAATGGGATGGCCGTTCCCGAGCGGCTTCCCCATCACGACGATGTCCGGTACGACATCCTGGTCCTCGAACGCCCAGAAGCTCGTTCCCATCCGACCGAGTCCCGTCTGCACCTCGTCGGCAATGCACACGCCTCCGGCCGCGCGAACGTATCGGTACACTTCCGCGAGGTATCCGCGCGGGAAGATGATCTGCCCGCCCACACTCGGACACGTTTCCGCAATGAACCCGGCGATACCGCGGCCGCGCTCGCGCAGCCGGGTGATCCTCTCGTGAACGTGTCGCGCGTACTGCACGCCGGCGGTGTCGGGGGCCTTGTAGGCGCCTCGGTATACGTCAGGAATGGGCACGGCGTGAACCCAGTCAGGTGCGCCGGTCCCGCCGGGTCCCGCATGCTTGTACGGGCTCAGGTCGATGAGCGATGTCGTGTTCCCGTGGTACGCAGCCTCGAGCACGATCATGTCGCGCTGCCCTGTGTAAGCCCGTGCGAGGCGCAGCGCGAGCTCGTTCGCCTCACTCGCGGAGTTCACGAGAAACGCGACGCTGAGCGGTTCCGGAAGCGTCGCTGTCAGCCGCTCCGCGTACTCGTTCACGATGTCGCTCGGGTAGCGAGTGTTCGTGTTGAGCAGCGCCATCTGCCGAACGCCCGCCTCGACGACGCGTGGGTGGGCGTGGCCGACGTGCGGCACGTTGTTGTACGCGTCGATGAACCGCCGGCCGGTGTCGTCGAAGAGATACTGCCGCCACCCTCGTACGACTCGAACAGGATCACGGTACGCGATGCTCAGATTCGCGCCGAGGAGCCGTTGTCGTGCAGCGAGCGTTTCGTCCTTCGATGGCGGGTCGGGCGGAAAGCGGTGCGCCGGGACGCCGACGAGCAGGTTCGGATCGGGTGAGATGCTGCGCCACACGGTGCGTTGGCTGGCGAGCGCGACGCCCGGGACATCGGTGCCGAGGTCGAGTAGATCCGTGAAGAGCTGCAGGTGCAGGTGCGGTGTCCACCCGCCGTTCACGTCCGCCGAGCCTAACGAGGCGAACCGTGCGCCGTGCTCGATCACCTGACCGGGCTCGAGTCCGTCGAGTGACTCGCGACTCAGGTGGCCGTAGAGCGTGAAGCACTCGGTGCCGTCCTCGAGCTCGTGGCGGAGAATGATGACCGGCCCGTAGTCGAGCGCAGCCCGGTTGTCCGCGAAGGCGTGGACGGTGCCGCGAAGCGGGGCATGCACCGGCGTTCCCGCATCCGCGAACAGGTCGAGTCCGACGTGAATCGTTCGCCGTTCGGCCAGCGGCGTGCCGGGTTCGCCGAATAGTGTCGAGCTATACAGCAGGCGTGGCTCGTCGTACCGGCCGACGCTCACGCGCACGCCGGCCTCGCGCATCGCGTTCGTCACGCGCGCCGTGAGCAGCGGCTCCGCGTTCCCCGCCGGCTCGGCGCGTACGAGCGGGCTCGCCACGCTGAGGTCGAGGACGAGGGCCGGCTCGGTGCGAAGGTCGAACGGAAGTACCGGGGCGAACTCCGTCGAGTGCTCGGCGAGCCACGACCGCACGCGCGCCGCTGACGGCGAGGGCTCCAGGCCCGCCGCCTCGCGACAGATCGCCTCCGCCAGGCGGAATGGGACGCGCGCGAGTTGCGGGAGTACTCGCCGAATGGCCGACTGGCTGACGTCGAGATAATCGTTGTCGGGTCGAAGACGTCGCTGGTGCGCCGCAATGCACGCGCTCATCGCGAGCCGCATGAGGCTCAGCCCAAAAAGCGCGCGCAACTCGACCTCGGCGAGCGGGGCGACCGCCGCATGCCCCCGGACGAGCTGCGCGATGGCGGCGAGAGGGTCGTCGGCACCGAGCATGGCGTACGCCGCGGCGATCGCGAGGTCGGCCACCGCGTATCCGTGCACCATGTCCCCGAAGTCCACGATGCCGGTGACACGCATGCCGGGTTCGACAGTGTGGGCGCCGTCGACGAGCACGTTGTAGTCGTTCAGGTCATTGTGGAGTGTCCGCAGCGGCAGACCATTCAGCACGGGCCCGACGTGACGATCGAAATGCTCGACGATCGTGTCGATCGCAGCTCCGAGCTCGCGGTCCGTCAGCAGCGGCCGATACTCGTGGAGCAAGCGATGCGCGTGTGCGAGGTCCCAATGAAACTCGCGGTGGACAGCGGGGTGATCGAAATCCGCGAGCGCGCAGCCGAGGGTCGCTACGGCACGACCGAAATCCTGGAGTAGCGCTTCGGGGCGATGTGCGAGGGTGCCGAGGGGGCGCCCAGCGAGATGGGTCACGGCCCACACGAAGTGCTCTCGGCCATCCTCGCCTTGCGTGGTCGCGATCGTCGCGCCATCTCGCGTGACTACGGGCCGCGGACAAAGCGCCGTTCGCGTCGCGACGTGAGCCATCACCGCCTGCTGCGCCTCGAGCACGTCGCGGCTTTCGCCAGCGTTCGCGATCTTCAGAACGTGACGCTGGCCGGTGTCGTATGTGATCAGGAAGTTCTGATCCCGCTCGCTCGGCAATGGCTCCGCGGAGGCGCCGACGCCGAACACGTCGCGTGCGATGCGCGCAGCGTCGGCGGGCTCGAAGCGGGGAGCATCAGCGACCATGGGCCGAATATACGGTCCAGGACGCCCGTCGCGCTCGCTGGAGAATCCCCGGTGCACGACGCACCGTAAGGGTCGAATGGCGACGACACTTCGCTTCGACGCGTGCGAGTACGCGCCCGGCCGACAGCCCGCGCACGACCACGGGGAGGTCCATCTCAGTATCGTCCTCCGCGGGTCGGTGGCCGAGACCGTTGGCGCGCGCACCGAGTACGGTGGGCCGTTGAGCATTGTGGTGAAGGACCGCGGCGTACGTCACGCGAATCAGTTCGGCCAGGGCGGAGCCACCCTCGCGCGGCTCTCTCTCACCGGGGGGGTGTCGGACCTGCTGGACGACCCGAGGCGTGCGGTCGAGTGGAGCTGGACTCACAACCACGTTGCGGTGGTGTCGTTCCTCCGCATCATCGTCCGGCAGCCCGAGCGCGGGCGAGACGTCCCGGCGCACGACGCCGACGTCGTGGACCTGCTGTCGGCCCTGAGCGCTCGCTCCGAGGAGCGCCGGCGCGGTGACCCACCTCGATGGCTCGTGGATGCGCTCGGTTGGCTCCGTGCGGAATGGCATCCCGCGTTGACGGTCGCTGACGCGGCGGCGCACGCGCGAGTTCATCCCGTGTACCTCGCCCGCTGCGTGCGACGGTGGTTCGGTCACAGCGTGGCCGACGAGCTCCGGCGGCTTCGACTCGGCGCGGCGGCCCAACAGGTAGCGTTCCGGCGCGAGGGGCTGTCGCAGGTAGCGTTCGCCGCTGGCTACGCCGATCAGGCCCACTTCTGTCGTGAATTCAGACGCGCGACAGGCATTACGCCGAGCACCTATCGAGCGGCGGTTCGCCGCCTGCCGGGGGTGGCGGGCGCCGGCTGACCGGCCGTCATCACAGACAGGTTTCGCGGATTCAATCGCCCGCGCGGCCCGCGCGCAACCGTTCCACGAATCGAGACGCGGAGCGTTCACACCATGCGGGTCGTTTCATCGAGAGCATTGACCGTGATATATCTGTCGAGCCACGCCGCCGCCGTGTCCGCGCAGGGGGTACGCCCGGCGCCCCCCGAGCTCGCGAGAGCCGTGGACTCACTCGCGGCGCACGTTGTGGCGACCGGGCTCGCTCCGGCACTTGGCGTGGCCGTTGTGATGGATGGGCAAACGGTACTCGCGCGGTCGCACGGGCTCGCGGACGTCACGCGCGGCCTCCGCGCGGACGATCGCACGCTCTGGTACCTCGCGTCCACGAGCAAGTCGTTCACGGGCTTCGCGACGTCGCTGCTCGCCAATGAGGGCGTAATCCGCTTCGATGCGCCGATCACCGAGCTTGTTCCGGGCGCGCGATGGCATGCCGACGCGCGTCCGCAGACGCTCACGCTCGCTCACTTCCTGTCGCACACGCACGGCCTCGCGGGAGGGGCTGCGGTCGTCATGAACGCGGCGTTCACGGGATCCATCCCTGAAGCGCGATGGCCGGAGTTACTCGTCTGGTCCGCGCCAACGGGATCGTCCGATCTCGTGTACAGCAACCTCGGGTACAACGTTGCCGCGATGGCGATCGACGCGCGTCGTCCCGAAGGATGGCGGCGTTTCATGGACCAGCGCGTGTTCGATCCCGCGGGGATGCGGGACACGTACGCGCGCGTCTCCGGGCTCGACGCGTCCCGCATCGCGAAGCCCCACGTCATTGACATCAACGGCCGCTACGCGACGACGAAGTTCCACAAGAGCGACGCGACGATGAACAGCGCGGGCGGGCACCTCTCGACGCTGCGCGATCTCGCGCGCTGGGTGACCGTCCAGATGGACAGCGGCCGGATCGACGGCCGACAGGTATTCCCTTCGAGCGCGGTGGCACTCTCGCAGCGCATGCTCGCGCCCCAGACGAGGCCTAACGCGAAGCGGTTCGCGTACTTCGATCGTCACGGCTGGGCGGCGGGCTGGGACATCGGCGCGTATGAAGGAGAGCCGATGGTGAGCCGCTTCGGGAGCTATCACACGACCCGCTCTCATCTCTCGTTTCTGCCTCGCCGTCGCATCGGTGTCGTCGTCGAAACGACGGGGCGTGCGGCGTGGACGGCGACGGATGTCATCGCCGCGTTCGCCTACGACCTCGACGCGGGAAGGCAGGACGCCCGCGCGCGCGCCGACGAGCGTTTGCGTGGCCTGTACGACCGACTGGAAGCGGACAAGCGTCAGGCAGTGGCGCGCGACTCGGCACAGCGAACGAGGCCGGTCCCATCGAGTGCGGAACTGACGAAGGTTGCCGGACGCTACTCACACCCCGGATACGGCGTCGTGACGTTCACGGTGCGCGACGGACGGCTGCACTACGAGTGGGGGGTGTTGTCGGGTCCCGTGGAGCTCGTCGATCGATCTCGTGGGCAATGGACGCTCGATTTCATCGGGTCACCGACGCCGGTCCAGTTCGCGACCGACCACGAGGGACCGGCGTCGTCGGTCCAGTTGCAGGGTGTCACCTTCTCGAGACCTCGGAGTGACCGATGAACACGCCGAAGCATGCACTCGCGCTCGTGGCGGCACTCGTGTTGTCGTCGGGCTCGGAGGCGATGGCACAATCGCCTCTTCCTAACGATTCACTCGAGATCGGGCGGCGCTACGCGCGATGGTTCCTCACGAGCCAGGTGGATAGTCTCGTTGCACACATACCGGAGCGCTCGCTGAGCGCCATCGGCGGGCGCGATGCCCTGATGCAACGAATGATGGAGGTCGCGGCGCGCGCCGGTGAGACGCAGGGGGTGGTGGAGGAACGGTTCGCGTGGCGCAACGGACAGCGGCAGTACTGGCATGCGGTGAACACGACGTTGCTTGGTGAACCGTTGCTCGTTCGAATTGTCATTTCGCCGAACGGGGACATGATTGGCCTGGGGCTCGGCCCGATGAGCCAGGCGCCACCGGTGGACAGTGGTGGGCCGCTCATCCGAAAGCCGTGATCCCGTAGCCATTCCGAGCGGAGCGCGCGCAATCGGGGTCAGAGTCCTAACGCATCCTTCCATCTCATCGCCAGCGGACAGGACGCGGAGGGCGCGGCAACGGCGGACGCGGAAAGGGCCGCGGAGAACACCACCGGGCTTCCAGTCCGGCGCGCCGGGGCCGGTCGGAACGGCGATGGGTGCGGATGAGTCGGAAACGGCCGGATTGTTGTCGGGAGTCGGGAGTCGGAGTCGGGAGTCGGGAGTCGGGAACGACTTCCGCGGGCGCGGCGTCCCGGACGGCAGTCCCCCTTCAGTCCGGGCTCGTGGCGCCCGCGGCGTGAATGCAGAGCCGTCACCCGCGGTTTCCGGCTCATCCGCGCCATCGCCGTTCCGACCGGCCCGGGCGCGCCGGACCGTACACGCGCAAGCGGTCACTCTGCAGCGACCAGCCCTGGTTTCGGAATGACAAGGTGGCTCGCGCAATGCACGTTTCTCGTGCATGGCCTACCTCGCCCTCACTCGAGAGATCACACCGGCGTTCGGCTCTGGCGAGCTCACCTATCTCGATCGCGAGCCCGTTGACGTGGATCGCGCTCGCGCGCAGCACGACGCGTACGAGAGCGCATTGCGCGTGCTCGGCTGTGTGGTCGAGCGTCTCCCGGCGGACCCCGACATGGGCGACGCGGCGTTCATCGAGGATACCGCGATCGTGCTCGACGAGCTGGCGGTCATCACGCGACCGGGCGCCGAGTCGCGGCGACACGAGACGGCTCGTGTCGCGGATGCGTTGCGCCTTCGCCGGCCGATCGCCGCGCTGCTCGATCCCGCCACCCTCGACGGCGGGGACGTGCTCCCGATCGAGCGCACCGTCTATGTCGGTCAATCGACCGACGGTAATGGCCGCACGAACGAGGCGGGGTTGCGCCAGCTCGGGGCAATGGTCGCGTCACAGGGTTATCGCGTTCAGACGGTGCCGTTTTCGGGCTGCCTCCATCTGAAGACAGCCGTGACGCGCGTGGCTGACGACATGGTCGTCCTGAACCCGCGTTGGGTGAGTCCCAGCTCGTTCCCCGGGATGCGGGTGATCGAAGTCGACCCGGACGAGCCGTTCGCGGGCAACGCGCTCTTGCTCGAAAGCCGCGTGCTCTTTCCGGAAGAGTTTCCGTATACGCGCCGGCGGCTCGAGGACGCGGGCATCCGCACCATGCCGACACCGATGAGCGAGCTTGCAAAAGCCGAGGCCGGCCTAACGTGCTGTAGCCTTCTCGTGCGGATCTAGCGTACTCGAGCGAGGGCATCTCGCGGCGGCATCGAGCGTTCGCCGCAGGTGCCGCCCATGCGCCCCAGGTTTGCAGCGCTGCATCGGCCGCGGCAGGAGGGAATGATGAGATGGGGGAAGCGAATGTTGCGGGAGTCACGAACGTCCGGGATCGCGAACGGCATTCGTCAGCGAGCCCTGCCGCTTTCTGACGCCTCGGATCTCAATCCCCTCATGGAGCGGATCGGCAACGCCCGGTACGTCCTCCTCGGCGAAGCCACGCATGGGACGTCCGAGTTCTACACTTGGCGTGCGAAACTCTCCGAGCGGCTGATTCGCGAGAAGAGCTTCTCCTTCATCGCGGTCGAAGGCGACTGGCCCGACTGCTATCAAGTGAACCGCTACGTGAAGTCCTACCTCGAGTCGGGCAGTAGCGCGCGCGATGTGCTTCACGCCTTCGAGCGCTGGCCGACGTGGATGTGGGCGAACCGGGAGGTCGTCGAGCTGGCGGAGTGGCTGCACGAGCACAATCGGCGCTTGCCGTCGACGCGGCAGGTGGGCTTCTATGGCCTCGACGTCTACTCGTTATGGGATTCGATGACTGCGGTCGTCTCGTACCTCGAGTCCGTGGATCCGGCGCTCGCCCGCTCGGCGCGCACGGCCTACCGATGCTTCGAGCCGTACGCCGAGGACGTGCAGGAGTACGCGCGGGCGACGGCGCTCGTGCCGACGACATGCGAGCGCGAGGCGGTCGCGGTGCTCGCCGCACTCCGCAGCAAGGCGACGGAGTACAGAGAGGATGGCGCGGACGCGTACTTCAACGCCGAGCAGAACGCGCTCGTGGCGCGCAATGCGGAGCTCTATTACCGGACGATGGTGCGCGGGGGTCCCATGTCGTGGAACGTGCGTGACACGCACATGGTGGAGACGCTCGAGCGATTGATGAAGCACCACGCGCCCGACGCGAAGGCCATCGTGTGGGAGCACAACACGCACGTCGGTGACGCGCGGTTCACGGACATGGCGCGCGCGGGGATGGTCAACGTCGGTCAGCTCGTGCGTCAGGCGCACGACGCCGACGACGTGGTGATCGTGGGCTTCGGTACGCACCGGGGGACGGTGATCGCCGGCGCGGAGTGGGGGGCACCGATGCAGCGGATGCGCGTGCCTAACGCTAAAATGGACAGCGTCGAGGACGCGTGGCACCAGGCCGGCACGGGCGACGGGCTATTGGTGTTCGACGGCTCGGACACCGGGGGCCCCCCCGGGCTCGACGAGCCGATCGGGCATCGCGCGATCGGCGTCGTGTATGACCCGCACCACGAATCGTGGGGCAACTACGTGCCGACGATCCTTCCTCGACGGTACGATGCGTTCCTGTATGTCGAGGAGTCGAGTGGCGTAGACGCGCTGCACATGCCGGTGCTCGTGGACGGTGAGGTACCCGAGACGTACCCGACAGGTATGTAAAGGCGAACCGGGGTCAGAGTCGAATATCATCGTTTCCCCGCCGATCGGCGGGGAAACGATGATATTCGACTCTGACCCCGGTTCGCCCGGTTCGCCGTTCGCCGTTACTTCCAGTTACGCCGACTGGCGAACAGGACGCCCGCCCCCACCGCCACCGCGCTCAACATCGTCGCGACGCGATGCATCGACGTCGTGGTGTAAAAACTCCGCTTCCGCACCATGCCCGGATAGTTCCCGCGCTCGCGCCCGCCACCCTGCGGCTCGTAGAGCGAATCCTCACGGTCGGAATGCGACGGCGTCTTTTTCATCTTCTGCTGGTCGAACATCGTCGCGCGCATGTAGCGGTCGGCAACGCGCGGCACGTTGTCCATCGCCGCCGTCATCTTCCCGCCGCCGCCCACGATCAGATCGCGGCGCGGGTGCTCGGCGCAGAAGATGATCGCCTCTGCTACCACCGACGGGTCGTACACCGGCGGCGGATGCTTCGGCTCCGCCTCCATGTAATTGCGCGCGTGCTCCGGGAACGGCGTGTCGATCGCGCCCGGCTTGATGAGCGTGACGGAGATCGGCGCGCCTTCCTTCTCGAGCTCCATCCGCAACGCGTCGGTGAATGCCTTCACCGCATGCTTGCTGGCGGAGTAGTGCCCCTGAAGCGGCACCGCGCGATCGCTCGTGATGCTGCCCAGATTGATGAGCGTGCCGCCGCGCTGCTTCAGGTGGCTCACCGCCGTGAGCGACCCGTGGACGACACCCCAGTAGTTCACGTCGAAGAGACGGCGCGCATCCTCCACCGGCACCTCTTCGATGGGCCCGTAGATCGACAGCCCTGCATTGTTGACCCAGGTGTCGAAGCCGCCGAACGCCTCGCTGGCCTTCCGCGCGATCGATCGCACGTCTTCCAGATTCGACACGTCGCCCACGACCGTTACCGCACGGCCGCCCGCTCCCTCGATCTCCACGCGCGCGCTCGCCAGACCGTCGGCGTCCCGCGCTGCGAGCACCACCTTGGCGCCACGCTCGGCAGCGAGCTTCGCGGTGGACAGACCTATCCCGCTCGAGGCGCCGGTGATCACGATCACCTGGTCCTCGATGCGCTTGAGTTTCACCGCCATGGACTTCTCTCCGAGTAAGAGAGGTGCCGACGGTTCAAGAATCCTGCCGCGTCAGTCCTTGACCATCGGGAGCCCGGCGTCGATCCAGTCCTTCTTACCTCCAGAATACTCACGAATGTTCGTGTAGCCCATCGCCTCGAGCTCGGTTCCCGCCCACCCCGATGTGGGGCAGTCATTGTCCCAACAATAAAGGACGATCTCCGCGTCGCGATCGGGAACGACCTCCGGGACGACCGTAGCCACCTGCGTCGGCGGGAGGTTCTTCGCCGTCGGGAGGTGATGCTTCCGGAAATACATCAGCGGGAGGACCTCGAACAACGTGAAGTCATCCCCTCGGTCGATCTTCGCTTTCAGCTCCTCGCGAGTGATCTCGGTCATGCTGAAAGTTAGCGCAACCCTCAGTCCGCGACGCGCGGCTCGATAACTTTGACGCATGCGAATCGTGTCTCTGTGTCCGTCGTTGACCGAACTGGTTTTCGACCTGGGCCGCGGCGATGATCTCGTGGGGCGAACGAAGTTTTGCATCCACCCGGCCGACCGCGTCGGCGCAGTGGAAAAGGTGGGCGGTACGAAGAACCCCAAGGTCGATCGCGTCATCGAGCTTGGCCCCGACCTCGTGCTTCTGAACGAGGAAGAGAACCGGCGCGAGGACGCCGAAGCGTTGCAGGCCGCGGGGATTCGGTGCCACGTGAGCTTCCCGCGCAATGCGCTGGACACCGCCGCGATGGTCCGCTCGATTGCCACCGCCATCGACGCCGTCGCCGAGGGCGAGCGGATCGCCCGGGACATCGAGGCGCGTTACGAGCGTGTCGTACGCGCAGCGCAGGGGAGGGACCCGGTGCGCTTCGCGTACCTCATCTGGCGCAACCCGTGGATGGCCGCGAACGCCGACACGTTCGTGAGCGCGATGCTCGCGCAGGCGGGTGGGGTCAACGTCTTCGCCGACGCGTCCGATCGTTATCCGACGATCACACCCGAATCGCTCCGCGCGACCGACCCGGCGCTGGTCCTGCTCTCGACGGAGCCGTTCCCCTTCAAGGACTCGCACGCCGACGAGTTGGCGACGCTATCGGGCATTGCGCGTGACCGGTTTCACATCGTGGACGGCGAGCTGCTCTCCTGGCACGGCTCGCGGACGCCCGCGGGAATCGATTACGCCGAGCAGGTCATCGAACAGGTAGAACGTCACACGCGTCGGTGAGTTAGCCGCGAGGATGTGTGTGGCGCGCGAGCGTGCGCCTCCCTCTCTCAGGTTCCCGGTTCCCCGTTCCTGGTTATGTAGGTTCGACCCGCCGCACCTGCACCGTCCCGCCATACTTGAGGTGCGGGCACTCCCGCGCGATACGATGGGCCTCCGCGGCGTCGGCGACCTGGATCAAGAAGAACCCGCCCACCTCGTCCGCCGGATTGCGCGCCGGCGAGATCGCGCCATCGCGCGCGAGGATCGTGATCTCGTCGTCCGCGAGCTTTTCCGCCATGACGAGCGCGCCCGAACGGGCCAGGGCGCCGGCCCACGCGCCGTACTCCTGAACCAGCGCACGCTCGGCGACGCTGTCGGCTGCTGAAGGAGATACACCGGCCGGCCGAGTGCGGGCCGGTCCCTCGAGCAACAACAGATACTGTTGCCTCCCAGCGGTCGGAGTTGGAGACGCGCTGGCGACCACTGTAGGGTCGACGCGCTCGGCTCCAGACATCGTCGACCGACGCCCGAGAACCAATCCCATCAGGAGCGACGCTGCGATTGCGGCCGACATGATGGCGGTTCGGGGCATGATCGACGGTCGAACCGACGAGTTCGCCACCGATGCCCCAGCGCTACCCGGGCGCGCCCGCGCATCGATGAGCCGTTCCATCCGACTTGCGGCGTGTCCCGCGGTCGGGGCCGGGGTAAGCGACCCCAACTCTTCCCACAGGCTGCCCAGGCGATCCGTTTCCGCTCGGCACGCAGCGCACCCGGCGAGGTGCTCATCGATTTCCCGGGCCTGGCTCGCGCCGAGTCTGCCTGTCAGACGCTCGACGAACTCCTCGCGCACACGCTCGCATTCCATCGTTGCCTCGCTCGATGTCGCGGTTCCGCGGGATGCGGGTTCTCCCGATCTCGCGTTGCCTATCGATCGTTAGATAGGAGTCGGCACGCCGATGTTACTCCTCCCAGCTGGTGCCAGGTCGTCCGGCAATCCGGTGTTGTAACGAGCCGAGGATGCGTACGATCTAACTGTGAGGTGTCCTGCCCCGGAGGTCGTTCGCAGGTGGCCGCTCCGTCCGACGAACAACTGATGCTCGCGCTCCGAGACGGAGAGCTCTCGGCGTTCGAGGCGCTGTTCCGTCGCCACTATGAGACTATGCGCGCGCTCTGCGCGCGCATGGCAGCGATGAGCGACGTCGGCGACGACCTCGCGCAGGAAACGTTTCTGCGCATCCTGCGCTACCGGGCCACGTTCCGAGGCGATGCGCGGTTCACGACGTGGGCGTACCGGATCGCGCGGAACGTGTGTCTGGAGCAGGTAGCGCGTGCCTCACGCGAGCGGCGCGTCGCCGAGTCGTGGGCCGCTGAAGTCGAGAGCGCGACGACCCCCATGGGGCGTGGTGACGAGATCGCCCAACTGGAGGCGGCCATGCAGGCGCTCGTGCCGGAGCATCGCGAAGTGCTGGTGCTCTGCCGCTACCACGGACTGCCATTCACGGAGATCGGGGAGATCCTCGGCTGCACGGCCGGCGCAGCCCGAGTTCGAGCCCATCGCGCTCTGCTCGCGTTACGGGCCAACTACCTCGCCCTCGAGACGTAGGTGTCGGAGTCTTGACGCATCCTTTCGGTACGTAAGGGGTCAGAGTCCTAACGCATCCTTCTTATGCATCGCGAAGTCCTAGGCCGTTGCCATTTCTCGCAATGCGGGGGCCGACCGCGACCGTCAGCATCCAGAACGAGGGGGAAACGGATGAGGGGGACGCTGAGCGTAGTCGCAGGGTTCCATCTCACAGCCACCAGTGCGATCGACACCAAGGGTCCCTTTTCCGCGGCCCTGTCGGCGTTCGCTCCTGCCGCGTGCTCCCCGTTCTACTCGATGGCGAAGCGACCCCGGTGGAGACGCCTGGGACCAAGGTTGGTCGTTTCATCGGGCCAGACGCGGAGGGCGCGGCAGGAGCGAGCGCGGTAATAGCGGACGCGGAAACGCCGGAGTGGGGGGCGCCGCCTGGCAACCGGAGGGGTCAGCAGCCCTCGGCACCGTGGTTCAGAGGCCGCCGCCGAGTCGCATCCCGCGAACAATGGCTTTCGGGATGCGGGCTGGATGCGGACAGGAGCGTAGTGCGTGCGGCTGCCGAGGCTACCCGGCCCGGTTCTGGCAGGCTGCCCGCCAATACGCGGTCGGTCGTCGAACCACAGGCTCCGGCCGAGGGCCCACGCAACGGAGGATGTCCCCGTGGAAGACTGGACCGAAGACGACTGGATAGAGTGGATCGAAGCCACGTACGCGGCGCTCGATGCGAAGGACGTCGACGCGTTCGTCGGGCAACTGACGCCGGGAGCGACCGTCCGGTTCGGAAATGGCGCGCCGCTCGCCGGGCGAGTCGCCATTCGCGACGCGTTCAGCGAGTTCTTCGAGGCGATCGGCACCATGAGTCACGCGTTCACCGCGCAGCTCCGCATCGACGACACTCTCGTCATCGAGGAGATGGTCACGTTCACCCGGCATGACGGGGCGACCGTCATGATCCCGGCGGCTACGGTGTGCGAGCTCACTGAAGGGAAGGCGGACCGGATGCAGACGTACATCGACATCTCGCCGATCTTCGGGCGTGGCGAGGCGCCGGCGTTATGCAGGGCCGCCGAAGTCGCCGTCGCATGATCGGCTGACGTCGACACATCGATCACCGCGGGCTTCCGATTAGATTCGGGAGCCCATGATCGCGCTCGTTACTTACGACAAGCTTCCGAGCCTCGCGGACGACGAGGCGCCGCTCATTGCGTCCCTCGCGCGCCTCGGTGTCCGCGCCGAGCCGGCCGTGTGGGACGACGACGCTGTCGACTGGCGCAGGTTCGACGCGGCGGTCATCCGGTCCTGCTGGGACTACCACCTTCGCCCGACCGAATTCTTCGCCTGGGTCGATCGCGTCGAACGGCTTGGCGTCGCGATCTGGAATCCATCGCCGGTGCTGCGATGGAACGCTCGAAAGACGTACTTACGTGACCTCGCCGCGGCAGGCGTGCGCACCGTGCCGACCGTGTGGGTGGACTCGAGTGCGGCGGACGATGAACAGACGCTCTCCACCACGCTCGAACACGCCGGTTGGAACGACGCCGTCGTGAAGCCGGTGGTCTCGGCCAGCGCGCACGACACGTGGAAGCTCTCCCGAGCCGACGCCGACGCCGACTCGGAACATGACGTGAGACTGCGCCGAGTCGCGGCCACGCATGGTGCCATGGTGCAGCCGCTCGTCCCTGAGATCGTGACCGATGGGGAGTGGTCGCTTCAGTTCTTCGGCGGCGTATTCAGCCACGCGGTGGTGAAGCGCGCGGCACCGGGTGAGTTCCGGGTGCAGCGCGAGTTCGGAGGGACGTTCGAGCGAGTGGATCCGTCGACGGCGGTCCTGCAGCAGGCCGAGGCGGCACTTCGCGCAGCCCCGGGTCGAACGGTATATGCACGGGTGGACGGCGTGGTGATCGGTGGCGAGCTGACGGTCACCGAGTTGGAGTTGCTCGAGCCTGCTCTCTTCCTCGACGCCGACCCGGCGGCGGCGGACCGGTTTGCGGCGGCCATAGCGTCCGTCATTCCGAGCGCCGGCGAGGAATCGCGCCCATCTCGGTAGAGCGATCCCTCGGCCGGGATGACCGCTGCGTGCACTACTGATGCCCGACGACTCGGACTGCCGACTCCACGCCTGAGCACCGGTCCGACGTACCCGGGGAGCCGACCCGGGCTCGGCGAGGTGACGGCGCACCATCCGGCGCCCCTCGAGCGAGGGCGGGTCCCGGATGAGGACAGATCCCCAGCATCTCCCTCATCCCCTCATCCGTTTCCCCCTCGTTCTGGATGCCGGCCCCCGATCAAGGGCTCTGAGCTCTCGATGACTTGGTCTCGTCGTTCGGTCTCGGCGCGTTCGAACGGTCCGTTAGGAGTCTGACCCCTAACGGAGCGTTTCATCGCGAAATCGACGAAATCTGCGTCAATCTGCGTTCATGTTTTCCCACAACCGTTCCGGTAGACGCGCGCTCGGTCGGACTCCTCGGTTTCCCTTGCGCCGCCCTGAAAACACGGGAAGCTTGTCGGCCCATGGAACAGTTGCCGACGGAGCCACCAGACTCGACGACCCTCCCCGGGGGCGCGAGGCCGAGTGCTCCCGACCTCGGCGAGCTTGCGCTCGTGATGGGTGGTGGCGGGGCCCGCGGCGCGTATCAGGTCGGGCTGCTGCGCTACCTCGCTCGCCGGTACCCGTCGCTTCGGTTCCCGATCCTCACGGGAGTCTCGGCGGGGGCCGTCAACGTCGCGCACCTCGCGCAACACACCGGCACGTTCACGGCGGCCGCGACGTCACTCGAGCAACTGTGGCGATCCCTCACGCCCGAACAGGTCTTTCGCGTCGATGCGCCGCCGCTCCTCACCAATTTCTTCCGGTGGGGCGTCCGTCTGCTCTCCGGTGGCACGCCTGCGGAGCCACAGACACGTGGACTCGTGGATACGTCGCCGCTGCGGTCCTATCTCACCGAGGCGCTGCTGCCGCAGGACGGCATCCTCAAAGGCATCGACCAGAACCTCGCGCGCGGTTCGCTGCGCGCGGTTGCCCTGACTACGACCGACTACGCGACGGGACAGTCGATCGTATGGATGCAGGGACGTAACCTGGTGGAGTGGGAGCGACCGAAGCGGCGCTCGATCAGCACGCACCTCACGGTCGATCACGTGATGGGGTCGGCGGCGCTGCCATTTTTCTTTCCGGCCGTGCGGATCGGCGACTCGTGGCACGGCGATGGCGGCATCCGGTTGGCGGCACCGCTCTCGCCCGCACTGCATCTCGGGGCGCACAAGATCATCGCCGTGTCCACACGCTACGAACGCACGCAGGCCGAGGCGAATCAACCCCTCATCCGCGGTTACCCGCCGCCTGCGCAGGTGCTCAGCATTCTGTATAACGCGGTGTTCCTCGACCTCATCGATCAGGACGTGATCCGGCTCGAGCGCATGAATCACGTCCTGCGAAAACTCCCACCTGACGAGCGTAATGGGCTTCGGGTGGTGAACATCCTCGTCTTGCGGCCGTCGCAGGATCTCGGAAAGCTCTCACGGGAGTACGAGCCTCTGCTCCCGGGCTTCTTTCGCTTCATGACGCGCGGGCTCGGGACGCGACAGACGAAGAGCCCGGATATCCTGAGCCTGCTGATGTTTCAGGCGAACTACATCGGTCGGCTCATCGAGCTCGGGGAGGCGGACGCGGAGGCTCGCGCGGAGGACATTGAGCAATTCCTCGCGCGGGCGTAGCACCAAGCTGCCCGCGGCCTTCTACAGCAGTACGTTGCTGCGAATCCGCTGCCTGACGTTCCACCAGAGCGCGGCGAGCGCCGTTGCGCGGCGAAGCTCGACGCTCGCCTCACCTGTGACACCGGCACGCCAGCGTGTCGATGGTCCGATCGGCGCCCGCACCTCGATCGTACCCTTCGCCGAGGATCCAGCGCCGGCGGGCGCGGTGAAGCCCACGACCGTCGTCACAGCACGAGAGTGCTCGTAGGGCATGAGGTGCACGACCTGGCCCGGGTGTACCGCAGTAGCACCGGCGCGAGTGACCGCAATCCGTGCTTCCAACGAGTCCAGCATCGCAACGCGCATGATCGGGCCGCCTGCCTCGACGCGACGTCCATACAGCTCGTGGACGCGCGGAGTCACGACCACGCCGCTAAAGGGCGCGCGAAGGGTGAGCGCGTCAATGCGCGTCTGTACCGCCGCCATGCGGGCAACGGCCTCGCCACGTTCAGCCTCCAACCGTTCCGTCATGCCACCGGCCGCGCGAGCGCGTGAGACGGCGACGCCGAGCGAGTCGGCCGCGCGCATGGCGGACAGGAGCGCTCGGTCGAGGTCACGGTCGACGAGGCGGGCGAGCGGAGCGCCGGCTGCCACGTGCATTCCCTCGCGAGCGAACACAATCGCGACGATACCGCTGTCAGGCGCCGTCACCTCCGAGACGCGTGCCGGAGACACCACGAATCGCCCGGTCGTCGTCAGAGTCCACGGCAGCACTGCAAGTAGCAGCACGAGAGCGAACGTCGCGAGCGCCGCACCGCGCCACCACCGGCGACCCGCCCGCTCGGCACGACGCGCGCGAATGGCGAGCGCGATCGACTGCGTCCAGGTGACGATCCCGCGACGCGTCATTGCGACGACGAGGCCCAACACAACGAGAGTACCGATCGCGCCGAGTGCCTGGTGCGCGCGTCCCGCGAGCCAGAATGCAATGAAGCCGAGGAGCCCGACGATATAGATGAAGGACAGTGTCCCGTAGATGAGAAACACCCTTCGCTCGCGGTCCGTGACCTCCGGCTCGGGCAACTCGAGCCGCAGGACGTGGCGTCGCACCCACCACGCGAAGTATTCCCGGGCCCGGATGCGCAAGTTCGGGATCTCGAGCCAATCCGTGAGCGCGAAATACCCGTCGAGCGGGATCAGCGGGTTCGCATTCGTCACGATCGACGTGATGCCGCCCACGATCATTGCGGCGACCGCCGCCTCCGACGCCAGCGTATCCGGTCGAGCGACGAGCCACACGATCGCGGCGAGGCCCGCGACCACGAGTTGAATCCAGCCACCAGCAGCCGTCACCCAGAGCCGCGAGCGCAACGACGGGAAGCTCCATGCGTCGTTGACGTTGCAGTAGAAGGCTGGCTGGAAGTAGATGACCATGACTCCCAGCTCGTGCACCTCACCGCCGAAGTGCTTGCAGGTGAAGGCGTGCCCGAGCTCGTGGATGACGACCACGACGGTCCCGGTGAGCCAGAGCACGGCGATCGTGCCTAACGTGATCGTCGAGGGGGAGTACAGCTCGACAACGGTTCGGGAGAAGTCGCTCCACGTCGCGGCAAGCACGAGGAAGTAGATCGCGAACAGCGCGATCGACACTATCACGAACGTCGGCGTGAATATCCACCGGATCCACGGCATCACGCGATCGAGCAGGGAGTCGGGGTCGCCGAACGACCATCGCATCCGCATCAGCTCACCGCGGAACAGCGCGGGTCGCCGGCGGCGACGCCGCTCGGCGCGAAGCCGCTCGATCTCGAGCGTGGTGCGGTCGGTGAGCGTGCGCTCGAGGAGACCGATGCCGGCGAGCTTGCGCGCGAAGGCCTCGATGGCGTTGCCCGTCAGGCGCAGCCCCTGTTCCGCGAGCGCCGCCGCGATTTCGTCCGCAGTGCGCCGGCCGTCGAAGCAGCGCATGACGCCGACCTCGACCGGCCGGAAACGAAAGTACTTGCGTGTTGCCGGATCCTTCACGACGAAGCTCGTCTCGCCGCGAAAGACCTGCTCGACAATCGTGATATCCGAGCGAAGCCGAGGACCGTGCGCGCCTGCGGCGAGGGTGACGACGCTCATTCGCGATGAACCGGTGGGCACGAGCGTGGCATGGCTGCCGTCAGCGCGTTCGGCCGGCGTCGCGCGCGACGCGCTCACCGGACGCGAGACCGCTCACGACCTCCACGCGACCGTCGCCGGCGTCGGAGCCGACCGTTACCGGTCGCAGCACCGTCCGGCCATTCTCCATAACGAGCGCATAGCCTTCCGAGGAGACGGCCTCGCGCGGTACGACCACGGCGGCTCGCTGCTGGTTCCCGAGCCGTACGGTCACGCTGGCACCAGGTAAGAACGTCGTATTCGACGCGAGGCGCAGCACGACCTCGCGCGTGCCGCTTGCCGGATCGATGGCCGGCGCTGCCTGTCGCACGGTTGCCTGCGCGGTGGTACCACGAAGGCCGGTGACCGTGCCCCGGTCTCCGACACGAATCTCGCTCGCGCTTCCCTCAGGCACTCGCACGCGCGCGAGCAGCGGCGCGGATTCGGTGACACGAAAGAGTGTGTCACCTGGTGAGACGAACCGGCCGGGCCGAGCGTAGCGTGCCGTCACCACGCCGGCAAACGGCGCAACGATACGCGTGAGCTCGAGGTCCCGTCTCGCCTTGCGACGCGCGAGCTCGGCCTGCGTGTACTGGAACTCGACCTGCTCGGAATCCGCGACGGTGACGCCGCCGGCCTTTGTCATCGCGCGTGCCCGACTCACCAGTCGGCCCATGTTCTCGTACGCGGCTTCCGCTTGGGCCAGGGCGAGCTCCTGGTCGGCGCTCTCGAGACGCGCCAGCGGCGCCGCGGCCGACACACGAGACCCGAGATCGACGAGCACCGAATCGACGACCCCAGCGGAGCGCGCGACGACGGCCGCGTCATGCTCCACGTAGAGCTGAGCCGGGAGCTCGAGTGGCGCGCGGATCGTCGCCGTCGTGACGAGAACTCCCGCCGTGTCTGGGGCGGTGGTCGTTCCGCGCGATTCCACGGTGGTCCTTGGACCGCAGCCGACGACGCCGGCGAGAGCGATACCCGCAATCACGCAGCTAGCGCGTCGCCCTGCCACCCCAGGAGCGGTCATGACCACATCCTCCACCAGAGGAGTCGAAGGCGGCGCGCCGGCTCGCGGACGGCACGCCCCAGGACGGACGCCGGCGCGGTCAGCACGCGTGCGTACGCCACCATCCCGGGGCGCAGCGCTTCGCCCACGTTAGGCACGACAGCGCGAACGGGAAACAGTACCGTGCCGGCGGTATCGACGCCCACATCGGCGATCCCCGACACGCGGCCACGAAACGTCCGCTGTGGGAACGCGTCGACGCGGAGGCGCACCTCCCCGCCCACGTGCACGCGCCCAATGTCTCGCTGGTTGACGAGGAACTCGAGCTCGAGCGTGTCGGTGCGACCAATGATGAGTAGCTCGCTCCCCGCGTCGGCCCACGCGCCGACACGCTCCTCGGGGCGCGCGGTCAGCACGACACCGTCCATTGGGGCTCGTATCGTCGTCGCGCGCAGCTCGTCCTCCCGCAGCGCGGCCTCGCGTCGCAGCACCGCAGCCCGCATGCGCTGCAACCGCTCCTCCGCGGCGTCACCTCGGCTCGCGGCGTTTGCGGCCGAACGCTCCGCCGCGAGTACCGCAGCGGTCGCGGCGCCGAGGTCGGCCTGACGCTCTGCGTCGCGGAGCTGTATGAGAGGCGTGCCTTGCGCCACGACGCTCCCCTCCCGCACGAGTACGCGCTCGATGATACCGTCCGTGAGTGGCCGAATTTCCGCGCGTGCCGTCGGGCGAAAGGATGGCGCGATGGCGTCGACACGCAGTGGCCAGCGAATCAACGTGAGCGCGCCGACGACCACGAGCACGACGACCGCCAGCGTGAGGCGCCGCCGCCGGGGAAGGGCGAGAAACGCCTCCTTGCGCGCGTGCAGGGCGCCTAACGCATCGGCGAGCGGGACCTGATGGTAGAGCTGGGCGTTGCGCAGCGCGACCGTGGCCTGGTTCGCGAGGGTGCCGATCAGCTCGCGCTGCCGTTCGGTGGCGAACTCCGGCCGTGCCGACTCGAGTACGAGAATGCCGACGACACCCTCCTCGTCCTTGAGCGGAACGTACAGGCCACTCCCCACGCCGTCCGCGGCGAGATCGTCCTCGAAGATCTGCAGGAACAACCGCTCAGCGTCCGAGGCCGGCTCGGTGCGATCCGACAGATAGAAGCTCTCGCCGACGCCCGCCGCCCAGGCAGCGCGCACGGCGAGGTCCTTGAGCTCGGGATCGTCGGGGTCCACGGTCTCGGCACCCGCCACCGCGCGAATGTCGCATGCGCCGCGCTCGTACAACGCAATCGCACCGCGGTCGAAGGGCAGTGCGCGCATGGCGAGGTTCACCACGGAGCGCATCACCCGATCGAGATCGAGTGTCGCCCCGATCTCGCGGCTCATCTCCATCACGAGCGCGAGGTCCTGCGCTCGGTCGTTCGAGGTGGCTCGCTGCGCGTTCGCGAGCGCGATGCCGGCGGCAGCCGCGAGACCGTCGAGCACCTCGCGATCGGCCTGGCCGAACGGGCCGCCAGTCGCCGGATCGCGAGCCACCCGCAGTGCACCCGCCGCTCCTCCAGCCGACGCCAGCGATGCATGCATCACGACCATCCCGTCCTCGGCAGGCAGGGCGGCGTCCAGCGCATTCGTTGGGTGGCGCGCACCGAGAAGGACCGCGGCATGATCGCCGAGCGCGACCGGGCAGGCGAACGCGTCGCCGTGCGGGACCCACAACGAGACCGTGTCGGCCGCAAGTAGCTCGGTTGCGGCACGGAGGGTCTTCGCTTCGACGTCCTGGGCGTCGCGCGTATTCGCGAGGTCCAGGGTGACCGCCAGGAGCCGACGGATCGACGTCGGCGGGTCACCGGGTTCGGTGACTGGGACGCCCGTCGGCGGCGTCGTGAGCGCCGGATCCACGGTGGTCATCGAGAAGGCGGCATCCCGTGCGCCGAGGGTGGTCTGAGCCGCTAACCTGCCGCGCTATCCATCGAACCGCAATCCCGGCACAATATGCCGAAAAAAAAGGCGGGTGAGGAGTTTCTCACCCGCCCGTTCAAGACCCGCCAGGAACTAGTACGCGATGTAGCGGCGTGGAGCGATACGCTCTTCCAGCTCCTTCACGGTCAGCTCGACCGCATCGCCTTCCTTCCCGATCTCCTGCTTCACCAGCTGCTTCTGCTCAGGCGTGAGCTCGATCCGGACGATCTCCTGGTCCTTTTTCATGGGGTTCCTCGTAGGCGGGCATACGTGAAACGCGCGAACCACTGGGCGACACGATGCAGGCGAACCGTGAACCGATCGTGAATCTCCTTTCGACGATCGTGAAATCGGGGTACGTTAGCCGCCCTCCAAGCAAGCGAGCGACGATGCCCGTGCTGTCGCTGACCCTGTGTGGCCGAGTAGCGCTTGAAGGCGAGGGCGTTCACGGTGTGCCGGCGTCACTGAGTGCGAAGGCGTTGGCGCTGCTCGCCTATCTGGCCCTCGAACCAGGCGCACATTCACGCGACGAGCTGGCGGCCCTCTTGTGGGGCGACTCCCCGGACGAAAAGGCCAAGGCTTCCCTGCGGCAGGCCCTCGTCCACTTGAGAGAGGTAGTCCCCGATTCCCTCCGCGTCGATCGGACATCGGTGGAGCTCGTGGGGCCGATCGCCTGCGATGTCTCGACGTTCTACCGCCTCGCGAAGGATTCACCGCGAGCGGCGGCCGAAGTCCCGGTGACCAGCTTCCTCGACGGGCTACACCTGCGTCATTGCCCGGCGTTCGACGAGTGGGCCGATCGAACCCGGGCGTCGCTGATTCGCCGGTCTGGCGAAGTTCTGGCCGCGGTTACCCGTGACGCCCTTGCCACGCGGCAGTGGAACGACGCGGTACGGCTCGCGGAGCGATGGACCGCGGTCGCGCCGGGAGCGGCCGCCGCGACGGCCGCGCTGATGGAAGCACACTTCATGGCGGGCGCCCACGCTGCCGCAATCGGCGCATACGAGCGGTACAGAATCTACCTGGCGGACGAAACAGGCCGGTCACCGGAATCAGCGGTCGTTCAACTGCTGGAGCGCATCCAGAACAGCAGCACCGGCCGGCAGCCGATACCGCATCAGGCCACGGAGGAGTGGTACGCGGCGGCGCCATCGTTCGATGGAAGCCTCGTCGGACGGTCGCGAGAATGGGATGCGCTCACCAGGATCTGGTCGAAGGTCGTCCGCGGGCGGTCGCGCGTCCTCATCATCGAGGGCGATGTGGGCGTCGGGAAGAGCCGGCTCGCGGCCGACTTCTTCCGCTGGGTCACCGCCGAGGGTGGAACGGTCCTGCGGGGCCGGGCACACGACGCTTATCGGGGTGTGCCTCTGGGCGCCGTGATCGAGGCGCTCCGGTCCGGACTGGACGCCCCTGGGCTGGCCGGCACGGACCCACAGTGGCTCGTGGAGGTAGCGCGGTTGGTGCCCGAGCTCCGGGCACGCTTCCCAGTGCTGGGCGAGGCGGCGCCCACGATCGCCGGCGACCGCGGTCGCCTGGTCGAAGCCGTGACGCAGGTCATTGCCGCGTTAGGCGAGGAGGCGCCGGTCGCGGCCCTGATCGACGACCTCCACCTGTGCGACGCCGATAGTTGTGCGGTGCTCCATGCCGTCATCCGCGCGCTGGAGAACGCTCCCGTCCTGTGGTGCCTGACTTACTCTCCGGGGTCGATCGAGCGCGATGCACCGCCGTCACGGCTCGTGCGCGCGCTCCGGGCGTCTCCACACACGACGCCAGTCGAGCTCCGGCCATTGAGCGCGGGCGAGGTGTGGGAGCTCATGCAGGGACTCGGGCGTGTCAGGGCGACGGACGGCGCACGCCGGCTCGCGACGCGCATCCACGAAGTGACGGCGGGGTACCCGTTCTACGTCATCGAGCTGCTCAAGACGCTGTTCGCACAGGGGTGGTTGACGGTCGACCCCGAATCGGGAGAGTGGGTCCTCGAGGCACAGAGTCAGGACGCATCACTCGCGGCGGTGCCGCTGCCGAGCGTGCACGAGGCGATCGCGGAGCGTATTCACTGCCTGCCTGACGAGTTGAGCGCCATCCTGATCACGCTCGCGGTGTCCGCGCATGGCTGTCGCGCCGATGTGCTGTCCTACGTTCATGGGATCTCGCGATTGCGGGCGGCGATGGTGGGCGACGCGCTCGTCGAGCGCCATCTCGCGGTCGAAGAGGATGGTACGTTCCGGTGCGCGCACCCCACCATCGCCCGGGTCGTGACCGATTCCCTCGGCACGTCGCGCCGGCGCGAGGTGAATCGGGCGTTGGCCGTCGCGGTCGAAAGCGCGGCGAGGGACGCCGGAATCGCCCCGGAGGCGAGCGAGGTCGCGCGTTACGCCGAGCAGGGGGGTGAGCGAGCGATGGCGTTCCGGCACGCCATGCTTGCCGCCGGGGCAGCGGACGCCCGAGGAGCGCCCGAGGAGGCGCTCCGGTGGCTCGACTTCGCGTCCGCGACCGCGACCACATCAGCCGATGCGGACGCCGTGAACGAGGCAACGGCGCGGTTGTTGGTGGTGAGACAGCCAACAGCCATCAGCTATCAGCTATCATCAAAGCGAGAACCGTCGGGACGCCTCCCTGTCTGAGAGGGGCGTCCCGTGGGTGTCCGTTTTGCTGATAGCTGATAGCTGTTAGCTGATAGCTGATAGCCGTTCTTCCTATGTCCATTCGCTTCGTCCACGTCTTCGACGCCGACCTCGAGCCGCGCCGCATTGCCGAAGTGCAGCGGATCTTCCGCAGCTACTTCGGTGAGGTCTACGGCGGGTACGCTGATCGCATCCCCGATCTGCTCCGCCGCCAGAGCGAGCTCGGGCATCGCACCGTCATCATCACCGCCGAGGACCCCCGAATTCGCCGGGTGTTGGCGTTCGCGATCGCTCTGCATTACCCCGACATCAACGCGACGCTGCTCGACTTCATCGTCGTGGACCCGAACGTCCGCCAGCGCGGCATTGGCGGCGCGCTGTACGAGGCCCTCCGTGAGTACCTCCAGCGTCTCGGCACGACGGGGTTGTACCTCGAGGTCCGGCCCGACGACCCGGAGCTCGAGCCCGACTCAATCCGGCGACGTGAGAATCGGGCCCGGATACGGTTCTACGAGCGCTACGGTGCGCGCGTGATTGCCGGCACGCGGTACGAGGAAAAGCGCCCGGAACGCTCCGAAGGCGAGCCCTACCTGATCTTCGACTCGCTGGGAGACGTTAGGCATCCGCGCGGTGAAGAGGTGCGCGCAATGATGGACGTGCTGCTCTACCGGAAATACGGGTATCGCCGAGATGACCCGTACCCGCGCTCGATCATCGACTCGGTCCCGGACGGGCCCGTGTCCTTCCAGCCGCCGCGAAGCGCGACGGCGCCGGCGCGCGTCCCCCCGCGACGCGAACTGTTCCGGCCGCTCAAGGTGCTCGTCACACCGCATCATCACCTGCATCACGTGAAGGAGCGTGGGTACGTCGAGCGTCCGGTTCGGGTGGACCGGATTGCCCACACCCTCAGCGTGCTGCCCGGCGTCGAGTTCGTGGACGTGCGCGAGCACGGTGACGAGCCCATTCTCGCGGTCCACGACGCGGATTTTGTGAAGTACCTCGAGCGCGTGTGCCCGAAGCTCAAGGAGGGCGAAGCGGTCTATCCGTACGTCTTCCCCATCCGCCTGCGTGAGCGCAAGCCGGTGGATGAGGAAGTGCAGGCGGGCTACTACTGCATCGACACGTTCACCCCGCTCACGCGGAACGCGCTCGTCGCCGCGAAGGCGGCGGCAAACTGCGCGCTCACGGGTGCGTCGCTGCTTCGCGATGGTGAACAGCTCGTCTACGCGCTCTGCCGTCCACCCGGCCATCATGCCGAGCGGAGTGTGTACGGCGGCTTCTGTTACTTCAACAACGCCGCGATCGCCGCCCATGCCCTCAGCGCCGAGGGGAAGGTGGCGGTGCTCGACATCGACTTCCATCACGGGAACGGGACGCAGGACATCTTCTACGATCGCGGTGACGTCCTCACGATCTCGATTCACGGTGATCCGAGCTACGCCTACCCGTACTTCGCCGGTTTCGTAGACGAGCGCGGCGTCGGGGCCGGAGAAGGGTGTAACCACAACTTCCCGCTTCCCGAGGAAGTGAACGACGGTCAGTATCTCGAGACGCTCGAGCGCGCCCTGTCGATCATCGAGACGTTCGCCCCGAAGTCGCTCGTGGTCTCGGTCGGGCTGGACATCGCGAAGGGCGACCCGACGGGCGCGTGGAGTGTGACGCCTGACGGCTTCGAGCGGATCGGTGGCGCGGTCGCCGGTCTCGCGTTGCCGACGCTGGCCGTCCAGGAAGGGGGCTATGATACCCGTGTGTTAGGCAGAAACGCGCGCCACTTCGTTGCCGGGTTGCAGCGAGGCATCTACGAACGGAGACTCGAGCGACGGAAGGCATGAAGAGCGCTGGTTCCAGCTAGCAGCAACCAGCGCTGTTCTTGATTATGGTTTCGGTCTGGCCCTGAACTGCTCGTACAGCTCGGTGTGCCGGTCGGTCAGCGGTACCTTCATCCCCCGGATGAAGAGGTGCTTCACCGTAGACCGAACGTCGAGCGGGTCGCCGGTCGTCACCACGACGTTCGCGACTTTCCCCGGCTCGATGCTGCCGTACCGGTCCGCGACGCCGAAGATCTGCGCCGGGTTGATGGTGATCGACTTGATCGCTTCCGTGGAGTCGAGCCCATACGCCGTCGCGAGCGCCACGTTGTACGGCAGGTTGCGCGAGTTGGCCGCGTCCGACGTCTGGAACGCGATCTTCACCCCGGCTTTCGCGAGGACGCCCGGCTGCGCGTAGAGCATGTCGTACGGGTCATCGGCGCCGGGGGCCTGCGTCGTCGGACCCACGATCACCGGAATCCCGCGAGCGGCCAGCGTATCGGCGAGTCTCCACGCCTCGCGCGCGCCGCGAATGATCACCTTCAGCTTGAACGAGTCGGCGAGCGCCAGCACGCCGCGAATCTGGTCGGCGTTGTTGACGTCGAAAATGACCGGCATCTCACCGCGAATCACCGGGATGAGCGCCTCCATCTTTTGATTCACACGCGAGGCATTCGCCCCGTCGGTGCCGCCCGCCCGCGATTTCACTTCCGCGTAAGCCCGGGCATCGGCGAGGAATGCGCGCAGCTCACGCACCTGCCGGTTCATGTTCTCGCGCCGTTCCGCGGCCGACTGCTGATTCTGGCCGAACCCACCGCCGAACCCGCCAAATCCGCCGCCGCCGAGCGACGGATACGTCATGACCATCGCGGCACGTGGCTTCACGCCCATCTCGTCAGGCGTCCAGCCCAGGAGATCCATGAGCGCCGCGCTGCCCGACATGAGTCCGCCTTCGGCCGACGTGATCACGGTCGTCACGCCGTTGACGCGCGTGACCGGGATCAGCTCGGAATGGGGATTCACCGCCGTGAGCGCGACGTTCTGCGGGTTGAAGTCGCCGATCTCGCGCGTGTCCTCCGACCCCGGCACCGAGCCGATCTCGGTGAGCCCGAGCTGCGTCCCGGCGTCGATCATGCCGGGGTAGACGAACAGCCCGGTCGCATCGACGGCCGTCGCGCCGGCTGGCGCCTGCACGTTCGCGCCGACGGCCTGAATCCGCCCGTTCTGGATGACGACGGTCCCGTTAGGTATGCTCGCGCCCGTGACGGTCACGACGGTCCCGCCCCGGATGACGTACGTCGGCCCCTGGGCCTGGACGGTTGCGCCGAACACCGCCGTCATTCCGAGCGCCATTGTCATTCCGAGCCGGGTACCCGCGAAGCGGGTGATGAGGAATCGCAGGCGTCCCGGTAGAGGGGCCTCTCTACCACCAGCCCTGCGATTCCTCGACTCCGCCGCTGCGCGGCTCCGCTCGGAATGACAGCCGGTTCCCCCTGCCCGGTTCCCGGTTCCCGCTCTCATCGGTCCTCCTCGCTCGTCACGTTCGGACGCACGCGCGTGCGCATCTGCTCGATCAGATGCTCGAGCGTCGGCGACGTCGCGCGGTCGAAGAACACGCGACCGTCGATGAGCGTCATGTCCACCCGCGCCGCCGGCGCGAACGGATGGGCGGTGAAGATCGCGAGGTCCGCATCCTTGCCGACCTCGATCGAGCCCACACGCTTGTCGACGCCGAGCTGCTTCGCGGCGTTCAACGTGATCATCCGGAGCGCCTCTTCCTCCGACGCACCACCATAGTGCATCGCCTTCGCCGCTTCCTGGTACAGGCGGCGCGCGCGCTCGTCGGAGTCCGAGTTGATCGAGACCACGACGCCGCGTTCCGCCATCAGCGCCGCGTTATGCGGGATCGCGTCCCACGCCTCGATCTTGTACGCCCAGTTGTCGGCGAACGTGCTCGCGCCACTGCCCGACTTCGCGAGCTCGTCGGCCACCTTGTAGCCCTCGAGCACGTGCTGGAACGACGCCACGCGGAACCCGAACTCCTCCGCGATACGGAGCATCATGAGGATCTCGTCGGCCCGGTACGAGTGGCAATGCACGAGCCGCTTGCCCTCGAGGATCTCCACGAGCGCGTCGAGCTCGAGATCGCGCTTCGGCGCCACGAGTGCCGCCCGCGCGGCACCGCTCGTGGCACGCCGACGCTGCTCGTACTGCTGCCACTCGCGCTGATACTCGCGCGCCCGCGTGAACGCGTCGCGAAGCAGGTCCTCCACCCCCATCCGTGTGCGCGGGTACCGCAGCTCTCGGCCTGGCTGCGGTGTCCGGTTGGTCTGCCGCACGTTCTCGCCTAACGCGAACTTGATGCCCGGCGGAGCGCCCTCGAACATCAGACTGTCCACCGGCAGGCCGTACCGGAGCTTCACCACCGCATTCTGTCCGCCGATCGTGTTCGCGGACCCGTGCAGGATGTTCAGCGTCGTCGTCCCGCCGGCCAGCTGGCGGTACAGGCTGACGCCGTCCTGCCGCAGCACGTCCTCCATGCGCACCATCGACGTGATCGACAGCGTCCCCTCGTTGATCCCCTCGGACGCGGAGTGCGAGTGCGCGTCGATGATGCCGGGCGTGACATACTTGCCGTTCGCGTCGATCACCTTCGCGCCCGACGGCACCTGCACGTCGGCGCCAACCGCGGCGATCTTGCCGTCCCGGATGACGATCGTTCCCTTCGGGATGGTCCCGTTCGACGCCGTCATGATCGTCGCGTTGGTGATCGCGACGAGCCGCCCCGCCGGCGGCACCGGCAACGACACGGCGGTGAGGTCGAGCGTCGGTGCCTGCGCGGCTGCGGTCGCGGCACGCTGGGCACCCGAAGCCTGCCCATGTAGCGGCGCGGCAATGACGAACGCGGCCGCGACGAGAAGCCCGAGGCCCCTGTCTCTGTTCCAAGTGCTCGGCTGTCTCATGGCCTTCTCTCCGCCGTGAAGTTCATGGTCCCCATCTCACCCGTGCGAATGCGCCCCGTCATCCGGTTCCCTTCGACTTCACCCTCCACCGTCATCTCCATCGTCTGTCCGCCGACGGTCATCGACAGTGAGAACGTCACGGTGCGTCCCTGCACGCGTCCGTTCGAGATCGACGCCGAACCGAACTGCGACGTCATCGACCCGTCGAGCGCGTCCCCCGACTGCGTGAGCGTCAACGTCGTCGGTACCTCGCCCTGCGGTGACGAGACCAGCATGGCCCACGTGCCACCCGCCTGCGCCGTCGGACCACCGCCGCCAGCCGCGCGCGTGCCGCGCGCGGCCGCCGCGGGAATGACTTCGTGCCCTACACCATCGACGAACACCATCCGGATCTGCGGGTTCTCCGAGAGGAGATCGCCCTGCGTGATGACGAGGTTTGCGATCTTTCCCGTCTCGATGCTCCCCAGTTGATTTTCCGCCCCGGCGATCTCCGCCGCGCGAATCGTGAGCGCCTCGAGCGCCGCCTGACGCGGCAGACCCGCCGCAATCGTCTTTCTGACGTTGGCGAGGAAGTCGGTAGGCTTGAGCGAGCCCGACGCGAGTGCGAACCGAACGCCTGCCTGATGCAGCGTGGCCGCATTCCCTTCGACGAGCCGCTTCACCGCGGCTTCCCGCGTCGCGCTGTCGTTGAGCTCGCGGCGCTGCGCTCCGCGGTACTGCCATCCGGTAACGTTGCTCGCGTTCGGGAACTCGACCGACACGACGACCGGACGCCCACTCGCCTTGAGCGCGTCGATCGCCCGGAACCCTTCGGTTGCGCCGACGACGGTCAACTTGAGGTTGAACTCCTTCGCCAGGTCCAGCGCGCGCCGGATCTCGTTCTCGTTGTTCGCGGCGAAGAACGCCGGGAGTTGCCCACGCACCACCGGCACGAGCGCGTCGAGGTCCGGGTCGTACGACGGACGCGACACCCCGCGCCCGCCGGCCCGGTAGCGGTCCAGCATCGCCGCGTGATGCTGCGCGTCGTAGAACTGCTGGCGCTCATAGGCGATCACGCCGAGGAGCGTCTGCGGATAGCGCCCGCCCACTCCCTGGAACCCCATGTGCAGTCCCACGGGGGAGCGCACGACCTTCTGCGCGGCCGAGTCCTCGTGCATGGGCAGGAGCGCCGAGAGGCCGCGGAAGGCGCCGCGCGTGGGAGCGATGAGCGCGGCGGTGATCCCGAGATCGCGCGCCGCCCGGAGGTCGCCGGCCGGAGGGTTCACCTCGGTCGCGATCAGGCGCCCCGGCTCGAGGCCAACGAAGCGCGGGCGATTTGCACCCTGCGCCGAGCCCTGTCCGCCTCCGCCGCCACCACCACCGCCGAACCCACCGCCACCCACCGAGGGGGCCGGAAGCCCCATGGACGATGTGAGGTCGATGAGGCCGGGGTAGACGGTGCGGCCCGCGAGGTCCACGACACGGGCATCACCAGGCGGGTTGACGTTGGCGCCTACGGCCTCGATCAAGCCGTCGCGGATGACGATCGTGCCCTTCTCGATCGTCCCGCGAGTGACGGTCTCGATGCGGGCGTTCGTGAGCGCCCAGGTACCGTCCTGGGCCTGGACGGCGCGCGGCGACATCAGCGCGGCCGCCAGGAGGAAGCCGCTCGCTAGCGGCGGGGCGAGACGCATGCAGGCTCTCCTGGAAGGTGGAGTGAGCGTGGCCGGCCGACAGACGGCCGTGCGTCGATAGTACGCCGATGCTATCCCAGGCGCTGGGGGCCGGCAAGGCGCCGGCTCAGCGAGTCCCCGTATCGCGCGCGTCCTGCGGCCGGATGACTCCCGTCTCCTCCATCGCGACGCGCCATCCGTCGAGCGAAGCGGGCACTGACCGCCGGAGCTCGGGCGTCGAGCGAGCGACGAGCACCTTGATGCACGGCGTGCTGTCGCAGAGGCCGATCGCGGTGCCGACGACGCCGGGCAGGCGCATCAGCGAGTCGGTGTGAGTGCGGAGGACGAGCTCTATCGGCTGCTTGGCGATCATCGTGTCGCTGTTCTGACGTGGGGGAGACGAACACGCCGCGGCCCCGAGCGCCAGAGCGCAGAGGACCACGGCGCGCACGCCCCGTTGGGGCGAGAGTCTGCCCGGGAACCTACGGAACGATCGTCCCGCCACCAACCGCCTGGAGCGCGTCCTGAATCGTGTTCGCGAACGTGGACGTCTGGCCGCCAGCGAACAACAGGCCCACCGGGTGATTGCCGGTGCGGGTCACGATCAACGACCCAGAATCGCCCGACTTGCTGAACGCGCCCTTGTCGCCACGGATCTGGATCTGGTTCACGAAGGTCGCGACGCCACTCGAGTACTGGACGCGAATGGTCACGTTCACCCCGACAATCACGCCCGTGGTATGCCCGGTCGTGCGGCCGAACTTCTGCACCGCCATGTTGAGCGACGCGTTGGCCAGCGTGGCGCTCGGGCTCCCGTAGGATACCCCCGGGGGCGTCGAGCCAACGAGGTTCGCCGCGTTCGTTACGCGCGCGAGCGCCGCATCCGCCGTGTTGCTGCCGCCGAAGCTGATGTTCCTGTACGTCGAGAGCGTGCCCCACGCGTACTGAGCGCCCGAGGCGCAGCCGAGGTCGTAGCGCCCGGGCTGGTAGATCGTTTCACCGCTCGCGCCATCGTTCTCACGGGCGAAGACGTGATTGTTGCTGAGCGCGTAGATCGTTCCGCCCTTCGAGATCTTCGCCCCGATCGTGCCGGACGCGCATTCGCCTGCGTTCCCGGTCGACATGCCGATGTACGCCGGCCGCGCGTAATCCGTCGGCTTGATCGTCCCGCCGCCGCCGCCGCCACCACCGCCACCCGGCGGACGGTCGGGCTTTGGCTGTGGCTTCACCCTCGCGACGGCAGGCAATACGGTGATGTCGCCCGTCACCTCGGCGACGACCGGAATGCCATCGAGCTCGCGAGGCAGTCGCGCGGCGGCCGCCGTATTTCGCGCGTATACGGTGATTCCGGGGCGACCGTCGGAGAGCCGGCCGATGCCGGTGCCGAGGACGTCGCGGTTTCCGAGGAGCCGGCCGGTGTGACGCACCTGTGCGGCGCGCGCCGGACCAAGGTCGTCCGGCCGGCCGACCGCGATAAGGTTTGCGTCCGTCGGCGGCGGTGCGACGACGCTCGGCGCGTCCGGCGCGCAGGCCGTCGCGACCGTGAGACCGATGACAGCCACCGCGCGTGTAAGACGCGCGGCGAGGGACGATGTGTGCATCGCGGGGATCCTCCAATGCGGCCGGGGAGCTTTGAGTTGTCTTCGCCGCGACAGTGTTGTGTCGGCGCACCGTCGTCAATGGGCAACTCGTACCGCGCTCTACCGAGCTGGGCGGTAAAGGCGGTGCTCGCTTACGAGACCGGACGCGGACTCGACAGCTCCTTCACGAGCCGATACAGGAACTCCTGCCCCTCGAAGAACGACTTCACGAGCATCCGCTCGTCGCGGCCGTGCGCGCGCGAGTCGTCCATGTCGCCGAACAGTCCTGAGACGCCGTACGTCGGGATCCCCGCCGCGCGCAAATACCACCCATCGGTTGCACCAGTCGCCATCACGGGGACCACGGGAATCCCAGGCCACATCTCTCGCGTGAGCCGCTCGACCGGACGCATCACCTCGTCCGAGAGCGGAGACGGCGGCCCGCCTCGGCGCTCGGGCGTTGGCGAGACGTGGACGGCGGTGTCGCCGGCAATCCCCACGAGCGTCTCACGCACCTGGGCGATGTCGTGATCCGGAAGCACACGGCAGTTCACGGTCGCGCGCGCGAGCTGGGGCAGGGCGTTAGGCGCGTGGCCACCTTCGAGCTGCGTCGCCACGCACGTGGTGCGCATCGTCGCGTTGTACACGGGGTGAGCCGACAGCCGCCGCGCCGCCGCGGTGTCGCCCGGGTTTCGCGCGATGGCGCGCATGTCCGCTGCCGTCTGGCCGGTCTCCACGGTCGCCAGCTTCTCGAAGTACCCGCGTGTCACCTCGTTGAGCTTCACCGGAAACTCGAACTTCTGGAGCCGCGCTAGCGCTTCGGACAGACGGTAGATCGCATTGTCCTTTACCGGGCGCGAGCTGTGCCCGCCCTTGTTGCGCACTTCCCACGTGAAGTCGTAGTACACTTTCTCCGCGGCCTGCACGTTGTGCGAGAAGGGCTTCCCGTTTTTCAGATACCCACCGCCACCCTCGTTCAGCGCGTAAGCGGCGTCGATGAGCTCGCGCCTGTTCTTCAGGAGCCAGTCGACGCCATTGTGGTCTCCGCCTTCCTCGTCAGCGGTGAGCGCCACGATGAGGTCGCGGTCCGGGACGTACCCCTCCTGCTTCATGCGGATGAGATTCGCGACCCAGATGGCCGCCATCGCCTTGTCGTCCGCGGTGCCGCGCCCGTAGTAGTACCCATCGCGCTCGGTGAACGTGAACGGGTCGAGGTCGTTCGACCAGTCTTCCTTGCGTGCCGCCACGACGTCGAGGTGTGCGAGGAGCAGGATGGGCTTTCGGCCGGTCGCGTTGTTGCCGCGAAAACGAGCGATCAGATTGCCGTCGCGCGGCCCGGAGCTCACCACCTGCACGTCGGCGTCCGGGAATCCAGCCGCCTTCAGCCGCGCCGCCATCGCCTCGGCCGCTTTCGTCGTGCCACCAGGGTCAGCATCAGTGGTGGTATTGATCTCGATCAGCTCCTCGTAGATGTCGCGCGCCAGCTGCTGATGCGCGTTGAGCGGCGCCTGAGCCCCTGCGGGGCCCGAGGTGGCGACCAGGACGACGATCGCGAGTGCCGAGAGCGGGCGATGGGCGACTGCCATGGAGTAATTCTCCGGTAGCGGTTGAGGAGCGCTGTGAAAGTGGGGCCTCGTCGCGACCGGCGCAAAGAACGAGTGTTCGGCGTCGCGGAGTCCTGAAAGGAAGCTGACCCGGTAATGATGGTGACTGCCGCTACCTTAGATAGATGGAGCAGATAGGTGGAGCATTCGACCTCATGATCCAACCATACGAACGGGCGATGTTGTTCGGACGGCAACGGCGACTGGCAGCGGTCCTCGTGCTTCTCGCGGGAGGCACTGTGCCGGCCACGGCGGTGGCGCAGTCCCCCGTCCGTGGGTCTCCAACGGTGGCGTCAGCGGGCGCGCTCGCGGACTCGGCGCTGCTCGCCCAGGCCTACGCGCAGGCCCGCGCGCTGCCGAGGCTGCGGAGCTTGTTGGTGCATTGGC